>NZ_RZNF01000002.1:0-600000 GCF_003992725.1 Rhodomicrobium lacus | reverse complement strand
CGAGGTCATGCCCTGATGCATGAAGCGCGCCTCAGGGCCAGCATGCTCGCTGACGCTCGTCAAAAACGCGATGACGTCGTGCTTCACCTCGCGCTCGATCTCGTCGATGCGCTGGATGTCGAACGCGCCCTTCTCGCGCAAAACCTTGGACGTGCCCGCCGGGATCGTGCCGAGCTGCTCCATGGCCTCGGCGGCGAGCGTCTCGATTTCGAGCCAGATTTCATAACGTGACTGGTCGGACCAGATGTTTGCCATCTGCGGGCGGGAATAGCGCGGGATCATGGAAAAACTCTCAGGCTGCGGCGGCTGCGCCGTCTTTTGCATCGATCTTTGCAGCGATGCTTAGCTGATGAGCCTGCAAAAGCGCAAGCAGCGATGGCAATGGCGTGCGCCCGGAGGTGAACGCGATAGTGCCGGAACCCCGTTTCGCGCCCACACCGACGATATGGCCGCGCTCCGAGAGTACGTTCGCAATGCGGCGCGCGATTGCGGGGGCAGGGTCGAGCCAGGTTACAGGCCAGGGCGAAAGCGCGTCGAGGCGTTCGAGCAACAGCGGATAATGCGTGCAGCCCAGCACCACCACATCGGTGCGCGCATGCCCTTCCTCCACGAAGCACGGCGCGATTTCGTGCGCGATGGCGGCGTCGGAAACCGGCTCGCCGCTGGCGTAGCTTTCCGCAAGCTCCGCGAGGTTCGGCGTGCCGACAAGCGTCACGCGCGCGCCCGACGCATATTTGTCGATCAGGGTATGGGTGTATTCGCGCGCGACCGTGCCGGGCGTGGCGAGCACCGAAACGAGGCCGCTGCGCGTGATGGCCGCCGCAGGCTTGATCGCGGGCACCGTGCCGACGAAGGGCACGGAGAAGGCGGCCCGCAGCGCCGAAAGCGCGACCGTCGAAGCCGTGTTGCAGGCGAGAACGACGCAATCCGGTTGGAACGCCGTCAGCGCATTACCGACGAGCTGGAGAAGCCGGTCCACGAGTTCGCCTTCCGGCTTCGGGCCATAGGGAAAGGCGGCGTCGTCGGCGATGAAAAGCACTTCCGCTTCGGGGATCGCGGCGCGCGCCGCCTTCAGCACGGTAAGACCTCCGAGGCCCGAATCGAGGAACAGGAGCCTCGCGGCGCGTTTGCTGTCGCTCATGGTGTCGCCATCGCCTTTCGGCTGTTTCGCGCAGGGAGGCCGCATGGCCCGGCGCGCGAGACGCCGCGCAAGTCATACTGCATTCATGCGCTTGCGAAAAGGTTGCGATAGCTCTGCGTGCCGTCCGGCAGGGATGAGGACGCCGCATGGACGCCGCGTGCGATTGCGCGGGCGAGGCAGTTCGCGGCGGCCGCGCCGATATAGGGCAGCGCGGTGTCCCGGTCCGAAAGCACCGCCCGCGCCGTGGCGAGCGCGAAGACGATGTCGCCGTCGAGCGGCGAGAAAACCGGATGGATCGCGCGCGCCATGCCCGCCGCCGCCATCGTTGCCACGCGTTTCGCCTGTGTTTGCGTCAGCGGCGCGTCCGTCGCGACGACACAGAGTGTCGTGTTTGCGCCGGCGAGCGCCCCGTATTTCAGCACGGGCCGCGCGGCTTCCGGCGGGATCGGATGAGGCAGGCCAAGTCCACCGAATTCCGCGCCGTGCTCATAGGGTGCGGCCCAGAAATGCGCCGTGTCCGCGACCGTCACCGCGCCAGCCGCGTTCACCGCCGCGAGCGCGCCGACGACGACCGCTTCGCCGCCGAACGTCAGGCGCTCGGACGCGCTGCCGAGGCCGCCGCGCATTGAAAGACCTGCCCCCCGCGCGACCGTCGCCCCGTATCCGGCACCGGCCGAGCCGAGCGCAAAGTCTCCGCCTGCCGCCTCGGCGGCCTTGAAACCAAGTTCACGATAGGGCGCCTCGCGGCCCCAGTCCTTGTTGCCGCCGTTGATGAGATCGAACAGGATCGCCTGCGGAACGATGGGCACCCGCACCGGGCCAACCTGAAAGCCGCGTCCGTTTTCGCGGAGCCATGTCTGCACGCCGCTCGCCGCATCGAGGCCGAAGGCGCTGCCGCCGGAGAGCACGATGGCGTCCGCCGCGCCGACCGTGCCTTCGAGGCCGATGGCGTCGCGCTCGCGCGTGCCGGGGCCGCCGCCCATCACGGTTGCAGCCGCAACGACGGGCGCGTCGGCCAGAATGACGGTCGTGCCGCTCGCGATGCGTGTATGTTCGGCGTTGCCGACCCGCAGCCCCTCGACGTCGGTGATGAGATTGCGCACGCCGTTCGCTCCTTCGCTGTGAAAGGGGTAGGCGCTTTATGTGGGGTATAAGGCGCGTCGGCGAAGGGCCGGGCGACGCCAAGGTTTCGTGATCGAACGAACCAATCGGCGGGCCCGCGCGGCTTCGGTGCGAAGCGACCTTGAGCGCCGCCTTCCGTGAATTTACGGCGTGACCGTGCAGGGAATATTGCGTTGCCTGATGGCTCCGCAAAGCGCCGTCGCCGCCGCCTTCGCCTTGTACGGCCCTGCCTGAATGCGATAGCCGCCTGCGCCGGACTCCACATCGAGATCGCGATTCACGAGGATGTCGGAAAGTTGCGCCTTGATCTGGCGGGCGGTTGCCTGCCCGGCCTGCTGACTGGGAGCGGAGCCGAAGACGATGAGGAAACCGTCGGCTGGCGATGCCACGGACGACGCCGATGTGGCCGTCGAGACAGGCGTCACCGGAGGGGTGGAAACCTTCGCGGGAGGCGTCGCTTTCGCAACGCGGGCGGGCTTGGCGGGTGCGTCGGCCTGAAGCGAAGGATCGACGCGGATCGGCGCGGCGCGGCGTGTCGGCGCGGGGCTGACGACGACCGCGGAGGCCGCGGCTTGCTGTTGCGCTTGCTGTTGCTGCGACGCGGAGGCTTGCGCTTGCCAGCCTTGTTGTTGCGGCTGCTGCGCCTGAGCGGCCTGCTGGCCTCCCGACGATCCGCCAAAAATGCTGTCGAAGAACCCGCCGATGCCGCCGCCCGACGAAGACTGTGCCTGCGGAGGGGAAGATTGGGGATCGGGCTGGGAAGCCGGCGCCTGAATTGCGGCCGGATTGTTCGCGTGCCTGGAGCGTCCCTGAGCCGGTTGGCTCGCTTGCGGCGCGGCAGATGCCTGTTGCTGCTGCGGGCTCAAACCCATCGCAGCCATCACGCGCTCCTTGCCTTCGTTTGCCGTCTTGCGGTCGGCGGCCGGAAGGCTCTCCATCCAGAGCGCGTTGGAATAATCCTGAAGCGCGCGGGCGTAGGAACCGCTTCGCTCGTTGATACGGGCGCGGAGCAAAATCGCGCGCGCCGCAAGTTCCCCGCTGAGACCGGCACGGAAGGCTGCATCGATAAGGGAGGATGCGTCCGAATAGGCGCCTGCGTCGAAGGATCTCGTCGCGCGGCTGAGAAGATCGACCCCTCGGCTGTCGCCGCTCTGCGCAAAGGCGACGATGGATCCCCCGCAAAGCCCAGCGGAAAAACCGAAGGACAAGACGAGACTAACGACAAACAATCTGATGCAGCCAAGCCCCATGGAAAAGCAATCGCCCGTTCCGTCACCTATCAACACATGCGCTAACGCACCCGAACGCACACGTAACCACTAGATTAGGGCATAGCCGTGTCTAACCTGCCTAGCGCGATTCGGCAGCGCGACAGCGGATGCACAGAGGCTAATCCACAGAGGGAGCGGGCGCGCGGCCCGATTTGCACAGAAACAAGCGAGAGTCTGCTGCTTGAGCCGCCGGCCGCAATCCGCCGGGAAAGACGGCGCCGTGGCGGCGGATCGCGCCTGTGTACCGTCTCGCGTCATAGCCGACTTCAAAGCCGGTGATGCGGAAGCCGTTTTGCCAATGAAACCCATCGCTGAAACAGTTGCGTCTTTGAGAACCTCAGCATATTCTGCCCGAACCGAGCCGCCCGGCGCATTTCAGGGCATGCCGTGGCGGCTTTTTCGTGCTTCTCCAAATGCGAGACGCGCTGGCGGCTTCTTCAGCCGCAAAAGCTGTTTCGTGCGAGAGATCCAATAAGAAAGGAAGCAAAATGCCCAAGATGAAGACCAAGAGCGGCGTGAAAAAACGCTTCAAGATCACCGGAACCGGGAAGGTTCTCGCCTCGCAGGCGGGAAAGCGTCACGGCATGATCAAGCGGACTCCGAAGTTCATTCGCAATGCGCGCGGCAGCGTCGTCCTCGAACCGGGCGATGCGAACCATGTGAAGAAGTTCGCCCCCTACGGGCTTGACTGATCACCGAAACGACGCAACGATTGAGCTTGGAGACGACGAACAATGTCACGTGTGAAACGCGGTGTAGCCGCACACGCCCGTCATAAGAAGGTTCTTGAGCAGGCGAAGGGCTTTTACGGCCGCCGCAAGAACACCATCCGCATCGCGAAGCAGGCGGTCGAAAAAAGCCTGCAATATGCTTATCGCGATCGCCGGACGAAGAAGCGCAATTTCCGCTCGCTGTGGATCCAGCGCATCAACGCCGCCACGCGCGAACACGGCCTGACCTATGGCCGCTTCATCGACGGCCTCAACAAGGCGGGAATCGAGATCGACCGCAAGGTTCTGTCCGACCTCGCCATCACC
Source organism: Rhodomicrobium lacus (assembly GCF_003992725.1). Taxonomy (NCBI): domain Bacteria; kingdom Pseudomonadati; phylum Pseudomonadota; class Alphaproteobacteria; order Hyphomicrobiales; family Hyphomicrobiaceae; genus Rhodomicrobium; species Rhodomicrobium lacus. Next base: position 595,429 of record NZ_RZNF01000002.1, on the reverse strand, counting down.
GATCCGGCGGGCTTCGCGGCGCTCGTCGGCAAGGCGCGCGAGGCTCTGCCCGCGGAACTCAGGTCTGCATGAGGCTTGACGAACTGACAGTGCCCGAGTTGCTCGCGCTGGCGAACATCCTTCTTCGGATCGCCGACGAAATTCCGAAGGAAGACGCCCGCGCGACGCGGGATGCGCGCGACGAGATCACTTATGTTCTGAAGCTGATTTCGGAGAAGGAGGGCAAGAAAGAGCCCTCTCCCGCGTTGCTCAACTAGAGCTCCGCCTGCAACTCGAACCCTGTCCGTTCAAGGAACAGCCCGCGATGCGCCCCAGGGTGCATGGCGGGTTTTTTTATCGCTTGGCGATGTTCAAAAGGTCGCCGAAACCCGATGGCTTCGTGCACGCCGTCTTCAGCGGTCTTGACCCCTCCGGCCAAAAGTGGCACGCCAATCGCACATCGCCATTCCTTCCCGAACGAGAAAGACCCCATGGAAACGCTTGCGGATTCCGCACCCGATCTTGACGCCCTGTCGAACCGGCTGGTCGAGGCCGTGGGGAATGCGGGCGACCTCGCCGCGCTCGATGCCATCCGCGTTTCGGCGCTCGGCAAGAAGGGCGAAATCTCGGAGCTTATGAAGAAGCTCGGGACGCTGCCGCCGGAGGAACGCAAGAGCTTCGGGCAGGCGGTCAATGTGGTGAAGGACGCGGTCGCCGCCGCGCTTGATGCGCGCAAGGCCGAACTCGAAGCCGCAGCGCTTGCCGAAAAGCTCGCGACCGACCGCGTGGACGTGACGCTGCCCGTGCGCGCCAACCCTGCCGCCGAAGGCCGCATCCATCCCATTTCCCGCGTCTGGGAAGAGCTGATGGTGATCTTCGCCGACATGGGCTTTTCGGTCGCGGAAGGCCCCGACATCGAGACTGACGACAACAATTTCACGCGGCTGAACTTCCCCGTGGGTCATCCGGCCCGGGAGGCGCACGACACGTTCTTCTTCAATCCGAACGAGCAGGGCGAACGCCTCCTGCTGCGCACACACACCTCGCCCGTGCAGGTGCGCACCATGATGAAAGAGAAGCCGCCCATTCGCATCATCGCGCCGGGCCGCGTCTACCGCATGGATTCGGACCAGACGCATACGCCGATGTTCCATCAGGTCGAGGGCCTCGTCATCGACCGCGCCACGCATATGGGGCATCTGAAATGGGTGCTCGAAGAATTCTGCAAGGCGTTCTTCGAGGTGCCGGACGTGAACATGCGCTTTCGCATGTCGCACTTCCCGTTCACGGAGCCGTCTGCCGAAGTGGATATCCAGTGCGACCGCTCGGGGCCGGAACTCAAGATCGGGCAGGGCAGCGACTGGCTCGAAATCCTCGGCTGCGGCATGGTGCATCCGAATGTGCTGCGCTCCTGCGGCATCGACCCGGACGAGTGGCAGGGCTTCGCCTTCGGCATGGGCATCGACCGCATCGCAATGCTGAAATACGGCATGCCGGATCTGCGCGCGTTCTTCTCCGGCGATCTGCGCTGGCTGAAGCATTACGGCTTCTCGCCGCTCGCCACGCCCTCGCTCGCGGGCGGCCTGTCGAGTTGAGGCGCGGGCGTTCGCGATAAATCCGCAGGATTTGTGAAGCGCCGCCGTGCTTCAACACATCACCTGCTCACGGCGAACGCGGCGGTGCGATGACGGAAAACATCTGGCAGCAATACGAGGCGCGGCTTCTTCGGGTGCTGGAGCACATCCACGCCCATCTCGACGAAGACCTCGACCTCGAAAAGCTGGGCGAGATTGCTTGCCTGTCATCGTATCACTGGCATCGCATCTATCGCGCGGTTCACGGCGAGACGGCGGCGCAGACCATTCGCCGCCTGCGCCTTCACCGCGCCGCCACAGAACTCGTGGAAACGCGAAAGAGCGTGTCGGCGATTGCTGCCCGAGCGGGTTACCCCAACCTGCAGTCGTTTACGCGCACTTTCGGCGCGGCCTACGGCCTGCCGCCCGCCGCCTATCGCGAGCGCGGCAAGACCGTCTATCCGACTGCCCAGTCTGAAAAGGCAAGTGCCATGTATGAAGTCACCATCAAGACGATAAAGCTGATGCATCTCGTCGGGCTCGCGCATCGCGGCCCGTATCCGGAGATCGGCGCCACGTTCACGCAACTCGGCGTACTCGGCGGTTCGCGTGGCCTGTTCGCGCGGATGAAGGGAAGCGTTGCGCTTTATTACGACGACCCGGACGTGGTTCCGGCGGAGAAGCTTCGCTCGCTTGCGGCGATATGGGTGGACACGCCTGAATGCGTCGAGCCGCCGCTCGAAGCCGCGATCATCGAAGGCGGCGATTATGCGATGCTGCGTCATGTCGGCCCGTATTCAGACCTGCACAAAGCCTATGGCTGGCTTTACCGCACGGGTCTACCCAGTCTCGGGCGCCCCGTGAGCGATGCGCCGTGCTTCGAGGACTACGTCAACGATCCGAAAAAAACGCCACCCGCCGAGTTGATCACCGACATCTACGTGCCGTTGGCATGAAGTTGCTGCCACATGGGGGCGGCGGCGTCGATGCGGCGGCTCTCGTCTCAGCCGTCGCCGCCCCTCATCCTCGGTCGATGAGACGCGCCGCTACCTGATCCAGCGAAGGGCGGGACGCTCGGCGACGCTAGGCCACGTGGACAGCAATCTCGGTACGAAATCGTGGATGGAAAAGAGCGTCGTGGCCTTGAGCGCCTCGATTTCCTCCGGCGTGCTCACGGGCACCCATGTGACGTTCCGCAATAAAATCCGCAGGATTTGTGAAGCGCGGCCGTGCTTTATTCCCTGATGCTCCACAGCTCTAATTTAGAGCCGCAGGCATCAAAAGCCATATAAATTTTCAATCCGCCCGAATAAATGTGTGTTTGGACCTCGTCACAGCTGTTTTTTTCATCCAACGATTTTATCTCTGCTTTTTGATGCGCATCAGCGCAATACAATTTGCAGCAGTTTTTATTTTCGGCCAAAAAGCGCAAAGTTAAATCGGTGCTTTGACCCATTACACGGTTGGGGTCAAGCTTGCGCGCATTATGCAATATTGCTTGGTCCAAGAATTCCCAGTTTCTTAAGAAACCGTCGCGTCCATAACAATAACCCGGCTTATGTGGCTCGAAAAATCCCACGTTCTCATTCCAAAACATATATATTAAGACAAAAATACCTATTATCGTCGCTATAAACGATGCGACGATGCTTGCAAATAACATTGCGGCTCGAAATAAAATCATAATGTTTTCTATCCCGCCTGCAACAGCCGCATCGCCTCGTCGCGCTCGAACAGCGCGAGGCAGGTGCGCGCGGCAAGCCCCTGTTCTGACTTCAGGAACGGATCGCGGCCCAGGAGATAGCGAACGGCGGTCGCCGCGCGCTCGATCAGCGGCGCGGCGTCGGGCCAGCCCGCGATACGGAAGCCGGGATCGCCGCTCTGCTTCGCGCCCAGTACCTCGCCGCCGCCGCGAAGCCGCAAATCTTCCTCCGCGATGACGAAGCCGTCGTCCACCTGCCGCAGGATATCGAGGCGCGATTTCGCCGTCTCGGACAGCGGCCCCTTGTAGAGCAGGATGCAGGACGACTGCGCCGCGCCCCGCCCCACGCGCCCGCGAAGCTGGTGGAGTTGCGCGAGGCCGAACATCTCCGCGTTCTCGATGATCATCACGGTCGCGTTCGGCACGTTCACGCCAACCTCGATCACGGTGGTTGCGACGAGGATCGAGGTTTCGCGCGCGGCGAAAGCGGCAATCGCCGCGTCCTTCTCGGCGCCTGACAGCTTGCCATGCACGAGGCCGACGCGCTCGCCGAAGACCTGGCGCAGATGGGCGGCGCGCTCGGTCACGGCGGTCATGTCGCGCGCGGTCTCGCTTTCGACGGCGGGGCACACCCAGTAGACCTGCGCGCCCTCGCCGAGCGCACGATTAAGGCCCTCGATGACATCATCCAGTCGCTCCTGCGGCACGGTGCGGGTGATGACAGGCTTGCGGCCAGCGGGCTTTTCGGTGATCTGCGACACGTCGAGATCCCCATGCAGCGACAGTTGCAGGGTACGCGGGATCGGCGTCGCTGTCATCACAAGGATGTCGGCGTCGCCCGCGCGGGCCTTCTCCTGCAAGGCGAGGCGTTGCGCCACGCCGAAGCGGTGCTGCTCGTCCACGATGGCGAGGCCGAAATCGCGGAATACCACATCGGGCTGAAACAGCGCATGGGTGCCGCAGATCGCGCGGATTTCACCGCTCGCGAGCTTGCCGAGAAGCCGCCCGCGCGCGCGGCCCTGTTCTCGCCCCGAGAGATAGCCGAGCGGGATGCCGGCCGCCGCACACAAGGGCGTCAGCGTTTCGAGGTGCTGGCGGGCGAGAACGTCCGTCGGCGCCATCAGCGCGACCTGCGCGCCCGCTTCCACCGCGTTCGCCATGGCAAGCGCCGCGACGACCGTCTTGCCCGCGCCGACATCGCCTTGAAGGAGCCGCAGCATGCGCCGCGACGAGGCCATGTCCGCCTTGATTTCGGCGAGCGCGGTTTCCTGCGACCGCGTCAGCGCAAAGGGCAACTGGCCGCGCATCTTCGCGGCGAGGCTGCCGTCGCCGACAAACGAGCGTCCGGCAAGCTGGCGGTGGCTTCGGCGCACCAGCGCGATGGCGAGCTGAGCGCTCGACACTTCATCATGGGCGAGCCGCTCGCGCGCCTTGTGCCATAGCGCGAGGTCTGCATGACTCCGGGGGCGGTGCAACGTCACGAGCGCCTCGCGGAAGGTCGGCCACCCTTCCGCTTCGACGAGCGCCGTATCGTGCCATTCGGGGAAATCCGGCACTTTCGCCAGCGCTTCGCCGATGACGCGGTAGAGAAATTTTTGTGTAAGGCCGAACGTCAGCGGGTAGACGGGCTCGATGGCGGGCAGGCGATGGCGCTCCTCCGGCGCGAGGACATAATCCGGGTGCGTCATTTGCAGGCGCGCGCCGTGGCGCTCGACGCGGCCCGAGACGAGGCGCGGTTCGCCGACCGGCAACAGCCGTTTGATCCCCGCGCGGTCGCCGTGGAAATAGACGATGTCGAGCGCTCCGCTTTCATCCTCGCAAACGATGCGCAACGGCGCGCGAGGGGCAGAACGCGGCGGCGCGCTGAGCTTCACCGGCGTAACCACGAGCGTGACGATGCTGCCGGAGAGCGCTTCGCTGACCGATGGCGTGAGCCTGCGGTCGAGCGTGCCCGTCGGCAGATGCCAGAGGAGATCGATCACGCGCGGTGGCGTCAGCGGCTTTGCGAGGAGCTTCGTGAGAAGCTCCGCGCCGCGCGGGCCGAGCCCCTTGAGGCTCGTCAGCGGCGCATGAAGCGCGTTCAAGCCGGCTCCTGTTGCGGGGCGTTCTTTGTCCGGGACAACCATGCGTTCAAGAAATGTGGGCGTTGATGCACCCTGCCAAGGAACCGGCGCTTCAAACAACGGCATTTGCGACTGCGATTCGCTCATGGTGGCGAGTTTGAGCACGGCGCGCGGCCCGCGCAATCCGCCGCGCAATTTTTGCACCGGCGTGACGGGGATAAGGCGGAAAGTGCGAAAGCCGGGGGTATGAATGCAGGAGCTTCGCGACTATATTGCGGGCACGGTGCCAAGTGCGCCAACATTCGCGTTCTAAAGGTTTTTTTGATGGACGGGCTTGAGCTGAGGCGCAAGCGCGCGGTGTACCGTGCGCTTCATCGCGGCACGAAGGAACTGGATCTCATTCTCGGGCGCTATGCCGAGGCGCGCGTGCCCGTCATGGACGAGACGCAGCTTACGTCCTTCGAAACGGTGCTCGCGGCGCAAGACCCGGATGTCGACCTCTGGATCAGGAAGGGCGAAGCGCCGGGCGACCTCGCGGCCATCGTGTCCGAAATCCGCAGCTTCTACAGACTATGATGATGCTTCGAGCCTGATCCGCAAAAGCGCACGGCGGTTCTTCGATAAGGATCCTGCTCGACAAGCAGCGCCGCTCACTCGATTTACGCGAAAGCGATAACGCTCAACAGCTCCAACGCGGCGGCCCGAGGCCGCACCCCGACATGGCAGGCGAAACCGAAACATTGGACAAGAAGGCGGCGGGAAAGCCCACCGCGCTCGACAGGCTTGCGGGCGGAGACGGCGCTATCCTCGCCTCCGGCGTGCCCGAGGGCCACGACGCGTTTCTGATCGCGGCCATAGCGCGGCGCCTCCCCACCGACACGGCGTACCAGCAAGTGGTGCTGCACATCGCGCGCGACGACCACCGTCTTGCCGCGCTCAAGAGCCAGCTCGAATTCTTTGCCCCCGGCGCGGACGTCCTCTCGTTTCCGGCGTGGGACTGCGTGCCTTACGACCGCGTTTCGCCCGACAGCGACATCGAAGCCCGACGCATCGCTACGCTCGCAAGGCTCGCCCATGCGAAGGGCGGCAAGCCCGCGATCATCGTGCTGACAACGGTGAATGCCGCTCTTCAGCGCGTGCCGCCGCTCGCCGCGATGAAAAAGTCGGCGGCGCGGCTCACCGCTGGCGGCCGCATCTCCATGGAACAGGTGGTCGCGCGGCTCGAAGGATCGGGCTTCATGCGCACCGGCACCGTGATGGAGCCCGGTGAATACGCCGTGCGCGGCGGTATCCTCGATCTCTACGTGCCGGGGCATGCGCGGCCCGCGCGCCTCGACTTCTTCGGCGATACGCTGGAAACGATCCGCACCTTCGATCCCGTCACGCAACGCACGCAGGCCACGCGCGATGGCGTCACGCTGCTTCCGATCAGCGAAATCCCGTCGGGCGACGCCGCCGTCAAGCAATTTCGTCAGCGGTACGTCGAGCTGTTCGGGCCGAGCAAGGGCGACGACGCGCTTTACGAGGCGGTGTCTGCGGGGACGCGTTACCCCGGCGTCGAGCACTGGCTGCCGCTGTTTTACGACGGCATGGACACGCTGTTCGATTACCTGCCGAACGCGGTCGCAACGCTCGATCATCTGGCGGACGAGGCGGCGCTGCGCCGCCTCGAAACCATCGCCGATCATTATGAAGCACGCCGCGAGGGGCTCGAACAGCGCTCCTTCGGCGCGCCGCCCTACAAGCCGCTCAAGCCCGACGCGCTCTACCTCACATCGGAGGAATGGACAGCGAAGCTTGGCGAGCACAAGGTGCGCCGCTTCGAACCCTTCCCGCAGCCGGACGCCAGGGCGGTCGTGCAGATCGACTTCAGGGGCAAGCAGGGGCGCAGCTTCGCGCTCGAACGCGCTGAAAGCTCCGACAAGCTCATTCCGGCCGTCGCCGAGCATATCCGCACGATGCAGAGCCTCGGCAAGCGCGCGGTCGTCGCCTGCTGGACGAACGGCGCGCGCGAACGCCTCGGCAACATGCTCTCGTCGCACGTCTCGCGTATCGAAAAGGTTGCGAACATCGCGGAGGTGCGGAAGGCCGAGAAGAGCGCGGTCAGCTTCGCGCTGCTCGGCCTCGAGTCGGGCTACGAGACGCCCGACCTCGCGATCATCGCCGAACAGGATATCCTAGGCGACCGCCTCATCCGTCGCCGCAAGGCGAAGAAGGCGAGCGATGTGCTCGTCGAGGCGTCGAGCCTCACGCCGGGCGACCTCATGGTGCATGCCGATCACGGCATAGGGCGGTTCATCGGGCTGAAGACCATCGACGCGGCAGGCGCCCCGCACGATTGCGTCGAACTCGAATATGCGGGCGGCGACAAGCTGTTCCTGCCCATCGAGAATATGGAACTGCTTACGCGCTACGGCTCGGACGAGGGCGACGGCCAACTCGACAAGCTCGGCGGCGCGTCGTGGCAGGGCCGGAAAGCGCGGCTCAAGAAGCGCATCCGCGAGATGGCGGAAGAACTCATCAAGGTCGCGGCTCTGCGCGAAATGAAGCCCGCGCCGGTGCTTCAGGTTTCGGACGGCGCCTATAATGAATTCGTCACCCGCTTCCCTTACGAGGAGACCGACGATCAGCTCGCCAGCATCGAAGCGGTGGCGGACGATCTCGCAAAGGGCCGCCCGATGGATCGCCTCGTGTGCGGCGATGTCGGCTTCGGCAAGACCGAAGTCGCGCTCCGCGCGGCCTTCATCGCGGTGATGGAGGGCAAGCAGGTGGCGGTCGTCGTGCCGACGACGCTGCTCGCGCGCCAGCATTACCAGACCTTCGTCAATCGCTTCCAGGGCTTCCCCGTCAAGATCGCGCAGGCTTCGAGGCTCGTGACGCCGAAGGAGATGGCGCTGACGAGAGAAGGGCTGAAGGCCGGGCAGATCGATATCGTGGTCGGCACGCATGCGCTCCTCGCCAAATCCATAGCCTTCAAGGATCTGGGCCTCCTCATCGTCGACGAGGAGCAGCATTTCGGCGTGGCGCACAAGGAACGGCTGAAGAACCTGCGCGAGGAGGTGCACGTGCTGACGCTCACGGCGACGCCGATCCCGCGCACGCTGCAACTCGCGCTGACGGGCGTGCGCGAAATGTCGGTGATCGCGACGCCGCCGGTGGATCGCCTCGCTGTGCGCACCTTCATCACGCCGTTCGATCCCGTCACGCTGCGCGAGGCGCTGCTTCGCGAGCGTTATCGTGGCGGCCAGTGCTTCTATGTGGTGCCGCGCATTTCCGATCTCGACGATGTGGCGGCGTTCCTGCGCGAACACGTGCCGGAAATCCGCTTCCGCCAGGCGCACGGTCAGATGGCGCCGACCCAGCTCGAAGACATCATGTCGGCCTTCTACGACAGGGAATTCGACGTGCTGCTGTCCACGACCATCGTGGAATCGGGCCTCGATATTCCGAACGCGAACACGCTGATCGTGCATCGCGCGGACATGTTCGGCCTCGCCGCGCTCTATCAGCTTCGCGGGCGTGTCGGCCGCTCGAAGACGCGCGCCTATGCCATGTTCACCATCCCGCCGAACGGCAAGATCACGCCACAGGCCGAAAAGCGGCTCAAGGTGCTGCACTCGCTCGACAGCCTCGGCGCCGGTTTCACGCTGGCGAGCCACGACCTCGACCTTCGCGGCGCGGGCAACCTGCTCGGCGAGGAGCAGTCCGGCCACATAAAGGAAGTCGGCTACGAGCTTTATCAGTCGATGCTGGAAGAGGCGGTCGCAGCGCTCAAGGCCAACGGCGGCGAGGAGCGCGAGGAAGAGGAACAATGGTCGCCGACGATCAATGTCGGTCTGCCCGTGTTGCTGCCGGAAGCCTACGTGCCCGATCTACAGGTGCGGCTCGGCCTTTATCGCCGGCTCTCGGGGTTGCATGAGAGCGCCGACCTCGAAAATTTCGCGGCAGAGCTGGCAGACCGTTTCGGGCCGCCACCCGATGAAGTGAAGCACCTCCTCACCGTGGTTCAGATCAAGAATTATTGCCGCAAGGCGGGCATCGCGCAGGTCGACGCCGGACCGAAAGGCGCGGTGATCACCTTCCGCAACAAGAAATTCGCGAACCCGCAAGGTCTTGTGAAGTTCATGTACGAGCACGGCGCGCAGGTAAAACTGCAGATCGATCAGAAGCTCGTGTACAAGGAGGAGTGGGACGACGGCGTGGAACGGCTGCGCGGTGCGCGGGCGCTCGTGCGCGAGCTTGCGGCCATCGCGAAGGGCGAGGCGGAAGGCGCATCGGGAGTGGCGGCAGGCGAGGGCAAAGCCATTCACGAGATGCGCCTCGCGCTGCCGAAAAAGCCCGCGACGCCGCCGCCTGCGAAGCATCAGCAAAGACCCGGCGCGGGCGCCGCACAGTTCCGGCACGCCGCAGCGGGGAAGGGCGTGCCGCCGAAGCCTCCGTCGAAGGGTGGCAAGCCCCGCTATAATTAGATCAGGCTATTCGACGCCATTGCCTGCGTTACCGCCCCGGTACGCAGGCAAAAACGTTGGATTGCGCCTGCGAACCGGTTGCTCTTCACGTCTGTGTTTTCACACAAGCTGCTGCCCGATACTTTCGGGCCTCACCAGCTGTCTTTCGCCAAATATCGACGTGGAGCGGAAGGCTTGGAGCTGTTCCTGTCCTGAGCGCCGAATGCCCCCCCAAAAAAAAAGGCGCCTCGCCGAAGCGAAGCGCCCGATTGCCGTGGCAGCCGTCGACCGCGACTGTCTAAGCTCGAAATTTACTGGATCTGCTCGTAGCCCTTCTTGCCCCAGCGATAGAACACATAGGACGGAAGGTTCGGATCGCCCTTCGCGTCGAACTTGAACTTGCCGAGCGCGGTGTCGAACTCCAGATCCTTCAGCGCGGCCACGACCTTCTCGCCTTCCGTCGTACCCGCTTTCTCGGCGGCCTGCGCCCAGGTCTGGACCGCGGCGTAGGTGTAGACGACATAGCCTTCCGGGTTGACGCCCTTCTTTTCGAGCGCGTCGACGACCTCTTTCGCGGCCGGGTTCTTGCGCGGATCGGGGGAGAAGGTCATGAGCGTGCCTTCCACATCGTCGCCCGCGATCGAGCCGAGTTCCGTCGAGACGAGCGCATCGCCGCCGACGAGGATCGTCTTCAGGTTTTGCCCGCGCGCCTGGCGGATGATGAGACCGGCTTCGGTGTGGTAGCCGCCCAGATAGACGACATCGATGCCGTTCTGCTTCAGCTTGGTGACGATGGCCGTGTAGTCCTTTTCGCCGGGCGTGATCGCCTCGTAGAAGACTTCCTGCTTGCCCGCAGCGTTCAGCGCCTTCTTGGTCTCGTCGGCGAGGCCCTGGCCGTAAGCCGTCTTGTCGTGCAGGATCGCAATCTTCTTGTCGGCGAATTCCTTCGCGAGATAAGCACCCGCGACGCCGCCTTGCTGATCGTCACGTCCGCAGATGCGATAGGTGAAGTCGCCCGGACGCTCGTCCGTCAGCTTCGGGTTGGTGGAACCGGGCGAGATCTGAACGACGCCCTGTTCGTTGTAGACGCTCGAAGCAGGGATCGAGGAACTCGAACAGAAGTGCCCCGCGACGAAGACCACCCCGGAGGAAGCCAGTTGCTCGGCGACCGCGCGCGCCTGCTTCGGGTCGCACTGGTCGTCGCCGAACTGAAGCTTGAGCTGCTTGCCGAGCACGCCGCCCTTTGCATTGATGTCGGCGACGGCTGCCTCCGCGCCCGCCTTGAACTGGGCGCCGAAGGTCGCTTCCTTGCCGGTGAGCGGACCTGCGATGGCGATGGAGATGTCGTCCGCCCAAGCCGGGGCGGCTGCGGCCCCAAGACCGAGAAGGGCCAGACCTGCCAGAATTTTGCGCATATATCGTCCTCTCCAAGTGCTTTTCATCTTATGGACTGCGGAATGCGGAAGTTCAGTCTCGACGGGATTGCGGCGGGCTCTTGGCGTCGTGCAATGGCCGCCACGTCAGCGGGCTCGTTTCCACAGCGAGCCAGCCATACTGCCGAAGCATTTGCACTGTGCGTTGCCGGGAAAACCCGATTGCCGCGAAAACGAGCAGCACGATTGCATCGACGAGATAGTAATGGAGCGATAGTAGCGAGCCCTGAGACTGGCGCCAGCTTTCAAGCGTCGCACCCGCAAACAGTCCCCAGTGCAGAAAGCGCACCGCCGCCGTCAGCAGCATCACCTGAAGGCCCGCCTGCCAGATAGGGTTCCACCCGCGCGCCGCCGCTCGCCCGATCATGTAGGCCGCGCCGCCTCCGGCAAACACGGTGACGAACAGGAAGGCCCAGAACGAGGTTTCCCAGATCACGCCCATGGCGCATCCCCCACAGGTCTGCCGCGAGAAAAAGGCGATCCATCAGGCATGAACGCCTCCTTCGAGATAGGCCGCCTTGATGTCGTCGCGAGCGAGAAGCTCGGACGCCGGCCCCGCCATCGTAATCTGACCGTTGACCATCACATAACCGCGATGGGCGAGCTTCAGCGCGTGAAAAGCGTTCTGCTCGACGAGGAAGACGGTAAGACCCTGCCTGCGGTTCAGATCGCGGATCACTGAAAAAATCTGTTTGACGATGAGCGGCGCGAGACCGAGCGACGGTTCGTCGAGAAGCAAAAGCTTTGGCCGCCCCATAAGCGCCCGGCCGATGGCGAGCATCTGCTGCTCGCCGCCCGAGAGCGTACCGCCTCGCTGCCCTTGCCTGCGTTCGAGGACGGGAAACAGGCTGAAGACGGTTGCGAGATCTCCCTTTATCGAGGCGTCGTCGTTGGGGCCGAGCAGGGCACCCATGAGCAGGTTCTCGTAAACCGTCATGCGCGGGAAGATGCGGCGGCCCTCCGGCGACTGCGCGATCGACAGCCGCATGATTTCATGCGTCGGCATGGCCGTGATGTCGCGGCCGTCGAACACGATGCGGCCGGAGCGCGCGCGCGGATCGCCGCAGATCGTGTTCATGAGCGTGGTCTTGCCCGCGCCGTTCGAGCCGATCATCGTCACGATCTCGCCCTCGAAAACGTCGATGTCGACGCCCTTCAGCGCCCGGATCGCACCGTAATAGGTTTCGACGCCGCGCACGGCGAGAAGCGGCTTCATGGTTCAACCTCCACGCCAATGTCGGCCACTTCATCGTCGGGAACGCCGAGATAGGCCGCGATCACGCGCGGATCGGCGCGGATCTCCTCGGGGGTGCCTTCGGCGATCTTCCTGCCGTAGTCGAGCACGGCTATGCGGTCGGAAATCTGCATGACCACGCCCATGTCGTGCTCGATGAGGAGGATGGACAGCGCGTGCTCCTCGCGGATCTTGAGGAGGAGCGCGTTAAGCTCGTGGCTTTCGCGCGGATTGAGCCCGGCGGCCGGTTCGTCAAGGCAGAGCAGCACGGGATCGGTGCACATGGCCCGCGCGATTTCAAGCCGCCGTTGCGCGCCATAGGGAAGGTCGCCCGCCGGGTCGTCGGCGCGGTCGATGAGGCCGATTTCGCGGAGCCAGTACGCCGCCTTGTCGATGGCTTCGGCTTCCGCGCGCCTGAAGCTCGACAGCCCGAGCAGCCCCCCGATGGTGTAGCCGGAGGCCGCGTTCAGCACGGTATGCTGCGCGACGAGCAGGTTTTCGAGAAGCGTCATGCCCGCAAACAGCCGGATGTTCTGGAATGTGCGCGCCACGCGGGCGAGCCGCGCGATTTCGAAGCCCGGCATGCGTTCGAGAAGGAACACCGCCCCGGCGCCGTCCGCCTTCAACCATTGCTTGCCCCGGAACGTCGCCGCTGGCAGCGCCTCGAACGCGGCTTCCGAACCATGGGCAAGCGCGATGCGCCCCTCCGTCGGCTTGTAGAAGCCGGTAATGCAGTTGAAGAAGGTCGTCTTGCCCGCCCCGTTCGGGCCGATGATGGCGGTGATGTCGCCGCGCCGCGCGGTGAAGGACAGCTTGTCTACGGCGAGAAGCCCGCCGAAGCGCATGGTGAGGTTCTCCACACGCAGGAGGTCGTCGCGGATTGCGTCGCTTGCGCCGTCTGCCATCAGCCGCGCCCTTCCTTGACGAAGCTGCCAGATATGTTCTTCCTCGCGTTGAGAAAGGCGGAGGGCGTGCGTCCGGACATGAGCCCTCGCGGACGCCAGATCATGACGAGCACCATGGAAAGCCCGAAAATGAGCATGCGGTAGTCCTCCAGGTCGCGGAAGCGCTCCGCGCTGCCGATGAGGATCACGGCCGCGATCACGACGCCGAGTTGCGAGCCGAGGCCGCCCAGCACCACGATGGCGAGCACCAGCGCCGATTCCATGAAGGTGAACGACTCGGGGCTGATGAAGCCTTGCCGCGCGGCGAAGAACGAGCCCGCGAAGCCGCCGAACATTGCGCCGATGGCGAACGCGGTCAGTTTGGTCGTGACCGTGTTGATGCCGACAGACCGGCAGGCGATCTCGTCCTCGCGCAGCGCTTCCCAGGCGCGGCCGATGGGCAGGCGACGCAGGCGCAAGGTTATGAAGTTGGTGAAGAGCGCGAGCGCGAGGATGACGTAATAGAGGAACACCATGCGGTGGAGCGGGTCGAACTTCAGGCCGAACACGTTCGCGAAGGTGCTTTCGCCGGTGCGCTCGAAGGGCAGGCCGAAGAAAGTGAGCTTCGGGATCTTGTTGATGCCGTTCGGGCCGCCCGTCAGGCTCTGCCAGTTCAGAAGAACGATGCGGATGATCTCGCCGAAGGCCATCGTCACGATGGCGAGGTAGTCTCCGCGCAGTCGCAGCACCGGGAAGCCGAGCGTGATGCCCCACAAGGCCGCGAAGAAGCCCGCGAGCGGCAGGCAGACCCAGAACGACCAGCCGAATTGCGTGGAGATGAGCGCATAGGTGTAAGCGCCGACCGCGTAAAAAGCGACATAGCCGAGGTCGAGGAGCCCCGCGAGGCCGACGACGATGTTCAGCCCCCAGCCAAGCATCACGTAAATGAGGATCTGCGTCGCCGTGTCGATGGCGTAGCGCTGCGACGGCCCCACCGTCAGCATCGGAAGAGCGAGCGCGATCAGAAGCAGCGCAATGGGAAACTCGCGCCCGAAATCGGCCGTAAGGCGCCTCAGGATGCCCTGTCCGACCGCCTCTTCCGGCGTCTGCCCGATAAGGAGGCGAGCCGCCCGCACAATGGCCATGGCGGCAACGACGAGGAACGTGCTTTCGCATGCGAAAGTGATGAGGTCGGTCACAGCCCCAAGCGCCGGGTGGCCAGATCCCGCCCCCGCCACCAGCGAAGTGCGGAAGCCGGGAATGCCGTAAAGCGCGAGCCCGAACGTGACGCCAACCGCACCCGCGATCTTCAGGACCGGCAAGGCCGATGGGACAAGCGAGGCAAAGGTGCGTCCGTCTTTCATCCTGCGCCAGATGAAGACGTCCAGCAGGAGCCGCCCCACGGCGACGGCCGTAGCAAGCGCGAGCGCCTTGCCGAATTGTGGCAGGAGAATCAGCACGCCGTTCACGGTTTCGGTTCTGAGGCCCACGATGGAGCCGAACAGCAGAAGCGCGATGACGAATGTGATCCCTGCGTCCTTCAAAACGTCGGCGGTGATAAAGCCCTTGGGAAGCGTTCGGGTGACGGGCGACGTTTCAGGCTGAAGCGTGTCCGTCATCTTCTAGACCTTCTCCACTTCAGGGCGACCGAGAAGGCCGGATGGCATGAAAATGAGCACGATGGCGAGGATCGAGAACGCCGCGACATCCTTGTATTGCGCGGTGAAATAGCCTGCCC
Organism: Rhodomicrobium lacus; assembly: GCF_003992725.1. Classification (NCBI taxonomy): domain Bacteria; kingdom Pseudomonadati; phylum Pseudomonadota; class Alphaproteobacteria; order Hyphomicrobiales; family Hyphomicrobiaceae; genus Rhodomicrobium; species Rhodomicrobium lacus. Next base: position 580,374 of record NZ_RZNF01000002.1, on the reverse strand, counting down.
AGAACACTTCGATGAGGCCGATGAGGAGGCCGCCCAGCATGGCGCCCGGCAACGATCCGATGCCCCCGAGCACAGCGGCCGTGAAAGCCTTGATGCCCGCGACAAAGCCCACGAAGAAGTCGATCACGCCGTAATAGGCAAGGAACATGAGCCCCGCCACGGCAGCCAGCGCGGCGCCGATCACGAAGGTGAGCGAGATCGTGCGATCCACATTCACCCCGCAAAGCGCGGCCATCTTGCGGTCCTGCTCGCAGGCGCGCTGCGCGCGGCCCAGGGATGTGCTGTTGATGAGGTACGAGAAGGCCGCCATCACGACCACCGTGGTCACGACGATCAGGATCTGCATGTAGGAAAGGCTCACGGCGAAGCCGCCATCGCCCTCGGACAGGGTGAAGCCGCCCCGGATGATGGGCGGCAGGGGCTTCGAGCGCGCGCCCTGCGCGAGCGCCACGAAGGTCTGAAGCGCGATCGACATACCGATGGCGGTGATGAGGGGCGCGAGGCGGAAGGAATTTCGCAAGGGGCGGTAGGCAAGGCGTTCGATGGCCCATCCCCAGAGGCCGGTCAGCGCCATGGCGATGACGAGTGCGAGAAGCAGCGCGAGCGGAACGGCGGTGACGCCCAGCGCGAAAAGCGAGAGAATGGCGATCAGGGCGACGAACGCGCCGATCATAAACACTTCGCCATGCGCGAAGTTGATCATGCCGACGATGCCGTAGACCATCGTATAGCCGATTGCGATGAGCCCGTAGATCGAGCCGAGAGTCAAACCGTTGATGAGTTGTTGGGCGAAATAGTCCATCGAGAGTTCCGCTTCGGTGCGGCCGGTATGTAAACCGGCACGAGCCCACGATGTAGTCTAATCCGGGGGGCTGCGACAACAACTACCGGCAGTGGGCCGCGCATTGTTAAGCTGGATTCGGACCGACGCGGCGCAAAACCCGACGGGGTCAGGCGTGGGCGTCGAAAGCCTCCGCCCTTCGGTGCGCATTCGTGCGCGAAGACGCCGGGCGGTCGTCGTCGAGAATGTCGAGGATCGCGCGCGCTCTGGCGTTACGGAGAGAGTAGATGACGTGATGGCCGTGCCGCTCGGCCGCGACGATGCCGTCGAGGCGGAGCCGCGCCAGATGTTGCGAGGCCAGGCTTTGCCGCAAGCTCAGGCGCTGGCAAAGATCCATGACCGTATGCGGAGCTTGACCGAGAAGGCGAAGGATCTGGAGCCGGTGCGGATTGGCGAGCGCGCGCAGCATGTTGGCCGCCTGCACAGGGCCGTGTCCCGCCGCAACATCGTCTGCCCTTGCTTCGCCTGTCCCGTCGAGTTTTCCCATGTCCACGCCCCGTAATTGCTGACTCTGCGTCTTGTCTCGTTCACATAATGATAAGGGGTTTCGAACATCTCCGGTTTCAGATGTTTGCCAGAACGGTTCAAATAAACGAGAGGCGCATAAACGAGAGGCACATTTCAGGCGCCGAAATCTTCATCGAAAGCGCCGGGCAGATTGAAGCTTCGCTGCACGATCTGGGAAGGGCGCCCGCAAAGGTGCTTTCCAAAGCCGTCGTCCAGTGCGCGGGCATAGACGGCAAGCGACGCATCCACCGCTTCCACGGTCCGCTCGATGTCGTGCGCGGAATGCGAATAGCAGACGGCGAGCGAGGGGCAGATGACGCCGCCGCGGATCATCTCCTGCAGGAAAAGCGACCGGTATCCCTGAGAGGGTTTCCGGTCGCGGTCGAGCGTCGCGAAGACAAGGCAGCAATCGCGGCCATGGACGGATACGTGGTCCCGCAGGCCGTGACGGCGGATCGCCTGCTCGAAGCCCTCGCGCAACGATGCGCCGAGCCTATGCAGCGTTTCGATCACCGGTTGATCCTGGTAGGTCTCGATGGTTGCTAGAGCAGCGGCGAGAGGCCCGGTTTCGCCGCCGTGAGTGGTGGAGAGCAGGAACACGCGCGGCTTGTCGTGGTGCTGAAAGCCGCCGAGCCGCATGAACTCGCGTTTGCCGCACAAGGCGGAAACGGAGAAGCCGTTGCCGAGCGCCTTGCCGAATGTGCTGAGATCGGGCTCGATACCGTAGAGCGCCTGCGCGCCGCCATTCGCCCACCTGAAGCCGGTGATCATTTCATCGAGGACGAAAAGCGCGCCATTGCGATGGCACAGTTCCTTCAGCCGATGCAGGAAGCCGTCCTTCGGATCGGCGCCGCGCGAGGGTTCGAGGATGATTGCCGCGATCTTGCCGGGGTAACGGTCGAAGAGCGCCGCAGCGCTGTCGAGATCGTCATACCTGAACGTCAGCGTAAGGTCTTTCGTCGCCTGCGGCACGCCGGCTCCCATCGCCGTCGTGCCGATGAACCAGTCGTCGACGGAGAAAAACGGGTGATCCGAGCAATAGGCGACATGGTCGCGTCCGGTGTGGGCCCTCGCAAGTTTGATCGCGCCGGAGGTGGCGTCCGAGCCGTCCTTGCAGAACTTCACCATCTCGGCGCCGATCAGGCTCAGGAACCGCTCGGCGCACTCGACTTCGATGGGGCTCGGCCGGGTGAAGTTGCAGCCTTTCGCAACCTCTTTCTGGACCGCATCCACAACGGCGGGAAACGCATGCCCGAGCGTGACGGCGCGGTTTCCCATCCCATACTCGATGAACTCGTTGCCATCGACATCCCAGACGTGGGGGCCACGCCCGCGCTCGATGAAACCCGGCGCGAGGACGGGATATTGGTCGAGGCCCTTGGCGTAGGTGTGGCATCCCGCAGGAATGAGACGATGGGCTCTCGCCTGAAGCGTCTTCGATCTGGAAAAGGACTGATGTGACATATCCCGCCTCAAGAACTGCGCCAGCATTCGGAGACTTTGGTGCAGCCCCATTTGTTTCGATGTCGATTCAAAATGCAGAGATTGCGATTGCTGGCGGCGCAGTCCGCAGCCTAAGCACCCGCATTCTCCGTCGCAATATGGATGGCTCCGCCAAGAATTAGACGCGAATGCACTGTTTGGACAATAGCACGAGACTGTTTCTCTTGAACTTGGTTAAGGCGTCGATCCGGCTTTGTTTGTCTTGCCGTCACTAGAAATTTGTGCCAACACGTCCGATGACGCGCGTATTTGCCTCGCCCTCCGTAGGCATGCAAGCAAGATTATGCGCATCAAGAGCAACTTGGACGTATTGATCCGAACGCAAGCGGTTTCCAGTGGAAGTCAATACACCGGATATCAGAGATGTTTTGTAAAAGGCTGGTTGTTTCTTGAGTTTCCCGATGCATGATGTCGTCGTCGATCCCGAAGATCGCGAGATCGATTTCAGAAAGATCCTGAACGCGCTCTTCGTCAATGCACGTCTGGTTATCGCAGCCGCGGGGCTTGGCGTCGCGCTCGCCGTGCTTCTCATCGTGGTCTCGAACCCCGCCTACAAGGCGACAGCCAAGGTTCTCATCGACACGCGACAACAGAACATTCTTTCCAGCGAGGAACTCGTCAAAAGCGCCATCTTCGACACATCGGCAATCGACACGCAGGTTGAACTTCTCACGTCGGGCAGTGTGGCGCGCCGGGCGCTGGCCGAACTGTCGGAGAAGTCGACACCGGGCGAGACAAAGCGGGAAACCTTCACGGACAAGGAAATTCGCGCCTTTCTCGCCAATCTCTCGGTTGCGAGAAAGGGGCTGACCTACGTTCTCGACGTCACTTTCTCGGCTCGCAACGCCGCCGACGCTGCCAACGCCGCCAACGTCATCGTGAAAGCCTATATCGATGAGGCTGCCGCCGCCGACACGAGCGCCGCGCAAAAAGCCAACGCCTGGCTGCAGGGCCGCATCAAGAACCTCGAACCCCAGGTCATCAGGCTCGAAAAGCAGATGCAGGACTACAGGGCCGTAAATGGACTTGTCAGCGTCGGCGAGCAGACCGTCGAGGAGCGAAATCTCGTCGAATACATAGGCCAGCTCGGCCTTGCGAGAGCCGCACTTGCCGAGGCGCAGGCCAAGCGCGACCTCGACCAGTCGAAAAGCGCAGTGTCGCTCCAGTCGCAGGATGCCTATTTGATTGCGAAAACGAAGGTTGCCCTTTTGGAGCGGGGGCTTGACACCCTGCGTGGCGAAGTTGTCGAGCGGCGGGAAAAGGAACTTCAGCTTCAGGAGATGGAGCGGGAGGCAACGGCCGCGAAGGAGCTTTATGCGCTGCTCCTGAAACGGCAGCGCGAGATCGAGGCGCAGGAAAGCCGCAGCGCCGCCTATGCCCGCGTCGTTCAGGAGGCGCTGCCACCGGCATGGCCATCCTGGCCGCCTAAGGCGCTCCTTCTTCTTGCAGGCGCCTTCATCGGTTTCGTGGCTGGTGTGCTCCTCGTGGTGGCAAGGCTCGTCGCAAGTGCAAGGGGGGTCACCCTGCACTCGCTTCGTCCCGCATTCGACGGCGGCATCCGCGACGCGCGGCCTACGGGGCGCGATGCGTAGATCGATCCTCTATTCCGTCCTGGACCAGGCTGCCCTCAGTGCCTTCAACTTCGCGCTCGCCTTCGCGCTCATCCGCATCTGGAGCGACAACCCCGAGGTTTTCGGCATCTATTCGATGGTGTTCGCCGGCTCGCTTGCGCTCATCTCGGTGCAGAATGCGCTGATCAATGCACAATTCACCATCCTTCGCCCCAAGGCGACGAGCGAGAGCGACGAGTCCACTCTTCTCTCGATGTTCTGGACGGTGAACGTCGCCGTCGTGTTCTGCGCGATGCTGCTGATGTTCGCCTCGATCCTCGCCACAGGCGGCGACCTTGCGCTTGCGGCCTCGGCCGCAGCCTATGTCGGCGCGACACTTCTGCGCGAATACACCCGCAGCCATCATTTCTCCGACATGAATGTCCTTGCCGTCCTCGCCCTAGACGGCGTGTCGCTTGCCATCAGTATCGGCCTCTTCGCTGCCGCCTATGCGTTCGGGCCGCCGCTCGGCCTGCCGATCCTGTTCGCGATCCTGGCGGCGGGCCTTCTCATCGCTTCTGGCCTCGCGATCCGCATGCATCGTCAGCATTATCGCATTCTCGCCGACCGGGAGACGGTGGCCTTTTATCGGGCGGTGTGGCGCAAGCATTCCTTCTGGGCGCTGATGGGCGTGCTCACGTCGGAGTTTCAGCAGCGCGGATATGTTTTCGTGGTTGCGGCGGCTTTCGGCGCGGGAAGCGTCGCACTGATACAGGCCGCCGCCTTGCTGTTCCGACCGATTCAGCTCGTGACGCACGCCTGGGGCAAGCTCGCGCGCGCTGTTCTCGCCGACCATCTGGCCAGGGGAGATGTCGCCCGCGCCCGCGCGTTCACGCTTCAAAGCTTCGCGGTGCTTGGCGCGCTGTTCCTCGCTTTCAGTGCGGCGCTGGCGCTTGGCTGGCCCTTCATCAGCGATGTCCTCTTTCGAGGGCGCTACACGGACCTCGGCGCAATCGTCGTGCTGTGGGGGATCGCGGCGGCAGTCATCATGAGCACGGGAATTTTCAGCCTCGAAGTGCAGACGCTCATGCGGTTCAGGGAATTGAGTTTCGGCGCGGCGCTGGGCGCGCTGGTCTGCGCGGTCGTGCTGGCGGCAGTGGTGCTGTTCGGCGATTTCCGTGCTTCGGTTCTCGCTGTCATCGGGGGACAATTGGCGTTCTTTGCCGTGGTTTTGTGCCTTCTGCCCAAGACCAAGCCCCGGTTCGCCGCCAAAATCGGGCCTGCGCCGGAGCTTCGGACGAAGGGCGCGCCCCCTTCGCCGCTCGAAAGAGGCGTAGCCGAACCATGACTTTCACCCGCCGCGAATTCCTCGGCTGCACGTCGCTCGCGATCTTGACTGCGGCGCTTGACGGCGCGCGGGCCGAGGATGGCGATCCAGCGCTGAGGCAACTTGGCGGGGAAAAGGGGCTCGTGATCGGCTCCGCATTTTCGACGACCGAACTCAACCCCGGCGACGAGCGCCTTTTCAGGTGCGAAGTCGCGCGGATCACCCCCGAAAACGAACTGAAGATGACAGCCATCAGGCCGACGCGCGAGACGTTCGATTTCACCCGCGCCGACGCCATCGCCGATTTCGCCGGGCGAGGCGGTCTCGAAATGCGCGGCCACACCCTCATCTGGAACAATGACCGGCAGCCGGGGTGGCTTTCGACGCTCTCCGAGGCCGAGATGCGTTCGACCCTCGAAGAGCATATCGAGCGCACCGTGGCGCATTACCATGGCCGCATCGAGGTGTGGGACGTGATCAACGAACCGGTCGGCGCCGTCGCGTTCGGGCCTTACATGCTGCGCGACGGACCGTTCGTTCAGCGCCTCGGGGCCGATTATATCGCGCTTGCCTTCCGCACCGCGCGCGCTGTCGCTCCCGCCGCAAGGCTCGTGCTCAACGAGACGCACACCGAGCGCGACGACCGCTTCGGCCGGGATTATCGCAGGCGCCTCATCCATGTGATCGACCGACTTCAGGATGCGGGTGTGCCGCTGGACGGGATCGGCCTGCAAGGCCATCTCCAGCCCGACAAGCCGTTCGACCCGGACGGTTTCGGCGCCTTTCTCGACGAGATCGCGCGCCGGAAGCTTTTCATCGAAATCACGGAACTGGACGTCAACGACGCGAGCTTTCCCGACGACGTAGCGGCGCGCGATCGGGCCGTCGCCGAAACATATCGGCGCTTCCTCCGCACCACGCTCGCGAACCCTGCTGTAAAGAGCCTGAGCTTCTGGCAACTCGGCGACGGCCCAAGCTGGTATTTCGCGCAGTCGGTGGACGAGAACCCGTCGAGCCAGCGCCGTCCGCGTCCGCTGCTTTATGATGGAAACATGCGGCCGAAAGCAGCCTTCGACGCAGTGGCGGACGAACTGAGGCGGATGCCCCCACGTACGGGCGGCTAACCGGCAGACGCTTGCCCGGAGGACGTATCACGCGAAGCGAGGCGTCGCGCCGTCATGAAACACAGCGCGACCGTGATGATCCACGGCATCGCGAGGCCGCGCGCGAGCGACGATTCGGTCACGTTATGCATGAGCAGGAAGATCAGCAGCGAAAGGGCGAACAGGAAGAAGGCCCGGTCGCTGACCCGCAGGCGGTCGACCGCAACGAGGACCTGCCACAGGAATGCGATCATGAACGCAAGCCCCACCGCGCCGACCGTCAGGGCGAGGTCGAGATATCCGTTATGCGATTGGGTCAAGAGGTGAATGAAGGGCGGGCTCGCCTGAAGGTTCGGCGCATCGAACCCCACGCCCCAGAAGGAACCGTAGCCGAAGCCTAAAAGCCATCGTGTCCGCCACTGTTCGACCGAAAACGCCCAGATTTCATCGCGCCCGGTGAAGGATGCGTCCGCCAGCACCATGCCGAGCGCGTCGGCGACCGTCATGTCGAGCACCACGGTCACGACGAGAAGCAGGCAAGTGACGAGAGCCGCCCCGAGCGCCAAAATCACGGGCATTTGCAGCCGCGTCTCCCTCGCCGCAAGAAGGATGAGCCACGCGAGTGTTGGCGCGGCGATGGTGAGCGCCAGGGCCGTCTTGTTTCCCGAGAGCAGAAGCAGAGCTACCCACGCCGCGAGATAGACCGTGTTTACCGCGCGCGAGAGCGCTCCTTCCAGCCTGGTTCGCCACATCGCGCCGATGAAAAGCCCCGTCGCCGCGATCACGCCGAGGAAGTTCTTGTCGCCGGAAACCCCTCGAAAAAGGCCCCGGTAGTCGAACGAAAACGGGAAGGCGAGGCTTGCCAGATTGGCGATCAGGGTGATGGCGAAAGCGAGATACGCGACCCGGAGCACCTCGTCTTCCGATCGGCAATAGGCGGTAGCGCCTGCGGCGCAGTAGACGCCGATGACAAGAAGGAGCGTACGACGAAACGAGATGTCGGGATGCGTGGCCCATGCCGGCGAGAGGAGGCAAAATGCGAGAAAGATCGGCAACAGCCAGAGGGTCGGCAGGAGCCGGACGAGCCGCCCCGGTCCGCGCAGCAGGATGACGAGCGTCACGAGGCCCGCCATCGACAGCCAGACCAGCTGATTGGCGAGATCGCTGGTCGCTGTGCTGACGGCGAAGGAACCTGTCTGCAAGTCGGTGAAATCGACGGGCGAAATGTCGGGCGGGAGCATTTCGGCAATCCGAAGCAGGATGACGAGCCAGAGGAGGGCAGGGAGCCACGCAAGCGGCGTCGGCGTGCGGTCGGTCGCTTCGCTCATGGCTTTAGCGCCCTCGCGACACGGTCGAGACAGTCCCGGTAGGCGGCGAGCGTTCGGGCGGAAATGCCATCGGGATCGAACGCGTCGAGCGGTGCGGACGTGCCCCGGGGTGGGCGTTCCGCGCGCGCGACATCAAGCGCCTTACGCAAGCCCTCCGGCGAAAGCGGCTGCGGCAGTGGCACGAACCAGCGCAGGCCGAGATGTTCGGAAAGCGCCTTGAGCGAGCCGAGTTCCGGCGCACATACCGGCACTTCATGGGACAGAGCCAGCAGCACGCTGCCCGAGTTGAGAACGTGCTTGAAGTTGAACGCGCCGAGATCGGCGGCGGAATAGATCACAGCAATTTCATCGTCCGACACGCGATGCGGGCGAACGATCAGACGCCCCGCGCTTCCGCTGGCGAGACGGACAAGCGCCGAGAGATAGGCGGCATCGTCGCAAGCACCGGCGATCACGAGTTTCTCGTCTTCCCGCGCGATCCGAAGAAAAGTTCGCGCCAGTTCGAGAATGCCCTTGCCGGGCCGGATCGCGCCGACGGCGGCGAGAATGAAATCCGACGCCCCCACGCCGAGCGCATCGCGAGCGCGGGCGGTGTCGACGCGCGGAGGATAAGCGGCACGATAGTGCGGATGCGGGATGACGATCCTGTGGACCGGGACGAGTTGCGGATACGCGTCGAGACAGCGCCGCTCCGCTTCGGCGGTCAGGTTGATGACGAGATCGAGCTTCGAGCAGAACGCCGCCATGTAACTTTGCCAGATCCGCTCGCGGGGCTCCCCCAGCGGCTCGTGCGGCGCGATGTTGTGCGCCGTCCAGACGACGATGCCGCCTTGGCTTTTCACCCGGTCCATCTGTTGCAGCATGCGCCTTGCGTAGAGGCGCGACAGGAAAGGATGGGCGCGCGATACGCGGCCCCAGAATATGCGTTCGGGCCAGTGGACGTGAAGAACGTCGGCATCGGCGGGGCACGCGCGATAGAAGGAGAATTCCGTGACAGCGCAGCCCTGTCCCGTCATGGGCTCATGGATGAGCCACGTGTAGGGATTGACCGCGCGATCGGCGGGGCCGGGGCAGGCGACGATGCGCATCGCGCGGGCGTCGGATCCATCGATGCGGCGCGGCGGCGATGATAACCCGCAAGCAAAATCGGGCGAGAGTGACACGGCTTCTCTGATATGCGGCTAGATTTTTTCAGAACGCTAGCATCCCCGGACGCGAAGATCTCATCCTTTGTTCGTTTCGGTTAAAGATATAAAATTTGACGATTAACCACGCGCACAATACATCCGCTTCCTCGCGCTTGTACGCGTTGCGATGCTCTGTGTCTTTGTCTAGACCGAACAATCACGGAGTTTGCAAGATGAAAATATTCTTGACCGGGCATCTGGGCTATATCGGCACCATCATGGCCCCCATGCTCGCCGACGCGGGCCACGCCGTTACCGGTTGCGACGCCGATCTCTACGAGCGGTGCACTTATGCGCCGGGCGGTCGGATCGGTGACTTCCCAAAGCTGCGAAAGGATGTGCGCGACGTTCAGGTGGAAGACCTCGAAGGCTTCGATGCCGTCGTTCACCTCGCTGCGCTGTCCAACGATCCGTTGAGCGACCTCAATCCCGACATCACCTACGCGATCAATCACAAGGCGAGCGTGCGCCTCGCCGAGCTGGCGAAGAGGGCGGGTGTGCACCGCTTTGTCATGGCGTCTTCGTGCAGCAACTATGGCCGCGCAGGCGAGGGGCTCATTGACGAAACCGGCGATCTCAATCCGGTCACGGCCTACGGACAATCCAAGGTGCGCTCCGAGCGGGATATCGGCGCCCTCGCGGACGACGGCTTTTGCCCCGTTTTTCTTCGCCCTGCAACGGCGTACGGCGTGTCGCCCCGCATGCGCTTCGACATCGTGCTGAACAATCTCGTCGCCTGGGCGGTGACGAAGGGCGTCATCTACATGAAGTCCGACGGTACGCCGTGGCGCCCGGTGGTTCATATCCGCGACATTTCGCAGGCTTTCCTGCGTGCGCTCGAAGCGCCGCGCGATGTGGTCTTCAATCAGGCGTTCAATGTCGGGAGCACGGAACACAATTACCGCATCCGCGATCTCGCCGAGGTGGTAGCCGGGGTCGTGCCCGACTGCCGGATCGAATACGCGGCCGATGCGGGCCCCGACACGCGCTCCTACCGCGTGGATTTCGGCAAGATCGAACGCGAACTCGGCTTCAAGGCTGAATGGGACGCAAGGAAGGGCGCGGAGGAACTTTACAACTCCTATCGGGAGGCTGGCCTGACGCTCGACGATTTTGAAGGACCGCGCTATCAGCGCATCGGGCACATCAAGTCGCTGCTGGCGGCGGGCATCCTCGCGCCCGATTTGAGGCACGTGCCGAAGGCGGCGGCCTGAGCGTGGGCGAGGCGACGAAACCGGCGGCGGTGCCCCCCGGTCTCGAGGCCGATGCGGGCGTAACGATCCACGCGATTGCCGCCGAGATTTTTCCGCTTTGCCGCAGCATTACCGGAGACGGTGTGAGGGAGACCTTGCGCCGTATCGGCCGTAACATTCCGCTCGACGTGATCGAGGTGGAGAGCGGCTCGCCTGCGTGCGACTGGACGGTGCCGGACGAATGGACCATCCGCGCAGCCTATATCGAGAACGCGGCCGGTGAACGGATCGTCGATTTCCGCGCGAACCCGCTGCACGTGATGAGCTACAGCGTCGCCGTGGACGAGGTCATGCCGCTCGACGCGTTGAAACGCCACGTTTTCACGCTTCCTGAACAGCCGGACCTGATCCCCTACCGCACGTCCTATTACGCGCCGTGCTGGGGCTTCTGCATGGCGCATCGGCAGTTGGAAGCGCTGCCGGACGGACCTTACCGCGCCGTCATCGATGCCGATATCGCGCCGGGCCACCTCACTTATGGCGAGTTTTACCTGCCGGGCGAGACGCCGGAGGAAGTGCTGCTTTCCGCGCACATCTGCCATCCCGGCATGGCGAACGACAATTGTTCCGGCCTCGCGCTTCTCACCTACCTCGCGAAACAGCTGACGGGTGAGAAAAGGCACTACAGCTACCGCTTCCTGTTCGCGCCGGGGACCATCGGCGCGCTGACATGGCTCGCCCGCAACGAGGAGACTGTTTCGCGCATCCGCCACGGGCTCGTGCTCTCCTGCGTCGGCGACGGCGGCGGTCCGTATTACAAGCGCAGCCGCCGTGGCAATGCCGCCATCGACCGCGCCATGGATCATGTCCTGAGGCTCAACAGCGCCGCGCCCGAGATCGTGGATTTCGTCCCTTACGGCTATGACGAGCGCCAGTTCTGCTCGCCGGGCTTCAATCTGCCGGTCGGGCTGTTCCAGCGGAGCCGATATGCGAGTTTCCCTGAGTATCACACTTCGGCCGACACGATGGATTTCATCACGCCCGAACATCTCGCGGAGAGCCATGCGCTTGTACGCGAGGCACTTTTCGTGATCGAAAACGACCGGCTCTATCGCAACCTGTTCCCCAAGGGCGAGCCGCAGCTTGGCAGGCGCGGGCTCTACGATGCGCTCGGCGGCGATCCGAAGGCCGCTGAAAAGAACCTCGCCATGCTGTGGATGCTGAACCTTTCGGACGGCGCGCATTCGCTGCTCGACATCGCCGAGCGCGCGAAGCTCCCCTTCGCGACGATCCTTGCCACCGCACGGCTCCTGGAAAGGCACAAGCTGATCGCGCCCGTCCCGGCCTGATCATCCGCGAACGATCTACACGCGGGCGGCGCGCAGGAACGGAATGCTGTCAAACATGAGTTCGGGACGGTAGCGGAACGTCTCGGGGATTGCCGACGACGCGGAATGGAGGGCGAGATAGGCGAAACACCGCGCCTTTTCCGCGGCGCTCAGGTCCGTTTTACGCAGCATCGAAATGTAGTGGCCGAGTTTCACAAGTTGGGCGGATTTCAAACGGATCGATGGATCGATCCGCGATTGCACCGACGTCTTGCCCATCATGCTCGTCATTTCCGTGTGCATGCGCTTCCTGAAAAGTTTGCCGGGAGCTATGGCGTAGCGCCCGTGCAGCGCGAGTTCGGCGAGCAGCAGCTTGTCGGAGCCGAAAAAGCTTTGGTGGAGCACCGTCTTGAGCAGCGTTTCGCGGCGCATCAACCCGTAGATCGGCGCGCACATGATCTGGCCCGCAAGCACGGCGCGGAAGCGCCGGGTGCGCTCCCCCGAGCATGCGCAGTCGTCGCGATCGAGGAGCCACGTTCTGCCGTTCTTGTCATCGAAGCAGGCGTGAAGACCGGCGTCGTAGGGCAGAGCGCACCCATCTTTGTCGACGAGAGCGGTCTCGCTGTGGCTGACCGCCACCGACGCGTCGTCCCGGATTGCGGGAAAGCAGGCCGCGAGGTAGTCCGGCTCGTAAAGATCGTCGGCTGCGGACCATTTGAAAAAGGGCGCGCTCGCAAGCTCGAAGACCCGGTTGTAATTCGGGATCAGCCCGATATTCGTCTCGTTGCGGAAATATTTCACGCGGGCGTCGGCGGCGGCATAGGCGCGAAGCAACTCTTCGGTGCCGTCGTTGGATGCGTTGTCCGAGATCACGATTTCGAAGTCGCCGAACGTCTGACCTAACAGGCTGTCCATGAGCTGGCCGATATAGGGCAGCCCATTGTAGACCGGAACACCGATCGATATTTTTGCCATTGTACGCATCACAAAACCTCCGAACCCGCGAAACTCAATAGGCCTTGCGGGAGATGAAGCCGTAGACCGGCGTCATGAGAATGATCTTGATGTCGAGCCAGATCGCCCAGTTCTCGATGTATTCGAGATCGAGCCTCACGCGATGTTCCATCTGGGACGGCTTCAGGACTTCGCCGCGAAATCCGTTGATCTGGGCCCAGCCGGTGATGCCTGGCTTCACGCGGTGGCGCGTGGCATAATTCGCCAGAAGCCGGGAATAATAATCATTGTGGGCCAGCGCATGAGGTCTAGGCCCCACGACGGACATGTCGCCCTTGAGCACATTCAGGAACTGCGGCAACTCGTCGAGGCTCGTACGGCGAAGGAGACGCCCGACCCGCGTCACGCGGCCATCGGATTTCGAAGCCTGCACAACCTGCTTCCCGTCTTCGAGCACGGTCATCGTGCGGAATTTCAGCACGTGAATGACCTTGTTATTGAACCCATGGCGACGCTGGCGGAAAATTACGGGACCGGGCGAATCCAGTTTGATTGCAATGGCAATGAGAACCATCGCGGGCGCGAATAGTAAGAGCGCGATCAGCGCGATGACGATATCCTCTATCTTCTTGACGAAGACGCCCCATTCCGAGATCGGGATGCGCTGTACCCCAATGGCGCCGAATTGCCCATAATGGCGCACCGTCCCCATGGAAAGATCGAGCGCGCCGAAGTCGGGGACGATATTGACGTTCACCGGCAGCAGGCGCAGATGCTCGACTGCCTTGCAGAGAACGTCTTTTTCCGACGCCGGAACAGCCACGATCACATCGCTGACGAACGTGTTTTGACATTGCGTAACGATTTGCTGAAGACATCGGTCGAGGTGCGCAGTGCGGTCGGGTGCCGAACTCTCCCGGGCGGGCGCCATACTCGGGCAGAGTGTGTAGACGCCCGCTATGCTGACGGGCCCCAGGCGTTCTTCTCTCCTGAGTCTCGCGACCGCATTTTGAAGCGGTTCGCCTGAACCGACTATAATGACGGCTGTCCGCAGATAGCCCTTCTGGAGCAGGCGCATGTAGGCCGAACGCCAGCCCACGCGGGTCACGAGCAGGATCGCATATGTGGCAATCAGCCAGCTGGAGAACCAGCCGCGCGAAAGCTGCGCACTTTCCTTGACGGCGAAGAGAACGAAAAGAGACAGTCCAAAGGCGAAGGCAACGATCAGGAACAGGCTGAAATAGCCCCGCCAGACGCCCGGCCGAAGTATGTCTTCATAATAATTCTGGCGACGAAGCCCGAAATAGAGGGAGATGACAACGATAAAAATGCAACTCGCGTGAAAGGAAGGCGCCTCCGCTTCCAGATAAATAGAAATATATAAATATTTTATGACAAAGGCTGCCGCCACCACCAGAGCGATGTCGAATGCCATCGCGATATCGGAGAACATTCTTTGCGTAACAGCTTGTTCTTGCCGCTTTCCATCGACTGTAATATCCGAAATATCGAGATAATTGCTGGACATACCCCTCATTGCCGCCTTTAATTTATCCGTAACTTTCGATCAACCATTTTAGCGGAATGATTTGCAAAAGCGATCTGTTATAATCATAACTGTTTGTTATTATTAACGGCCGCGCAATTATGTTTGAGAATTATTTGCGGATATTTCTAATTGCCTGGCTTCATTGTGGTGGAGCGTCGCCCGAGCGCCACGCAGCGACCAACTCGGTCGGAAGCTTCGTCGGCCCTCCAACGACGACCACATCGCCGGGCCTTACGACGCTCTCATAATTGGCGCTGATAAATATCTGCCCGCCCTCGGTTCTACGCATGATCTGCAGAAGGCGCCCCGGCCGTGCGGTCGATACATCATGCAACTCGTTTTCCGGGCCTTTGAACTGCTCCACGATCTGCCGAGCCGCTTCATGAAGCGCGACATTCGACTGGATTCTTTCATCAAGGGCGGCCAGTTCTTCATCGATCTGGATCTGCCTGCGCAACGGCAAGTCGGAAACCGTCTGCTCGAGTTGCACAAGGTCCCGCTGCGCGCGCGACATGGACCCAAAAAGCTCACGCCGGTTGCTTTCGAGCGTCGCGATATAGCTTTCCACGCTCAGGATGTCGGGACGCTTCGCCACTCCTTTGGCCAAAAGAGAGTTCAATTCTCCGAGATGCGCTTTCTTGACTTTCAGTTCGTCGTCGATGCGCTTCAATTGCGCCGTGTAGTCGTTGATTTCCTGACGTGTCAGAGCGACTTGACGCTGACGCATCTCGATTTCGTCTCGCAGCGCTTTCCGGCGTAGCGTCAGGCTGCGCGTCTCTTCCTCCACCAGCTTTCGCGCCGTCTGCCCATCGACAATGCCGAAAACATCCGACGGAGGCTTGATCGACGTCTCTCCGGCCTTTTCCGCGAGAAGCGAGGCACGGCGGACAAGCTGATATTTCGTCTGCTCCTGGATCTCCCGCATCCGCGACACGTTCTGCGCGACGTTGACGAATGTGCCTGGATCGGAATTCCCGAGCCGAAACAAGCCGCCCGCAACAGAAATGGCATGAAGCACGGTCATGCCGGGCGTGAAAGGATAGGAGCCGGCTTTTGTCACGTCCCCGGTGACGAAGACGGGGCGCCATTCGACAACGTTCACCACAACATGGCCGGCTGCCTTGCCGGGATCCTGCGAAAAGCGCTCGGAGATTGCCCTCGTCAGTTCGCCGACCGTTTTTCCGGCCGATTGAAAGGTGCCGAGGACGGGCAGGGTGATCGTGCCGTCCGACTGTATGTTCACTTCGCCGGAAAGGTCGGCATTGCCAAAGAAGCTGATGTTCAGCCTGTCGCCAATCCCGAGTTCATCGCGGGAACCGCCTTCCCGGCTCTGGCCCGTCGTTGGCGATGCCGTCGCATCGGCCGCAAATGCATCCAGTCCCTTGAAGTGAAAGATGACAAAAGTTGCGAATAAAAAAGCCAACACTTGACGCATTTTACGCATCCTTAAGTCAAAATTTGCATATATTAACCTCATCTATGCAGGGCCAATGCAAGGTTAACGTCGGTATCCAAATTTTACTGCTATCGTTCTGATGTGAAATAGTCAACTCACTAATTTGAAACCACGTCACGGAAATCGGATAATATTCTTTGTCGTTTTTGATCAAATGGACTAGCCTGCTCTAAACTTAGACAGAGTCTGGGGATGCCGTAAATTGCGGAATTCAGCGAATGTGCGCCTCTTGATCGCAGGAGATGCGGCGAAGTTTTCGCCGGAATGGCCAGACGAAGCCTTGAGGCGGAATGCTAACGGTGTGGTTTGCGTCGAGACCGGTGCCGATCAGCATTTCGGCTCGAAGAGCGATCCGCATGCCGAGGAGGATATCAGCCAAAGCTGGCTTGCGACATGGCTGGCCTGGAGCTTGGGCGCGATGGTTGGCATAGTCTTCTGGGTGTTCGTAGCGTCCCTCTTGCTGTAACCGCATGCCGATAATTCGGTGCGTGAGCAGGCATTCGGCACCGTTAAGTATTCGCTATCGAAAATCTGGTGGTTAATGGGGCGTTCGTTTATGCACGGCCCATGCAACGTCGATCGCCTCAGCTCAACCGTTATCTGCGGGTGGGCCAAAGACGCGTCGAAGGTTGGCTCGACCCCTTCAGCGCGCGATATATAACGGAACTCATCTTCCTTATGCGAGAAAGCGGGCTCTGTGGGCCGTGCGCTGAAATAGGCGTGCATCACGGACGCCTGTTGATCTTGTTACACCTCGCGAGCGGGGCGGATTGCGTCGCCATCGATGTATTCGGCGACCAGCATCTGAACACCGACAAGTCCGGTCGTGGCGACCGGGACAGATTTCTCGGAAATCTCAAGCGCTGGGGCGGCGACCCGTCGAAGATCGCGATCCTTCAGAAATCATCGCTCGAAGTCACCCCCGAAGAGATCCTGTCTGTGGCCGGCCCGGTTTCCGTCTTCTCTGTGGATGGGGGACACACGGTCGAATGCGCGCTGAACGATCTGCGGCTCGCAGAGGCCTCGCTCGATCCCAAGGGAGTGGTTGTCCTCGACGACTTCTTCAACGAAGTCTGGCCCGAAGTCTGTGTCGGCGCGGTCCAGTATTTCGTCGGCGGCGGCCGTCTCAAGCCGTTCGCGGTGGCGCCCAACAAGATTCTTCTGTGCGATCCGCGCTACAACGCGTTTTACCGCACCAACCTGCGCGACCGGTTTCGCTTTTATCACGACAAGGACGCGGAGTTGTTCGGTTCGCCCGTCAGCATCATGGGCGTAGGCCGACATGGCACTTTCGGCAGGCTGAAAAAACGCCTTGCCGCTTCGCCCGCCGGTCCTTTTCTCAAGCACCTTAAAACCGCGCTCCGGCGACCGGCATGAGGGAGAGCCGCACCCTGCTCGGGGTAGACTTCGCGGTGTGTGCGCGCAACGAGGCGGTGGCTCGCATCGACCGCGCTCTCGACGATCGCCGACAGCTCAAGCTCGCCTTCGCGAACGCTCACACGCTCAATCTGGCGACCGAGCGGCCGGATTTCCGCCAGGCCCTTTCGCGGTTTCTCGTGCTGAACGACGGTCTTGGCGTCGACATCGCAAGCCGCATCAAATTCGGCTCATTCTTTCCGGAAAACCTGAACGGCACGGACTTCGTGCCTCATTACCTGAATGCCACGCGCCACGCCCTGCGCATCTTCTTTCTCGGCGGTGCGCCGGGCGTGGCCGAAGCGGCAGCGAAGAGGCTCGTTGCCGCCGGCTCGCGCCACGGTGTCGCCGGCTGTTGTCACGGCTATCAGGACGCTCGCGCGACGGATCATATCCTCGCGGGCATTCGGGCCTCAAGGGCCGATCTCGTCCTTGTTGCCATGGGAAACCCGCTGCAGGAACTCTGGATCGACCGGCACGCCGACGCAACATCGGCTCCGCTCCTGATGGGGGTGGGCGCGCTGTTCGACTTCGTTTCGGGGCGGGTGCCGCGCGCGCCCCGATGGGTGCGGGCAAGCCGGGTCGAATGGCTCTACCGTCTGTCGCACGATCCCCGTCGCCTCGGTCGCCGCTACATCGTCGGCAACTGGCAATTTCTGCACCGCGTCGCCCTAGAACGAGCGCGCGCATCGACTCCCCCGTCGACGTCACCGGAGCCTGAATGATGGATCTGAAGGAAAGCCCGGATTTTTCCCGGGCCGATGCCGAGCCGACCCCCGAAACGGCGCCCCCTCACCGACGCCGATGCATTCTTCACCTGACGGGCGATTATCCGAACATCAACAAGGCGCTTAACACGCTGGCCGTAAAGAACTTCATCGACGCCAATCCAGAGGCGGACCACATCATCGTCACGCTCGACCGGACGTCGCTGCCGTGGCGGGCGCGTGTCACACCCGGAGGCGGCAGCGGCGACAGACGCGTGGTATCCATCCGCTATTGGGGCTTTCCGCTCGGCGTGCAGTTGGCCTCCTCGATGTATCTTGTCGCTCGGCAGATCCGGGACATCCTGAAAACGAGGAGCGATGATTTCGACGTCATCCACGCGCACAAGCTCACTTTCGAAGGGCTCGCGGGCTACTGGCTTTCCCTGTGGCTAGAAAAGCCGCTCGTCTGTTCCGTGCGCGGCGAGGTTGAAAGCAAGGTTCTCGCTGCCAAGCCGCACTACCGTTTTCTTTACCGGCGCGTGGTCGATCGCTGTTCGCGCCTCTATTACGTGTCGGCGTGGTATCGTCCGGCGCTTCAAAAGGCATTTCGCCCTTGTCCCGAAAAGCAGCGGCTCCTGCCCAATTTCGTGCATCTCGACGGCATCGAGCCACACGCGACGAGCCGCCCGAACGCCTTCATTTCCGTGCTGTGCTTCGATGTCTACAAACGCAAGGGGCTGGACCGTCTGCTGCCCGCATTCAAGCGAGCGCTGGAGATTGAACCTGATATGACGCTCGATCTCGTCGGGCGCGGCGATCCCGAGCGGCTGGCTCACATTCAAAGCCTCATCGACAAGGCTGACCTCGGCCGGAGCGTTCGTCTCGTCGGCCCCCTCGAACACTCCGAGCTTCTCAATCGCCTCGGCCGGTATTCCGGTTTCGTTCTGCCCAGCCGAAACGAGACATTCGGCATGTCCTTCATCGAGGCGCTGCTTGCCGGCGTGCCGATCGTCTACTCGAAGGGATGCGGCGTGGATGGATTTGTCGACGGGATCGACGCGGCGGTTCCGGTGGACCCCCGATCCGTCGCGAGCATCAGCAACGGCATCGTTCACGTCGCGGCGCACCAGAGCGAATACCGCGCCTGGCTTCTCCAAAACCGGCGAGACCTCGTAGCGCGCTTCGCGCCGAAAGAGCACATCTCCGGATATAACAGAGACATCTCTGAAATATGCAATGACGAAACATTATGAAGTGGATGGTAAAATGATCAAGGGTGGCGAACAAGTCGAAGTCAGGAGCAAGGCAGAGATACTTGCGACTTTGGACAAGAGCGGCACGCTGGACGGCATGCCCTTCATGCCGCAGATGTTCGATTATTGCGGCCAGAGGTTCACGGTTTACAAGAATGCGTATAAAACCTGTGATACCGTCAGCGGTAAATATATCGGCCTTCACCTCGACGATACCGTGCACCTGCCCATTCGCTGCGATGGGAAGGCGTTTGACGGGTGCCAGGCGGCCTGCCTGCTTTTCTGGCGTACAGCCTGGTTGAAGCCCGTAACCCCATCTGGCGATGCGCCTGCGGCGCCTGTTCCATTTCCGTCCCGCAGCTGTACCGAAGCCGACGTTTCCGCCGCAACCTCCCGCGAAGTCGATGGCCGCAAGCTCTATCGCTGCCAGGCGACGTGCCTGCTCGAATTCACCCGGCCCATGGCGTGGTGGGATGTGCGCCAATATGCGGATGCGTACCGATCGGGGAACTGGAGCATCGCACAGGTTCTGCGAGGGCTGACCTTTCTCGCCTATACCTACGGCACGAGGGCGCATCGCCGAAAAATCGGCGCGCCCGCCCGCTGGCTGTACAACAAGGCCCGCTTTCTCTGGGGAGGCGTCCCTTTTCCTCGCCGTCCCGATCTGTTTCCTCAGAAGAAATCGGCAACCTCGAACGCCGTTCTCGACCTCAAGCCCGGCGAGTTCGTGCGTGTAAAGAGCTTCGAGGACATTCTCGCGACGCTTGGCAAGGACGGCTCTCACCGCGGCCTCATGTTCGACGCCGAACTCGTGCCTTATTGCGGCAAGGTCTTCCGTGTCATGACGCGCGTCGAACGCTTCGTCGATGAAGCCTGCGGCGAGATGCGCTCGCTGAAGACTCCCGCGGTGATCCTCGACGGTGTGGTTTGCCAGTCGAAATACAGCGGTCAGCGGATGTTCTGTCCGCGCGAGATTTACAGTTGGTGGCGGGAAGCGTGGCTTGAGCGTGTCGAGCCCATGGCCCTTGCGCAACATGACGACGAGCAGCGCAAGTCGGCCGCCTGAAGCGTCGCGTGAAGCGCGAGCCTTCGCGGCCTCTCAGGCGAGCGCGAGGATGGACTTGCGAACCGTGAAGGCTTCAGCGAACCCTTCCGCGGCGCGGCACTCCATGCCCCGCAATCGTGCGAGGCCACGGAAAGTCGCAGCGTCGAACCAGTCCTTCGAGCGCTGAGAGCCGAAATGACGCTCAAGAAGCTCGATCTTGCGCTCGACCGTCGCGGCCGGAAGCGGCACGAACATGTTGAGCGGGCGCATGTCGCCGTCCCACTTCGGGATTTCGTATTCGAGGATGGTGTGATCGCGGAAGCTGTTCCAGGTGAGAGCCGACACCTCTCGATGATCCTGATGCGCATCCTCGCGAGCATGGGTGAAGACGATGTCCGGCGACACGCGCCGTTTCAGCCCCTCGAACCAGTCTTTCAGAGCGGCTCCCTCATAGCCGAAGTAGCCGTCGCGAAACGCGTGCACCTCGATCGCAGTCTTCTTCGCGCCGGTCAGGAAGTCCGCGGCGGAGGCTTTCGCCTCGAAGGCGCGCTCGCCGTTCGCTGCCAGAATCGCCCAGTGCACATGCAGTTCCGCCCCGGTCGCGATCCAGTGAAGAAGCGTGCCGCCGACGCCGATCTCGATATCGTCGGAATGTGCGCCGAGACAGAGGATGTGAAGCGGCTGCCTGCGAAGCGCAAGCTCAAGCACGCGAAACCTCCGACAGCGATTGCGACAGCTTGCCCTGTCCCTTGCGCTCGACGCTCCAGGGCATCTGCCCCTTTTCGACCATGTCCTCCAGCGTCTGGCGGTCGCGCAGCGTATCCATCGAGCGCCAGAAGCCTTCATACCTGTAGGCCATCAGTTGCCCGTCGTCGATGAGCCGCTGGAAGGGCTCCAGCACCAGTTCCTCTCCCGGCTGCATATAGTCGAAGATCTTCGGCGTCATGATGAAATATCCGCCGTTGATCCACATTTCGGACCTGTTCGATGACCGAAATTCCCGCACGGTTCCGGCGCTGTCCATATCGACGAGATGATAGGTGAGGGGAGGGCGGGTCGCGAGGAAGCAGGCAACCTTGCCACTCTGCCTGAACTTCTCGATCATGTCGTCGAGATCGACATCGGAGAGACCGTCGCTGTAATTGGCGAGGAACATCTCTTCATGGATGAGATGGGCACGCACCTCCATCAGGCGCTCGCCGATGTTCCGCCAGATGCCCGTGTCGATCAACGACACCGACCAGTCGGCGGGCATGGCATCGAGAAATTCGACCTTTTCACCGTGATTGGACACGACGCAGTCCGTGAAGAGCTGCGGTTTGTAGTTCAGGAAGAATTCCTTGATGATATTCGCCTTGTAGCCGAGGCACAGAATGAAGTCGCGGTGTCCGTAACGGCTGTAATACTGCATGATGTGCATCATGATCGGCTGAGAGCCGACGGGAATCATCGGCTTCGGCACTTTCTCCGAATATTCGCGAATGCGCGTACCAAGACCGCCGCAGAACAGAACGACTTTCATCAATGCACGTCCTTCGGATCGATGATTTGCGGGCTCGGAATGGGCACGATAAATTTGCCGCCCCAGTCTGCGATGTGGCTCATCTGGTGCATGATTTCCGCCTTGAGGTTCCAGGGGAGGATGAAGACATAGTCGGGCTTCACCGCGTCGATCTTCTCGACGGGGAAGATCGGGATATGCATGCCGGGCGTATAGCGGCCGTGCTTGTAGGGATTGCGATCGACGGTGAAATCCAGGAAGTCGGTGCCGATACCGCAGTAGTTGAGAAGCGTGTTGCCCTTCCCCGGTGCGCCGTAGCCGCAAATGCGGCCGCCTGCGTCCTTGATATCGCTAAGGCAGCGCAGGATACCGCGCTTCGTCCGCCGCACCTTCTCGCCGAAACCGGTATAGAAGCCGATGTCCGAAAAGCCCGTCGAAGTCTCGTGCGACTGAAGCGCCTCGACCGCTTCCGTGGCCACGCGCTTCGATGTCTTGCGCGCAAGGTGAACGCGGAGCGATCCGCCGTGCGTCGGCAGTTTCTCGACATCCACGACCTTGAGACCGTGCCTGAGGGCAAGGATCTGGACGGTGGTGAAAGAGAAGTAGGAGAAATGCTCGTGGTAGATCGTGTCGAACTGGTTTTCCTCGATCAGCCGTTCGAGATGCGGAAATTCCAGGGTTGCGACACCTTCCGGCTTCAGCACGATGGCGATGCCGGCGACGAAGTCGTTCAGGTCCGGGACCTGGGCGAGGACATTGTTGCCGATGACGAGGTCGGCCGATCTGCCTTGAGCGACGAGCTTTCGGGCAAGCGCGACACCAAAGAACTCGGTGATCGTCGGAATGCCCTTGTCGATGGCCACCTTGGCCACGTTGATCGCGGGCTCGATGCCAAGACATGGAATATCGAGCGGCAAGAAGTGTTGCAGCAAGTAACCGTCATTGCTGGCCAGTTCCACGACGAGGCTGTCGGGTCCAAGGGAAAGGCGTTTTGCGATCGTGTTGGCGTAGGATCGTGCATGCTCCACCCACGACGATGAATACGATGAGAAATATGCGTACTCACGGAAGATGTCGTCGGGTGAAACATATTCCTTGAGTTGAACAAGGAAGCACTCGCCACATACAAGAGCATGAAGCGGATAATATGGTTCCATGGCGTCTACGCTATCGCCGGCTATGAAACTCTCGCAGAGTGGAGACATTCCAAGGTCGACGAATGTCGTTCTGACAGGCGTTCCACATGAGCGGCACAGAAATATCTTGTCTGGTTCTGAACGTGATTCGCCCATGCGGTTCGCAATCCTTCATAGATCAAAGTTTAATGATCTCTCTAACCCAGGGAAAATATCAAAATCACCCACAACGTGGCCGTTCTCTTGCGCTCATGGTAAACTTAGGCGTTGTTCGTACAAATCCCGAGGCCGAAAATATGCTGTTCCAGCAGGCACTGCTTGAGGGTGCTTTCGTTATCGAACCGGAACCAAGTCGCGATGAAAGGGGCTTTTTCGCCCGAACTTTTTGTACACGCGAATTCGAAGCCAGGGGCTTGGCATCGCATTTCGTTCAGCACTCGATATCGTCAACCGTTCGGAAGGGCACGGTGCGCGGCATGCACTTCCAGAAGCCACCTCACGCCGAGGTGAAAGTGGTGACATGCACAAGGGGCGCGATCTTTGACGCGATTGTCGATCTGCGCCCGGCTTCGCCGACTTTTCGCAGATGGCAGGGCTTCCAACTGACCTCTGACAACCACAGGCGCCTTTACATCCCCGAAGGGTTCGCCCATGGCTTCCAGACCCTGACCGATGAGGTCGAGGTGTCCTATCTCATATCCGCTTTCTACGCGCCGGAAAGTGCCAGCGGCATCCGCCATGACGATCCTGCGATCGGCATCGATTGGCCGCTTTGCGTCAGTTCGATATCGGACAAAGACCGGAGCTGGCCGCCTTTAGACGTCCCGACGGTCCCCATTCCCTCCTGACGAAAGCGTTCCGCCGTCGCTTTATGTCTTGAGAGCGGGTTAGGCGCCCGACTCGATCTCGTCCATGTCGGCGTCGGAGAAGCCGAAATGATGACCGATCTCGTGAATGAGCACGTGGCGGATGACGCGTCTTACCGGCTCTCGGTTGCGGTGGGCGTAATCCATGATGGGAAAGCGATAAAGGAATATCCTGTCCGGCAAACTCACCGGATCCCACACGCTTTTGGAAGGCAGTCCGACGCCATGATACAGCCCGAGCAAGTCGTAAGGATCACGAATGTCCATTGTGTCGAGGGTTTCCGCGTCGGCGAAATCGGCGATTTCCACCGACACATCGCCCAGCGCCGCGCGGAACTCCTCGGGTAGTCCGGTCAAGACCGCCCGAGCGGCCGCCTCGAATTCCTCGTGAGTCCTAGGGCTGCCCCACGGCATCGGTAGCCTCCATTCTCGCAATCGATGTCTGCGCACACGGAATCTGGGCCCTTCTCCCTGAAAACCCAAGATCCCATGCGTGCCTTGTCGCGAGCGAGAGTTCGCGGCCGCAGGCATTTTGGCAGGGAACGCTTCACCCAAAAACCCTTTCTTCCTTCGATGGACCTTAAGCCCGCGAAGGCCGTTATCGGATCGTTGCATCGATCCGTGCACCCCGAAAGGAGCCAGAATGATCGCCGTCAATCGCAGAACCTTTCTCACCGGAGCAGCGGCATTTTCCACGTACATCATGATGGACCGCTCATTCGCTCAAGCGTCCGGCCCGTTCAAGCTCCCGCCGCTGCCTTATGCATTCGATGCGCTTGAGCCGACGATCGACGCGAGGACCATGGAACTGCATCACGACAAGCATCACGCCGCTTATGTGAACAACCTGAACGCCGCGCTGAAGGATCATCCGAAGATCGCGGAATGGCCGCTCTCGCAGATCCTCGCGAAACTCGACGAGATCCCCGACACGATCCGCACGACTGTGCGCAACAACGCAGGCGGCCACGCCAATCACACGATGTTCTGGCAGGTGATGGCCAGAGACGGCGGCGAGCCGCAGGGCGACCTGAAGGCCGCCATCGACCGCGATTTCGGCGGGCTCGACAAGCTGAAAGAAGCCCTCAACACCGCCGGGACCAAGGTCTTCGGGTCCGGCTGGGTCTTCGTCACGGTCGACAAGGACGGGAAGCTGGCCCTCGTCGCGGCGCCCAATCAGGACACGCCGCTGATGAAGGAGACGCGCGTCCTGTTCGGCAACGACGTCTGGGAGCACGCCTATTATTTGAAGTATCAGAACAGGCGGCCCGATTACCTGAAAGCGTGGTGGGACGTGGTGAACTGGAAGGCCGTCGGCGACCGATACGCCGCCGCGAGGGCGGGGGGCCTCGATATCTAGGCGGAGCGGGTTCGACACCTGGTCCCGGTTGCGATCTCTCGCTCAAATGTCGAATTCAAAAGCTCCACAAGGATCATGGTGCTGCTGGTGGTTCTTTCGATCCCGGCGTTTGCTCGCAAAGCTCGTGCTGCGAACGATGCAAATGTCGGAATCGGACCGCTGGCGTAAAACCGCGCGAACGCAGGCCGCTGGCTTCGGCTTCGCGCCTCATCCGCCCACCTCCAAAAGTCTGATGCCGAACGTCGCCCGCGCGGTCTCGCGGAGTGCTATCTATCGCGTGATCCGGCGGTTAATGAGCCTTCAATCAATTTTCTACAATGCTCCGTTGCCTGAGAATATGAGGCGGTGGCGGGCATTCGGCTCATTGCGATCCCTGCGTCCGGCGACTACCTCATGCTTGGAACGAGCGCGTAGACCCCACGCGAAACGGCCCCGCAATGCCGTCCGCTGCGACCGGAAAGGAAATCTCTCATGATCGGCTTTCTGTTCATCGTCCTTGCTGTCGCGGCGGCCTTCGCTCTCGCCATCAGGCGCGAGGCACTCTGGACGTGGGCGGTGTGGCTCGCAGGCGTCACGCTTGTTTGGAAGCTCGGTCTTTTCGACGGGGAATTGCAGGGGCTCGACGTCTCGACATGGGCGCTGCTCGGCTGGCTTCCCTCCGCCTTCCTCGGCCTACTCGCTTGGCGCCCGGTGCGTCGCGCCGTGGTGACGCGCCCCGCGTTCAAGACGGTGAAGCGCGTACTGCCGCCGGTGTCGAAGACGGAGCAGGAGGCACTCGACGCGGGCACGATCGGCTTCGACGCCGAACTTTTTTCGGGGCGCCCCGACTGGAACAAGCTGCGCGCCGTCGATCCCGTGGTGCTTACGCCCGAAGAACAGCATTTTCTCGATCACGAAACCGAGGAGCTTTGCCAGAAGCTCAACGACTGGGACATCCGTCACAACCGCCACGGCATCCCCGACGACATCCTGACCTTCATCCGCGAGAAGGGCTTTCTCGGCATGCTCATATCGAAGGAGCATGGCGGGCTCGGCTTCTCGCCGCAGGCGCAATCGGTCATCCTCGGCAAGGTGTCGTCGCGCAACCCGGACGCGTCCATCGTCGTCATGGTGCCGAATTCGCTGGGGCCCGGCGAACTCATCGAGCAGTTCGGCACGGACGAGCAGAAGAAGCGCTGGCTCGAACCGCTGGCGAAGGGCAAGGAAATCCCGTGCTTCGCGCTGACGAGCCCCTCTGCGGGGTCCGACGCCGCCGCAATGCGCGACGTCGGCTATGTCACGCGCGGCACTCATGACGGCAAGGAGACGCTCGGCATCCGCGTGTCCTTCGACAAGCGCTATATCACGCTTGCGCCCAAGGCGACGCTCGTCGGCCTCGCCTTCCACCTGTTCGACCCCGAGAACATCCTCGGCAAGGGCGACGACATCGGCATCACGCTGGCGCTGATCCCCGCCGACCATCCGGGCGTCGAGATCGGCAACCGGCATCTGCCTGCGGGTTCGTCCTTTCCAAACGGGCCGGTGCGGGGCACCGACGTGTTCATCCCCATCGACTGGGTGGTGGGCGGCAGGGACCGCGTGGGCCAGGGCTGGCGCATGCTGATGTCGTGTCTTGCGGCGGGGCGCGCGATCTCGCTTCCCGCGTCGGCCACGGCGGGCGCGAAGCAGCTTCTGCGCGTCACGAGCGCCTATGCCCGCGTGCGCAAGCAATTCTCGATCCCGATCGGGTGTATGGAGGGCATTCAGGAGAAGCTCGCCGACATCGTCGAGGCGGCTTACACGCTCGAAGCCGCCCGCGCGGTCACGTCGGCCATGATTTCGGCAGGGGCCAAGCCCGCCGTCATCTCGGCCATCATGAAATACCAGTCCACGGAGCGGATGCGGAAGGCTCTCGACGCCGCCCTCGACATCCACGGCGGCAAAGGCATCTGCGACGGACCGAAGAACTACCTTCAGGCCGCGTTCCAGATCTCGCCGGTGTCGATCACGGTGGAAGGGGCGAACATCCTTTCGCGCAGCCTGATCGTGTTCGCGCAAGGGGCGCTGCGGTCGCACCCTTACCTTTATTCCGAAATCGAGGCCGCGCAGAACCCGGATCACGCGAAAGGTTTCGCCGCCTTCGAGGACGCCTTCGAGAAGCACGCGGCCTTTTCGGTGTCGAACGTGTTCGGCGCGCTGTTCCAAAACATAACGGCGGGGATCTTCGCGCGCTCGCCCATCAACGCGCCGGTGCCCTATTACTACGCGCAGCTTGAGCGCGCCGCGACCAACTTCGCGCTCGCGGCCGATTTCTCGGTGATGACGCTCGGCGGCGGCCTCAAGGTCAAGCAGCGCCTCACGGGGAGGCTCGCCGACGCGCTTTCCGAGCTTTACTTCATCGCCTGCCTCTTGAAGCGCTATGAGGACGATGGCGCTCGGCCGACGGAGAGACCGGTGTTCGACTACGCCGTGAAGTCGGCCTTCTATCGGTTCTATGCCGCGCTTTCCGACGCCTTCGATAATTATCCGTCCAGGGGCGGGGGCTATTTCCTGCGCGCGCTCGTCTTCCCCGTCGGCAATCACTGGGCAAAGCCGTCCGATGCGCTCGCGAAGGAAGTCGTGACGTCGGTGCTGGAGCCGGGCGAGCTTCGCGACCGTCTTACGCGCTACATCTATGTGTCGAAGGATGAGAACGACCCGACCGGCGTGCTCGAAGCGGCGTTCCTGAAGACGTTCGTCAGCGAGGAGGCGGACAAGAAGCTCGACAAGGCCGTGCGCGCCGGTCTCGTGAAGCGTTATCTCGGCAACGACTGGTTCAAGGAGGCCGTCGACAAGGCGATTCTGACGCCCACAGAAGCCGACGCGCTGCGCGAGGCGGAGCGGCTCGTGGCGAAGGTGATCGCCGTGGACGACTTCGAGCCCGCCGAGCTTGAGCCGCATTACACGAGGGAGCGCAAGGCAGCAGAAGGCGCGTCGGACAAACGCGCGCCCGACCGCGTCACAGCGGATGCGCCCGCCGCCGAATAACATAGAGGCGCCGCAAGGCCGCCCCAACCCGCCGTTTCATGCGGGGATCAGAGACGAACGAGGGAGTAGGAACGGACATGTCAGCCGATATCGCGAACCTCAAGCACTGGCAGTACACGGTCGATCTCGAAAAGATCGCCTGGGCTACCTTCGACGTGAAGGGTCAGTCGCACAATACGCTCGGCCGCGAGCAGTTCGAGGAACTCGACCGCATCGTGACGGCGGTGGCGCATGGCGCGCAGGATTGCTCCGTGCGCGGCCTCGTCATCCTGTCCGGCAAGGACAAGAGCTTCATCGCGGGCGCGAACATCAAGGAATTCGACGACATCAAGACCGAAGAGGACGTGATCGAGGCGGTCCGCGCAGGAACCGCCGTGTTCGACCGCATCGAGGCTCTGCCGGTGCCTGTGGTCGCCGCGATCAACGGCGCATGTCTCGGCGGCGGCCTCGAATTCGCGCTCGCCTGCCATTATCGCATCGCGACGCGCGAGGACTCGACCCGCATCGGCCTGCCCGAGGTCAAGCTCGGCATCATTCCGGGGCTGAACGGCTCGGCGCGGTGGCTGCGTCAGGCCGGCCCTCTGAGCGCGCTGCCTCCCATGATCGCGGGCAAGCTGCTCCGGCCGGGGCAGGCAAGGGCGGCGGGGGCGGTCGACCAGCTCGTGCCGACCCGCCATGAACTGAAATGGGCGGCGCGCAAGGCCGTGCTCAAGAACGCCCGCTCGCAGCCTTCGCGCGCATGGCAGCCGCTTCTCATGTTCGAGCCGGGGCGCGCGATCCTCGCAAGCCGCATGCGCAAGGAAACCGCCGCCAAGGTGCGCGCGGAGCACTATCCCGCGCCGTTCCGCCTGATCGACCTGTTCGAGAAGCACGGCGGCAGCTTCGACGACATGAAGCGCGCCGAGACGAAATTCTTTGCGCCGCTGATGATTTCCGACCAGTCGCGCAATCTGCGTCGCGTGTTCCGCTTGTCCGAGATGCTGAAGGCCGAGGCGCCGAAGGATGGCTGGCGTCCGGCGCGCGTGCATGTGATCGGCGCGGGCACGATGGGCGCGGATATCGCCATGGCCTGCGTGCGCGAAGGTCTGGAGGTTTCGCTTCAGGACAACTCGTCCGAAGCGGTGGAGAAGGCGTTGAAGCGGGCCGATGCGTTCTTCAGGAAGCGCATGCGTTCGCCTCTCGAAGCGGAAAAGGCGAGGGCGCGGCTTCTCGCCGACCCGCAAGGCGCGCAGATCCATCGCGCGGATGTCGTGATCGAGGCGATCTACGAGAATCTCGATGCGAAACGCGCGCTGTTCGCCGAGGTGGAGCCGAAGCTGAAGCCGGGCGCGCTGCTCGCCACGAACACTTCGTCGCTCCAGATCGAGGACATCGCGAGCGCGCTCAAAGATCTGTCGCGCCTCATCGGGCTGCATTTCTTCAATCCCGTCACCGTGCTTCCGCTCGTGGAAGTGGTGAAGGGCGCGGAGAGCCGCGAGGAGGAAATCCGGCGCGGCGCGGCGTTCGTCGCGCGCATCGGCAAGCTGCCGCTCATCGTGAAATCCTCGCCCGGCTTCCTCGTGAACCGCACGCTCGCGCCCTACATGTTCGGCGCGATGCAGAAGCTTGCCGAGGGCACGCCGAAGGAGAAGATCGACGCGGCGGCGGAAGAGTTCGGCATGCCGGTCGGCCCGATCGAGCTTGTCGATATCGTGGGCCTGGACGTGGCGCTGAGCGTGGCAAAAATCCTCAAGCTTCAGACGCCGGACGATCACCCGCTGATGCAGCTCGTCGCCGAAAAGAAGCTCGGCAAGAAGACGGGCGAAGGGTTCTACAAATGGGTTGACGGCAAGCGCGAGAAACCGGCCACCGCGCCGAATTTCGCAAAAGCCGATTTATCGGTGCTCGGGCGTGAGCTGATCGCGCCGCTGATCGACGAAAGCGAGAAGGCGCTGGCCGATGGCGTGGTGGCAGATGCCGATCACGTCGACGCGGGCGCTGTGTTCGGCGCGGGCTTTGCGCCGTTCAGGGGCGGCCCGCTGCATTACCGCGCGTCGCTGAAGGCGAAGGAAAACGGCGCGGCGAAGACCGGCGGCGAGCCGGTCCACGCGCGTTGACGTGCCAGTGGTCCTTTCGATTCCGACATTTGCTCGCAAGCGTGCTGCAAACGGATGCAAATGTCGGAGTCGGACCACTAGATGGCGAAGCTTTCGGGCGCGGTCGCGCCCTGACCACAACAGATGTGCGGGGAGAGTTCCATGGGTGAGACATTACGCAAGGTGGCCGTGATCGGCGGCGTCCGCACGCCCTTCTGTCGGGGCAATACGGGCTATGACGATCTGACCAACCTCGACCTTCTCACGGCGGCGCTGAACGGACTCGTCGAGAAGTACCATCTTCAGGGCGAGCATATCGACGAGGTGGTGGGCGGCGCGGTCGTCACGCACGCCCGCGACTTCAACCTTACGCGCGAAGCCGTCATCGGCACGAAGCTTTCCGAGGACACGCCCGGCATCACGCTGAGCCAGGCTTGCGGGACGAGCCTGCAGGCGGCGCTCGGATCGGCGGCAAAGATCGCCATCGGCGCCATCGACAGCGCGATCGCTTGCGGCACGGACACGGTTTCCGACCCACCCATCGAGCTGAAGCGCGCGCTTGCGAAGCGGCTCGCCAAGGTATCGAGCGAAAAAACGGTCAAGGGCAAGGCGACGTCGCTTCTCTCCGGCTTTTCGCTGGGCGACATCTCCGTCAGCCCGCCTGCGGTGGCGGAGCCGCGCACCGGCCTTTCCATGGGCCAGCATTGCGAACTCATGGCGAAGGAATGGCAGATCCCGCGCGAGGAGCAGGACAAGCTCGCCTATGAGAGCCACAGGAACGCCGCGGCGGCCTACGACGCGTCCTTCCTCGACGATCTGATCGTGCCGACGGCGGGCGTCTACCGCGACAACAATCTGCGCCCCGACATCAGCCTCGAAAAGCTCGCCACGCTGAAGCCCGCCTTCGACAAGGAGAACGGCACGCTCACCGCGGCGAATTCCACGCCGCTGACGGATGGCGCGTCCGCCGTGCTGCTGGCCTCCGAAGATTGGGCAAAGGCGCATGGGCTCACGCCGCAAGCCTACCTCACCTTCGGCCAGCACTGGGCCATCGACTTCGTGGACGCCGGGAAGGGTCTCCTCATGGCACCGACCGTCGCCGTGTCGAAGATGCTCGACCGCGCTGGCCTCACGCTTCAGGACTTCGACTTCTACGAGATCCACGAGGCATTCGCCGCGCAGGTGCTGTGCACGCTGAAGGCCTGGGAAGATGCCGATTATTGCAAGACGATGCTCGGCAAGGACAAGCCGCTCGGCTCCATCGACCGCGCGAAGCTGAACGTCAAGGGATCGAGCCTCGCCTACGGTCATCCCTTTGCGGCGACGGGCGCGCGCATCATCGCCCAGCTCGCGAAAATCCTCGAAGAGAACGGCGGTGGGCGCGGGCTGATTTCCATCTGCACGGCGGGCGGCATGGGCGTCTGCGCGATCCTCGAACGCCCGAAGGGCGATGTGCGCCCCGAACAGACGAAGCCCGCGCATGAGGGCGAACCGGCCGAACCGAAGGCGACAGCGGGCGAA
Organism: Rhodomicrobium lacus; assembly: GCF_003992725.1. NCBI lineage: Bacteria > Pseudomonadati > Pseudomonadota > Alphaproteobacteria > Hyphomicrobiales > Hyphomicrobiaceae > Rhodomicrobium > Rhodomicrobium lacus. The sequence goes on along the minus strand of NZ_RZNF01000002.1, from coordinate 548,662 downwards.
GCGGCAAGCGCCGAAGTCGCGAACGTTCCGCCGCCGGTGCCGGACGAGCAGCCCGCGCCGCCCGAGGTTCCCGGCGATCCGACGAGCGAGGCCGTCCGCAAACAGCTTTATTGATGGGAGGAGGGCGGCGCTGGCCGCCCTTCGTTCCTGAGGGGCGCATCCCGTTCACCGTGGAAGGGCGGCTTCAAACTTTTCGCGCTTCGCTCTCGAAATTGCGCTTCCGCATAGGCGCATCAACCTTCTTGCCGCGCTTTTGCGTTCGCTCTAATGCTAGGGCAATTTTCCTATGACCTGCGGCGCACGCGCCGCGTTAGGCTATTCGATGACGAAGAAAGACGAGGCCGCCCGGCCGACCAAGAACGGCCCGGCGAAGGAAGACGCTGCCCCTAAGGCGAAGAACGCAGATGCGACCGAGGGCGGGCGCGACTGGTCGAAGACGCTGTTCCTGCCGAAGACCGATTTCGGCATGAAGGCGGGGTTGCCGAATCTCGAACCGAAGCTTCTCGACCGCTGGGAGAAAATGGGCCTCTACAAGCGCCTGCGCGACGAATCGGCGGGCCGCGAGAAATTCGTGCTGCATGACGGCCCGCCCTACGCGAACGGCAACATCCACATCGGCACCGGCCTCAACAAGATCCTGAAGGACGCCATCGTCCGCTCGCAGCAGATGCAGGGCAAGGACGCGAATTATGTGCCGGGCTGGGACTGCCACGGCCTTCCCATCGAATGGAAGGTGGAAGAGCAGTACCGCGCGAAAGGCAAGAACAAGGACGAGGTGCCCGTCAATTCGTTCCGCCGCCAGTGCCGCGAGTTCGCGCAGAAGTGGATCGGCGTGCAGATGGCCGAGTTCAAGCGGCTCGGCGTCGAGGGCGACTGGCCGAATCATTACTCGACCATGGCCTTCGGGGCCGAGGCGGTCATCGCGGGCGAAGTGATGAAATTCGCGATGAACGGGCTACTTTATCGCGGCTCGAAGCCGGTGATGTGGTCGGTGGTGGAGCGGACCGCGCTCGCCGAGGCCGAGGTCGAGTATCACGAACACGCAAGCCCCGCGATCTATGTGAAGTTCCCGGTGGCGCACTCCCTTGGTAAGGGGGAGATCGACGGCGCGTCCATCGTCATCTGGACGACGACCCCGTGGACCATCCCGGCCAACCGCGCGATCTCCTATTCGCGCCGGATCGGCTACGGCCTCTACGAGGTGACTGCCGCGCCGGAGGACAACTGGACGAAGGTTGGCGAACGCTTCATCCTCGCGAAGTCGCTCGCCGAGAATTTCTTCAAGGCCGCGCGTGTTGACGAATGGACGCTTGTCGATGACGTCGATCCGGCTGGCCTCGTCGCCGCGCATCCGTTCCACGCGAGCGAGGGCTACGGCTTCAAGGTGCCGCTGCTCGAAGGCGATCATGTCACCGAGGACGCGGGCACGGGCTTCGTGCACACCGCACCCGGCCACGGCGCGGACGACTTTGAAATCTGGATGGCGAAGGGCCGCGAGATCGCTGCCGCGGGCATCGACACCACGGTTCCCGACACGGTCGGCCCCGACGGCTACTATCGCGCGCATGTCGGCCTGTTCGGCGGCGCGGAGCCGAAACGCGTGGTGGACGACAAGGGCAGCTTCGGCAAGCTCGACGATACGCGCTACGCCAACGCCGCCGTTGTCGAAGCGCTGAAGACGGCCGGCGCGCTCGCGTCCATGAACCCGCGCCACAAGCACGACTACCCGCATTCATGGCGGTCGAAAGCGCCGGTCATCTTCCGCAACACGCCGCAGTGGTTCATCGCGATGGACAAGCCGGTGTCGGTGCCGGGCGAAGTCGCCGCCGGACAGGACGCGACCTTGCGCGCGTTGGCGCTCGCCGCCATCGACGACACGCGCTTCGTGCCGCCGCAGGGACGCAACCGCATCGGCGGCATGGTCGCGGACCGCCCCGACTGGGTCATCTCGCGCCAGCGAGCCTGGGGCGTGCCGATCACCGTTTTCGTGCACAGGGAGACGGGCGAGGTCATCCCGAACGCGGGCTTCAACGGCGCGGCCGAGCTTCAGAAACGCATCGTGAAGGCGTTTACGGCCGAGGGCGCGGATGCGTGGTTCGCGGATGGCGCGGCGACGCGCTTCCTCGACGGCCTCGTCGCCAACCCGGACGAGTGGGAGCAGGTGCGCGACATCCTCGACGTGTGGTTCGACAGTGGCTCCACGCACGCCTTCGTGCTCGAAAAGCGCCCCGATCTGAAATGGCCCGCCGACCTCTATCTCGAAGGCTCGGACCAGCATCGCGGCTGGTTCCAGTCGTCGCTGCTGGAGGGCTGCGGCACGCGCGGGCGCGCGCCCTTCGACACAGTGCTGACGCACGGCTTCGTCAATGACGAGCAGGGCCGCAAGATGTCGAAGTCGCTCGGTAATACGGTCGCGCCGCAGGACGTCATCAAGCAGTCGGGCGCGGATATCCTGCGCCTGTGGGCGCTGTCCTCGGATTATACGGAAGATCTGCGCATTGGGCCGCAGATCATTCAATCGGCGGTCGATGCCTATCGCAAGCTGCGCAACACGCTGCGTTATGTGCTCGGCAACCTCGCGCATTACGAGCCGGGGAACGATATCGCCGTGGCAGACATGCCGGAGCTTGAGCGCTACATCCTCAATCGCGTCGCCGAGATCGACGCCGAGCTTCGCGCGGCCTACAACGCCTACGATTTCCGGAAAGCCTATCGACTGCTCGCGGAGTTCTGCTCGAACGACCTCAGCGCGATCTATTTCGACATCCGCAAGGACACGCTTTATTGCGAGGCATATTCGAGCCCGAAGCGCCGCGCGGCGCTTTCCGTGCTCAACACGCTGTTCGAGGCGTTGACCGCGTGGCTCGCACCGATCCTGCCGTTCACGGCGGAAGAGGCGTGGCTTGCGCGGCACGGCGCGGACGCGGACGGCTCGGTGCATCTGAGCCGCTTCCCGGCCATCCCGCCGGAGTGGCGCGACGACGCGCTCAGCGACAAGTGGGAGAAGATCTTCGCCGTCCGCCGCGTCATAACGGGCGCGCTTGAGATCGAGCGGCGCGAGAAGCGCATCGGGTCGAGCCTCGAAGCCGCGCCCGACATCTACATCGGCAACAAGGAGCTTGCTGCGGTGGCGAAGGCCGCCGACTGGGCCGAGATCGCCATCACGAGCGGTTTTGCGATCAAGTCAGGCAACGCGCCCGCGGGCGCGTTTACGCTCGACGAGGTTGATGGCGTGGCCGTGGTGCCGAAGCGAGCCGAAGGGCGGAAATGCGCGCGTTCATGGCGCATCACCGACGATGTCGGCAGCGATCCGGCCTATCCCGAGCTTTCGGCACGCGATGCGGCTGCGGTGCGGGAGCTAGACGCGCGGGGGTAGGGCGGCCCGCGTCCGGCGACGGACGCGGATAAGCTGCTGTAGCTCTTCAGGGTGATCTAAAACACGCCGCAAACGCGGATATGCCTATCGACGCTTGCAGGCGCGCAATCTAGCCTTGTCGGCTTCAAGAGTGAGCCCCTGTTCTGCGCGTGCAAGTGCATCCTCCGCCTGATGATGGGCCGCAGCGCGGAAATCCTGCGGACCGATGGATGCCAGCGCAAGAAAGCTCTTTCGAAGTCGCAACTGCACTTCGATGTGCGTAGCGCCGTCGCGGCCGAGCGCCATGAAAGCGTCTTCGAGAAGATCTTCGGAGCGGATTGGCGGCACATGCACGCGCGGATATTTCGGCTCGCCCGCTTCCCGTAAGACGCCGTGCGCCCAAAGGGTCATCAGCCGGGACGTTCTGCCGACAATATCGATGGCGGTGCCTGGATCGTTGATGGCGGGCGACAGGGCGCGGGAACCGATTTCGCTCAGCACGGCGAGGCCGAAGCGCGGGTCTTGATCGTAACTGCGCTCGCTGCGGATCGTGAACGCCTTGTGAACGCGCTCCGCGATCTTTTCAGAGTCGCTGGTGCGTTTAAGTCGGGCGAGGGGCGTTTCGCTGTAGACGAAGGTGCCCGGAAGCGCGGTCACGTAGATGTCGGCGTCTGCCTCGTCGGCGCATTCGGCCAGCGCTCCCATGTCGATATGCTGAATATAACCGACGTCATCGGCGGGTACAGCAAGCGTTTCCGAGGGGATCGCAGCTTCGTCCATCAACGGCGCGCCGCCGAGAAAAGGCTCTTCGATCCGGCATTCAAGCGCCAGTCTTGCAGCGCTTTCGACGCGCTCAGTTGTTTCGAGCACGCGTCCGAGCCTCGTGAGATGATCGATCCAGCGCAACAGTGCCACCACGATCAGCATGATGATTGCGATGGTGACGGCGAAAAGCACGCTGCGCCCGTGCTCGCCATAGGCTCCGGTTTGCAGCACCACGAGCCCGACGATGGCGAACAGGAAAGAGCCGATAAAAGTGGAGAGCGTGTTCTGGGTGACGGAGTCCTCCATCAGGAGCTTCGTCGCGCGCGGTGTGACTTGGCTCGTGGCCGCGCCATAGGCCGATGTCATCACGTTGAGCGAAAAGGTCGTCACCGCCAGCATGCTTGATGCGATGATGGTGAGGATGCTTGAGACGGCGTCCTGATTGATCGACACCGGCAGACGCCAGGGGAAGACCTTATCCGCGACCGTCGCCAGCAGTGCCGCGAGAACGCCCGCCGCGCCGATGAGTGTCGCGCGAAACCACAGTTGCCTCGTGATGGTGATTATAATCCTGCGCCAGCGCGACATCGTCCCTCGCGTCCGATTTTCAGCGCGCCCCGACAGCGGCTTCGCAAACAGACTGGCGATCAACACTCAAAATGCCGTTTAGGACGCAGTGCAAAGCGAGCTACCGGCGGCGACGGGGAAGAATACAAAAAAGGCCGGGACATGCCCGGCCTTCGACGCGTCTGCCATGCCTCGCGGCGGTTCAGCCGACGATCTCGCTTTCCTGGAAGACGAGGCCGATTTCCTGCGCGGCGTTGTCAGCGCTGTCCGAGCCATGCACGGAGTTGCGCTCGATATTCTCGGCGAACAGCTTGCGGATCGTGCCTTCGGCGGCGTTCTCGGGGTTCGTCGCGCCCATGATCTCGCGATACTTCGCCACCGCGTTCTCGCCTTCGAGCACCTGCACCACGATCGGGCCGGACGTCATGTAGGTCACGAGGTCGTTGTAGAAGGGGCGGGCCTTGTGCACGGCATAGAAGGCCGCCGCGTCGCCCGCATCCCACTTGACGCGCTTCTGCGCGATGATGCGAAGGCCCGCGCCCTCGATGACGGCGTTGATCTTGCCGGTGAGGTTACGCTCGGTGGCATCGGGTTTCAGAATGGAAAGGGTGCGCTCGACGGCCATGTGCTCGCTCTTGTTTCGGGTTGGTCGGGATGTTGGCGTTCGTCGGATGTAGTGCCGACGGTGCGAATCTTACAGGGCGGTGTATAGCGGAGCGGCGAAAGTCGGGCAAGCCGCTCCCTTCAACGTCCCTTTTGCCTTTTCGCCTTGTTTGAGCCGTGCTTATGCCGCGTCGCCTTGATAGCCAGTTGGCTGCGGGGGTGTGCATCCATTAAACGGGGCAATTATGGATATTTTGCCGTTTTCGTACGATCGCTATTTATGGGTTATCCTTGCTGTGATAACCGGCTGGCTTGTCTTCGACGCGTTCTTCGTCGTCAAACAGCAATCCGCTGGCGTGGTGCAACGCTTTGGCCGATTTGTCCGCGTTGCCCACCCGGGCCTCAACGCAAAAATTCCACTGATCGAGCGCGTGTCCGGCCATGTCAGCTTGAGGGTCGATCAGCTTGAAGTCTCGGTGGAAACCAAGACAGAAGACAACGTCTTCGTTCATCTTACTGTTTCTGTTCAGTATCTTGTCAGGCAAGACAAGGTCTATGAGGCATTTTATAAGCTAAGAGACTCGGATGCGCAGATCACATCTTATGTCTATGACGTCGTTCGAGCGCGTGTGCCGCGCATGAAGCTGGACGACGTCTTCGAGAAAAAGGATGAAATCGCCGACGCCGTCGAGTCCGAGCTTTCGATTACGATGAATGCGTTCGGTTATGATATTGTGAAGGCTCTGGTCACCGACATAGAACCCGACGCAAAGGTGAAAGCTGCGATGAACGAGATCAACGCGGCGCAGCGCTTGCGGGTCGCCGCGTCGGAGAAAGGCGAGGCTGAGCGCATTCTACGGGTGAAGGCGGCAGAGGCCGAGGCGCAGAGCAAGGCGCTTCAGGGCAAGGGTATAGCCGATCAGCGCCGGGCCATTGTCGACGGCTTGCGCGAGTCGGTGAACGACTTTCGGGATAGCGTGCCCGGTGCCACTACGCAGGACGTGATGACGCTGGTGCTCATGACGCAGTATTTCGATACGCTAAAGGAAATCGGTGCTGCCTCGGAAACGAACACGATCCTTCTCCCTCATTCCCCGAGCGGCCTTGCCGACATTGCGGGACAAGTTCGCGAAGCCATAATCGGCGCAGCCCAAGTCCCTGGCGCCGCGCCGCGAAGAGAGGAAGTTTCGGCCTAAAAGTTGGCTTAGTTTGAGAGAAGGCGGTGATCCGCAGACACTACAGCGGAAACACCGCGACCTCGTTCTTCCTGATGCCGAGCGCAAGGCGGCCTTCCTTCAGCGCCAGCGCCTTGTCGCCGAACAGCGGACGGCGCCAGCCCTTCAGCGCGGGCACGTCCGGCTCGTCATATTGCGCGAGCTTTTCGAGATCCTCGGCGCTGGCGAGAAGCTTCGGCGCGATGTCGAGTTCGGCGGACACGGCCTTGAGCAGCACGCGCAGAAGCTCGACCGTGGCGGACGCCGTGGCCGAAAGATCGACATGCGCGGCGGCGTTCACGACATCCCCCGGATCGCGGGCCAGCGCCGCCTCGACAGCGCGCAAAATCGCATCGCCCCGCGACCTCACGCTGTCGCGCACGGAGCGCAGCCGCGACAGGGTTTCGAGCGTGCGCGGCGCGTGTTTCGCCACCTCGTAAATGGCTTCGTCCTTCAGCACCCGCCCGCGCGGCACGTTCTCGTCCTGCGCGGCGCGCTCGCGCCAGGCCGCAAGCTCCATGATGATGGCGCGCGCCGTGCGCGACTTGCCGCCAAGCTTCAGGCGCTTCCAAGCGTCGGCCGGATCGAAGGCGTAGGTCTTTGGATCGGTGAGGACGGCGACTTCTTCCTCAAGCCACGGCTCACGGCCGGTCTGTTCGAGCCGCTGCTTCAGCTTGGCATAGACGTCGCGCAGATAGGTGACATCGCCGAGCGCATATTCGAGCTGCTTCGGCCCGAGCGGGCGCTGGCACCAGTCGATGGCCTGATAGGTCTTGTCGTGGTTCTTCTTGAGCAGCTTCTTGACGAGGGCGCCGTAGGAAATCGCCTCGCCATGGCCGAGCGCCATCGCCGCGATCTGCGTGTCGAACAGCGGCGTCGGTATCACGGACGCTTCCTGCCACACGATTTCGATGTCCTGGCGGGCGGCGTGAAAGACTTTCACGACGGAGGTGTTTGCCATCAGCGCGTAAAACGGCGACAGGTCGAGGTTCGGCAGCGGATCGACGACGGCTTCGATGCCGGGCGCGGCCATCTGGATGAGGCAGAGCTTCGGGCGGTAGGTCGTCTGCCGCATGAACTCGGTGTCGACGGTCACGAAGGGCTGTCGGGAAAGCACATCGCAAAGCGTCTTGAGATCCTTGACGGAGGTGATGACGGGCGGCAGATCGATCATTCTCTTAATGTAGCTCGGGCTGTGGGGCGGCTCTCATGACAGGCTCGCATTCTTGACAAACATCGCGGTCCATGCGCTGGTTTGTCCCGCGATTCAAGCGCTCTGAAACAGTGGGCGACCATAACTGTGTCTCTTTTAAGCCGCTTTGCCGCCATTCGGTCAAGAATTGCTGAACGGCGCCGGCTCCGATCCTGAAGGATGACTTCTGTGGAAAAAACCGCGTCTGGCGGGCGGGCGAAGTCCGCCATCTCCGGCAAGAAAACGAAGCAGGAAACCGACGTGCAGGCGGTCGACGCGAAAGGCGCGGGGTCGAACTCTGGCGCGGCGAAGCTGCATGCCTATCGCTCGACGACCTGCGGGGCGCTTCGCAGAGCCGACGCGGGCAAGACGGTGCGGCTCTCGGGCTGGGTGCATCGCGTGCGCGACCATGGGGGCCTCCTGTTCATCGACCTGCGCGATCATTACGGCCTGACGCAATGCGTGGTCGATCCGTCCGCGCCGGCCTTCAAGGCGGCGGAAGCCGTGCGCGCCGAATGGGTGATCCGCATTGACGGCGAAGTGGTGATCCGCGAGGGCGACACGGTGAACCCGAACCTGCCGACGGGCGAGGTCGAGGTGCGCATCGGCGCGCTCGACGTGCTGTCGAAGGCCGAGGAACTGCCGCTGCCCGTGTTCGGCGAGCCGGACTACCCAGAAGACGTGCGCCTGCGCTACCGTTTCCTCGACCTGCGCCGCGAGACGCTGCACAAGAACATCGTCCAGCGCACCAAAATCATCGCCGACATGCGCAAGCGGATGGTGGATGCGGGCTTCACCGAATATTCGACACCGATCCTTACCGCGTCCTCGCCCGAAGGCGCGCGCGACTTCCTTGTGCCGTCGCGCATTCACCCCGGCAAGTTCTACGCGCTGCCGCAGGCGCCGCAGCAATACAAGCAGCTCCTCATGGTGGCGGGCTTCGACCGCTACTTCCAGATCGCGCCGTGTTTCCGCGACGAAGACCCCCGCGCCGACCGGCTGCCCGGCGAATTCTACCAGCTCGACCTCGAAATGAGCTTCGTCACGCAGGAAGACGTGTGGGACACGATGGAGCCCGTCATCCGCGCCGTATTCGACGGCTTCGCGGGCGGCAAGCCGGTGACCGACGTCTTCCCGCGCATCGCCTATGATGACGCGATCGCGAAATACGGCACCGACAAGCCCGACCTGCGCAATCCCATCGAGATGCAGGACGTGAGCGAACACTTCCGCGGCTCCGGCTTCAAGGTGTTCGCAGGCATGCTGGAGAATGACAAGAAGGCGCGCGTCTGGGCCATCCCCGGCAAGACCGGCGGCAGCCGCGCCTTCTGCGACCGCATGAATTCCTGGGCGCAACAGCAGGGCCAGCCTGGCCTCGGCTATATCTTCTGGCGGAAGGAGGGCGACGCGCTCGAAGGCGCTGGCCCTGTCGCGAAGAACATCGGGCCGGAACGCACGGCGGCGATTGCCGCGCAGCTTTGCCTCGGCGATGGCGACGCGGTGTTCTTCGTCGGCGGCGACCCGGCGAAGTTCTATAAATTCGCGGGCGAGGCGCGCACCCGCGTCGGCGAGGAACTGAACCTCGTGGACCGCGACCGCTTCGAACTCGCCTGGATCGTGGATTTCCCGTTCTACGAATGGAACGAGGACGAGAAGAAGGTCGACTTCGCGCACAACCCGTTCTCCATGCCGCAGGGCGGCCTCGAAGCGCTCGAAACGCGCGATCCGCTGGAACTCAAGGCGTATCAGTACGACCTCGTCTGCAACGGCTTCGAGATCGCCTCCGGCTCGATCCGGAACCAGTCGCCCGAGACCATGGTGAAGGCGTTCGAGAAGGTCGGCCTCACGAAGGCCGACGTGGAAGAGCGTTTCGGCGGCCTCTACCGCGCATTCCAGTTCGGCGCGCCGCCGCATGGCGGCATGGCGTTCGGCATCGATCGCATCGTGATGCTCATCACCGGCGCGAAGAACCTGCGCGAAATCTCGCTCTTCCCCATGAACCAGCAGGCCGAAGACCTGCTCATGGGCGCGCCGTCCGAGGCGAGCGCGCGGCAGCTCCGCGAACTCCACATCCGGCTCAACCTGCCGAAGAAGGATGCTTGACGTAAAGCGCTCTTCTATGGCATCTTTACGCCATGGCTACGGCGGAACAGATCAAGGCGGCGCGCGCGCTCCTGCGCATGGAGCAGGACGAGCTTGCAAGGCGGGCGGGCGTCTCCGTGACGACCGTCCGGCGTCTCGAAGCGAGCGGCGATTATCCGGTCGCCGAAGAAACGGCAAGCGGTGTGCGGGCGGCGCTGGAGGAGGCAGGCGTGGAATTCATTCATGACGGCGTCAGGCTGAAGCCCGCGCATGACGCGGATGCGCTGTTCGCGAAACTCTACGCCATCGCCGAGACAAGCGCAGAGGCGCTTCGGAGAAGGCAGCCGCTCACGGATGCCGACCTCTATGGCGACGACGGGCTGCCCGCGTGATCGCGGTCGATTCGTCGGCGCTCGTTGCAATCCTCCGGCTTGAGTCCGACGCGAAGGCGCTGCTTGGCGCGCTTGTCGCGGCACGGGGGCGTGTCATGTCCGCGCTGAACGTGCTTGAAACGTGGCTGGTGCTTGCGGGCCGCGAAGGCGACGGATCGGTTTTTGCCCCGCTCGATGCGTTTATCGCGGAAGCCGGGATCGAGATCGTCCCCTTCGACGCCGAGCAGGCAGGGCTGGCGCGCGCCGCCTTCCTGCACTACGGCAAGGGACGCCATCCCGCAGCCCTCAATTTTGGCGATTGCGCCGCCTATGCGCTCGCCCGTTCGCGCGGCGTTCCGCTCCTCTATAAGGGCGCGGATTTCGCGAGAACCGACGTCGTGCCCGCGCCTGCGGTCTGAGCCGCGCCCCAGGCTCTCCTGCGCTGCGGCCTTCCGGCGGCAGTGTCGGGGCTATATTGCGCAAAAAGGGATGCGACGGGAAAAGTGTTTTGTCTGCGTGACGCAAAAACGCAAATAAAACGTACAGCCTCGGTTCTTTCCGAAAAGCAACGACGGCTGTGATGCGATTTTTATATTGCGAAGATCCTTCGTATTGCGTAATACGGATCATATCTTCCGTGTACCGTTATCTTTGCATTAGGAGTGTTGCTACATTCAAAGCGTCTCCCGTTTCATAAGCTTCAGTGCTGGAATATCTTGTAAAGACTCGAGGCCCAAAGTTGTCGAAGTAGCGTAGCGCTACGCAACAACAGGGTGAAATTGTATGCGTAAAATCCTTGCTCTGGCGGCTTTCGCCGCCCTTTACGGCCCTGCCGCTTCTGCGGCGCCTGTAGCGGCTCTCGCCGGTATCGACACTGCCGCTGTCACGGAAGCGACGCCTCTCCGTCAGGATGTACAATATGTCTATCAGGCTGAAACCCGCCGGGTGCCGGTTGTGGTGGAGCGCGACGTTGTTGTGTTGCGGCCGGTTCGCGTCCGTCCGGTCGTGGTCGCGGCAGCTCCTGTAACGCCGATCTTCGCGCCCGTCGCGGAAATCGTCGCGCCCGCGCCCGTCCCGGCGCGCGTCGCCGTGGTTCGCGCCCCGCGCCGCGTCTATGCGGCTGCTCCGGTTGCCGTCGTTCCTCGTCCGACCGCTTTCGTTGCGGCCCCGGTTGTGTCGGTTGGCTTCTTCGGCGGCTTCTGACGCATCAGGCTTTCGGTAAGGCGGGGCGGCCTTCGGTTACCCCGTTTTCCTGCCGACCAATGGCGATCTCGCTTGAAGCGCGGCATGGCGGATAGAGCGTTTCCGTATCGCGAATTGCTCTGACTTACGCAATTCCGGTTGGAAAACCGGTTCCAACTTTCCGCTCAATTGCTCCAGGCTATCCGCCACGCTGGCTTTGAAGCGCCTTCGCGATGCGGAGGAAATCCTCCACCGCGAGGCGCTCCGCGCGTTCGGCGGGATCGATGCCGGCTTCGGCCAAGAGACGGGCCGTGTCAGCTCCGAGCGATGCGAGGCTTGACCGCAGCATCTTGCGACGTTGTCCGAACGCCGCTGCCGTCACCTTTTCGAGCCAGAGCGTCGGCACAGCATCGGGCGCTTGCGGGCGCGGCACGATTTCCACCAGCGCCGAGGCTACCTTCGGCGGCGGCGTGAAGACTGACGGCGGCAGGGTGAACAGGATGCGCGGCCGCGCCCGGAACTGGGCGATCACGGCGAGCCGCCCGTAATGGTCGCCGCCGACCTCCGCCGCGAGCCGCTCGGCGACCTCCTTCTGCACCATGACGACGATCCGGTCGAACCACGGCGGCCAGCGTGTCTCGGTCAGCCAGCCTACGATGAGCGGCGTCGCTATGTTGTAAGGGAGGTTGGCGACGATGCGATTTGCGCCCGTCTCGGTGGCGAAAGCGGGGTAGTCGATACTCATTGCGTCCGCAAAGGTGACGCCGAAGCGACCGCCGCTCGCCTCCGCAATCTGGTCGAGGGCGGGACGAAAGCGCTCGTCACGCTCAATCGCGATGGCACGGCTTGCACCTTCGATCAGGAGCGCGCGTGTGAGGCCGCCGGGGCCCGGGCCGATTTCGAGCACGGTTGCGCCATCGAGCGGCCCGGCCGCGCGGGCGATCCTGCGTGTGACATTGAGGTCGAGAATGAAATTCTGGCCGAGGGACTTTCGCGCGGACAGCGAAGCGTCCTTGATGACTTCGCGCAGCGGCGGCAGAGCTTCGATCGCGGCGGCGCTCACGGGCGATCCTCCGCACCGGCTTCAGCCGCGCTTGCGGCCATCCGCCGGGCGAGGTGAAGCGCTTCGGCAAAACTCCGCGGGTTGGCCTGCCCGGTGCCGGCAAGCGCGAACGCGGTGCCATGGTCGGGCGATGTGCGGATGAAGGGCAGGCCGAGCGTCACGTTCACGCCGTCGTCGAAGGCGAGCGTCTTGAACGGGATCAGCGCCTGATCGTGATACATCGCAAGCACCGCGTCATAGGTTTCCCGCGCCGCATCGTGGAAAAGTGTGTCGGCCGGGTGCGGGCCCGAGGCGCGGATGCCCTCCGCCCTGAGGCGCTCGATTGCGGGCGCGACGATGTCCGTTTCTTCGTGGCCAAGCGCACCATTTTCGCCCGCGTGTGGATTGAGACCGCAAATGGCAAGGCGCGGGCGCGCGACACCGAAGAAGCGCGTCAGCCCTTCGGCGGTGGTTCGCGCGGTGTCGATAATGATTTCGCGCGTCAGCGCGGCAAAAACTTCTTTCAGCGGGATGTGCACCGTGACCGGCACCGTTTTCAGGCGTGGCGATGCCATCAGCATGACGGGCGGGCGCGGCGGATGGCCGTGACGCTCTGCGAGTTCGGCGAGAAATTCGGTGTGGCCTGCGTGAGGAAAGCCGGTTTCCATGAGAACGAATTTCGCGATCGGCGCGGTGACGACGGCGGCGGCGCGGCCGGTCAGCGTGAGAGAGACGGCTTCCTCGATCGATTCGATGATGGCGCCGGCGTGAGCCACGGAGGGCTTGCCGGGCACGACAGGAACGAGCGGCGAGCGAAGGGGCAGGACAGGCAGCGCCATGCCGAAGACAGCAGCAGCGTCTTCCGGGCGGGTGATGCGCGCGATGGGCGCGTCGATACCGAGGAGCGCGGCGCGAGCCTCCAGAAGGGCAGGGTCGGCGATGACGAAGAACGGGGGGAGCGCGCATTCCTGGCGCCGCACCCATGCCGCGAGCGTGACGTCGGGACCGATCCCGGCGGGGTCACCCATGGTGACGGCGAGTGGCGAGTCGGGAAACGCGTGGGAAACCGCCAAGGATAGGCTCCGGGCTAGATCAGACTGCGTGAAATCGGACCCGATGTGACGCAGAGGCTGACCGACATTTGAGATATTCAGCGTCGAGCTGCTTCCAGGCTTGCGGCGACGACGCGGCAGGCAAACGGGCGCAAAAAGGCCGCGCGTTTGAAGGCCTCGATTATAGCGTGTTCGGCAGCAGCTTCAAACGACCCTGAGAGAAAACGGCGCCGAATTGCGCGGGCGTGCAGAAGTTATGCCGCGACCTGATTCGGTTGCGCGCGCCCTGCGCATGCATTTTGCGAGCGTATGCGCCTCAGGATCAGGCCTTTCCGAGCCCGACGAGATGCCGTGATCCCTCAGTCTACCTTCGTCCGGTAATCGATCGAAGCCGACTTCTTCAAATCCTGCAGATAGCGGCGCGAGAAGCGTTCAAATTCCTGCTGTCTCGCATCGGGCTTGTTCTCGGCTGCGGCGTTGGGCTTGAGAACGATACCCTTCTTGCAGATCGCATACGATTCCACCGCACCGGAGACGAGGATCGGCGGGGTCATCTGGCCCTCGCTGGCCTTGAGGATGAGAGGCTGCGCGTCCTTGTTGAACGAGGCCAGCTTCGCCTTGTCGACTGCCTTTACGGATGCATCGGCAACAAGCTTCGCGCGCTTGGGCAGGTCCGCGCAGGAGGTGAACTTGCTGCGGAGATTTTCAGCTTCCATCATGCGCTGGCTCACCGCACGTTCGTCAGAGCCCGTGACCGCCAGCCTCAGAACGCGCACGTCGAACTGGATATCGCCATCGGCGGGCTTCTGGTCGTCGGAGGGCAGCGCCGCAAGCATGGCCGCGATACGCGGACCGTACTGGCGACGGATCACGTCACGCCAAGCGAGTTGCGCGCGGATGATATTCTGCACGGTCTTGCGGCTGATGCCGTCGGCCTCGAACTGCTGGTAGAATTCGTTGAGCTGCGGCTTCTTGCCATCGCCGCCGCCGGCGCGCTGCGCCAGAACCTCTTCGACCTCCTTGTCGGTGATCGTGATATCGAGCTTCTTCGCGGCCTGAAGTTTCAGCTTGTCTTCTATGAGCGTTTCAATGACCTGCTTGCGCGAAGTGCCGCCGCCTTCGGACAGCACGCGGCCCTTGGCTTCCTCGATGAGCTGCTTCTTGATGCGCTCGGCGGTCTGCTCAGCCTCGGCCTGCGAGCGGGGATTCGCCTGGATCATGAGCTGCCGGAAACGTTCCTTGATCGCGTCGCCGGTGAGCAGCGCTTTCATGCGATCGCCGAAACCGCTCGTGCGCGCCATCCATCGCGTGCGCTGCGCGATGTCGCCTGACGTGATCGGCTCGTCGTTGACGAGGACGACGATGTTCTGCGCTCTGGCCTCCGGCCCGGCCAGCGCCAGCACCGTCAGACCTGCGGCGACCGCGAGAGCAGCGGCGCGATGAAGCTTTGCGATTCTCATGTCGGAAACTTGGATTTCATTTGCGGCAAGAGTGTGCCTGCCTTTGCCATAATCCCCGCCTCGGTTGCGGCGGCGGGATGTGCCGCCGGGATCGCCCGGACGTATCGCCAAACGCGAATGGCGCCCCGTTTTCCGAAATGACGCAGCCGGGGCGGCCTTTCGCTGTGGCGCCATGCTCGGCGCCAGCCGTCTGGATAAATGTCGAAGCCGGACGGCCGCAGACGCGCGAGAATTCTAGCGGAACGCCGCCGCTTCAGGCGAAAGATCGGCGATCGAACTTGGCGTTGTCTGCTGACCGAAGCCCTTGATGCCGATGCGCACCATCACGGACGTATCCGGCTTCAGGTCGGCATATTCCACGAAGGTCTGCTGATAGGTGACCGAGTAAATGAAGCACTCGTCCGCATACTGGACGCCCACGCTGTTGCGAACGAATTGCGACAATTCGAGGTTGTAGCGCGCATCGCCGAAGACGGTCCACTCGTCCGTCAGCTTGACAGCCGCGAAACCGGCGACTTCCTCGCGTGGCGAAGTGAAGCCAAGCTGAGGCTGTGCCGCCACCGCGACGTAGCTCAGGGCGCCTTCAAAGATGCCAAGCTTCGCTTGAGCGCTGTAATCCTGACGGGCAACGCTGAAGTCGCTCTCGTTGAGACGGAACTGCGTCACGAAGCGGAACATGTTGAGGTAGTCGACGTAGCCGCCAACCACGTAATCCGAGCGCGTGTTATAGAGACCGGTCGTCGGATCGTAGGAGTTCTTTCCCGCAACCTGGAAGCTCTCGCCGCCAACCGCCCGAATGCTTACCCCGTTGTAGGTCTGCATCGTGTACTGCAGGCCCACATTGGCGCGCGTTCCGGTCTCGATTCGGTCGTAGCCGGAGAACTTGTTGATATCGAAAAGAAGCGTGTCGTCGAAGACGAGGCTCTGCGCGTCCTCGTTGGGCACCTTGTCGTTGTTCGCGACATTGGTGCGTGTGATGATCTGCCCAACGGGTTCGATGACGTGCGAAGCCGTGTCGGTATGCGCAACGAAGGGATAGCGATAGTCGAGACCGCCGCCCACCATCTGGCGGGTGAAGGTGTCGCTGTCGCCAAGGTCGCCGTTGACGTTCTGGAAGCTCGATACGTTGTAGATATCGCCACGTCCGAAAACGAACGGTGTGAAACGCTGGCCCAGGTCGTCCGTCAGCGTTCGCCGCCATTCAGCCTGCGTGACCACGTGGTCGGTGCGGCCGAAATAGGGGCTGGTGGTGCCATTGGCATTATAGGTGCGCTGGTCGTTCGAAGAAAGCGCGAGCGCATTCACATCGAACTTGAACTCGCCGCCGAACACCGGTTTGTCGTGGACATAATTGTAGTCGATGCTCGGATAGGCCCATGACGACTGGCTGTCGATGTATTGTCCCGTCGAGTAGTCGTAGGGCTGTCCGCCGAGGTTGCCGTAACGATTCACGGACATGTTGAAGTAGTTACGCTCACCCATGCCGGTCAGGTAGATGGACGACACACGTTCGGTCGAATAGATACTGTCGAGGTGATAGAAGCGGCGGAATGTGTCATCGCTTTCGAGGATCGCATTCCAGCCGACTTTCCAGAACTTGTTCAGCTCGAACTCGCCCTTTGTCGCGATGCTGCCGCGCCACTCGCGCTGGCCGACGAAATCGTTCGCATTATCGTTGTAGACGCCCGCGAACTTCACCTCGTAGGCGCCGTTCCACAAGCGCTGCCGCCAGTCGGCCTCCACCAGATAGCCCGCCTTGGTGGTGAAGGTGGGCGACAGAGTCAGGTCGTAATTCGGCGAGATGGCGTAATAATAGGGAACCGTCAGCGCATAACCCGTCATCGAATCGTGCCGGTATTGGGGCGCGAGGAAGCCGGAGCGCTGTTTCACACTCGGATCTGGAATATAGAAATAGGGAAGCCACGCGATCGGCACGCCGAAGAGTTCGAAGCGCGTGTCCTCGAAATAGATGTTCTGGTCTTCCTTGTCCTGAATGACGCGAGTCGCCTTGATGCGCCAGACGGGCGGACGCTCGGGATTGGCCTCGCAAGGCTTGCAGGAGGTCACCACACCGTTCTCGTAGACGGTCTTGCCGTCCTTGCGGTAAGCGTTCGAGGCGGCGATGCGGCTGTCGTCCTGCGTCAGCGCCTTCATCGACCGGATGAAGCCATCGCGGAAATTCGAGCTGAGTGTAAGCCGTTCGGCGTTCACCACCGAGCCGTCCGCCTCCTTGAGACGGACGTTGCCGATGGCCGTCAGCGTGTTCGCGGACTTGTCGTAGATGACTTCGTCGGCAAGCAGGATGTTCTCGTCGTAATAGATTTCGACGTTGCCGCGCGCAACCACGCGGTTGTTGCGGTGATCGTAAACAAGATCGTCGGCCTGCAGCAGCAGAGGCGATGCCTTGTCGGGCGACACCTTCTTGGCCACGGTGGTTTCGCCACCGCGCGTCTGATTGCTTGGCGTCTGCGCACGCGCGACGCTGCCCAGGCACATCAGGCATGCCAACATTGCTGCCAGCAGTTTGCTAGGCATCGCTCGCCGCTCTCTTACTGAAGACCACCACTCTCAAGCCCCCCGGTCGACTCACACCTCTGCTCCTGATTACCCGTCCTCCTGGTAGAGAAGGACGGTTGCCGAAAGAAGAAGGGCAACAAGCGCCGGTCCCCAAGCCGCCACCGTAACAGGGACTAATCCCGACGCGCCCACCTTTCGCGACAGTTCAGAGAATATGAAAAAACCGAACCCCCCGGTTAATCCCGTCAGAACCATAGTTTGGATTTTGCCAAAACGAAAGGCTTTCAGCGAGCAGGTTGCAGCGATCAACACCATCGCGGCCATAAGAATAGGACGCACGAGAAAAAGCTGGTACTGAAGTTCATACTGTGTCGTTGGAAGACCGGCTTTTTTTGCAAACGTAATAAATCCAGGCAAATCCCAAAAAGACAGGGTTTCCAATGACCCGAGACTATTCATTATCTGAGCAGCACCAAGATATGTACTTACAAAATATTCATCGTAATGCCGAATGGCCTCGCCGGAACCTTGCACAGTTACGTTTTCGAGGCGCCAAAAACCTTGCCGCAGTTCGGCCTTGTTCGCTTGTATTTGTTCATAAAATCTGTTGGCGGGATCAAATTGCAACAGCGTCACGCCAGCCAGCGTCAATCCTCTGTCTGCTGACGTCTTGGCATGCAGGATCGTCGGCCCGTCCACGCTCTCCTGACGCAGCCAGGAGCCCGTGCCGCGGGAGGTCGCGAACGATTTCTCCGACTGGAGAACGTCGGCCAGAAGCTTCTCCGACTTCGCTTTCATGGCGGACGCCACCGGGTTGTAAATGGTAACGGCGAAAATGCCGAAGAGCATCGCGACGACAAGCGCCGGCTGGACGAACTGCCAAACGGAAAGCCCGGCAGCCCTTATGATCGTCAGCTCCGAGGTGCGGCTGAGACTCAGGAAGGCGGCGATGGTGCCGATCAGGATCGCAAAGGGCAGGGTGAGTTCCGCGAAAACGGGAATGCGCAGAAACGTGATCAGCGCGAGTGTGCCCGCGCTCACGTCCTTTCTCGCGCCGCTTCGGAGCACCTCGACGAAGTCCACGAAAAATATGAGAAGCAGCGTCACGAAGAAGACGCCGAGGATCGTCATGGCGAACCGTTTCGCCATGTAGCGTCCGACGGTGGTGAAAATCATCATGACGCAAAATCCTCAGGACGCCGACGCGGCGGGTGCGGAACCGCCGCGTTTCAGAAACGAGGGCAGGCGCAGACTGGGCAGCGCTATGACGGGCGCGCCGATGTCGAACCGCAACATCACAAGCCCTCCAGCGATCACTGCCACGGGTATGCCGTAGATCAGGCCTAGCGCCCATGCCTTCTTTCCCACGATATTCACGCCCGCGATCCCGACGATGCGGATGGCGGCACCGAGCGCGAAGGCCGTGAAAAGATTGCCCGCGCGGCCCTCGCGCGTGGTCTTCGGGCGCCCCAGATACAGCACGGCGATAATGGCGAAGGCGATCGGATAGATCGCACCGGAAAAGCGCTCGTGGATTTCAGAGCGGAACGCTCCCTTGTTGTTCGTATAGGCGGCGCTTTCCTTGTCAGGGTAAAGAAGCTCGCCGATATCGCGCTCTCGCGGCTTTCGTTCGCGAACGCCTTGTTTCGCGGAAAAGTCGCCGATGTCGAAGCCGTAGCTCGTGAAATCCACGATCTGCGCGGCAGTCTTACCGGCCTGCTGGCGAATGATCTTGCCGTCGTGGAGCATCATGGACGCCCGCCCTTCATCCTGAAGGATCTGGCCGCGCTCCGCGATGACGGTCGTCACCGACTTCGGATCGCGCTCGTCGCGCACGACGACGCCCAGAAGCTCCCCGTCGTCGCTCTTTGCGCGCATGTGGAAGGTCAGGCCCGGTTCGAGGTCGGAGAACTCGCCCGGCTGGATCACCTGCGAAAGCACATCGGCGCGTACTTGCGACACCGTATCGCCGAGAAGCCGCGCCGCCTTCGGCAGCACGAACAGATTCGCCGTCAGCACACACATAGACACCACGACCGCGAGGAACAGATAGGGCGAGAGCAACCGCCAGACCGACGAGCCTGCCGCCGACAGCACAATGAGTTCGCTATCGCCCGAAAGACGGTTGAGGCTGTGAAGCGCGGCGATCAGGAAGGCAACGGGAGCCACCGTGACGATCAGGTTCGGGATGGCGAGCGCGGTGATCTGGAGAAACAGAAGGAACGTCTGTCCCTGCGCGGTGAGAAGCTTGATCTCGCGCAAGAGCGACGTCAGCCAGACGATGAGCGTCAGCGAAACGAGGATCATGATGAGCGCCGACGCCGTCTGGCGGAAGATATACCGGCTAATCAGCATTCAACGATCACTCCAGCGGGCGGGGCACGCTCCGGCTTTGCCCGATCAACGAGCGGTCCTGTTTCGGCATCCGGCGCCCGGTAAAGGCGCGTTCGAGGCGATTCAGGTTCGAGGCTTCACTACACATGGGTTCATGGCGCATTTTCGGCGCGATTTCGAGGGATGTTTCCTTTGGACGCGGACTTTGCAACGCCGCGCGTTTCCTGTACGCTTTCCGAACTCGATTTCCCGCCAGAACGGTCCGCTCACTCGATGACAGAACTTCCAGCCGTTTCGTTCGCCTCGTTGCAGCCGGAGCCGAAAGGCTCGACCGTCGTGTATTTCGTGACGGAGGGCGAAGACCTTCCACCTCCGATCAAGCGGCTCGACAAGACGAGCGCCGGCGCCGTTTCGCGCGCAATCGAGGTGTCCGGGTTCAAGCCGAAGCGCAAGAATCTGCTGGAAATTCTGGCGCCGCATGGTCTCAAGGCGGCTCGGCTCCTGCTCGTTGGCATCGGCGACGCCAAGACGCTGACGCATCGCGACTGGATGGACCTCGGCGGCGTGGTGCGGGGCAAGTTGCCGAAAAAGACGACCGAGGTCGACGTGGTATTCGCGGGTGTCGATCACCTGCCGGAAGACGCGCCGCTCGGCTTCGCGGCCGGCTTCAGCCTCAGAAACTACACCTTCAAGAAATACAAGTCGAAGGTCGCCAAAAGTCCGGAAGGCGGCGACGAAAACGAGCCGGACGAAGGCCGCGCTCCGCCGAAGCTTTCTATTTTTTCCTGCTGGGGCGACAAGCTCGCGGCGAAGCTGGAACACACGCAGGCCGAGCTTGCGGGCGTCTATCTCGCGCGCGATCTCGTCAACGAGCCGGCAAATATCCTGACTCCGCCCGAATTCACGGCTCGGCTGCGCGCGCTCGAAGCGCTTGGCCTAACTGTCGAAGTGCTGGACGAGGTAAAGCTCAAGTCGCTCGGCATGAATGCGTTGCTGGCGGTGGGGCAGGGGAGTGCGCAGCCGACTTCGGTCGTCGTTCTGAGGTGGAACGGCGCGGTCGGTCGCTCGGCGGGCGACGGCAATCTCGTGTTCGTCGGCAAGGGCGTCTGCTTCGATTCAGGCGGCATTTCCATCAAGCCCGGGGCCGGCATGGAGGACATGAAGGGCGATATGGGAGGCGCGGCCGCGGTTGCAGGCGCGATGGCAACGCTTGCGCTGCGCAAGGCACCTGTCAACGCGGTCGGCATCGTCGGACTCGTCGAGAACATGCCGAGCGGCACCGCGACGCGGCCCGGCGACATCGTCACCTCGGCTTCGGGCCAGACCATCGAGATTCTCAACACCGACGCCGAGGGGCGTCTCGTGCTGGCAGACCTTCTGTGGTATGCGCAGGAGTATCTCGAACCGAAACTGCTGATCACGCTTGCGACGCTCACGGGCGCCATTCTCGTCGCGCTCGGCAAGGAGTATGCCGGGCTGTTTTCAAACGATGACAGGCTGGCGAACGAAATCATCGAGGCGGGAGCGCAATCTGGCGAACTCGCCTGGCGCATGCCGCTTTCCAAGAAATATAACAAGCTTATCGACGGCAAGTTTGCCGATATCAAGAATATCGGTGGGCGCGACGCCGGTTCGATCACCGCCGCACAGTTTCTGCAGCGTTTCGTCAAGAATGGCACGCCGTGGGCGCACCTCGATATTGCCGGGACAGCTATGGCATCGCCCTCGACCGACATAAATCAAAGCTGGGGGTCGGGTTATGGCGTCCGGTTGCTGGATCGCTTCTCGGCGAAATTCCACGAAACGCCATCGGCAGAGGCGTAACTCAGTCTGAGCCGCCGATCGAGGCGGACAAGCTGTTCCACATCAGCGATCTACGCGCGGTGCCGTCGTCCGATTAATGGCGGCAGCTGTCGGTGCATCTCAAGCTATGGCATTCAGGGAATTCGGAACGCGCTTCAACGGGAGCGCGTTTTTGTTTCTGGCGTCTCGCCTCGGCATGCTCGTGAACGCGACGAGTAAGCCCCGTTGAGAAGGGCAACGGCCAAGCCTCGCTAAAGTGGTGCATATGGCCATCGTCGCTCGCCGAGCCCAGCACCACGCCTGAACCCTTGCATGTGTCGGCAGCCACATTTCCAGGTTCCCTGAAGCCGGAGACGGAAAGACCGCGAACGATGAGCGGGCTTGTGAGAAGTCGCGTCCAGCCTCTGACGGGTCTCAAGGCAATCGACCCGGCTTTGTGCGATTCGCATAAGATGCATTATGGAAAGTTTCCGTAATGCAGCAACGACCGGCCGACAACCCGCGATTTCCCAGCTGGCGCATCCGCTGCACACCGCCACGACATCATCGAGCGTCCTGTCTTTGTTCTCGCCCTGTCTCATGCGCCTGCCATTCACGGGCGCCTGCGCACGGCAGGCTCGTGTTTTCGCGTTGTTTTTTGGCGTGAACGTAGCGGCTGTCCCACGTCGCGGGAACAGAACGGAATTCATTAAAATTTTAAGTGACAAAATGCGGTATACGGAACTTTTCGAGAACCCGGACTCGCCTTTCATAAGGCAAAACGATATCATCTACGTCTCGGATCTCTCCGAAAAATAGGCAACACCTCACCTTCTCGTGCAAACCGCTATTTCAGGCGACGATCCAGGCTGGAAAACCGAATTTTATGGCGAGGGCCCCGCAAGCCGGACCTTTCGTTGGGTCGAATCACCGGGCGCTGACGCGGCTCCGGCGGCGGCTAAGGACAAAAAGTGAACGCGGGAACGGCGGTCCTGTTGTCCTTTGTTCCCATCGAGGAGGGCCGATGGCAAACGGTCCGAAGAAAAAACGTGCGCGGAATGTCTGGGATGCCTGCTTTCCACGGAATGCAAAATCGAGGGAACGCGCGATCGTGGGCTTCAGATCGGCCTCCGCCAAGGCGGCATCGCTTTGGCGAAGGCAAGCTTGCCGGCAACACCAATCGACGGCGTCATGCGGCGTCCGGCTTTCGGGAGGATGCCGCAGGCGGCCTGGGATCGGGATTTCCGGCGTCGTGGCGGGCGCTTCGCCGACGGAATGCGACGGCGCGGCAGCGGGTATGCTCACTCCGTGCGGCCGGGACGCGACGCGCGACAAGGCGGATATCGTCCGCAGACGATGGATCGCCCGATAAAGGAAGCGGAAGATTGATGCGACGACCCGCATGACGCGTCCTTGCACGTCTTTTGCCGAAGGATATAAACCGTAGGGTGATTTGGTCTTGACCGTCAATCGCCCCTGGGCACGGAGGAAGCGTGACGAACGAATCGGAAACTCGGGCGAATGACACCCTAGCGGAGGCGCCCTCTTCCGCCGAGGAGCAGCTTTCGCGGCTGATCGCCATCATGGCGCGCCTGCGCGACCCCGAACGCGGCTGTCCGTGGGATGTGCAGCAGAGCTTCGGCACCATCGCGCCCTACACGATCGAGGAAGCCTATGAGGTCGCGGACGCGATCGAGCGCGGCGACATGGACGACCTCAAGGATGAACTGGGCGACCTGCTTTTGCAGGTGGTCTTCCACGCGCGGATGGCCGAGGAAGCCGGGCATTTCGCCTTCGTCGATGTGGCGCGCGCGATAAGCGAGAAGCTCATTCGCCGCCATCCCCATGTCTTCGAGGGCGCGGGCGGCGCTTTGGACGCGAAAGCGACCTGGGAGGCGATCAAGGCCGAGGAACGCAAGGCGAAAGCCGAGAGGCGGGGCACGTCCGGTGCTGCGGATCCGGAAACTTCGCCGCGCGACCTGTTCGATGGCATCGGCGCCGGTCTGCCTGCGCTCCTTCGCAGCACGAAACTGCAGGGTCGCGCCGCGAGCGTCGGTTTCGACTGGCCGAACGTCGCGCCCGTTCTCGACAAGGTGGATGAGGAACTTGCGGAACTGCGCGCGGAAATAGCCGCACCTGCGGGCCCCGAGACCGACAAGCGCCGCTTCGAGGAATTCGGAGACCTGATGTTCGTCGTCGTCAATCTCGGGCGCTGGCTCGACATCGATCCGGAAGCTGCGCTTCGCTCGGCCAACGCGAAGTTCATTCGCCGCATGGGCGAGGTTGTGAAGGGCGCGGAGGAGGAAGGCCGCAAGCTCGAAGAGATGCGCCTCGACGAGATGGGGGTGTATTGGGACCGGGCAAAGGCCAGGGAACGCGAACAAGGCGGGAAGTAACCGGTTGCTTCACACCATCATACGACGCGACGGGTGTCGTCGAATTGGTCGGCACCTTGTCGCGTGACAGCCGGGCGGGAGAAGCCCTGCCGACAGGGGCAGACTTCTCCATTCCTGAACGACGGAATGACGCACATTACCTGTCGTCCAGCGCCCGTGTGATCGCAGCGCGGGCGTGAATCGTTGTGGTATCGAAGAGGGGCACGGAGCAATCCTCTTCCGAGATGAGAAGCATGATTTCCGTGCAGCCCATTATGATGGCCTGTGCCCCGCGCTCCACCAGACGCGCCATGATTTCACGATACGCTCGACGCGAGGCGTCGTTGACCCGCCCGGCGACAAGCTCGCGATAGATCACGTCATGCACGAGGCTCCGGTCTGTTTCGTCGGGAACCAGCACTTCCAGTCCGAAACGGCTCGAAAGCCGATCCTTGTAAAAGGTCTGTTCCATGGTGAAAGCCGTGCCCAGCAGGCCAATGCGGGTATATCCAGCCGCCCGGACTCTCTCGCCGGTCGGATCGGCAATATGCAAAAGCGGAATGGAAACGCTCGCAGCCACCTCGTCCGCCGTTCGATGCATCGTATTCGTGCAGAGCAACAGGAAGTCCGCGCCTCCCCGCTCAAGGCGCTTCGCCGCATCGATCATCTCGGCGGTCAGCGATGCCCAGTCGCCATCGTGCTGCAGGCGCTCGATGTGGGCGAAATCGACCGAGAACATGAGGATCCGGGCCGAATGAACACCGCCCATCCGTTCTCTGACGCCCTGATTGATGATGCGATAGTATTGGGCTGAACTTTCCCAACTCATTCCGCCGATAAGGCCGATGGTCTTCATAGCGTTTATTCCGCGTGGGCCGGCCCGGCCGAACCGGGCCCCCCTGTTAATCCCCGTCAATGCGGCTTCGCAACCTCCTCCGCCTTCAGCTCCTTCTTCGAGAGCTTGCCGATCAGCGTCTTCGGCAGTTCGGCGCGGAATTCGATGTCGGCTGGAAGCTCGATCTTTGAAATGCGCTCTTTCAGGAAATCGAGCATTTCTTCCTTTGTGACCTGCTGGCCTTCGCGCAGTTTCACGAACGCCTTCGGCGCTTCGCCGCGATACTTGTCCGGCACGCCGATCACGGTCACCTCGTCCACCGCGGGGTGCTCGTAGATCGCCTCCTCGATGCGCCTCGGATAGACATTGAAACCGGAACAGATGATCAGATCCTTGATGCGGTCGACGATGTAGGTGAAGCCGTCCTCATCCATATAGGCGACATCGCCGGTGCGGAAAAAATCGCCGACGAAGGTGTCGGCCGTTTCCTTCGGCTTGTTCCAGTAGCCTTTCATAACCTGCGGGCCGCGAATGCAGATCTCGCCTTTTTCACCGAGCGGCACTTCCTCTTTCGGATCGCCGAGCTTTCTGAGCGACATCTCGGTACCGGGCACCGGCAGGCCGATGGAGCATTCCTTTTTGGGACCGTTCAGCGGATTGATATGCGTGACGGGCGAGGTTTCCGACAGGCCGTAGCCCTCCACGAGGCCGCATCCGGACACGCGTTCGAAATCGCGGCGCACTTCGAGCGGAAGCGCCGCGCCGCCGGAAATGCAGAACTTCAGCGACGAAAGATCGTGATCCTTGATGTCCGGCACCTTTGCCATGGCGTTGAACAGCGTCGGCACGCCCGCCATGATGGTGGGCTTCGTCTGGTCGATGGTCTTCAGAGCGAGTTTCAGTTCAAAGCGCGGCAGCATGATCATCTGCGCGCCCTTGAGGATCGCGAAATTCATGAGGCCCGTCATCGCAAACGAATGAAAGAACGGGATCACGCAGAAAAAGCGCTCTTCACCGGGGATGGCGAGGCCCGGAAACCAGGCGGCCGCCTGCTGCACGTTGACCGAGAGGTTCGCATGGGTGAGCATCGCGCCTTTCGGGGTGCCCGTCGTGCCCCCCGTATATTGAAGCGCCGCGACGGATTGCACGTCGATGGCGCGGCGGTCGTAATTGCCATCGTTGTTCAACAAGTCCTGCGCCGAGACGATACCCTTGCCGGGCGTCCACTTCGCAAGCTCCTTGCCCTTGAAGAGACCGAAGAGGAAGCCCTTCAACCCCGGCAACATCTTCTTGAATGAGGCGACGACCACCGTTTCGAGCGTCCCCTTATCGACGAGCGACTTCGCCTTCGGAAGCGTGGCCGCGAGATCTGCCGTCACCACGATGTTCGCGCCCGCGTCCTTAACCTGATGGGCGAGTTCCGGCACCGTATAAAGCGGGTTGAGGCTCACAACGGTGCCGCCCGCCTTCAGCGTCGCATAATAGAAGATGACGAAGGCCGGACAGTTCGGAAAAAGCAGGCCCACGCGCGTTCCTTCGCGAACGCCGAGGCTTTGCAGCCCCTTGGTTGCGCGGTCGACGGCCGCGCCGAGTTCGGCGTAGGTCATCGTCTTTCCGAAGAACCACGAGGCTGGCTTGTCTGGAAAGCGCGCCACCGTCTCTTCGAGCGTAACCGGCAGGGGCTTCGGTTCGAAGGCTTCAAACCAGTCTACTCCCGGCGGATAGGATCGAAGCCACGCCCGAGACGTCGCCGTCGATTCCTCCTGAATTTCCTTGTCGTTCGTTTCCAAAATATGCGGTTGATCGTGCCCGTCCATGGCCGTTTCCATCCCCTGACAACATGCGTTTTCTTATTTTTTCGACGCGTACGGTATCATCTAAGTAATGAGGCCGAAATGCCTACCAACGGCGAACGTTCATCTCTGCGACATCGACAGCACGCCGCTCGCTCTACACGGGGCGATCCATATTTCCCCAGCCCGGACCGCCCCCGCCGCGAGTTCACTGGACTTGACCCCGGATTGCCGCTAATCGTTCCCGACGCGCCATAAGGAATCGAAACCGCAGCATGAATTGCGGTTCCGCCAGGGAGCCTCGAATGGACGACGTCGCCGAAAAAATCATAGCAATCCTGCGCAAGAACATGCGCCATCCGGAGAAAGAGATAACCCTCGACACCAGGCTGACCGATCTTGAAATCGAGTCGCTGGATCTTGCCGTTATCGTTTTCGATATCGAGGATACTTTCGGAATTCAAATTCCATACAACGCCAACGAGGAAGTGGCAGATTTCGCCACGGTCGGCTCGGTGGTCGACAAGGTCACGGCGGTGCTCGCATCGCAGAACGCGTCGGGCGCGGCGGCTTGACGGCCCAGCGCGGCCGGACCGGGCCGCGCTCCCGCCCATCTGTCAGTCCTGGGGGAGTCCCGAATGAGCGAGAGGAATAGCGGTCGCCGCGTGGCGATCACGGGGACGGGCGTCGTCTCGGCTCTCGGCACGGGCGTGGAGAAATTCTGGGACGCGATCAAGGCAGGCGAGAACGGCATCGCGCCGCTGGCCGGTTTCCCGTTGCAAGACCTTTACATCACCATCGGCGGCGAGGTGAAAAACTTCGATGCGCGCGAGCTATGCAAGAGCCGGGGCGCGCAGCTTTCCGACCGCTTCACCCAATACGCCTGCGCTGCCGCGTGGGAGGCCGTGCGCCAGTCCGGGCTTGAAGGTCCGCTCGGCGAACGGGCAGCATGCATCGTCGGGTCCGGCGGGGGCGGGCTTACGACACAGGAAAAGGCATACGAAGACATCTTCGTTCATAAAAAGAAGGCGACGCACCCTCTCACGCTCCTGAAGACTATCAGCAGTTCGTCGCCCGCGCATATCAGCATCGAGCACGGCATTACGGGGCCGGTGTTCGGCACGGTCAGCGCCTGCTCGACGGCGGCGCATGCGATCGGCCTCGCCTTCCAGATGATCCGCTCCGGCCTGGTGAATGTGGCGGTCGCGGGCGCGTCGGAGGCGTCGCTCAATTACGGCTGCATGCGGGCCTGGCAAGCGATGCGCGTGCTTTCGCCGGAAGGATGCTTCCCCTTTTCCAGTCGGCGCAACGGCACGGTGATCGCCGAGGGCGCGGGCATCCTCCTGCTCGAAGACCTGGAGCATGCGAGAGCGCGCGGCGCGGCGGTGCTCGGCGAAGTGCTGGGCTTCGGCATGACCTCCGACGCCGCCGACATGGTCAACCCCGATATCGAAGGTCCGACGCGGGCGATGCAGATCGCGCTCGACGACGCGAGGCTCTCGCCGGGCGACATCGACTATCTCAACGCCCACGGCACCGCCACGGCCGCGAACGACATCAACGAAACGCGCGCCATTCGCAAGGTTTTCGGCGCGCATGCGGACAGCCTCGCGGTGTCTTCAACGAAATCGATGCACGGCCATTGCCTCGGTGCGGGCGGAGGCCTGGAAGCGGTGGTCTGCGTGCAGGCGATGCGGGACGGCTTCATTCCGGCAACCATCGGGCTCGATGAACCGGGCGAAGGCTGCGACCTCGACTATGTGCCGAACGAAGGACGCCATCGCGCTCTCGGCTACACAATGTCCAACTCCTTTGCCTTCGGAGGGCTCAACGCCGTTCTGGTTTTTGGCCCCGCCACTAATTGACCACAATTCAGCCGATTTCCAGCCTTATTCATCCCATGGTCTGGATAGGTCGCGGTGGAACTGGAAGGTCACCATCGCGGCACCCAATTCAGGGAGCGACAAGACGACCGCCGTGTTAATCGGTGTCTCGCGGATTTGTTCGCCCCGTTCGTCTCGTCCGACCGCCGCGATTTTGCAGGCCCTCAATCCGCGATCCGGACGGCAGTCAGGCGTCGCTTAAGCGCTTCTCGGATAAGACGAACTGAAGCAACCGTGAACGCGTGCCCTTATTAAAGGATCCTCGTTTCGATGTTTGAAGAGCATTCCATCTGGGCGTGGCTTGGATTCACGGCCCTCATTCTCACGATCCTCGCCGCCGATCTCGGCCTGTTCCACAGGAAGGCGCGCGCTATTCCCGTGCGGGAGGCGTTGATCATGACCGCGGGCTATATCGCGCTCGCGCTCTGCTTCAACGCCTGGATCTATTTCGAGTTCGGCAACCAGAAAGCGGTCGAATTCCTGACCGGCTACTTCATCGAATACGCCCTGTCGATGGACAACATTCTGGTGTTCGTCATCATCTTTACCTATTTTCAGGTGCCGTCGCATTTGCAGATGCGGGTGCTCCTGTGGGGTATTCTCGCCGCTCTCGTGCTGCGCGGGGCGTTCATTCTCGCGGGCTATGCGCTGATCGAAAACTTCCACTTCACCGTGCTCTTCCTCGGCGCGTTCCTCGTCTATACCGGCTTCAAGACGATGGCGTCCGGCGAGGAGGCCGTCGACCTCGAAAACAGCCGCATCGTGAGATGGACACGGCGCGTGCTGCCAATGACGACCGAATATCACGGCGAACGGTTCTTCGTTCGGCTCTCCGGCACCGGCAAGCGCGTGGCAACGCCGCTGTTTCTTGTGCTCATCGTGCTGAACATCACCGATATCGTCTTCGCCCTCGATTCGATCCCGGCGATCTTCGCGATCACGCGGGACCCGTTCATCGTCTACACTTCAAACGTGTTCGCGATCCTCGGCCTTCGCGCCCTGTTCTTTGCGCTGCGCGGGATGGTGGACAAGTTCCGCTATCTGAAATACGGGCTCTCCCTCACGCTTGTGTTCATCGGCATCAAGATGATCTTCAACTATCCCGAAGAATTGCCGGACATCCCGACCGAATGGGCGCTTGGCGTTACGGCGCTTCTGATCTTCGGATCGATCGGGCTGTCGCTCGTCAAAAACCGTGCCGAAGAAAAGGCGGCCTCTCAGTAGGCGGCGGCGCAGCAAAAAAACCGCCTGGCGCTCCTCCGCGCGGTTTCAGGGCGTGGCGTCTGACGGTGCTGCCCGCCGATTGAGTCGATCAATGCGGATGCGCCTGGTGGAATTCCGACGTTTGCATCCGTTTGCAGCACGCTGGCGAGCAAATGTCGGAATCGAAAGAACCCTGGCAACCGGTGGAGCTTTTGAATTCGACATTTGAGCGAAAGCAGCAGCAACCAGGTCTCAAATGTCGAATTGCTCAATTAGAAGAAATATTTTGCGGTGATTGCGACGCGCGTGTCGCCCGCGATTTCAAAGGCGCTTTTGGCGAATTCCGGCTTGCCGTAGAGCATCGGGTTGTTAGAAACGCCGATGCCCTCGGTCGGGATGCCGACAATATTGGTGTCGAGCTTGCCGTCGCCGTTCTCATCGTGAATGGACGCCACCGCGTAGACGCCCGGCTTTAGGCCGCTGTACGTCACCACGACCCTGCCGCCGCGAATGATGGCGCTGCCCTGCTTCACCGGCCGCCCCGTGACACAATCGGGAAAAACGGCCTTGTTGGATGTCTCGGCCGAGAAAACGCAGAGCTTGACCTCGCCCCTGTCGGACCGAAGCCCGTCGATGACGATCGTCAGGTCGGCGGCGGCGGCACTCGCCAGACCGCAGCCGAAAAACGCAGCCACGGCCGCCGGAAGAATACGCACTGACATGAAAGACCTTGAAATCGTGAAGGAGGGCCTTCAGCCAAGCCGGATTATCCCCAGAAGTCAAGGTTTGTCGGGTGTCATGTCGCGCAGGTCTTCGCCCGAGCCGGCCCGCCGATAGCGCGTGCGTTGTCGGGAAGTGGACGCCCGGCCGGTGTGGCCCTGCAACGCCGGCAGCGCGCCTCTTTCGCATCCGTCACGCGGCATGGCACGGGATCATGAACGGCCATTCAGCACGCGTTACATCCCGTTACAGTCCGTTGCGCCTTCGCACCGCCGCCAACACGTTTAGCCTTCGTTACGGCGAATTCCAGCCGGAATTTTCTGGCATTCATTACGCTCAGATTCGCTCGCGCCGGTTGAGGCGCGCGCGCCCGGAGACTTCGATGTTCAAGCCCGCAAAATACGTGTTTCTCGCCGGTCTGGTTGCCGGCTCATCGGCGGCCGCCGCAGCCGACCTGCCGCCCGAAATTCTCGACAGCGTCATGCAGACCTGTCGGCCCGATTATCATCGGCTTTGTTCCGATGTTCTTCCCGGCGAGGGCCGGGTTGGCCGCTGTCTGCTCGACAACGAGGCGCAGCTCAATCCCGGCTGCCTCAAGGCGATCAAGTTCGCCTATGCCATTGAAGTGTGCATGCCGGACTATCGCCGCTTCTGCAACGGCGTTCAGCCCGGCGGCGGAAAGATCGTGGAATGCCTCGGCGACCGCATCGAGAGCCTGAATTCCGAATGCCGCCGCGTCGTGATCGCGAACCTGCCTTATTCGTCGCCGCGCCGCGACTACAGCTATTACAGCGGTTACGACCGCTTCTCCCGCGAGGAACGCTTCGGCGGCGAGCGTTATCGGGATGTTACGCCCCCTCCCCCGCCCGCCTACGACTCGGACGGGGATGAAGGGCCGGACGATGACGGCGATCCGATCAAATAGATTTCGCACCGCCGCGCGTTGCGCGGAGCGACCCGATTAGCCGGCTGGGCTGCCGCCCCTTTCTCCCCGCGAGAGGAAGGGGCGGATTTCGTTTTGTTTCATGCATTCCGCTAATGGTCACAAATTATCCTGCAATATCATCGTTATTGAGCCGCGATAGCCGGTTATGGTATGGCTGACGGCACCGACCTAGCCGGGATAAATGTTTACCTTAGAGTGCACCTTGGATGGCTAGGTACACGGCGGAAGCATGGCCATCAAACTCACAGCGACAGCAATCACCGCGCTCAAACCGAAAGATAAAGCCTACGAGCTCAGCGACGTGGAATCGGGTCTCCGCATCGTAGTGCGTCCATCCGGCTCGAAATCGTTCGTGGTGCGTTATCGATTCGGAAAGCGCTTCGGAAAGGTGACGCTCGGGCCGTGCTCTGACCTATCATTGACGGAAGCCCGGGAACGAGCTCGCAACGCCATGAAGCTCGTCCGCCAAGGCGTCGAACCGGCAGAGCAGAAAAAAGCAGAACGGGCCACCCGCCTTGCGGCCATGGAGGAGAGGCGGGCATCGGCGAACCTGATAGAAAATGTGGTCGACGCCTACGTCCAGCGCCACGTCCGCAAATTGAAGTCAGGGGCCGAGGTCGAGCGCACCTTGCGCCAGCATGTGGTGAAGGCATGGGGCGGCCGCCGAATTGAAAGCGTCACCCGAAGAGACATATTGCGGCTTACCGACCCGCTGATGGAACGCGGGCACGCGGCGACAGCAAACCAAGTATTTGCCAAGGCACGCGCGCTCTTCTCCTGGGCGCTCGCCCGTGATCTGCCGGGCTACGAACATTCACCTTTCGAGAAGCTTAGACCCCCCTCCCCTCGATCATCGCGTGAGCGCGTTCTCAGCGACGATGAACTCGGCGCCGTGCTCGCTGCCTCGAGTGCCTTGGGAACTCCTTGGCGTGAGTTTGTACGTTTATTGATCTATACCGGAGCGCGTCGCAACGAGGTGGCATCCGCACCATGGGTGGAGTTCACCGGGCTCGACACGGCCGATCCGCGCTGGGAAATCCCCGGCGAACGCACAAAGAACGGCCGCCCGTTACTTCTTCCCCTGCCCCGCGACGCCGCTAAGATGCTGGCGGACATGCCTCGCATTGGCGAGCACGGGCTCGCGTTCACGGTCACCGGAGGCACCCCCCTTGTTGCTTTTTCCGACGCCAAGGAGCGACTCGACGCGGCCATGCTCGCCATCGCGCGCAAGGAAGCCGCCGAACTCGGGGAAGACCCGGAGAAGATTCAGGCCCTCCCTCGTTGGACATGGCATGACCTGCGCCGCTCGACGGCCACAGGCATGGCAGGCCTCGGCGTGCAGCCTCACGTCATCGAAGCTGTGCTGAACCACGTGTCGGGCGCGAAGGCTGGTGTCGCTGGGATCTACAATCGCCACGCCTACTTCGCTGAGAAGAAGGCTGCGCTCGCCCTATGGGCGAAGCATGTCGCCGAGGTGGAAGGCGTAGCGCCGTCTATGGCAAATGTCGCGCCGCTCCACGGATAATCGTTGACATATGGCAAACCTTGTCACATCTATTTGCAATGGAACGATACAATATGAGGCAGATATGTCCAACCCACCAAAGGGGAACCTGATCACCTCCGCCCGCGTCCGAGAGATTTGCGGCAACGTCTCAGACTCAACGCTCTACCGTTGGCTACGAACCGAATGCCTCGGCTTTCCGAAGCCGTATTATATTCGCAAGCGCCGCTACTGGGATGTTGAGGAAGTCCGCCAATTCATGGGCACCCAGCGCACGGCAACCTGAAAGCGGGCGCCGACTATGCTCGCTTTTTCTTCGCTCTGAAGGTTTACAGTATGCAAACTTTGATGCCTATGGAAAAGCCTACTGTCGTCTCCCACCGCGAGGCCCGCGAAATCGCGCTGCGGCTTATCTCCGGCTCGTTTCGTCGCGACCGAGAGAAACTTCCGCCCGCCAGCAAACCACGCCTCTCGGTGCCAATGCGTGCCGACGACGATGACATGCGGCTGCTCTCCTACATCGAACAGAACGAAGCCGCAGTGCGTCGCTTCCCGTTCGAAGGCGGGCGGACCGAACTTCAAGAAGCCCTTCACCGCGCAGCGGCGGCTGAGGCAAGTCTGGCTAATCTCACCGAATGCCTGCACCGGCGACCGGCGACGAAGGACGCATGACCGTCCGGAGATAGAGACTTATCTCCGGACGGGGTCCATAGACCTCGTTCTGAGGTAGCCCGGAAGAGGCTGAGAACGACATGAAGAATGTTTCGGGGAAGACACGCTTCTTGTTGCTACGGAAGACCAGATCAACCAGAAGCCGCAACAATCCAATTACACAGCCCAAGATGAAAAGGGTTGAATCATACCTTGGTCGTGACATAACAATTTTATGCTCACGAAACGTCCATAGCAGTGGCTTCAAGATTACTCTTGTTTGCATGCAACAAGGTTATGGATCATAATAAATATCAACTTGATCTATGCGCCGCTATCTTAACCAATAACTAGGGCAAAATATCGTGACAGCGAACAAGCCGCGCCGCGCAAAAGGCCCAGGCGCCTCAGACAAGGCTTCATTGATCTCTGAGGAAACCAACTCCCTTCACGCTCCACGGTTCGCCAAGAACTCGTCGTCCCTCATCGTCGGCGTAGGGGCGTCGGTCGGCGGCCTGGAGGCGTTCAAAACCTTCTTCGAAAATATGCCGTCCGACAGCGGCATGGTCTTCGTGCTTGTTCAGCACCTTGCCCCCGACCACAAAAGCATGCTTGCAGACATTCTGGGCAAGACCACCGCCATGCCTGTGACAGAGGCGGTGGACGGAAGCGAAGTCCTGCCGAACCAGGTGTTCGTCATCCCTTCAAACGCCACCCTCACCGTCGCGAATGGACGTTTTGTCGTTATTAAACCTGCGCCGCCACGTGGGATTCGCCGCCCGATCGATACGTTCATGTTTTCCCTCGCTCGCGATCAGGGCGAGAATGCCGTTTGCGTGATCCTCTCCGGAACCGGAAGCGACGGCTCTCTCGGGTTGGTCTCGATCAAGGAACACGGCGGCCTCACGATCGCACAGGGCGAAGTCGAACATCAGGCCAAGCTTGGCATGCCGCGCAGCGCGGCGGCGACAGGCTTCGTCGATTATGTCTTGCAGGTGAAGGACATTCCGGCGAAACTGCTCGAATATAAACATCATCTCGTGAAGGCGAAGGCGCACAAGAATGCCGAAGGCATCCGTGAAGATGCAGCCAAGCATCTGCTTGAGATAGCCGCGTTGCTTCGCAACGCGGTCGGCCATGATTTTTCAGAGTACAAGGAAAAAACTTTCGTGCGACGTATTCAGCGGCGCATGCTTGTACTGCACCTTGATAGCATAGAGGACTATCTCAAAGAACTGCAAGGCAATCCAAAAGAACTTGAATTATTGTTTCGCGATCTCCTGATCGGGGTCACTCAATTCTTTCGCGATCCAGCCGCCTTCGAGGCGCTGGAGACGAAAGTCATACCGGGTCTCGTTGCGGGCAAAGGCGTCGACGATCAGGTGCGTGTCTGGGTCGCGGGATGCGCCACGGGTGAGGAAGCCTATTCGATCGCCATCCTTTTGATGGAAGCCGTCGCAAAGCTGCCCTCCGCCCCGAAAATTATGATCTTTGCGACCGACATCGACGATCGTGCGATAGCGCACGCCCGCGCCGGACGATACCCACGCGCGCTGCTGGACTCCGTCTCGCCGCAACGGCTCCAACGGTGGTTCGTTCGCGAGTGCGATCATTATGCCGTCTCGCCGGAGCTCCGGGAAACCATCGTTTTCTCGGTTCACAACGTGCTTCGCGATCCGCCCTTCTCCAAACTCGATCTGATTTCCTGTCGAAATCTCCTGATCTATCTCGATACAGCGCTGCAAGACCGACTTATCCCGATCTTCCATTATGCACTTCGTTCGAGCGGTTATCTCTTTCTCGGGCCATCCGAAAGTATCGCCCGGCAGGAGCATTTCTTTACCGAGGCAGACAAGAAACATCGTCTTTTCGCGCGACGCAACGACACTCCCGCTGCGCTGCCGAGTCTGCCCTTGTCGTCCGCTGCGTCGAGAGGCATGATCGCCTCTGCGGCTGGCGCACCTAATCGGCCTGCAGTGGAAAGCGGCATCGAAAGAGGCGCGCGGCGTGTGATGGAGAGATATGCTCCGGCCCATCTTCTCATCGACCAGAAACATCAGGTGATCAGTTTTTCGGGACAAACCGGAAAATATCTCGATCCGCAGCCGGGTGCCGCCAGCTTTAACCTCTTCAATCTCATCCAGAATGCTCTGCGTCCGGCGGTTCGCTCTCTACTGCAAAAAGCAGCAGCGACAGGGTTCAGGGCGGTGCAAGAGAACGTCCCGATTGAAATTGCAGGCAAGAGCGATTCCATAAACCTCATTGTGGAGCCGGTTCTTCCTGGCGTGGGTCAGGCCTCGCACTACATCGTCATTTTTCAGGAAATAGAGACACTGAAAGAGCCGGCGGAAGCACGCGACAAGGAAGACCGGAGCAGTGGCAGTCGAGAACTCGAAGCCGAACTAAGGGCCATCAGGGTACGCCTTCAGGCGGCTCTCGACGAGGCGGAGCAGGCGAATGAAGACCTGAAATCTGCGAACGACGAATATCAGTCTCTCAATGAGGAACTGCAATCCTCCAACGAAGAGTTGGAGTCATCAAAAGAGGAAATGCAGTCGATCAACGAGGAGCTGCAAACCGTAAATAACGAACTCAGCGAAAAAAACACCATTTTGCATCGATTGAACAGCGATCTTCAAAATTTGCTGGAAAGCACGGACATCGCCATCCTGTTCCTCGACAACGATTTATGCGTGCGCACTTTTACGGCCGCTTGCACGAAACTTTTCCACCTGCGCGAAGCCGACCGGGGACGCCCCGTTATAGAGATCGCCAGCCGTCTTAGCTATCACGCCATCGAAGCGGATGTTCGGCGCGCCCTGGCGGCGCTGTCCGTTGTGGAGCGCGAGGTTCACATGCCCGATAACGGGACAACGTTCCTGATGCGCGTAAGGCCATATCGGACACTCAATGGTGTCGTTGATGGGGTCGTTATCACGTTCGTCGACATTTTCGAACAAAAGCGCCATCAGGAAACCCTTGCGTTCCTGGCCGCGATTGTCGAATCCTCGGATGACGCGATCATCGGCCATTCGCTTGATGGCATAATTTCCAGCTGGAACACGGGTGCGGAGAAGATTTTCTACTACACTGCGGAGGAGATAGTGGGTAAGCCGCTTTCCACCCTCGTCGCCCCGGGTGAGAAGGACGAGATACCCGGCGTTCTGGAGAGGGTGAAGACTGGCGAGGCGGTCAAGTGCCTTGAAACCCTGCTCGCGGCGAAAGACGGAAGACACATCCCTATGTCGATAACCGTCTCTCCCGTGCGCAACGCGGATGGCAGCATCGGCGCCGCATCGATCGTGGCGCGAGACGTTAGCGAAACGGTTCGCTCGGAACGGCAGCGAGACCTGCTAATGAAAGAACTGGATCATCGAACCAAAAACACTCTTGCGACTGTGGCTGCGATTTCGAGAGAAACCGCGAGACACGCGACGACCCTTGCCGAGTTCGCCGACGCCTTCCAGTCTCGTCTTATGGCGCTTTCGAAAACGCACAATCTTCTTACCGAGAGCCATTGGAAGGGCGCTTCCTTGCGACGCATCTTCGCTTCGGAGCTCTCGCCCTACGATCAAGACTGCGATAACCCACGCTTTACGCTCGATGGCGAGAGCGTGAACTTGACACCTGGGCAAGCCCAAATGCTCGGGATGGCTGTTCATGAACTGACGACGAATGCCGCGAAATATGGCGCGCTTTCCACCAAGTCAGGCAGGGTTGAGGTCACCTGGAGCGTCGACAGGAGCGGGGCGGAAGAGGTCGCGCGGATTCAATGGGTCGAGATTGGGGGGCCGCCGGTGAAGCCGCCGACGCGGTCTGGATTCGGGTCTGAACTGATTGAAGACGGCCTCTCGTTCGAAACAGGAAGTGACGTTCGTCTGGAGTTCGCGTCTGCGGGTCTTAGATGCTCGATCGCGATGCCGCTCATGCGCGCCGAAAAGTGAGGCCAGCCTAACCCCAATTTGACGCTTCGCTATCATTGAGCAGGACGAGACCGGACTCCCTTTTTAACCCGACAATTTCGCGCCGTCGTGTTCGCTCGATCCAAGTCTGAACTCTGTAGAGACGGATGCGACAAGCGCGCGGATAAAAATGCTGCGCAGAGTGCGCGAAGCAAAGGGAAGGCAAACCCATGAGCAGAAGAGAATGAGCAGCCCGGCATAGTGCCGCTTCGGTTAGTGATTTTCAAAATTCGTCATTTTGCGAATGTATTTAAGACGACGCTCAAGATTATGAATTCGCGCGTTGCTCACCTTCTGGGCGGCGTCAAACGCGTCTTTTAGTCGGACGATTTCTTTGTCTAGCCGTGCTTTCGCTCCGTTAAAGCCTTTTTCATAGACGGCATGGCTTGCATTGCGGAGTTGTTCGTTTTCTTCTTCTAATTCCTCACGCGTTTTCATGACGGCTTTCTTTCCAGAAAAATCAGCGAGATTTAATGATTGTTAGGCGGCTTTGTTCCCGGGTGTGGGCGCCCCCAGCTTTCGATTGTTAACTCTGTCCTAATAGCTTTCATAGCAGGCGAACTAAAAAGCGGCTCGCGCGCGACTTTATGAAAACCACCTCCGCCGCCCCTCGATCACACGGTCGAGGCGATCCGCCAGCCGGTTGATCGCCTCCACGACCTCGGAGCGGACGCCGGCGAGCGTCTCGTCGGTCGCAAACCTTTTGGCGGCTTCGATCTTGAATTCGGCCAGTTGCCTTTCGAGCTCGCCCGCTTTCTTGTTGGCCGCGTCGGCTGTTTCCTTCGCCGCTTCTGCCGTCCTCTTGGTCAGCGCCCAGGCAGCCGCCACCGAACAGATGGCGGTTATGAGCGTGAGGAGGATCGTGAGAGGCAGGGTCACTTCCTGCATGGTTACCTCTGTGTGCGGCGGTTCTGGACGGGCGCCTTCTTCTGCGCCTGCACCTGCCGCTCCTTGATCTGACCGGCCTCAAAGCCGCGCTGATGAGCGGTTTCGTCCACGTGCTGCCACGTGAAGAACGCGCCGATAGCAAGCCCCATGCACAAGAGGAGCTTTCGCCCCTGCGGATCCTGAGCCCATCCCGCGAGCACCTGAAGAAACAAATAGAGGACGTTCGTCGCGAAGGTGACGAGCACGAGGACGATCTGGCCGATGGGAAGGCCAAGCCACGACAGTCCGTTGAGCTTGCCGAGCCAGGTGCTGGCCGCGCCAAGGATCGGCAACAGCCACGGGAGCGCTTTCGCGATGGCGATCATTGGCGCACCTCATCCGAAGGGATGGCGCCCTGGTAGTCGTTATTGCGGTAGGCGTCCCTCAGCTCTGTCAGAACCCACCGGATCAGCAAGGCGGCGAGAATGAAGCCCGCCACGATGATGAGCGCCTTGTTGTCGGCGATTATCTGCCATACGCCATTCAGCGCAGAGAACGTGCCGGTGGCTTGGCTCGCCGCGTCCGGCAGAGAGGCCGCCGCGCCTCCGCCTAGGCCGAGCCACATGAGGATCTTCTCCACCCATGAGAGCTTCTTCGCGAGCGGATCCGTGGCCGTAAGCTGTCGCGTCTTCGTGGCGGATCGTTCTGCGGGGATGACAGACTGCGCGGTGTCGAGCGTATCGTCGTAGCGCTCGTACCAAACGCCTGCATCGCCCTCGAGGCCATGGTCGCGCTGGAAAGCAGCGATGCCGCGCGCGGAAGCTCGCCCGTGAAGACCGTCGACAGCGCCGACAGGATAGCCGAGCGCGCGGAGCCGAGCCTGCACCTGGCGGAACCGCGCGTCAAAGTAAGGAGCGGTGGTCGGCCGGCTTACGTAGCCTTCGGAGGCGTCGTCGCTCTCATCCGCGACGCGGCCCGATGCGATGGCGCCAGACTGCCACATCTTGACTTCCTCGCGCCGCCGGCGGGATAGGCCAGAAAGTTGCTTGCCGCCGGTCGTCCGGCTGAACTTCGGCAGATCTCTGACGGGGGCGTCGTAGTCGCCTTTGTTCAGGGCCTTGATGAACGAGGCTTGCTTGCTTCCACGCCGCCCCGTAATCCAGCCGGTGCCGACGTTATAGCCCCACGACACGAGCGCATCGAACTGGTTCTGGCTGAGCGGAACCCGCACCGCGGCGTTCACAGCGGCGGCCACGCGATCCACCTCAAGCCTGAGCTGTCGCTCCGCTTCGGCCCGCGTGATCTTTTCGCCAAGCTTCACCGGCCTCGTGAGATCCCATTTCGTGGTGCCCCAACCGATGGTCGGCACGTTCGCCGGGCAAAGATACGCGTTTGCGTAGAAGCTCTCGAAGCTCTTGATGAAATCGATGCACGCTTGTGATGGCTTCATGGTCATGTTTCCCCTCATTTCGGCAAGTTGATGGGGTCGCCGCCGGTCGGTTCCGGTGGCGCGTTCGGATCAATCTTGTCGTCTTTGGACGGCTTGGTTTTGGAGACGTTGCCGGCCGCGTCTTCCTGCTTTTCGTCGAAGAGTTCGGCCGTGATGTTCGTCGTGTAGCCGCCGCCAGGCTCGAAGCGGTGCGTGCAGCTCTTGATGCGCCAAAGCTCCGGGATGTAGGCGCGGAAGCTCGCCAGAACGAGCTTCGCCTCGGCCCGGATCGTCGGTTCGCCGCCCACCTGGCAGGAGAAGCCCGCCTTCCCGCGACTGGACTTGTTCTTGTAGGCCGAGACGGCGGCCTTCGCTTCGGCCTCGTTGTGGTGCGTGTAGCGCAGGTCGTGATAGGGCGCCTTGCCGATGGTGACAGCCTTGCGCTCGCTCGTCCGGATGTCGTGCCAATGCGCGCGCACGCCGCCCTTTTCACCGACGGCAGGGGTGTCGCTCGGCAGGTTGATGGTGTCGCCACCGTCCAGCTGATCGGACGGCGGCAAGCGGCTGTCGCCCGCCACCTTCTGATCGGTGCCCCCGCTCCCGCCCATGCCGGCGGCCTCGCCCGCTTCGTCGCGGGCGCTGTACTGGAAACGCCATTGCGAGCACATCGATTCCGTGAGCGTCACAACGGGCAGTTCAGCGCCCGTCACGCTCTTGCCGGTGCCCTTCTTCGCGACCGCGAGCTTTCCGTCGACAGGGCGAGCAACACCGTCATGCAGCCCCGCAAGGCGCGTTGCGAAGGCCATGTCGCTTTCGTTGTGCTGGTCGATGTGGCGAACGACGATACGAGCAAGGGCCGGGTCAACCTTCGGCTCGTAGCCGCTTCGCTCGGCCACCTCCTTCATGATCGCGGCGATGGTCTTCTGGTGGTAGGACTGCGTGCGAGGCGTGCGGTAGCTCTTCGGCATCTTCGCCGCGCGTCCGGTCACCGTGAGCGTGCGCGGCGGGCTCTCGACCGAGATGTCGTCAATGAGGTATGTGCCCATGTGGGCTTTGACGCCGTCCTTGTATCCGAGCAGCACCTCGATCGTCGTTCCGACAAGCGGGATTTCCACCAAGGCGCCATCGAGGAAGCGCGCGCGGTCATCGAGCTTGATGCTGACGCGGTCGCTCTTGTCCTCGGCTTCGTCGTGCACCTCCACGGACATGAGGCGGTCGGCGAGCCTGTCGAAGATATTCTCGCCGTTGCTGATGATCTCGCAGATCAGCTGCATCGCTACCCCCATATCCTGATGATGGGTGTGGCGGCAGGGCGCGGCAGATCCGGCAGGATCACGAGCGTCCCGGCCGGGAGCTTCGGCCCCAGCACGGCGAGGCGACGGTTGGCCTCGTAGACGCGCTCGACCGCGAGGGCTTGCTGACCCTTCTCGTAGTAGCGCCAGCAAATCTCATCGATCATGTCGCCGTTTTTGGTGAGGTACGTGTCGGTCATCACAAGCCCCCATCCTCGCCGTAGCTTTTGATTTCGAGCTTGAACTCCTGCTTGCGCGGCGTGCCGTCGGCGAAGAAGTGGGTTTGCGTCTCCTCCACGTTCATGATGACGAAGCGGCCGAAGATCTTCCCGGCGCCGGACACCAGCACGTGAGGCGTCCCCTTCGACGCGGCGGAGCGCATGGCGTCGATCTGCCGGGCCCCGCCCTTCCACGTGGGATAGACGGTCCCTTCAAGCCGGATTGTCGTGTGGCCCTGCCCGATGAACTGCATCGCCGGATGGCGGCCGATGCGCTCCTGGCTTTCCCAGCGATATTCATCGGTGCGCTGCAGGTTCGTGTACGCCGCCGTGTCTATCGAGAAGCGGTAAGGACCGAGGCCCATCATGATCGCTGCCATATCGCCTCCCTCAATCCGAAAGATGCGATTGAACAGCGGCGCGCTGCTGCGCGGCCTGAGCGGCGAGCGCGGAACGGATCGCGGCCTGCATCTCGGCAGGAGTGCCGGAACCGCCCTGCACGTTGATCGCGCCGACGTGCACCGACGCATCGATGCTTTGCGGCTTGTGGACGACGAGAGGCTCGGGGATCGTCAGCTTCTGCGCTTGCACCGTCCCGGCTTGAACCGTCTGCGTTTCGACTTGGCGAGATTGCCCGAACG
The DNA here is from genome assembly GCF_003992725.1 of Rhodomicrobium lacus. Classification (NCBI taxonomy): domain Bacteria; kingdom Pseudomonadati; phylum Pseudomonadota; class Alphaproteobacteria; order Hyphomicrobiales; family Hyphomicrobiaceae; genus Rhodomicrobium; species Rhodomicrobium lacus. Next base: position 506,825 of record NZ_RZNF01000002.1, on the reverse strand, counting down.
GAACAGTCGGAACCTTCGGCGCTGTCATGGTCGACGCACGGCTCTCAGGCAGCGGGCTGAGCCACTCCGGCGGGCGTTTCACCCAATCGGGTGCCCAGTCCGCCCCTCGCCCTTCCGGCGCGGGGGCGACAAATGCAGGCGGTACGACTGAAGGCGCGGCTGGCGTTTCCACCTTCGTATCGCCACCCGTGATCCAGTCCGGCATCCAGGCAGTGAGTGCCGACACTTTCTCGCGGAGCCAGTTCTCGATGCGCGCCCAGCCCGCCTTCATCCCTTCCCACAGGGAATCGATGAGCTTCGAGCCCGCGTCGATCAAGGACACGCCCGTGAAGTATTCGATCACCGCGTCGATGCCGCGGGCGATGTGCACGAGCGGGTTGAACCCATGGAGCAGCTTCAACACACCGACGATGAAGCCCTGCTCGAAACCGGACGTCGCTCGGGTCCAGAGGTTGTCCCAGTAGGCGACGAACGCGTCCCATTTCTGGTAGAGCACATAGGCAGCGCCAGCGATGGCCGTGATGCCGATCAGGAACCAGCCGACCGGCGTCATCAGAAGCGCTGATGAGAGCTGAATAACGCCAGCCACCGCAAGCGCCAGCGAGCCCACGAACGGACCGGCAATATACACCCCAACGGCGATCATGGCCGCGTTCAGCGGCCCGCCGAGGAAGTCGATTACGGGCTGGATCCGCTGCGCCCAGCGCATGAACTCATCGCCAATCGCCGCAATGCGCTGGCGCAGATCGGAGGAGGGATTAAGGAGATCGCGCACGACGCGCGTGATCTTCCCCGCCCATTCTTCGATTTTTGTCTGGATGAGCTTGCGGTTCGCTTCGAGCCATTTCAGAGAGGATTCCGCCGCGTCGTTGAGCACGGGCAGCAGCTGCGCGCCGAGGCGGTTGCGGAACGATTCCAGGCGGCGCTCAAGCGCGTCGAGGTTCTCGCGATAGACGGCAGAAAAGGCCACGACGTCGTTGCCAAGGATGGTCCCGCTTTCGCGCGCTTCGACGCGAAGCTCACGGATCTGTGCGGCCGTCAGGCCGATCATCTTCAGCATTTCTTCGCCGCCGAAGAGCCCTTCCACAACCTTGATGCGGTCCATCTCCTTCAGCTTGCCGATGCGTTCGATGATCTCCGAGAAGAGCGCGGCCGGCGTCTGCATCTTCGCCTTCAACTCGCCGGCGCGGTATCCGAGCTTCTTGAACGCTTCGGCGCCCGCGCCTTCGCCCGTCTCCACGAATTCGAGCGCGCGGCGGCGCAGATCCTTCAGGCTCGCGGCCATCAACCCAGTGTCGACGCCGCTCTTGCGACCGGCATATTGAAGTTCTTGAAGCACCTCGGCGCTTATGCCCGCCGCCTTGGAGAGCTTGTCGAAGTCTTCGGACAGGGCGGAGACATGCTTGCCAAGCGATGTGGCTGCCGCGATCGCGCCGCCACCGCCCAGGCCGAGCGCCGCGATGAAGGCGCTGAGCCGCCCCATGCTCTGGCCGAAGCCGTCACGCACGCGGGCGAGCGCCTCGCCGAGGCGGCGGGCGGCTGCCGTCACGCGGTCGAGGCCGATGGCGCGCGACAGCGAAGCGAAGCGCTCCTGAATGCGCTGGATGCCCGCCGACACGCCATCGAGGAGCGTCAGTTTGACTTGGGCTTCAGCTACGTTCGCGGCCATCTTACTTCGCCTTCACTCTTTCTTCCGCGAGGCCCCGCCAGAAAAGAAGTTCCTGCGGGGTCAGTTCGAGCAGTTCGGACAAGGGCCAGTGAAAGACGGTCGCGAGATCCGCAATCAAGCTTGAGGCGGCTTCCCAACTCAGCGCCGAGGCCGCTTCTTCCCGATAAAACCCTCGATGATCGTCGCAACCCCCTCGATATCGGCGGCGTCCATTTCCTCGACGCCCTCGGGCGGCCAGCCGGACAACCGCGAGATCAGAAAGAACGTCTGCGCGCTGCCAGCGTCCTCGCGCTCGAGATCGCGGATGTCGCGCGCCTTGACGCGGCGCAGCTTGATTTCGGTGCGCTCGCTGCCCTCGAACGTGACGGGCACGAGGAGTTTGTAGATCGTCTCTTTGGCCGGTGCTGCCATGGCTTCCTCTACAGTCCGATGTTCGTGCGATGCGCCGCCAGTTGATCCACGCCGCCGATGGTGCGGATCATGTTGTCGATGTCGATTTCGCAGTACTCGACATCCTTCTGGCGGTAGCGGAAGTAGCTGAGGTCGACGTTCACGGTGCGCGAGCTCTTCGCTCCGAGCGTCCAGGCGGAGCTTTCCAGCCCGCGAAACAGCCCGCGCATATTGATGACCACCGGCTCCGCGTCAGAGCCTTGCGCCTGCACGGAGCCGCGCGCGACCACCGCCACGCCATCCTTGCCGAGCAAGGAAAGCATCTGCGGGCCGAGGTCCGAGATGACGAAGGAGAGCTTCAGCTCTTCCATGCCGAGCTCGATGCCGCGCGGCGCATCCATGCCGCCTGCGCGGTGCTTCTCGACCACGAAGTTAAGGGCTGGAAGCGTGATGGTGTCCGCCTTGCCAGCAAAGGACTCGCCATCGACATAGAGGTTGAAGTTCTTCAGCTGGCGCGGGAGAGCGATGAGAGCCATTACACCAGATCCTCGAGGTAGTCGTTGACAAGGTGCGAGCGGAACGTGACGCGCTCGGCCGGATAGGGCGGCGTGAAGTCGAAGTCGAAGACAGCGTGTCCATCAGAGATGCTGTCGGGCGTGTTCAAATCCGGGTTGGGCCAGCAATCGCCGCCGAGGATGGCACCGAGCGATGTGAGCGTGCGGAGGTAGGCGCGAACGCTTTCGGACACGTCATCGAAGTAGGTCTTCGTGATACCCCGGTCGACCGCCCACAGATGCGCGCGCAGGATGGAATCGTTGATCATGTCGGCGGTGCGAACCACGGCCAAGAAAGCGTATTTGGCGTCGGATGAAAGCGTGCGGTTGCCCCACAGCCGGTAGCCGTCCTCGCGAATGACGGTCGCGACCTTCATCTCGTTGAGGAGGTTCGCGCGGCTATTCGCATCGCTAAGAGCGAAGTCGATAGGCCGTGCGGTGCCGAGGATGCCGTTGATATTCTGGTTCGACGGCGACCACCAGAAGCCCCGATCATTGTCGCTCTTAGCGATGAGGCCCGCCACACAGGCGCTCGTCGGCACGTTGACGATGTTCGTGGCGCGCTGAACCTTGACGAACGGATCGACCAGATAGACGCGCTTCGACCCGAAGTCGCCCGCGTACTGAACGGCCGCTTCATCGGTGGTGTTCGGGCCGTCAGCGATGACCACCGCGCGCAGACGCTCGGCGATGCCGACGAGTTCGGCGACAACCGGGTTTGCAGACGGGCCGGTGACGGCCGTTGCGGCCGCGCCCGCGCCGTCGCCCGCGATGGCCACAGCAGGCGCGTTCGTGTAGCCGCGCCCCGGCTTGGTGACCACGATGGATGTGATGATGCCGCCGGAAATGACGGCTTCGGCTTCGGCGCCCGTGCCGCCCCCGCCCGTGAGCGTGACGGTCGCGTGCGTATAATTCGCGCCGCCGTTCGAAAGCTGGATGCGGTCCACGCCGACCGGCCGGTCGCCGGTGAAGCCAGGCGCGATCAGAATGCGCGGGGTGACACCGAGACGAGACTGAGCGCCGAGCAGCGCGTGCACGCCCTTGTAAGAACCATCGGGCGCAACGCCGCCGATGACGTTCGCTACCGTCTCGTCGCCATCATCGCCTTCGGCGACGCGGATGACGACGACAACCGCGCCGATCTGGTCGAAGATCTGGTCGAGCGCACCGGGCAACGTTCCAAGTCCAGTTCCGACCGTATCGAGGAGCGCAGCCTTGGCGCGCGAGCCCGCGATCTGCACCGGGGTGTCGAGCGGGAATTCGGAAAGTTTGGCATTTTCGGCGGTGCCGACGATGCCGATAACGGACGAGCGGACGGTGCGAACCGGGCGCGGGCCGTCGTCAATCTCGATAACCTCAACGCCGTGCAGAAAGTCCGTCGTCATGTGTCGACTCCAATAGTCCGAGTTGACACGGTGTAAACGAGGCGCGCGCGCCGCGCATTCCACGATATCGCTTAGAGCGTCGCGGCAAGCCGGAAGATGTTGTCGACCTCGACCGCGCTCTTGCCGAGTGCGCTCGCTACTGAGGCAACCATCGGGTCGTCTCGCTCGATCTCGCGGGCGAGAGCGAAATCCTCGCTCGCCTCAGAGTTCGCCGCGAGCGCCGCCTCGAACGCCTCCTTGAGGCCCGCCCGCCGCAGCGCGCGAACGAGCTGCAGCGGCGAGACGCTCGACGGCACCGGCTCCGGGATTTCGGGCGTTGGGGCGGGCGTGTTCCCCGCCGCCAGCCACTCCTGATAGCGCTGCCAGTCCGAATTCGCCTCATCGGCTGGTATCGCGGCTCCATCATCGCGGCGAACAGCACCGCTATGTGTCAGTGTATACATTTTATAGTTCCGCCGATAATTCAATGATCGCCTTATTATACGCCCCCAATACTTTGGTGGTTGGCGGCCAAATCACAACTCTATCACTAAATACCTCCGTATTTAGCACAGTAGGGCTGTCCCAACTCGACGCAGACGTGGAAACGACGCTGAGCACAGTGGGTGCCGCCCTCATCTGTATGGGGACAGTTACCACACACCCGCCGAACGCGGTTGCGCCGTTAGATAGTAAATTCGCGGGCACAGTTGAGTAGTACCGTGCCGCCAGCGTTTTCTCTATTGCGGGGTCGCGCGTTTCCGGAGGTGGCGGGGCGCTATTCGGCCCCGTCGCAATACCCGGTGAGGCGCGGATATCCGCGCGCCCGATCTGGACGTAACCGCTCGCGGCGTTGAGCGCTGGCCCGAATTGCAATTGGATTTGCAGCCCGTTGGCGATGCTGACGCCCGGCGTAAACGTGTAGGAGACAACACCCGCCGCGCCCGCCGCGATTGGCTGCAGATTGGTCGCGTCGAGGTCCGACGTCACTGTCCCGAAATTGTCTCGCGCCGAGGCGTAGCCCGCCGCTATCTTTGGCGTGATCGCCGTCGCGGTGCCATTATAGACTACCCATTGCACCGTGACCGGTTGCGCCACAAGCGCGTAGGTCAGCAATTGGGCCGATAGATAGCTCTCGATGCGCTGTTGCAGCGTGCAGGCGGTCAACCCCGAGGCGCGGTTGATCCGGAGCGACGCGCCCGCAATCCCGGTATTCCAAACCTGCGACCAAGCAGCCGCAGCGCCACCCGCCGAGATCTGCCAGCCGTCGAGCGCGTAGGCTGTCGCGCCGGCGGCGACCGAACCCGACGTGCCGCGCTGTGCGACGGTAAAACCCCCGTTGCGGAAGGCGTTTACAAACCCGCGAGCGCCAGAAGCTATCGCGATGGAGGTGCCCGCCGCGTCCGCTTTCGAGGCTAGCGCGGCGTTGGTGGCCGCTGCGTCCGCCTTGAGTAGGAGCGCCTCCGCCACATCCGCAGACGCAGCTTTTGTCGCGACGAGGGTATTTAGCGCCGACAAGGCGGCGCTCGTCGCCTCCGCGTCCGCCTTTGCCAGCAAAGCAGCACCAAGCCCCTTCACCGTGCCCATCGGCACGCTGCCGCGGATCAGTGCCGCAATAACGTCCTCGGCCTCGTGCACGTCGCTCTGGAGCTGCGATATAGTCGCGGTGAGCGCCGCGAGATGAGGCTCGACGTTCTCGCGGATCACGGCGAGCGCTTGGCCTGTGCCAACCGAGATCAGACTTTCCCAGTCGGCCTTGACAGCCTCCAGCGCGCGGAGCCGCTCGCCTATGCTTCCGAAGACCGCATCCCAAACGGCGCGCGACAGGTCGAGTTTATGCGGCGCCTTATAGTCGTCAGACGCGCTCGGCAGAGACGATGACATCGGCTCCGTACTCCTCGATGATTTGCGTGAGCGCAGCCCCCTTCACCGTGATCTCGCCGCGCGGCGGCAAAGCTACAGTGCCGCCCAGCTTGACGAGCCGAGCAAGGGTGATGCGGTAATCGACCTCCGCCTCGTAGGCTGACGCTTTGGCAGGTTTGGTTTTCGCAGCCATGAAGCCCTCACAATGCGTAGTACGCGATGTTCTGGATAAACGGGATGTCGGTCACTTCGGTCGTCGTCATGTCGAGCCGGACCCGCGCAGATGTGGCAGGCGCGCCGAGCAAATACGTCGCGAGCCACGTTTTTTTCTTGTCGCTCACAAGGTCCGGCGTGATGACGCAAGTCGTCGGCGTCAGCACCGTGCCGCCGACGATCAGTTTCGGTGAGACCGTGTGCTTCTGCGGATCGTATTGGTCGATGACCGCCTCGACCTGGATTGTCTGCGACGACAGCCCGAATTGGTGCTCGATCGACACCGCCTGCATGTCGCCGCGGGGTCGGAACGTCATGCCGCGTGCATAGGCGTCGAGGATGATCGCCGGTTGCAGGTCTGTCGTGCCCGTGAACACAGCTCGCAGGCGCACCAAAGGCGGCAGACCGGCGAGCGGTGTGCGCTCTCCGATGGTATCGTTCAGCGGCCGCCACTCATCCGCGTCGCTCGGGCGGATTTCCCACGTCATAGCTGTGCCGCCGAGCGTCCAGCCCGCGTGCAACAGGCGGATGTCGGTCATGCCGTTTTCGAGGATCAACGGCTGGAACTCGACCACGGTGCGGGTCGAAGCGAAGGAAGCCGCATTGAGACGCATCGCGAAGTCGACAGTCGTCGAACCCTGCGCCCATGCACCGTCCGTGACATGAAACTGCGAGCCTTGCGCGAATTTGTTGCCGGAGACCGTCTCGAGCGCATGGTTGCCGGTCGTGACCGTGAACCACGCATAGCGCTTGCCGCTCTCCAGGGGGCTCGGCCGGATCGAGAATTTGTTCCAGCCGGTCGTCAGTAAAGCCGCTGCAATCGTCGTGTTCGCGATCACGAGTTCGTAGAGGGTTTTGACCCTGCGCGCGTTGTCCATCTCGATGGCGACAATGCCGGTCGTCGAGAGTTCGACGAAGCCGAGACAGCACTGATCCGCTGCAACCACCGGTTTGACAGGCGTTGGTGAGGTAAGACCTTGTTGAACGACGCAGACGATCTGGCGAAGGCCGGTCTTTGGCGTCATGCGCTCAACCGTCTCTTCGGTGTCGGCATCCACCTCGAACAGACGGCTCTCCTGCTCCGTTTTCTCCTCGCCGCGCAAGAGCAGCGCCACATAACGCCTGTCGCCGGTCACGAGAGGTAGATAAAGTTGCAGGTTGACTGAGATCGGCTCCTCGTTGCGGTAGACGATACCGCCCGTGAAAAGCGCGCCTGGATTGATGGCTATCTCGATAGCGCTCGTCTGCGAGATCGAATGTCCAGCCCAATGGTGCGGGTAGCCGATAGCGCCGCCGACAATCGCCTCGTCGCCCTCGCGTGCGTAGAGTGATGCGTTTTCCCAGTCGCTGGACTCGGCAACCTCAGCCTCGCTGAAATGTACCACCTTCGTCATGGCGTCCTCACAATTTTGAGCGCGGCACGAACTGGCCGAGATAATGGGTGCCGTCGAGAGGCGGGGCGTCGGACAGCGCCAGCGGTCGCATATGGGCGAGGTCGACGCGGTATTCTGTCTCCGGCGATTTGGCGGCGCGTAGCGCGGTCAGCACGCGGTTGCGCTGCATGCGGTCTGGCGTTTTCAGAAATGCTCGCCCGCCTGCCGAACGGCCGATCACGAACGCGCGAGAGGGCTTGACCGTCCGGATGCGGACGAGATAGCGCGCGAGGAATGGCCCGTGGCCGATGGGCGTGCGACCGAGTACGGCACGCCCCATGACGAACCGAGCCGGATAAGCCACGGCGTCAACGAGCGTACCGTCGACGTAGCTGAGAAAGCGCACTGCCCCTGCGCGCGCACCGACCTCGAAGTTTGCGGCAAGACTCTCTGAAACGACCCGCCTCTTGCGAGCCTCGGACCAGTTCGGAAACCAGAGCCGCACGCCGTCATGAACGGCGAGCCACGGCAGAAAATGCACCGGCGCCGTCCGCGGATCGGGCACCTGCTCGATCGGAACCGGCAGGTCGTCGGTCATGGCCGCCGCGAGAGAAGCCTTGAACGGCTCCGGCGCACCCGGCAGAATCTCGCGAGCCCCAGCACGCCCGGTCATCCTGCCACCTCGACGGATAGCTCGATCACGCCCGGAATCGGGATCGTGTAGGGATCGGCCGGGATATCGGCGGGCGAGGTCAGATCCACCCGCGTGACGGACAGACCGTAAGCAGCACCTTCGAGTGCCGAGCGAGGCACCTGTGCCCCGATCAGCATGCGCGCCTGCCCGGCAGCAAGAATACGCGCCTCAGCCTCGGCGCGAACGGCCTCTGCATCAGGCCCGGTCGGCACGATGATCGTGCCTGTCACATCGTAGACGCCGCGCGTGGCCCGCAGCACCGAAAGGCTGGTAGCCTCGGGTTTCACGGTCGTGTTGTTCGTGGCGGCGCGCACGAGCGCGAGCTCGTCGTCGGTCGCGTCGCGCCCCGAAGGCCCCGCGATCACGAGATCGACATCGCCGCGCCGGCCGTGCACCGCACGACCGATCACCGCCGCGTGGTGGAGCTGCGGCCACGCCGTCATCGCTTCATAGATGTAACGCTCCGCGCTGCCCGCAGCAGGTCGCGTGAAGGCGAGCAGATAGCGCGCGAGCAACCGCGCGTCGCTCTCCATGACCGCTTCCGTTGTGGCGGTCGCGGCCACGACGACAAGCCTCTGCACGCCGATGCGCGCCACAACGTTGTCGAGATCCGCATCCGTTGCCGTCGGCGCGAGCACGGCCCGCACGGCATCGTTGACCCGCTGGCGGTCAAGCAGCCGCAGATAGCTCCACGCTTGCGAGACAATGACGACGGGGTCGGAATTAAGCCCTGCTACATCGTAAGATGGCAGTGAGGGGTCTTCGGCGCGAGCAGCGCTCCAAACCACAAGGAAGCGCTGCAGAAATAACGCCTGCATCGTTTCGTAATCGAGCGGCTCGACCGCGTTCGGCGATGGCAATCGCGACAAATCAATAGCAGTCGTCATTTGACCACCACCCCTTCGAGCCTCACGGCGCGCCCATCAGGCAAGTAAATGCCCTTGAAGGTGAACTCGATAACACCGTCGCCCTTGGCGACGAATGCAGTTTCTCGCAGCGCGAACCTTGGCTCCCACTTCGCCAACGCCTCGGCGACCGCGATGTAGAGATCGACGGCAAAGAAGTCGTTGACCGGCGAGTCGATGACGTTCGGCACGTTGGAGCCGTAATCGCGGCGCATCACGCGCGTGCCGATCCGCGTGGTGAGGATGTCACGAATGGACTGGCGCAGATGGTCTATGCCGTTCAGCGGCTTGCCCGTGGTGGCGCTTACCCCTGTCATGCCGGTGCCCCGGTCAGTCCGCTACCCGGCATGACGTCCGTGTGCTTGTGGTCGAAGGAGATGTTCTTGCCGTTGTGCGTGAGCGTCGGGCTTTCGAGCGTGATGCCGCCGGGCGCCTTCAGCGCGAGCTTGTCACCAGTCGCGACAAGCGAGACGCCTTCTCCGATTTCGAGCGTGAACGTGCCGCCCTTGGCGACCGCCATCTTGTAGGCCTTCGCTTCGTCGTCATATTCGATGACCGTTCCGTCGGGATAAATCAGCCGATGGATGCTGCCTTTGTCGGCAGCCTGCTTTTCTTCGGTGTGGATGCTGCCGACGATCACGCCCTGCGAAGGGTCGCCGGAAGGCGAAACGACAACGACCTGCTCGCCCTTGTCTCGCCCCTCATAAGTGCGCGTCCGCCCGGCCCTCGCTTGGGTGTCTGGGATCCAATCCGTTTCAAGATCGCCGGCCTTGACGCGATAGCGGGCGAGCTTGTGGTCGTATTGCGAGATTGTGCCGATCAACACCGTATTCGACACGCGCCGCGCGAGGTCGGTTATCTCGGCGTCTCGCCGCTCAAACCCCTGCATCGTCGCCCCCATCGTCGTATGGGTGCGTGTAATAGGTCACGTCCCAATGCATGACGGCTGCATGGAGCGCGAACTCCCCCTGAGCCGCGAACGCCATGTCGGTATTGATGAGGCGCGTGGTCAGCGCGAGGTTGCCAAGCGTCGGGGCTGCGCGCAGCGCGTTCTCAACCTGCCAGGCCATTTCATCGACTGCGTCTGCCCCGTCGTCGCCGGTGTGGTAGCACTCGACGCGCATGTCCATGACGCGCCGCCGCAAGCCGCCCTCATGCTGCTGATCGGAATCGATGCGCTCGCCGAGCGTGTAAACGACGATAGCCGGTGTCGAATTGGTGTTGAGCGTGAAGTCGCGGGAGTTGTAAACGCGGTGGGCCGCGTCGGTCCCGGCGGCGCGGATGATCTCGACTGCGGCGGCGCGCAAGGTTTTTCGCGGATGCATGTCACACCTTCCGCAGATGCGCTTTGATCATGCCAGAGGATGAGGCCTCGGCGTCGATGACGCGGTAAAGCCGCTCCCCGATCAGCGCCGTGTCGTCCTGCTCCGGCTCGTGACCGCCTATGTCGGCGATGCGGATGTCGAGCACCGGCCGCGTGATGGTGACGGGAATACTGCCGCCCGCCTCGACTGACGCGTAAGCTGGATCGAACGGCGCGACGATGTCGAAGACCTCGCCCGTCGCCGCCCGCGTGTAGGTTACGGCCTGCCCGAAGGTGTCCCGCACGGCAGCGGTCATGTCATCGAGAAGGCCCTTCCACATTACTGGCTCTTCCCGGTGATGAGCATGTCAGGGCGCGTGCAGATGAACAGCGGGTAGCTGTACACCTCGGGGCGAACCCAGAAGTTCCGCTTCTCGTCGCGGATCAGCATCTGATAGAGCGGCCGCCCGATGGTGTTCACCATGTCGAAGGCCTCGCCTGGCGCGAAGGCTTTCTGGAAAACGCCAGGAGCATTGACCGGCAAGAACTTGGCCTTTTCCTTGCCGATGCCGATGGCATTTCGCGTACCCTTCGCTGCACCATCGTCAAAGGTGTCGACGCCGCGATAATTGACGAAGGTGATGCCGCCGTAGTCGAACACGGCGTAGCTACCAGCCTGCAGCGCGGACTGCGTCGCAACGCCGAAAGCACGGTTGAGGGTCTGCGCCTGCGCCGTATTCAGGTAGGTTTCGCGAACCTTTTTGTGGTTCGTGAGCTTGTCGAAGAAGTTGTCCCCACACAGTGCGAGAACGCGAGTCCCCATCGTCCACGCGCCTTGGCTCGCGACCATCATCTTCCGAATGATGCCGCGGCAGATCTTCTCGACATCGGTGTCGTCGTTTCCGAGCGCGAAGTTTACTTCCGCCGGAGCGGCAATACTCCATTCACTGAACCAGTCGACAATCACCGCGCCGTTGGCGTCGTAGACGACACCCTGCACAGCGCCGAGCATCATGTTTTCCCAAGTCAGCTCGACGTCACCAACAAGCTTCGCCGAATACCGGGCAACGTACTGGATCATGGTTTCGAGTTCGGACTCTTCGCCGAACGCGCGGACGTTCTGGATTTCCGAGGCCTTAATCGTCTTGCCCTTGGCGATGCGGCTCGTCTCGAAGGTGCGGAGGTTGCGCCTGTCGGTGACGCCTTCCTCAAGCTCCGCGCCGCGCTCGCTCGTCTGGATGATCGACAGCGTGTTACCGCGCCGCTCGACCGAGATGCCCGTGGTGGAAATCGGCACATCCTCGAAGAGGTTGAGCGAGCCGATCAGATCGGGCTTGAATTCCCAGTCTTCGAGCGCCCGGGTCATCGTGACGGCCGAGAACGCATCGTCGTTGAAAATGTCCATATGCATGGCGAAAGTCCCCTGCCGCTTGTCGCGTTATCGCGCCTTGATGTGCTTTGCCCTGAGCGCCGTGAGCGCTGCCGTCTTCTGCGCTTCCGTGATGCCTGCCGGCCAAAGCAGCTCCGCGGCGCTGACGGCCGTGAGGCGCTCGGTGATGACGCCAACGGCATCAGCGGCCGAGGCGTCGACATGTCCGAACGAGATGCCGTCCGCCGTCTGCGAGCCATCGTTTTTGGAAGGATCGAGCGGCACATACTTCTCGCTGGCGGTGACGCGCGCGACTACGGTGCCAGGCTCGACAACCGCGCCAGAGGCGAACGTCACAGTTTCCCGGGAGAGATACTCGACCTCGCCAACGATATAGGCGCCCGGATGCCGCCCCTCATGAAACACAGTCATTGCGTGTATCTCCCTTAGCCGTAGCTCAGCGCTTCAGCGCCTTCTTCCAGGTCGCCAGCTTCGCGTCTTTCGTGAGGGAGCGCCTTGTCGCGCCCTGCGATCCACGCCGCGTGATCGTGTCGATCTCGCCCGCATCTGTCGCAGCCGCTGCGGCGAGCACGCGCGCTCGCGCCACACTGAGGCTCGTGCCATTCGCGATGGCCTTGGCCGCGTCGAAACGCACTCCGAGGCGCTTGGCCTGCTTGGCAAGGTTGGTGATGCCGGCGCAGCGCGCGCGTTCAGTGCGTGCAGCCTTGGCCTTCGCTTTTCTCGTCTTCGGCTCTTCCTCGCCTCCAGCCGCGGGCTCGTCATCTTCGCCCTCGGCAGAAGGATCCTCGTCCTCGCCTTCGGCATTCACGTCCTCGTCTTCGCCTTCGGCGGTCGGATCGTCGTCTTCGCCTTCGGCCTCGTTTTCGGGGAGATCGTCCTCGAGCTCGTCTTCGGGCTTGGGTTCCTCCGCACGGCGGCGGGCTGCGCTGACGGTCCTGCGTCGAGCCATGACGTTCCTCGCTTGCTTGCCATCGCGGTCCCTCCGGATGTCGACATATTGTCAACGCACCGGACAAGCGCCGCCACTGCCTGATCCAAAGTTCCTACCCGGTCAGCGAGGCCAGCAGTGATGGCCGCTTCTCCCCGGAACATATCGGCTTGAGTATCGCGGATCGCCTGAGGCGTCATTCCACGATATTGCGCCACGTGGGCAACGAACATCTCGTAGAGGGCGTGCACGTCGGCCTGCAGCGCCGCTTCGGCTTCGTCGTCGAGCGGCTCGTGCGGGTTGCCCCACGTCTTATGATCGCCCTCAAAGATGAAGGTCCAGCGCAGCCCCGCCTTCGCGTCTGCCTGCGACTGGTCGAGATGCGCGCAGATCACGCCGATGCTTCCAACCTCGCCCGTTCTCGCAAGCCATATCCGATCGGCGGCGCAGGCGATGGCATAGGCCGCCGATGCGGCACATTCGTTCGCATGCGCCCAGACCGGCTTTCGATGGCGCTTCGAGAGGGCTCGGATCTCATCTGCGAGGTCGAACACGCCGCCGGCTTCGCCCCCGTTGGAATCGATTTCGAGGAGAACTGCCTTTACGTCCGGCTCGGCGAGGGCCTCGGCGACGCAGTCCTTCAGCCCGGAATAGCTCGCCAATCCAGACGCGGCATCGAGCCACGAGCCTCGGCGCACGAGCGTGCCCAGGACAGGGACGATCGCGACGCCATTTTGCACGGTGAAGCCCTCGTTCGGCTCGCTTCCGTAATCGTCTTCGTCAGCAAAAGCCCTGACCGGTAACGCGCCGCTGTGAAGCTTGGGAGCGACCGCGGCCAGAATGACGTCGAGCTTCGACCGGCGGATCATGTGCGGCGTGTCGAACAGCGTTGCCGCCAGATGAGGGAGATCAAGCCGCCTCACGGTAGCCCCCTTCATCCCGGATGCGCTCCGCTATCGCTTCTTCGTCCGGCTCCGTTGGCGTCTCGCCTTTGGCGTGCTCGATGTCGAACTTGATCCCGCGTGTCTTGGCTTCCTCGCGCTCGACGGCGATTTCGTCGTCCACATCCTCGCGGTCGTAGCCGCGCTCGGCGAGCGCCATGGTGCGGCTCTTGAGGCCAGCGCGCAGCTCTTCCTTCTCGGCCTGAACGTCTTTCAGCGGGTCGATCATCTCCATGCGCGGCATGAGAGAATCGCAATAGAGCCAGCCACTATCGGGCTTGTCGAAACCCGGCAGCGTGATCGCCTCGGAGATGACGGCAAGGTCAACGAAAGTGCGCCAGACAACGCGGTTGAGCTGGTAGGCCAGCACGTTGTACTGCCACTGCCTCACCCGCCGGCGAAACTGGATGATCGCGGTGCGCACGTTCGAGAAATTGCCGCGCGTCACATCTCCCGAGACGATGGCGTAAGGCATTCCAAGTCCCGCGCAGATCTTCAAGATGTTCCGATACTGGAACGGCTCGTAGGAACCGCCCACTTCGGCGGGCGTCGAGAACTTCACGTCCCGGTCCTCGCCGAGGTCGACGATCGCGCCAGGCTCGAAGGTCGGCGCAATCTCCTCGTCATCGTCGTCATTGCCGCTATGGAATGGAGGCTCTCCGCGTCCGGTGAGGAAGGCCGTGAACAATGCCGCCGTCTTTTTGCGATCAAGCTCGGCATCGTCGTAAACCTCCAAGCCGAACGTCTTGACGAGCACGCGCGCGACGCGGGGTACGCCCCGGATCTGACCGCCCTGGCGGGACTCATAAACGTGAATGACCTGATCGGCCGGAACGCGCACGCGTTCGTATAGAGCGCTTATATGCGGGGGTTGGTAGTCGTTCGGGTTCCAGCGCCAGAAGTGATAGGCAACGCGGCGGCCGCGCGCGTCGAACTCGATCCCCATGCGGATATAGTGATCCGGGTTTTCGGGCGGCCCTTCATACGACAGGTCGAGCATTTCCGCCGGCAGGATCTGCAACTGAAACGGCACGGTCGCCATTTCTCCGGGCCGCGCATGGCGAATGCGCACGAAGCACTCCCCCGCCAGAAAGACCTCGCGAGCGATCCGCTCTTGCATGCCGTAGAAATCCGACACGCCGTCCGCGTCTGCTTCCTCGGCCCAGCGCCAGAACAGGTCGAGCAGCGCGCTCACCTTGGCCTTGTGGCCCTTCACGCGGGGGCGCAGCTTTACACCCTCGGCCACAGCCGTGGCAGCCCATTCATCTACGGCGTTGCCGCAAATGCCGTCGTTCTCATAAAGCCACCGCGCGCGGGAAAGAATCGTATCGCCTGCTGCCTGGATGGCGCGGTTGACGTGGTTTCGAGGCGGGTTGAACCCTGAGAGTCGGCGCCCACGCCCTGCCGCCTCGAATGACGGGTTGCGCCCACCGGCGGAAAGCGTGAAAGGGTCGGCCATTAATACCCCCGCTGTGCGTTGACATAGGTCACGCGCGAGCGCCGCTTGCCGGATACAAGGGCGATTGCTTCATCCAGAGCGGCGAGCGCCTTCTTGATTTCCTCCACGCTGCGATACGTGACCTGCTTGTCGCCGTGCCGCACCTGGAACGCGCCGGTGCGGAGCGCGCTCGTCAAGGCCGTGCGCTGCGCCTGCATCTCTTCGAGGGTCTCGGCCACGTGTCCTCCGTCATCGGACGGCGTGCATATACGGGCTCACGATGACGCGCCGCCGCTTGCGCTTTATCGCAGGAGGCGGGGGCTTCGGCATTGCGGGTTCTTGAGCGGGCTGCTCGGCTGCACTCAGCGCCGTCACGACCGCCTGCATGTTCTCGGCGAGTTCAACGAGCGGAGACACCGACGGCTGCGGAAGCTCAACGCCGCGCTCGGCAAGCAGAGCCTCGATGCGGTTCGCCTCCCTGTTCAGGCTGAAGCCTGCGATGATGAGCCCATTCAGCGCCGCATAGGCATAGACGCGGCAGTCGAGCGCCTCGTTGCGGGCGTGATCGGGCTTCGTCCATTCGATGATCCGGAAGCCCTTGTGGTAGCGGGTCACGCGCCGCTCCGCCGTCAGCTGGTCGAAATACTCCTGATCGCGCTCCATATGGAAATGGCATGCGCCGGCGCCGTGCGCGCCGGGCCCGGCTTTCGCAAGGCGCGCCATGATGACTTCCTTCGCGCCGTCCACGCCGATCACGTAGAGGTTCACTTTCCCCTTGTTGTTTCGGCTCGGCCGCTTCGGCCAGATCGGGCGGCGCCCGGCCATGCCCTTGATCGCCCAGATCCGGCGGCCCTCACGTGGGCGCACGAAGGCATACGCCGACAGCGTGTTCGCGCCGCCGGTGTCCACCGCGGTCGCAGAGATCCGCATGCCGTTGTCGAAGGCCGGATGAGGCCATCGCTTTTGCAGATACTCGTCGAGCTGATCCCAAACCTCGTTCGAGGAAGGATCGCCAGCGAACACCTGATAGTCGATGTTCCAGCTTTCCTCATCGCGGCCCCAGGCGACGACCTCACATTCGAGACGGTCGGGCTGCACGTCCACGCCCGCCGTGACGAGCGCCGCCCGAGCCGGTAGCAACTCGTACTCTTCGCGCTTGCCGAACAGCGTGGCCGGATCCGCCTTTTCGCCGGTCTTGTCTTCCCATTCCTCACCGAGCACCGTGTTCACGAACGGCTGCAAGAGAGCCGGATCGTCCTTTGCGGCGATGAAGTCATGGGCGCATTCGGCCCAGGTGTACCAGGGCGAGTAGAGCGCCGAGAGGTGATAGGAGCGCAAGTTCGCCCGCGCGTTGTCTGCGGTCGGTATCCAGCAGGCTCCGCGCGCCTCGTCCATAAGCGCGCCCTTGCGGTGCTCTTCATGGCGATGGCCGCAATGCGCGCAGTGGAAAGTCGCCTTGTCGGGCTCGCCCGCCGGCCACTTGATCTGCGCCCAGACGATCGGCTGCAACACGCCGCACGCGTCGCATGGCACGTTGTAGTAGCGCTGATCGCCCCGCCGGAACTCCTTGCCGATACGCGACGTGTCCTTGTTTGCGGGCGTGGACAGCATGAAGATCTTCCGGCGCACGAAGTTCGCCGTGCGCTTGATCGCCAGCATGACCGGATCGCCCTCCTCGTCCACGCTCGCGGGATAGGCGTCCACCTCGTCGAGCACAAGGAAGCGGATCGGCATCGAGCGCAGGCCTGCCGCACTGTTCGCGCCCGTCAGCAGCAGCACGCCGCCATCGAACTCCTTCGAGTACATCGTGTTGCCGCTATCGCGCGCCCGGGCCGGATTGATCCGAGCGCTGAGAGCGGGGCTCGCTTCGATCATCGGGTCGAGACGGGTCTTCGACAGCTTCTTCACCGTCTCCACGGTGGGCATGACGTAAAGCGCCGGGCCAGGGCTGTGCTGGATGGCATAGCCCATGAAGTTCAGCCCTGCCTCGGAGAAACCGACCTGGGCGCCCTTCATCACCACGGTGCGCTCAATCGGCGAGTAGGCAGACAGGTTGTCCATGATCTCGCGCAGGTAGGGTGTGCGGGCCGTTCGCCACAGCCCCGGCTCCGCGCTCGCGACCGTAGAGAGGTGCCGATTGCGGTCGGCCCACTCCGAGACGGTATAGGGCGGGTCCGGCTGGCGCGCCTCGTAGGCCGCGAAGGTGAAGAGCTCGGAACCGCAGACTTCCGGTTCGTCCGTCATTCGCCACCGAGAGCGGGATCATCCGGCTCATGAAACGGCACCGGGATGCCGACCGATTCGAGGAGCGCGTCACGCATGCGAGCGTCGATCAGGCCGATCAGCGTCGCTGCATCGCATCCGGCGGCGGCGGCGATCCCAGGTCCGAAGCGGTTCGCGAAGTTCAGCATCTGGTCGCGGTGGGCTCGCCCGAAAGCACGAGCCGCGCGGCGGACTTCTTCGCGGTCGACCGTACTGCGCTTCAGCTTCTCGAGTTCGAGCGTCTCCTTTTCGAGCGCGACACGCATGCGCTGGAGCTTCAGCTCGAACTCGCCTGCCGCGTCGTTCGCCTCATCCGCGATGCGGGCCGTGCGTTCGGACGGCGGCACGAGGCGACGCTTGCGCTCTTTCGGCGGTTCTCGCTTCCAGAGCCGTGTCGCCAGCTCTTCGTTCAGCGAACCGTCGTCATACACCGCCTCGGCGAGACGCCCGCTGCGGATACGCGACCGCACCGCGTTATCGGCCACGCCCATCTTCTTCGCGAAAGCGTAGACTGCTATGCCTCGCCGCTGTTTGTGATTTGCCACGCCTGATCTTCTCCGCCACTCGTCGACAAGCAGTCAACACGCTTTCGCTTCGGCGGCATTCCGTGAAATTGCTGTGCGTACTCTTTCATCGCGGCAAACAGTCAGATACGGCTGAATTCACAGGCGTTTTGGTGGTTCTGTCGCTAGCGAAGTCCCGCGCCGCCATGGCCCCCGCCTTCCCGCCCCCCTCGGGAAGAACCTAGAACCGAGAGCCGCGCGAAATTTTTGCGGAGAGCGAGCCTGGCGCGGCGGTCGAGCGAGCGGGCGCGGAGGGCTTCGAGGCGAGCGACGCGGTGTGTGGCAGGGCTCATGACCGGCCTCGGCTGCGTGAGTAGCGATCAAGCTGGCGCTTGATGTTCGCCATGAGGCGCTCCTGGCCTTGCGCCACAAGCGCTTTGGTGATCGCGTCCTGGACGAAGGCTTCGGCGATGGATGCGCCCGCTTCCTTCCTGATCGGGAAACGCCTGGACCCGGCGCGCTTGAAAACGTGCTCGCCCATTTGGAGGGGCACACGCGCGGGAAACCTCCCCCCTCGGATAAACGCCCCGGGGTATAATTTTTTCTGCCCCCAGATCGACGCCACCACGCCTGCGGGCGTCTCCTTGGCCTTGAACGCCTTGAGCGGGATCTGGCTTTTGCTGCCTCGCACAGTTGCCGTGAGCGTTTCTGGGCGCGAATAGGGCATGATCCAGATGCCGCGCCTGGCGCGAGCAAGCTTGATCGAAAGCTGCTTGGCGATGAGGCTGGCCGCGAACCGCTGCACCTGCCTCGCGCTGTTGTTGACCGCGACCGAGAGCGCGCGGCTGAGGCGCGGCTCTTGCAGTTTCGCCATCAGGGCGCGGACTTCGGCAGTCTCCCAATCGACCCTGATGACGAGCGAGGACATTACGCGGCCTTCCCTTCGATGGCCGCGAGGATCGTGGCCTTGGTGTCGGTCGGGTTGACCTCGATGCCCTTGGCCTTGGCGTGTTCGACGAGTTCAGCCTTGGTGGCCCTGTCGAGGTCGATGGCGTCGGCCTTCGGCTCCTCGGTCGGGGCTTGCTGCTCGGTCCCGACGACCGTGAGCTCGCCGCGATAGATTTCGGCAGCCCCTGCCCGCTTGAGGCGACGGTAGACCGCGTCGGAGATTTCCACGAACGGCGTGTCCTTCGTGGGGGCAAACTGGCGTGGCGAGCCGGTGTCATCGGCGACGACCATCTTGCGGGTGATGACTGCCTTCATGGTCGTTACTCCACCTTCGCCGGTTCGTCATCGGTGAGCGCATCGGCGACGAGCAGCCCGACCGCGATGCCGGCGAGCACATAGCCGACGAGACCGCCGGTGTAAGCGCCAAGACCGACGACGGTGATCAGGGCGGCGCGTTCCCTGTTCGGGGCGCCAAGGGATTGGATGCGGGAGAGCAGCTGGTCGAGGTTCATGGCCGTGATCCTTTGAGGCGCGATTCGAATTGCGCGCTCAAATGTGCCAGCATCGTTTTCACAATGTCAACGGTGGGACAGCGAGAATTTAGCGTCCCACCCTTTGTCCCACCCCTTGTCCCGACCCCTATTATTATTAAACTATTGATTTTAATATATAATATAATAGGGGAAAGCGTAGTGGGACGGTGGGACGCCAAAATATACGCCTCGTGTGCGTGGGCGCTCGCGCGCGGGCATGCGCCCGCACATGCGCGTCGCGCGTCATGAGGGCATGGTTTTTGGCGTCCCGCGTCCCACCCCTGAGCCACAATATAAAAAATCAATATAAATCAACGCTTTAATACCAGAAATGGCCGGGACAAAGGGCGGGACAAGCGTAGGGACGGAGCATTTGCAAACGCGTTCGTTGACATGATGTGAATAGTTTTGATACTCGTCTTCCAAGCGGGCGCGCTGGTAGGTCGTTGCCCGTTGACGAGTGCGAGGATCAGAGCCTATGTTGTTGGCGGTGCTCAACACACCTTCTTACACTAGGCGGAGCCGCGCCCGTCAGTTTATCGCGGTTTTTTCGTGCCCATGGGAATTGCAACACCTCCTCGCTTGGAGGCTGTTCGCCTATGGCCGGGTGTCTGCGGCCATACAATACCCGCAAGGGGAAAGCCGTGGGCCGTGCCTAGTGACGGTGTTGAACCACCCGGTCTTCCCCCTCTTCAACAAGGTGGAGGATCGCTTCAACAACACTAGGAGCCTCCAATGGCAATTTCACTCGCAATCCCTTCTGAACATCGTGAAGCGGCGCCTCTGCTTGGCGATCCCCTTGAATCGCTCCACCGCGTCGCGAATTTGCTGCTGACCACCCTCGAAAGCCGCGCGTCCGATGAGGACCGCTGGGCATGCATCGACCTCGCCACGGAGATCCTCTTCGGCGCCGTCGCGAAACTGGAAAACACCCGCGACGGGAGGGAGGCATGAACACCGGCAACGCAATCGTGCCGTTCGATTTTGAGGGGAAAAACGTTCGCATCATCAACCGCGATGCCAATCCGTGGTTCGTGCTCGCCGACGTGTGCTGCGTGCTGGAGATCGCGCAGGCCGCCAGCGCCAACCGCCGCTTGGATGCGGACGAGAAGGATGTGCTTACTATGCACACCCCTGGCGGCGTGCAGCAGATGACCGTCATCAACGAGTCCGGCCTTTACAGTCTGATCCTCACGAGCCGCAAAGAGAGCGCCAAGCGCTTCAAGAAGTGGGTCACGTCGGAAGTTCTGCCATCGATTCGCAAGACGGGCTCATACAGCGCCCGCCAGGCCGAGGAGCCGCGCCGGGGCGAACTGCCCCTCGCGGACGAAGTGCTCGCCTTGAAGCGCTTGATGCTTTCAACCACCGACTATGCTGTTGGCCTTGAGAACCGGATCATGGACCTGGAGCGCAAGGCCTGGCAGATGCCGGTAGACGGCTGGGCCCGCGATTGGTTCGAAGCAAGGATGACTGCGGCCGGGATCAAGAGCTTCACCGAACTCGCCGAGCGGGTGTGCGTGTCGAAGAGCATGCTGTCCTTCATGCTGGATGGCAAGCGGTCGACGGCTCTGCCGGTTGCGCGGGGCCTCGCCCGCGAGCTAGGAGTGCCGCTCATCGAGATCGCGCGTCGCACTACGGGGCCGGCCATGGAGGCGCTGCTTGAGGGCGAAGCGCTTCGCGCAGAGAAAGGGCGCCGCGCCGGCAGCGCAGCCTGACGCCCGAGCAAGAGGAACTGGCGGTGGCCCTGCGTAGACAAGGGCTGTCCATCCGGGAGTGCCACAAAGTGCTGAAGCAGGCCGGCGCGATCTCCACCCCGCACATGACGCTGCATCGGTGCTTCGTGCGCCACAGGCTCAACCGCCACGCGTGAGAACCAGCAGGCCGGGAAACCGGCCTGCTCTTCCCTTTGACGCGGACACGGGACGAGACGACGCTTTCAAGCGAGTCCAATCGGAGCTCTTTTAAGACAAGGCAGCAAAAGGCCTTGCGCAGACCAGTATGCAGATATCAATACCGCGGTTGGAAGAAGAGCCGCCATTTTCCTTTTGTGAATGTTCGTGTCGGCGTAACTCGGCCGGAACCTATTCAGCGGCTGCGTGTTGAAGTACACTTGTTGCATCACATCGACTGGGTGACAACGGCGTCACCGCAGGCTTACCGCCTGCACCAATGCAACCTGAGCTCCGCTGTGTTCCGTTCGTTTTCCTATTCGCAAATACTCACAAGACGGTGATTTGTGTTTTGTATTTAAGTTCGTTATCTTCTATCAAAACACCACTTTGTTGCTTGGCATCTAAGCGCTCGCATTTCTATCTGCTTACAAATTAAGTTGGTGGTCCAATGCGTAACCTAACCTTTCCTGATGCGTTCGTGCGTCGAGCTTTTCTCCGCGATACACTCGCGTTGGCAGCCACTGCCTGCCTACCAATCACGTTCAGTACCGCTCAGACCTCAGCGCAACTGTTCGAGGGTTATCTGGGAAATCTTGAAACTGATCCCAGTCTGTCCATTTCCAATCGAGCGCGCGATGAGCTTGACCGCATTATCGAGTATGGCCTGGAACGCGCGCCCTTACGCATCCCGAAGTCCCGCACACCGATCTCTGAGCGGGCGAGTAGGCTGATTATCGCCTCCGAGGTATCTAGTAAAAAGAAATACCTGCAAAACTATCGTAGGCCGACTTGGCCCAAAGGAAAATCCGGCGTAACAATCGGCATCGGTTACGATGTAGGTTACGTTACTGTTTACGAATTAGGCGAGGACTGGAAGGGTTATATTCCCGAAGCTCAAATAGAGAAGCTTGCGGAAGCATGCGGCAATACAGGGAGTGTAGCCGCTTCGCTTGCCCAAAATCTACAGGATATCTCGATCGACTGGGAGCCCGCCCGCAACCAGTACGTCAATGAAGGGCAACCTCGCTACGTAGGCATGACTGAAGCGGCACTTCCTAATACGAGAATGCTCAGCCCAGACAGCCTGGGTGCGCTTGTCTCCCTCGTTTACAATCGCGGGCCCTCTTTCGGCATATCGGAAGCCAAGGATACCGAGGGGCGTTACCGTGAAATGCGTAATATTAAGAGGATGATGACGGAAAAGAACCTTAGTGCTATACCAGCCGAAATCAGATCTATGAAGCGCATCTGGGAGGGTGTACCTGACATGCGCGGCTTATTAACAAGAAGAGATGCTGAAGCTTCTCTCTTCGAAATTGGACTTGAACATCAGTAAATCGCGAGCTGACTATGGCTTTAGTTCATCTATGTGCGTTCATTTTCTTATTGAACTGTGTATACGTTAGTTCGGCCTTTTCAGAGCCTGTCGATACCCACTCCCTGGAGTCGTCTTCTTCTCAACCCATAGACAACTACGAGCAAATTAATAACATGGGTCCGCGCGACCCGTTTCGAAGGGCAGCGAGTTCTGTTGGAATCATAGCGTTCGACTTGGTGAATGGTAGCTACATTAGCTGTTCGGGCCTGCTGATATCGCCAACCCTTGTCCTTACAGCACGTCACTGTCTCTATCGCAGTATTCCTGGAACGGGGGAGCTTGAACGTTATTATGCGAGGAACGTTACCTTCACTTTGGATTATACGAAGCCTGCCAGAGGTTTAGATGTCGAGTTGGAGACCGAGCCGGCCGAAATTGGTGAGGGTGAACTTGACTATATGCTTCTAAAGACAAAAACGCCGGTATCTCTTGAAAATCGATGGGTCCCAAACGGGGGGGCTGATCCAGATCCTAAGGATGAGCTTTACGTGATTCATTTTCCTTCTAGTCTGCCGCTCAGGTTGACTCGGAAGGACTGCCATGCAGCGGATCCAGCGCTGAGCAATGTGAATTTCAACCATCTATGCCAAACGGCTCAAAGCAGTTCTGGCGCACCTTTCTTTGATTTTAGTTTTCGGCTAATTGGGATCCATACGGGCGGTGGCTTCGGACCTACCGGAGGCACTAACCAAGGTGTCCGCCTAGTCTCGATTTTGCAGCGAAGTAGCCTCCTCCGCACGGCATTAGCGCAGCATGGGAGGGCCATGGATGGGTTCACAGCCTCCATTTCACCGAGACCTGTGGAGGCAACAAAGCTAATCAAACTCGCTACCGGTGATATTATTGCAAACGACCCTAATGGCTGGTTTCGCACAGTCGGCAGTGGCGACAATTCAAGACGTGTCGACCTAAAAATTCAAAGTAGCGCTGCTCAATCTAATGAAATACAGCTTTGGGATCCCACACAGGATGTTATTTACAAGATTTCGCCTGACCAAAAATCTGTGAAACTCAAGCAGGGAAATGCGCCATCATGGTCGAGCATAGGGGTCAGGTAGACTCGTTTTTGCGATACCTCCGTAATGTGGGCATGACATTACACGCAGGGAGCACCGCCTTGCGTGTCGGAGCTGTCTTGTTACTCAACCCCTTGCTGGATGCCTATGCGGAGCCAGCTAGTTACGTATTCACCCAGGATCTTACAGACACGAGTCTGCCGTCAGGGATTGAGAAGAGACTTGCGCCAAGTGCCAGTGAGGAGCAGCGTGAAGAATTTCTCCGGACGCAGCCCTCATTGACACTTGATGGTATGACCTTACGCTTTACACCGCCTGCCCAAGGAGGAAGCAAGGCTTTTATGTTTAATAAGCTTGAGCTCAAACGGGGTGCGCGAATTGTTACTAACGGCGTCGATGTTGAAATCAACGCCCTAACGTTGATTTCCGATGGAGGCCACTTACTCTCTTTCGAGCCTGCTCAACAGCCAACTAACCAGGCTTCCGTCGGGAACAATGGGGCATCGGGCTTACTAGCGGGAACTCTTGTTCTGCAAAGTTTCATCAAGGATAATGGTATTTTGCACGTGTCACTGCGCGGTCAGAACGGACAAATCGGTGGAAAAGGCATGCAGGGCCCGAGAGGTGCACCTGGACCGCGTGGCGAGAATGCCGCGGACCATTTATTCGACTGCGCACATGGCGGGGGCAACGGAGGTCCTGGTGGGCGTGGAGGGTCGGGAGGACAAGGTGGCAACGGGGGCGCTGGGGGCGATGGCGGGCGTCTTGTCTTGAGAGGGCCTATAATCAACCAGCGAATGCAGATTGACTTTGAGGCACCCGGCGGAAAGGGCGGCAAGGGTGGTGAAGCCGGGCCAGGTGGGGATGGCGGCCTGGGGGGACAAGGCGGCAGTGGAAGCACTTTTTGCAGAGGAGGCATCGCTGGGGCTACGGGTTCTTCGGGAGAACCAGGAAGTCCCGGTAAGGAGGGGCAAAACGGTCATGACGGCATCATAACCGTTGAATAGGGTAATAAACATCGCGCTCTTGGGTGCCGAGATCGGCTTCAATGGGATACCATCGAATGATCAAGCTTCCATTTCTATGTATTTCTGCGGTGTGCGCAGGTGTGCTGTTTTTGCGTTACGACACCACCGCCGCGCCCTGCGAGCCTGCTTGTATCACGAGCGAGGCTGGATTGACATCGCAGCCACAGGCTCGCGTAGTTTCAAGTCCCGCATCTGACTCATCAACTTCTGACTGGTCACTGATTACCGAGGAAGAAATCGTTCGCGACCAAGGCGTTCATCCTCCGGAATTTTACCCGAAACCTCCTATCGGGGCACCAACTATAAAGGTGAATCAACCGGATGCAAGTAAGCCTATAAAGTCCCCCGTAACCATCGAGATAGAATTTCAAGCCGAAGATGGCGCTACTATTATACCATCATCAATTAGAATAACTTATGGATGGCTCGAGATCGACATTACACAAAGAGTGCTCGCACATGCCAAATTAACACCAGAAGGTCTGAGGGCTACCAACGCAAAACTTCCGCAAGGGCATCATAGCGTAACTCTTAAAGTAGCTGATAGTAAAGGTCGTGTGGCCAGCAAGGTGTTGGAGTTTACGGTTGTATAGTCTAGTCAGGAAAATCTGTCACTGTTTTCTTCCTCGCATGTTCGAGAGAGGTTTAAATGAGAATAAATCGCAGGGATATGCTCGTTTCCGCTATTTCATCTTTGGCTTTGATCCAGACAACGAGCTTCGCTCAAACCCCTACAACTCCGGATAGTTTAAGGATCAGCGAACTTCCCCCCCTACCCGCCGACCTCGCTTCGCAGGCTAATGAGCCGCCAGCGCCCTATGCCGAAACTGCGCCTATTGGCACGACAGAACCCAGTGATGACGAAAAGAGCAAAGCTTACGAAATACTACTGCAATCTCCTTTTGGCGTGGCTCCCATCGACGTTGCGCAATATTTCCTAGCGGTTGGTGCAGGGGCATACGGCGCTGAGTACCGACCTTTGGTTCGAGAATGGCCTGTTAGGGCTAATCCTCTAATTTGTCACTTTTTCTCCGCGACGCTAACAAAGCCTCAAGGCGACACAACCGCATGGTGTGCCGCTTTTGTGAACTGGTGCCTGCTCCGTTCGCACGCTACGACGCCCGACGAGATCGGTGCATCGCCGGGATATTACTCTGTTAGCGGAACGAGATTTCCTGACGAGAACCTGCGCAAATTCAGCACCAATAGTGCCAGCTCGGGCTCATTCCGATGCTGGGCCGGAACAAGTTCGCCAAAGCGTGGGGACATTGTCGTCTTTAAGAATGCGGGGACCGATAGTCTGACGGCTGCTTGTCAAGGTCAGGGCCACGTCACATTCTTCCTCAGCATACCAAAGGCGGGTTGGGTGCGTGTGCTTGGCGGAAATCAAAGCGATCCAGGCAGCAGCGGGGCAATTACCGTTGCTGAAAGGCGCACAAGCCCCGGCAGCAACTTTATGAAATTTGTAAGTGCGAAATGAGGCGCATCATGCGGGCGCGATTTTGGCTTTCAAGTTGTTGTCTTCTGGTTGCTCTGACGACGGAATCGCGCAGCGCTGCATATGCGGACAGCTTGAAACGGATCGTTGAAACGTCGTTTCGAAACGCGATTGTCAAAATTGACGTGAGCAGCAAGATACCGGTGATAAGGGATGGGAAAAACCTTTGTCTCTCAGAAGGCACCGGTTTCCTTGTTTCATCATCCTTTGTTGCGTCTGCAGGACATGTATTTGAACTCGATCCCGGATGCGGTGAACTAACAATTGTTTTAAGGTCCAGACGCAATAACGTTGAGCGCGTGGCAAAGCTTATCGAGTCAGCCAATGATGTCGCCCTGCTGAGCGTTGAGGAACCGTTTCAGAGTCCGATGTGCTTTGTTACTTTAATGTCAGACGTTTTTGACATCGACGGTTTTCGGATCGGGATTCCAGGGGGGCTCCAGGATCCCGTCCCAAAGGAGGTCGTGATAGGCCTAGATGGCGAAGAATGGAAACCGCTTGTGTTATTAACGCCAACACCGGTGGAACATGGCGAAAGTGGTGGACCTATCATCGTTGATTTCAACGTCGTCGGCATCATGAAAGCTAAGCATATGACGTACAGCGGCTATAGCTTCATGATGAAAGGGAGTATTCTTCGAAATTTGATGCTGAAATATAAGGTGCCTTCGAACGGACAGATGTGCAATCCCGTCACTATTAGGATGGTCGGCAACTCGGCAAGTGTTCAAGCCGACAGCGATTTGAGCCCAGCCGATCAAAGCATAGTCCTGAATCAGATTAAAAAAGTAGTTACGGAGAAAAAAGCGTCAGTTCAAAACAAAGTACAGGTAAACCAGGTTGGGTCGTCCGTAAACATATCAGGAGGTCCGCAAGTTATCATTCGACAACATTGCACAAACATCCTATTTGGCCAGCTTTGCACCTCCGTGCCCGAGATGGTTTATGACCCTGCTGCAGCAAGTGCAGCCGCAAATAAGGTCGCATCAGAGATTAGGGAGCAGGCAGCCGTGGAGCTTTGGAGCAAATTAAAAAACTAAACCAAAATGCGAACCGGAGCGACCTCCGTTCCGGGGTCTTATCGCCATTTTTGAATCTTCTTGGTTGGCTGGCAACTCTGGTCCTTTTCCGCTTCTTGTGGTTCTGCTGCCAGTTCGAAAAACATGAACGGCGGGAATCGACCCAAATGTGTCTTGAATCGCCGCATAGCGAGGGCGAGGCGCTCTCTCACGCAAAGACGGCGTCGATTATCGACATCGCGTGTCGGACGCCGTGCGCGGCTGTCCATCCGTGAGTGCCACAAGGAGCTGAAGCAGGTCGGCGCGATCTCCACCTCTCACACGACCTGCATCGGTGCTTCGTGCGGCGCAGGCTCAACCGCCACGCGTGAGAACCAGGCAGGCCGGGAAACCGACCTGCTCGCCTTTGCCGCTGACCTGCTTCGAGACGAACGTTCTTACGCGGTTTCCAAAGATGATCCCGCTCCCGGCTTGAATCCCGTTCAAAACAAGGTCGCAGAAGGAAGAAAGCCGAAGCTTATTGGTAAAACCGTTTTTCTGCTGCCAAGGGTAATGCGGCTATTCGAGCGTTCCACGATTCCAATGCATGCTTGGAGTACGCTTGTCTAGGCATTCTACGGTGCGGCAGAATACCTTAGCGATGTTTCTTAATAATCTATCGAGCAGGAAGCTCATGCGCGGCGACAATGTCGTCAGTGAGAACCTTCGACCTGTCCCGCGCCGCTAGGTCGTAAAAATCAATGAGAAACTCTCTGAGCACGGACGTCCATTCAGTAGCATCAAAGCTCTCCACCGAATACGCCCGGGAAATGTACTCCTTGCGGATCGGACCCGCATAATCCCCCGAGGAAAACTCGACGCTGGGAACGAGCAAGAGTTGATCGGTCAGACCAACAGCTCCGAACTCTACTGTAAAGGGCGGACGTAACTTAAGTTCTCTCTCATAGACAAGGCGGTAATTCTCCAAAGCCGCCACGAAGGCCTTTTCGACATCAATCGCTACTAGAAAGGGCGGGTTCCCATTTCGGAATGGCTCTTCGCTTGCTCCCCAGAGCTCGCCCGTCTCGAAAATCTGGGTAAAGCTCGTGATGCCGTCACCGTGCGGCTGAAGATTGATGGCTCCCCAGCCGTTACGATTGCACGAGGAACTGATCAGCCGCTGCAGAGGCATCAATTGCTGGGCAACTTCGATTACCCGGGTCAAGCCAACCCGAGGCTGATCCGCATAAGTCGGATAAAGCCGCAGAAAGATGGCCCTGCTTCTTTTGAAGCGCATCTCCTGCTCGCCAGGGTAGCCGAAGTTCACAAGCACATCCTCCGGCTGAAAGAAAAATGCAGGTGGCCTCACTGGCGCTATGGGCGCGAAGGGATCATCTGAGCGCTTCTTGTTGAGAGCATTTTGGGCCATTAGCCTCAAAATGCCTTCTAACTCTCCAGAGAGTTTTGTCCGGGCAGCACGCCGATCTCCATCGGGGCTACCCGGCGGCAACTCATACTGCGTGGGATGCCGAACGTGACCCAGATCGAAGGGTAGTTCGGTCGGCGGGCCATAGTGCGTGTTCATAATGGGCATCATAGCCTCGAACGTCAGCGAGCGAAGCGCATAGCCGTATTCAACCATAACGTTGGGATTGGGAACTCGCTTGCCGGCATCGGTTTTTGCGACGAAAGTGAGATCAGGCACAAAAATGTCGGATGACCGGATCTTTGCGAGGATCGTTTCAGTAACCGCAGGAGTGCCAACAACGCCCTCTGTATCTGCGTCGATTTTAATTCCAACTCCAAGAGCATTATCCTCATTTATGCGGTTCGCTGCATCATCTAGAGCCCGACGTATGAAGTGCCGATTTCCCTTCTGATCCCTATCGCTCTGCCAAGCATAGAAAACATTGATTACCCGCTTCGCCATTTTACTTCATTCCCGCTTATACCTGTATTTCGGCGTTGATGCTGGCATCGAGTTTCCGCTTGCTCTCCGCAGCGTCCGACCTTGACCTCTTCGTCGTTACGCGCTTCCCCGTGGCCAATTTTGTCGGCCAGAATAGCCCTTAGCCAGCGAACTGAAAAGCGTACAGCGCGGCGTCGGCTTGATGCGATCCCATCTCGACCTTGGCGGCCGAGAGTAATGGAGAGATGGCTTCCTGGCCCGATCCTGAAAGGGTTAGGCGAGAAATCGGCCATGGTACGGAGTGTAGCCAGATGGTTTCCACCTTATTCCGACATGTATCCTAGGATAGCCTGCGCGGCCGGTGTCTACAATCTCACGGTGACAGTTTTGCACTCTCCTCATACAGCCACCGTCGAACTCTAACGTCGGCGGGTCTGACCGTTTGCTCTGGGGCTCGTTCTTTCTGCGGAATCCCGCGCGAAGCTAGCCCACCAACTGCCTTCAATACTTTTTGCAACACGTCTCTATCACATTGACATCGCGACTTCAACGCTATACCTAAGCTGCATAGCAACCCTTGGCGGGAGTATCGGAATGGAAGAGAAGGATGCGGTTGTCGTGTTCACGGCTAGAAGCCCTGACCGGATCATAAATGAGGGAGGCTCGCAGGCGTGGGTTCTAAATCCCGCCCGCGCCAAGCTCGCGAGGTGGCTGGTTTGCACGCAAAACCGGCACAATCCCAATTACGAATTTTCCGACGCGACGGAGCCGCATGGCGCGGCTTTTTTGGTTGGCAGAATATCGGGAGTGCGGCGATCACCGGAGGAAGGGTCAGAAGATCGCTGGATCATCGAAATTGGCGAATTTGCTCTCGTGAGCGTCCCGGATGTTTGGAAGCACTGGCGAAACCCGGTGCGCTATATGTCGATTAAGGAGCTCAGCATCGACGTAAAGTCCCTTTCATTCGAGCCTATGCCGAAAGTGTCGGAAGCGACAGCGGTTCCTCCAGTCGCCGCAAAGGCTTCGGGTGCGCTAACGATTGCGGAAGCCAAAAAAGGCATTGCACTGACATTCGGCGTGCATCCCGATGCCGTCGAAATCACGATCAGGGGTTGATGAGAAGGTTGATGTCGAACTGTGATAGATCTGTGACCTTGACGGGTAACGACTTGAATATTGATCGCTTTGCAATGGCTTCGGCGTTGGTAGAACGGGCGCAATCGCACAAGGAGTGGATCGGCGACGATCATGGCGACCGCTACGAGGAGGCCTTGGTTTCCGGGGCTATTCCGGAAGAGATGCAGATTGTGATCAAGGAAATCTTCGATCATCTTAGGGCCGCATTAGATTATTGCGCCCAGGAGGTCTGGAGGCATTTTTCGGGAAATCCGCAAGGCGCTAAGGTTTACTTTCCGATCGCCAAAAAGGGGACGAGAGAAAATGAATTTCTGTCAATTATGAACCGACTTATGCCAGGCGTAGCAAGGGCCTCGTCCCCAGCTTACGAGGCTTTCAAAAGCTTTCAAGCCTTTGCGGACCAAGATAATTCATGGCTTCCTGAGCTGGCGACGGTCGTTAATCAGACAAAGCATTTCCATTTGCAAGTGGCTTCTATTCCTCAAAGGAGCATCGTATTTGCTCACAATGGAAACGGTGTTTCGCTAATGTCATTTGCGGAGGGACACGCGCCTAGCCGAGGAACGGCACCATGGATGATGATCAAGGCCACGCAATCTGAAATCGAGCGCGGAGGGACATTTGATGTCGCCTTCCTCCAATTGACGGATATACAAATGGAGCTGCGTTTATTTCTTCATGAAGCGATCTCTGGAGTGAGTCGTGTCATCGAGGAATGCCGAAAGCTTGTTACTTAAGCCACGCTCCCTCAAAAGCAAATGGACTAGGTCACCGACCCGCCTTCGGCACCTCGGTCGATTTCGTTGGCGACAATCGCGTGATTTTCGATATTGGCGGCAACAAATTCCGCCTGATCGTGCATTTCGCCTATCCCTACCGCCGCGGGCTGATCAAGCTCGTCGGCACCCACAAGGAGTATAACAGGATCAACCCGGAGGCGATCTGATGGATATTCGACCGATCCGCACTGCTGAAGATCACGCATGGGCGCTCGCCGAGATCGCCCGTTACTTTGAAGATCAACCCGCGCCCGGAACACCGGAGGCGGATCGCTTCGATGTGCTGGCCGATCTGATCGATGCGTACGAGGCCCGGCACTTCCCGATCGAGGCGGTCGAGCCGATTGACCTGTTGCGGACGCACATGGAGGTGACCGGAAAAACGCAGACCGATCTGGCCGCGCTGCTCGGATCGCGCGCACGTGCATCGGAGGTGCTGAACCGCCGTCGGGCGCTGACCGTGGACATGATCCACAAGATCAGCACCGGTTGGGGCATCCCGGCAGACTGCCTCGTGCGGCCCTACCATCTGAACGCGGCTTAATCGGGCGGGTTCTCCAGGCCGTTACACCCGCGCTGACGCCTTTATATTGATGCCGAACACGGGCGAAGCGCACGCTCCACCCGCGCCCTTTGCTTCACGAAAGCCTCTCGCGCATTTCCTTGATAGCCGCTCCCAGGAGGACAGTTTCAGGCGTCAGGTTGGCTTGTTCTGTGAGGGCTTTGAGCTCCACCATCATGGAGAGAAGGAATTCGAACCGGTCCAGATCGGTCGGCGTTTCTTGCGTAGCGGGATCCGCACGGAAGGCGGTCTCGGAAAGAATAGCGGTCATCGAACTCATCCTCACAAACTCGGTACAGGTTCATTTGATTAAATATGGAAAAATTGATTTGTCGATATGGAATCTATAGTTAACTTCCATAAGGGAGAGGTCCGCGAGGCGCTTGTGCCTTTTTTGTCAATAATTTCAATGTAGTCGGCGCTTCGGTTGTAGCTTATCGGTGCGCTCTCCTTTCTTATGAATCTGGATCCAATATGATCGGTTCAACGCCTGTGGGAAAATCCACCGGTAAGCTGTTGGCCTGTCAAGAAACGGTGTTTACATATTGTGAACAGCGGGACATGCCTACATGCGCGCGGAGCTTCCGCGTAGGCAAAGGCACTTGCAGGGGGCACCATGAACCTCACGACTGGCGCGGCGAAAGAGAAAGAGCACCGAGACATCATCGAAGCGCTGCGCGAGCGGCTCGCGCGTTCGCGCGTCCAGATCGGCCCGCACACCCTTTACAATGCGGACTGCCGGCTCGCGTTGGCGGAGTTGGGCGGGTTTGACGCGGTCATAACGGATCCGCCCTACTCAAGCGGAGGCTCCACACAGGCCGCGCGCAACCAGGCGCCGAGCAGAAAGTATCGCTTTACGGGGACGAAGAAGACCGATCCCGACTTCGGTGGCGATAACCGCGACCAGCGCTCGCTCACGCTTTGGTGCTCCGATTGGATGGCCGAGTGCCTGCGGGCAACCCGCCAGGGCGGCGCGCTCATGTGCTTTATCGATTGGCGGAACCTGCCGGCGATCATCGACGCCTGCCAGGTTGGAGGGTGGGTTTATCGGGGTATCGTCCCTTGGGACAAGACCGAGGCGGCGAGGCCGAACAAGGGGTGGTTCCGCACGCAGGTCGAATACATCGTGACCGCCACCGCGGGGCCGATCACGCGGGACTCCAGCGCGCAAGGGATCTGCCAGACGGGCTATATCCGCACCCCGGTGATCGCTAAAGACAAGCACCACATCACCGGGAAGCCGGTGACCTTGATGCAGGAGCTCCTGCGCACGCGGGACGACTGGCAGAACGTGCTCGATCCGTTCATGGGCTCGGGCACCACGGGCGTGGCGTGTGTGAAGATGGGGCGCATCTTCACCGGAATAGAGTTCGAGCCCCGATATTTCGACATCGCGTGCCGCCGCATCGAAGACGCGATGTCGGAGCAACATGCAGAAGTCGCGTAGCAGCGAGCCCACAGCTCAAGCCGCGACGTCGACATCATAGGCAAACGCCAGCTTGTCGTAATTGAAGCACACGCCATCGCTTGTTCGCTCGATCACGCCTGCGTTGATGAGCCTTGTGATGTCGCGATGCACGGCCTGAACATCGCGGCCAACGCGTCGAGCCACCTCGCGAATTGCGAGCGGGCCTTGCCCGGCAAGCGCCTTCACGATGGCGATGCGGGATGGCGCAAGAACCGTGTGCATATCGTCGTAGCTGGCGAAGCTCACGGCTTCATAAGGCACTTCGCGTCGCTCGCCGGCTTTTACCGCGTCGAGCGCACCGGCAAACGCCTTCCCGAAGTCGGCAAGGCTTTCGATTCTGATGTGAAGCGTCTTCATTTGATGAGCCTTTGCACTTCGGTGTTGTGACGCGTAACAACGTCTGCGTTGTCAACAATGACATCATCATGCGAAGGAGACTAAAAAAAAGGCGCTCGTTTACCTATTTGCGATATGATGCGGTGCTTGTGACACGCTCGTCAAAAACCTAAACGTGTTGAAAGTGAAAGGCCCGTACCAATGCCTTCCCTGCAGATTGAGCCTCAAAATTCCGCGCATTCAGTAGATGACTTTTTTCTGGCCATACGTTTTGCAAGACCAGTATCTGAAAGCGCTCATTTAAATGCAGTTATATTAGGAAGGAAACTAGCAGAGGGACACGATCTTCCGGCTGAAACATCTGAGGCCGGATTATCAATAACTATAGATCCATTTTCCGGCTTGCAACCGCACAACGCAGGAGCCCCAAGCAGGATATTTAGAAGATTTACTCCCATGGGCAGCGTAGAGGAAGAGCTTCGAATTGAGAGGAACCTTGTCGGCTATCGCACAGGAATATATGATCGATGGAGTGGAATAGTCGAGAAACTCGAAACGTTGGTATTTCCACTTGTCGAAATATACACAAATGAAGTTCCTCTACTTGATTCCGTAATTTTGCAGTATGTTGACCGCTTCAAAGTCAAAGGTAAGCGCGAAGTGGATTGGAGTGAGCTCTTTCGACAAGACACCCCCTGGGTTGTTAGTGGCATGCTTCGCACACGGACGGCATGGCATTCTCATTGCGGTCGCTTCGAAGAGCAAAATTCAAAAGCGGGAGAGCGGCGTTTGGTCAACGTTAATGTCGATGTCGGGGAGCCAGCCGAAACGCTCGGCGGCGAACCAACAAATTCGCTCGCCATCTTGACTCTGTGCTCGGATAATTTTATCCGACGAGGAGTAGCTCCCGTCCTGATGGACAACGCAACGATCGCGTCCAACTTACGGGCGCGCTTTGACGCACTTCATGTGCGATCAAAAGATATCCTGAAAGAAGTCATTGCTGACGCCTATATTAAGCGAATCGGTCTGGACAAGGCTCCTTCGACATGAGCGGCACACGAACCTATTTCGTTCCCACGGCTCCGGCATCGCAAACGTTTGCGGTTGAACCGTTACCGGATGATCGCCCCAACCTATCGGTTTGGAGTGACTTTACGTCAGGTGCCTATGCAAATAATTTGGTATGGGTTTCCGGCTTAAGTCCGAGTGTAACCGATTACGTTGCTGATCTTAACTCGCCAATATCTGAGTTTAGGCGGCATTTATTTGCAGAGCATTTGGCACAAATACTGCCCCAAATCGAACGTCTTAATTCGATGAAAGAGGCCGCATCCGAATGGGATGGCTATAATGCTGTTCCACCAAAAGGTGGAACTTTAGATCGAGCAGAAAATCTGCTTTTTCTTTTTGCAGACCAAGGACTGCCGATACCGACAGCCTCGGTTTCCTCGACAGGCAACGCAACGTTAGTGCGTAACGACAGCACTTATCTTGACCTAGAAGTTCACGAGAACAACACGATAAGTTGGCTTGTGCAGCTTCCCAACGGACCAGAAGTCGAAGGTGATGAGCCTTTCGACGGGACGAGGAGAGCTCTACGTATTCTTAATATCCTCAAACACGCTCCTGGCTCAAATACATGACATCTTGCCGTGAACTATTTTCAACAAAAGGTTTAGAAGGAAAAGACTTACAACAAAAAGTGGAGGAGCAGTTTCCAAACGGAGCATGCGAGGCTGAAGCAGTAAGCGAATGCTCGTCTGGGCCCGTCGACAATTCTGAAACAATGGCCCGTCTCATTTTCTCCCCCATCCACTTGGATGAAAGAGGAGACATAGTTTCATCTGCATTTAGTGATGCCTGGAACAGCGATCTATCGGTTTTTCGTGAAGAAAAGGCATCTCGCGAGGAATTAGATTACGCAATTACCAAGGTAAAAGAAATCGGCCTCGCCAAAGTGCCGCCTAGGCCGCGCGAGTTGGTGGCCGTAGGAATGGCAAAGGCTAGTGTGGTTCGAGCCATTCGAACGAAATCAAATTCAAATGCGTTCAGAATTTATGATACAGCGAACGCCAATGCTCCAGATCATGCGTCTGTATTTGTAACAAAGGCTGGGCGTTCGGAAATGTCCGAGAAGCAAGTACGTCGCCGCCTTTTTGAGGTATTCGTAAGATCAAAAAAATATCGAGACATTCTCTAATCTGCTACATTTCTCGTGACGATTTAAGACTGGCACCAACATCATATTAATCTACAACCCCCGCCGCCATCAGATCGATAGCGAGCGCCCGAACCTTCCCATGCCCACTAAAACGCACGGGTTGAGGCCATGACCGCGCCGCCGGATGCTGGCGCAGTGTGCCGAGGTTAAACGGTTGCGCACGGAAAATCCGCTCAAGCTCGGCGTGGCTGTTCGCCACGACCAAGACCGCGCCGCCGCCTTGCTCTTCGGGCGTCATCACCCGCAGCCCGTGGCGGTTCAGAACCGCTGAGCATGTCTCCACGGGCAACTCTGAGTTCTGCCCTCCGTCCAATACGGTCGCGACCAACTCATCGACAGTGCGCATCTTGCTCCCATCGAGCCGCAGCGACGCCTGCAGAAGATGCGTGAGGGCCGCGTCGTGATCCGCGTCGGTCTTGCCGCGCGCGATGGCGCCGCCCAGCCACCGCCATTGATCGAGGCGCTGCATGGCCACTTCAGGCGTTATGACGGCCGTCGTGTGTAGCGACATCCATCCGGCGAGCGGCCCCGCCAAGGTGTCGCCGAGGCGGCGGCTCCCTGTCTTCTTCGCAATAGCCGCGGCGAATGTCTCGGCGTTCTGGAGTATCGTTGGGACGAGCGCGAGCGTGCGCAGGAACAGCCCGCGCCCGAACGCTGGTGTAATGATCCGCTCGGCGTCGGCCTTCAGCTTCGCGAAGTGCTCTGCCCGTGCGCGCTTGTCATCATCGTCATCGAAGGGGCTCGTCCCGCGCAAGGATAGCGTTATGATGCGGCTTTCGTCGGCGGGCTGGGTGCCGTTTTTGTCGATGCTGGCGAACAGGAACGACGAGCGCACGTGAAATGCTGCTGATGCCTGCCCGCCACCTGCTTTGATAATGGGCGCGCCGTTCGCGCTCGACGCCTGCCTCGCGAGCGCCAGAACCCCTCCGATGCGGTGCTTGTCGGCCTCGGTCTTTGCCTCGCACTCATCGAACAGTACGGGCAGAATGTCGCCGCGCAGCGCGCGTCTTATCCCCGGTTCCGTGGTGTTGCCTTGCACCTCGATCGCAAACCCCTTGAGCACGCTGGCTGCGATCTGCTCCATGATGTAGGACTTGCCTGCCCCGCGTTCCGCGGTGAGCCAGATATGCGATCTCCAATTCAGCGCACCGCAGATCGGGGCGATGGTCAGCCAGCCAGCCAGGATCCGCCCCATGTCGGGCTCAGTCCATGATGGGCGCGTCAGTAGCGCCTCGAACTCTCGCGTGGTGGCTGTATCAAGCGGTTCCGCCTTGCCTAGGCAAAGTTCTGGTCGCTTGGTGTAGATCCAGCGCGCTCCCGGCAGGCTCAGACCGTGCGGCTTCCCGTCCACGAGGAGGCGGTTCCCGAGATGGGCAACGATGCGCTCGCGGTCGATTATCACGCCCCGTCCGACCTTCACGGATGGGTCAAAGACGCCTTCCCGCTCGCACAGACGTAGCATGGCGTTCGCCGCTGCGTCCCAATCGCACCCGCTCTTGGCCGGGTAATTCATCTCCCACCACGACAGCGGGGCGATGCCCAGGAGCGCGGATTTTGTGTGGCCTGAGCCTGGGATTGTCGCCACCTGCCCGCGCCCAGGCACCCAGTAGTAATACGTGCCTTCATCTTGCCCGAGCGGGCGAGGCGCCACGCCGTCGTCGGAGAAATCCTCCGCAACCGCGTCGAACTGCCCATCGAACGGCATGTCGTCGGGCGGCGGCGGGAGTTCCTTGACCGAAGGATTGAGCAGGGCGTCGATGGCTGCGCGGATGCACCCGTCGCCATGGATCTGGTAAAGGTCATCGAAGTCCGTAGCTTTATCTTCGCCCTGCTCGAACTGCGGGATCACGATGGGCGCACCGATGGCTTCGGCCGCCTCGCGGGCATAGTGCACGCCGGGATTGTTCAGCGGCTGCGTTGTGAAGCGGTCGTTGTCCGCCATGACGATGAAGCGCGCCGCCGGATATTTCTTCTTCAGCGCGAGCGATGCGGGCGTCAGGTTCCCAGCGTCGAAGCACGCAATGGCCCGATCGTTCGTGTCCTGATGGATGCGAGCGGCAGTGGCGTAGCCCTCGGCGAGGTAGATCGGCGCATCGGGCGCGCGGTGTTTCCCGACCGAATGAAAGGCACCCTGCTTCGGCGTCCCCCTAACGAACAGCTTCTTGCCGTCACCCCATATCATCTGCACGCCGACGAGCTTCGCGTTGCCCTCGGTCGTGTGGTACATCGGCACGATAAGCGTGCCCTTGCGCGCCGTCTCCTGCCCGCGTTCTGGATCGATCACGTAGCACACATCGCGCATGAGCACGCGCGCACCGGGAAACGCAGGCAACCCCTTCTCAGCGAGGTAAGGGTGCTCTTTGACCGGGACGCTGTTCTCCTTCGTCATCATGCGCGCGGCGACATCGGCGGCGGCGACCGCCATGCGTGCCGCGTATTCCTCGCGCTGGCGTCTCGCATCATCAAGGCGCTGCTTGATGGCTGCGCGCTCGGCGGGGGTCATCTCTTTGATGCTGCGCCCGCCGGTCCAGTTGTCCTGAATGCCGAGTTTGAAATGTCCGAACGTGCCCGATGGTGGCTCATCTACATGCAGGACGTACCAGACGTGCCTCTTCTTCTGGCCGCCCTTATCCGTGGAGTCGGCACGATGCAGCACGCCATCGGCAATCGGATGCCCACCGCGGTTCGAGGCGCAG
Organism: Rhodomicrobium lacus; assembly: GCF_003992725.1. Taxonomy (NCBI): domain Bacteria; kingdom Pseudomonadati; phylum Pseudomonadota; class Alphaproteobacteria; order Hyphomicrobiales; family Hyphomicrobiaceae; genus Rhodomicrobium; species Rhodomicrobium lacus. The sequence goes on along the minus strand of NZ_RZNF01000002.1, from coordinate 468,633 downwards.
TCCATGTGCACGCCGCTCGCGCGCATCGCGGCGAGGAAGGCTTCCTTGATGTCCGCTTCGTTCACCGTCGCCTCGTGAAGACCGCTTGCAATGCCTCATCGACCGAACGCACGACAGCGGCCACGCCGCCGCGATCCTCGACATGGTCGAGGAAACGCCGCTGCGGCGTGGAGAGACGGCCAGAGCCGTCCTTGACTTCCCAGGCGTGAAAGATCGCGACCGTCCGCCCGACCATGTCGGGCGTGATCGTGACGGCCTCGATCCCGACGATGTCGGATGAGCCTTCGCATAGCCCTGCCCTGACCGGGCGCGCGTTGAAAACGACGCGTTCGCCGCCCCGCGCGCGGTAGATCTCGCCCGGGCGAAGCGAAAGGGATTTGCCCGCCCACCCGACAGCGGTGTTGTTCCGCCAGACGGTGAGGCCCGCAGCCGATAACGCGATCAGCACGCGGTTCATGAGCGCGGTGCCGGTGGAGCTCATTACCGCCTCGCCGCAGTCGTCTGGCGTTCGCACACGGCTGCATAGTGGCGAAAGACTTCGCCTGCGCCGCTCGGGCCGAACCACTGGACGAAGCGAACCGCCAGGCCGTCGAGGATACCGAAGGCGTAGCCTTCATGTCTCGCCTTCGGCGATGGCGGCAGCATCGAGTCCATCGTGTGGCGCCCGGACTCGCGCATGCGCTGCGCGCCGGCCGCTTCGGCGATATCCATTCGTCCGGTCTTGACCAGATCAAAGTAAGTCTTCGCCACAAGTCCCCCTTAGCGAACGTATCGAGTTTCTGTCTTTTGCTTGCGCGCCCGGAACACGTGTTTGGCCCACCCGCGGGGGCTCTTCATGCCCCTCGCCTTCCCCAGCGCGATCAGCTCGTCGAGGCTCTTCGCCTTGAACTGTTCGCGCGCGCGCTCGACACGCGCCGACGATCGGTCGATCTCCTGTAGCTCGCCTTCCAACTCTTCGATGGTGCGCCCTGTCGTTGGGTAGGAATGGCCGCAGTTCGGGCAGACGGGCGCGGGCGCATGAACGCGAAAGCACATCGGGCATTGCCGCGTCGGAACGCTCTCTTCGTCGTCGGCCTCGCTTGCCCGCTTCTTGGCAGCGCGCCCTTCGAGGGACCAAATCCTGTCCTCGTCCGGCAGCCCGTGTCCGCGCCCGCCTTGTTCGCGAGGCAGGCTGTTGCCAGCATGGTCGAGGATGATGGCCTCGGTTTTTCCGGGGTGCGTGCGAAGCGCCCGGCCCACCTGTTGGAGGTAGAGCGCCAGGGACTGCGTCGGGCGAAGAAGGATCGCGCATTCAAGCGCCGGCAGATCGAAACCCTCCGAGACGAGATCCACCGAGCACAGGATTTGAATCTGACCGGTCTCGAAAGCGGCGATCAGCTCGTCGCGGTTCTCGGACTTGCCGTCGATATGCGCGGCCCGGAAGCCGGCGGCCTGGAAGCGCTCCACCACGCTCATCGAGTGCTTGATGGATACGCAGAACACCATGGCGCGACGGCCGCGCGCAAACCGCGCGTAATGCTCGACCGCATTGCCGGTAATAGCCGAGGTCGAAGCCCGTTCCTCAAGCGCAGCCTTGTTGAAGTCGCCAGCCATGCGTTTGATGCCGGTGACGTCGATGGTGCCTGGAGCGAAGAGCCGATAAGGGGACAAAAAGCCGTTTTCGATGAGCCAGGCCGTGCTGGGGCCGTGGACCATCGTATCGAACCAGCGGCCAAGTCCGGTGCCGTCGAGGCGTTCGGGGGTAGCCGACAGGCCGACCGTTTTCGTTCCCCGGCGCGCGAAGCTGTCGATGACCTCGGCCCATGTCGCGGCACCGGCATGGTGCGCTTCATCCGGCACGTAGAGATCAGGGGCCGGGTAGCGGTCGAGCCGCTTGGCGAGCGTCGGGATGCTGGCGATCTGAATGGGTTGACGAGGATCCGGCGTAAAATCGGCAGCGATGACGCCGAAGGGGATGCCGACCTTCTGAAAGGTCTTCATCGTCTGCTTGATGAGTTCGCGGCGATGGCACCCGAACACAACGCGCTTTCTGCGCTTCGCCGCGCTACCCGCCATATAGGCGGCGATGGCCGTCTTGCCGCCGCCGGTTGGCAGCTGCACGAGCACGGATTTCACTTCGCGAAGAGCATCGCGCGTGTCCGTGATCAGCTGGGCCTGGTAGGGGCGAAGCGCAAATGCCATCAGACTGCCACCCCAGCTTCCCGGGATCGCTCAGCCATGAGCCTGGCGTGATAAGGGCAATAGCTCAGGCCGTGAGCCGTGGGCTCCCCGCAGCACAGAGCTCGCGCGGAAGACAGATCGCCGTTTGTCTCTATCGGATACTCGCAAAGCCCGGGCCTCATGAAATAGGCGGGAACCCCGCAGGTTCCGGGCGCAGCCAGATCCGCATCCGTCGGCGGAAAATCCAATGCGGGTTCGTCAAAGTCCTGGGGGTGATGGCTGATCAGATCTCTCAGATCAGCGACACTTACGCTCGTGTAGCGAGCGATCACGATTAGGGAGGCGCCCAGGGCCCAAAGATAGCTCGCTTTCCCTAAGATGAGATGGTGCATTTCTATGACCTTGATGAAACTTTTTTACGTTTGGTGCCGATTTTTTACTTTGTGGTTCTCACTCCTTCTGCTCTCGAACATCGGGAAATAGCGACAAGCCGCCGTGATGCGCTGTGACAGTTCTCGCGCGCATTCTCTCTCCCGGTTGGCGAGAACTAGTTGCATATCTGTTGATAATCTGTTTCCGGTTCGGTCAACGTGAGCTGGCATGAACCGTCGCTCTGCCATCGGACCGTCATCATGGAATTCGGCTGCATCCGCACACCCTCTTTCGTTTTCAGGTTGTCAACCATATAGGCGCGCCGAATTACCTGCGCCGGCAATCTGGCACTTTCCTCTCGCAACTCCTCACCCGAAGCACGCGAGACAAGTGGTGACATATGGTAAACGACCATGCAAGAGGTTTGTTGTTGCGCAAACGCCGGCACGCTGAGCAATCACAATCGGTTAATGATAATCGTTGACAATCCGAGAACATTTCCGATAATCCGGCGCATTAAACTGTAGGCCTGGAGGTCGTTTGTCCTACGATGGCAAAAAACATAGATCGCAAATGGTTTGAACGCCGCATCGCCGAGCTGCGAATCCCCTCGCAGGCGGAGCTTGCACGGCGTCTTGGCATATCAAAAAGCCTGCTTTCCCTCGTGCTCGACGGGAAACGATCCGCAAATCTCGAACTGGCACAGGGGCTTTCCAGAGAATTGCGGATGCCGCTTCTTGAGATCGCTCGCCGCACTTCCGGAGACATGATGGATGCCATAGAGGCTGTGGCAAAATTGGAGCGCGGCGTCACGCTCGAAGTGGCCGGGACCATCGGCGGCGATTTCGCGGTGGATCTCTATCCGCCAAGCAGGCGTCGTACGATGGTGCGGCTTGAGATCGATGCGCCGGCAGGCGCCCAGGCGCTTGAGTATCGAACCGCCGGCACGCAGGCGGCCATGTTCGATGGCTCCATGTGTGTCGTCGGTTCGCAACGGCCGGTCGACCCCGAAGCGATGGTCGGCCGCTACAACATGGTGTGGCTCGCCGACGGCCGCATTCTCATGCGCTTTGTCGACCGCCTGGAAAAAGAGGGCTATTTCCTTTCGGCGGTTGGCTGCGAAGACATCACCTCCAAACTGGATGCCTACGCGCCGGTGATCGCCATTCTGGCGGGATAGTTAAGACCTATCATTTATTGTTGACATTTTGCGAGTCGGTTTGCATGATGTAAACATCAGCAACGGCAAACCGGCTCCACCACATGGCACCCCCTATTCAGTTCGGCGCGTTCACGCCGATTCCCGGCTTCTCGAAGTTTCGGCTCTGCTCCCTGCTCGACAGGGAGGGGATTTAGCATGACCGCATCGTTGACAACCTGCAAACCATATTCAAGCGATGCGGAATGGTTCAAGCCGAGCACCGAGCGGGCCTGGCTGGCGCTCCGCGAAAGCGACATCACAGCCACCCAGGCCGCGGCGCTCTTCGGCGTCTCGCCCTACCAGACGCCTTTCGACCTCTATCAACAGCTCGCCGGAACGCTGCGTGTCGAGTTCGAAGAGAACGAGCGCATGCGCTGGGGCAAGCGCCTGCAAAGCGCCATCGCGCGCGGCATCTGCAAGGACAACGGCTGGAAGATCATCGACGGGCACCGCTTCCTCTACGCTCGCTCGAAGGACCATCCCGGCCTCGGCTGCTCTCCCGACTACATCATCTTCGATCCTGCGCGCCCCGCACTCGGTTATGGCTGCCTCGAAATCAAGAACGTCGACTTCTTCGTCGGCAAAGACGACTGGGCCGAGGATGAGGCCCCGCCTCACATCGAATTCCAGCTCCAACACCAGATCGGCGTTTGCGGCTTCTCGTGGGGCGTGATCGGCGGGCTCGTCGGCGGCAACACCGTGAAGCTCTTCGAACGCCAGGCCGACGCCGAGGTCATCGAGAAGATCTTCACAGCCGCCCGCGAAATGCGCGAGCGCGTCGCGCGCGGCGAGCCGCCGGCCCCGGATTATCTCAAGGACTATGAGACGCTGCGCGCGCTCTACCGCAATGCGGAGCCGGGCAAGAGCATCAACCTCGACCAACCCGAGCCGGATGTGGACCGGGACAAGCTCACAAAGCTGATCGAGGCGGCACACGAGGCCGAGGTTGCCGCGAAGAAGGCGGACGACCTGAAGAAGGCCAGCCGCGCCGAGCTTCTCGATTTCCTGAAGGACACCGAGACGGTCTTCGGAGCGGGCTGGAAGGTCTCCGCCACCACGACACATCGCTCTGCGTCCGTCGTGAACTATCCCGCCACAACCTACCGCAACCTCCGCATCACCCAGCCAAAGCCCAAGAAAGGCAAGTAATGACCGAAACCACGGCCTTAACCGTGCATCGGCAGGAGCCGCTCAGCGTCTTCTCCGGCGAAGAAGCATTCTCGACCGCGCAGCGGATCTGCCGGGCGCTCTGTTCATCGAACCTCGTGCCGGAGAGTTACCGCGGCGAGAACATGGGCAACGCGCTTATCGCGCTCGACATCGCGAACCGCATGCGGATCCCGCCCCTGATGGTGATGCAGAACCTGCATGTCATCGAAGGGCGTCCGTCCTGGGCGTCGAACTTCATCATCGCGGCCCTGAACGCCTGCGGCCTGTTCTCGCCTATCCGCTTCCGCGTGACGGACCTCGGCGAGCGCGACGCGACGACCTACGAATGGACCGGGCCGAAAGGTGCGAGAGAGCGGGTCGCCAAGAACGTCAAGATTCACGACAAGGAATTCATCGCCTACGCGGTCGAAAGGGGCACCGGCGAGGTGCTCGAAGGTCCGCCCGTTACGCTCTCCATGGCGGTTTCGGAGGGGTGGTATTACCGCAGCGGCTCGAAGTGGCCGTCGATGCCCGATCTTATGGGGCGCTATCGCGCCGCTGCTTTCTTCGGTCGTCTTTACGCACCGCACGTCCTGAACGGTATGCCCGCCGTGGACGAGGTACAGGACACCGCTTTCGATACTGTGCCGCTCAAGGGCGAGGTCATCGAGGCCGACCCTGTCGCGAAGCCCGATGAAAAGCCCGCGGGCCGCCCGAAAGGCGTGCACGCCGCGCTGAAGAAAGCCGAAGAGGCAAAACAGGCTGTCGAAGAAAAGCCCGCAGAGAAGAAGGCTGCGAAACGCCCGCTTTCTGAACCCGAACCTGCGCCGAAGGACGAAGCCCCTGCGCAGGACGCCTCTGCAGGCGAAATCATTGATGCCGACTACACAGACGCGGACGACGTCTTCGACGCGCCCGGCGAAGACGACGGCTACTCCCCAGACTGAGAGGACTGAACGATGTCAGACGCAGAGCTTCTGCGAACGCCAGAGCTTGCGACGCGCCTTGGCGTGTCGCAGGTCACCCTTGCCCGATGGCGCCGGCTCGGAACGGGCCCCCGATTCCTCAAGCGCTCGGGCATCATCTTCTATCGCGCCGAAGACGTAAGCGAATTCGAGAGCAAGCGCGACCGGATCCGCACGAGCACGCGGGAGGCGAACTAAGCCATGCCCCCGGACCTCGACGCTTTCAAAATATGGTTGTCCGGCTGCGGCGGCGAGGTGCTCGGGCCCGTGAACGAATGGGAAGTCATTCGCGTGCGGACGAGCGTCGGCATCCTCGTCGCGCATCGAACGAGGCGCGGCCGGCAGATCTGGCCGGCGGCGCTTCTTGCCCTCGCTCAGCAATTCGAGCGTGGGGAGATCCCCGCCCTCGCGGCAACGAGGCGCGGGCGCACGCCTTCGCGGCTTCGGCAGCGGTTCGCCGCGCTTGCTGCACGCGATGGCGCGGGCTGCTTCTTCTGCGGCCACGCCGTGCCCGCGCCTGGCGTGACTTGCGATCCAGATATGTCGCCAACCATCGAACATCTCGTGCCGGTCGCTCACGGCGGCCCGAACCACCTCTCGAACTGCTTCCTCGCCCATCGACGCTGCAACGCCGCCGCCGGCAACACGTCTGCGGCCGAGAAAGTTCGGCTGCGCGATGCGATGCGTGCGGCATTGAGGAGTGTTTGATGGGCGGAGGCAACAAACGCGCTGCGTTCGCGGAGCGCGGCAACGATCTCTACGAGACGCCACCGGAAGCCGTTTGGGCGCTGCTGAAACATGAGCGCTTGCCAGATGAGATCTGGGAGCCTGCTTGCGGGCCGGGATCGATCGCGCGCGTTCTGCGCGAATCCGGTCACGGCGTGTTCGCGACCGACCTCGTGGATTACGGCTGGTTTCAGCAGGACATGAGCGGCGCGGATTTCCTGATGGAGCGCGAAGCACCGCGCTCCCGCGTCTGCGATGGGGCTATCGAGTGCATCGTAACCAACCCGCCGTTCAAGATCGCTGCGCAGTTCGTCGAGCACGCTATCGAGCTGTGCCCGCGCGTCTACATGCTTTTGCGCCTCGCCTTCATAACGGCTGGCAACAAGAACGACGCGGAGGGCCGCGCTCGACGCGCCGTGCTCGATGGCGGCCATCTGGCGCGCGTTCTCGTGTTCAGGAACCGCCTGCCCATGATGCACAGGGACGGCTGGACGGGACCGCAAGCATCATCATCGACGGATTTCGCTTGGTTCGTCTGGGACCGCGAGCACAGCGGAGAAACTACCATCAAGAGAATTAAGTGGGAGCCGCTCCGCGCAGCAAGGGAGGTCGCATGACGGCCCCAGCACTCACCGAAATCAGTCTTACCAACCAGCGCCCAGCCATCGCGGCCTTGTTTGAGGCGCGCCGCCGTATCGGCATCCGAAACGACGAGCTTCGGGCGCGGTCGGGCGTTGCGATCAACTCCGCTCAATATTGGCTGGCGGGCAGGTCTGCCCCCACCATGGGAAACCTTGTCGCCTTCGCCCGCGCGTTAGGCTTCGAGGTGGTTCTTCGCCGCGAGCGCCCGCCCGCTTGCGAGATGGCCTTCAACGACCAGTCGGACGTGATGGCGATGCTTCTCGCAGAGAGGAAGCGTCTCGGCATGAGTTTCCTGGATCTCGAGTCGCGCAGCGGGATCAGCGTCAACGCCATGTTCGCGTGGCGTGCAGGGGCAAGCCCTCAGCTTGCCAACCTGGTCGCCTTCGCTGGCGCGCTCGGCTTCGAGGTCGTGCTGCGTCCGATTTCGGAGGTGGCCCGATGATCAGCTATGCCTTCAGGGGATTTCCGGCGAAGGGCGAGGACGGTCGCGGCGGCCTCTTCGACGGTATCGCCCGTCTCGAGCGTACAGGCCCCGACTACCGGGGCGAACGCTGGACCTGCACCGAAATCATCAGCGCGAAGCGACAACGCGACGGAGCTTCTATCGCGATCGATTTCGAGATCGAGATCGCAAGGTGGCTCGCGTCGAAGGCAGCCATAGCGCGGGACATCGAAGACACCTTGGCAGCACAAGAGAGGGCCGCAAATGCAAAGTGCGCTTGATATCCCAGGCTATGAGGGACTCGTTTCGAAAATTGCCGAGAGCGTCACGCCGCGCGATATCGCGCTTACAATGATAGGACGCGCCGCGTTCGCGGCCGAGAGCGGAACCGCCTTCCTGGACGCTTTCACGGCGGAGCTTTCGGCGCTTATCGCCGCGAACGACGAAAAGCTTCGGGTGGCGCTCGACCGCTCGGCGTGGCGTCCCGTGAGCGAGGCGCAGTACGACACCCCATACTTGCTCACCTGGTTCGAAGATTGGCCGTCGCCCCGCTGGGTGTGCGAGTACGCCGTTTATTCCGGGCGGCGAGCGGATGGCGGCGAGCGGATGGCGGCGAGTGGAGGCATGGCCGCGCGACGCACTTCATGGAGGTGACCTCGCCCCTGGTCAAGCAGCCCGCCCAATGAACACGCTACCGCACGCGGCGTGCGGACAATCCGCCATTAAGCTTATCGCGGAAGACCCCGCTCGCGCCGCCGCCCCTTTTCATAGGCCAAGACAGGCATAACGCTTAATGAGAGACGCCGCGTGTACCTGTGAGTGTACCTTTACAGGATAAAGGATTCGGCGCTATTTTATAGTGACTTGAAATATAAGGATATTTCTTTCCGCATAAGGCTACACTCATCTCTCCCCGCGAGAGAGGGGCGGATTTGTTTCAGGAGCCTGGTTGTCTCGATGCGTTCGGCGCCGCCTACTCCATCCGTGGGCCGGGCTCGCCTCCGCTTGCGTTGAGCCGCTCCACCCTGAAGCCGCGAAGGCGGAGTTTCCCGATGATTTCCTCGGCGTGAAGCGCGTCCTTCGTTTCGATGACGATATCCACCAGCGTCGATTTCGCGGGCACATAAAGATAGAAGCGGCGGTGATGAACTTCGAGGATGTTCGCGCCGCAGCGGCCAAGCTCGCTCGCGAGTTCACCGAGCATGCCGGGCCGGTCGTCGACCTGGATGCGCAGCGACAGAATCTTCGATTCACGTTCGAGACCGCGAATGATGATGGCAGCGAGCACGCGGCTGTCGATGTTCGCACCTGACTGGAAAAGGCCGACCCGGCGCCCGTGGAACCGCAGCCGATCGGAAAGGACAGCCGCGAGCCCCACCGCGCTGGCGCCTTCGGCAACCGTCTTCTGAAGGCTGGCGAGCAGGAAGACCGCGCTTTCGACCATGGACTCACTGACGAGCACCACATCGCTCACGAGGTCGCGGATGACGGGCAACGCATGCGCGCCCGGTGCTTTCACCGCGATGCCTTCGGCGAGCGTCGCCCCGCCGCATTCCGCGATACGTCCGCGCAATGCCGCGTAGGTCGACGGATAGCTTTCCACCTCGACGCCGACGATCTCGATATCCGGTTTCAGCGCCTTCGCCGCGATGGCGACTCCCGAAATGAAGCCGCCGCCGCCCACCGGCACGATGAGACAATCGAGGTCCGGGCAGTCTTCCAGAAATTCGAGCGCGGCCGTCCCCTGCCCCGCGATCACGGCCGGATCGTCATAGGGATGAACGAGGGTGAAGCCCTGCTCGACGATGAGCCTGTCGGCAGCGACGCGCGATTCGGCGACACTTTCGCCGTAAAGGATCACCTTCGCGCCAAAGGCTTCCGTGTTGCCGACCTTGTTGAAGGGCGTTCCTTCCGGCATGACGATGGTTGCCGGAATGCCGAGCCGCGCCGCGTGGTGTGCGACGGCTTGTGCGTGATTGCCTGCCGAAATCGCGATCACGCCGCGCTCGCGCTGCGCCGCGTCGAGCGACAGCAGCTTGTTCAACGCGCCCCGTTCCTTGAAGGAGCCGGTCGCCTGCATGTTCTCGTATTTTATGAAGATTTGCGCGCCGGAAAGCGCGGAAAGCTTCGGCGCCTCCACGGCAGGCGTGCGGATGATCGAGCCGCGAAGAGCCTCGCGCGCTGCCCGAATATCTTCAAGGCTGACGCGCGGCTCTTCAGAAACCGCGACGGCGGAAAAGGTCATCCACGCATCTCCTCCGGCGGCGTAAGCGCCACCCAACAAGTGCGTGGAAAGATGACCTTCGCCGCCTACGCCTTCAAGAGTCGTGCGGCTTCGGGCGCGAAATAAGTGAGGATGCCGTTGGCACCCGCACGGCGGAACGCCATCAGGCTTTCGAGCACCACCTTCTCGCGGGTGAGCCAGCCATTCTGGAATGCCGCGAGCAGCATCGCGTATTCGCCCGATACCTGATAGACGAATGTCGGCACCTTGAACTCGTCGTGGACGCGGCGCACGATATCGAGATACGGCATGCCGGGCTTCACCATCACCATGTCCGCGCCTTCGGCAAGATCGAGCGCCACTTCGCGGATGGCTTCGTCCGAGTTCGCAGGGTCCATCTGATAGGTGCGCTTGTCGCCCCTGAGCGTGCCGGATGAGCCGACCGCGTCGCGGAACGGGCCGTAGAACGCGCTCGCATACTTCGCCGAATACGCCATGATCTGGGTATTGTAGAAGCCGCGGGCTTCGAGCGCGGAGCGGATGACGCCGATGCGGCCGTCCATCATGTCGGACGGCGCAAGCACATCGCAGCCCGCTTCCGCCTGATTCATCGCCTGACGCGTCAGCGCTTCCAGCGACAGGTCGTTGACGATCTCATTGCCGACCATCAGGCCGTCCTGACCGTGGCTCGTATAGGGGTCGAGCGCGACGTCGCAGATGATGCCCATGTTCGGCACGCGGGCCTTGATGGCGCGCACCGCGCGGCAGACGATGTTTTCGGGATTGAAGGCTTCGGTCGCGGCTTCATCGCGAAGATCGGGCCGCGTATAGGGAAAGAGAGCGACAGCCGGAACGCCAAGCTCCGCAGCCTGCTCGGCAGCTTCGGCGGCGAGATCGACAGACATGCGGTCGACGCCAGGAAGCGACGGCACCGGCTGCTTTTCACGCAGGCCGTCCATGACGAAAATCGGCCAGATCAGGTTCGACGCGGACAGCGTGTTTTCGGCGACGAGTGCGCGCGACCAGGGCGCCTGTCTCGTCCGGCGCAATCGGGTGAGAGGAAAACCGCCCGCCTGGGCGTTCTGAAGCGCTGCACCTGCATCGTAATATGCGTTTGGTTTTTCTTTCTTCACAGCCGGCACCTCTCGAAAAAGTGGCTGTTCTGTACGCCCGAATTCCGCTTGACACAAGCCTGAACCGGTTATAGAACAAAAGAAGAACATCGGTGGTGGCCGCAAACTCCGTCCGATGGTTGCAGCAAGCAGGCGAGCCAGAACACCGGCGCTCCCCCATCGAAGCCGGCATCGTGCGCTCTACGCCCCCGCGAGAGAACGATACGCCCCACTGGCCGCTTGCTTGCTTTTTTTTCCAATTTGCGCGACACCAGCCTCCTCCGCAGCAAGATCATCAGGGCCATGGCAAAGATAGATATCATCGGGGCGGGCGCCGCCGGGATGTGGCAGGCGTTTCTCCTGTCACGCCAAGGACATAAGGTTACGCTTTACGATCCCGCGGGCACCCCGTCGCAGAACTGCGCGAGCGGGTGCGCGGGCGGTATGCTCGGCTCCTATTGCGAGGGTGAGCCGGGCCACGAAGAGGCCCGCGACCTCGGCCTCGAAGCGATGGAAATTTGGAAGGAACATTATCCGTATCTCAAGCTGAACGGCACGCTCGTCGTGGCGTCCCCGCGCGATGTGGCCGACCTTCAGCGCTTCGCAGCGGTCACGCAGGGCCACACCCGCGTTGGCGCAGACGAGATTTCCGCGCTTGAGCCCGCTCTCGAAGACCGCTTTCGCGACGGCCTTTTCTACAAGGACGAGGGCCATATCGAGCCGTTCGTCGCGCTGGAATACTTTATCAAGGAAGCAGCGGCCCAGGGTACGAAGCTCGTTGCCGAGGCTTGGGAGGAGACCGACGCTGACGTCGTGGTCGATTGCCGGGGTCTCGCCGCACGCGATCATCTGAAGACGCTGCGCGGCGTGCGCGGCGAGCGCGTCGTGGTGGATTGCCCGGGCGTCACCCTTTCGCGCCCCGTGCGCATGACGCATCCGCGCATTCCGTTCTACATCGTGCCGTGGTCGAACAACCAGTTCATGATCGGCACGACGGCCATCGAGAGCGACGACCGGGGCCCGGCGACGCTTCGTTCCGTGACGGAGATCATGGCAGCGGCCTATGCGCTGATCCCTGCGCTCGGTGAGGCGCGCATTGCTTTCATGGATGCGGACGTGCGCCCGTCCTTCCCCGATAACGCGCCCCGGATCATCATCGGAAAAACGCAGTCAGGCCGCCCCCGCCTCTACGTGAACGGCCTTTTCCGTCACGGTTTTCTGCTCTCGCCTATCCTCGCGAAGATTACGGCCGACTATATAGAGTCAGGTGCAAAGGCTCCGGGAGTTCTGCTTGAAGATCACGGTGAATGGTGAGGCTCTGGCGACCGATGCGGCGACACTCGATTCGCTTTGCCGCGAACTGGGTTTCGCCGACGCGAAGATTGCAACGGCTTTGAACGGCGCGTTCGTGCCGAAAACCGAACGTGCAACGGCGGCGCTCGCCGATGGCGACGCCGTCGAAATCCTGTCGCCCCGGCAGGGAGGCTGAACATATGACACTTGCTCAAACCAAAACCGCCGACTCACTTTCGATCTATGGCGAGACTGTCGGTTCGCGGCTGCTGCTCGGCACCTCGCAATATCCTTCGCCCGACATCCTCAGGCGGTCGGTCGAGGCGAGCGGCTCTGAGATCGTCACCGTCTCGCTCCGGCGCGAATCGAGCGGCGACGGCAAGGCGGGCCAACGCTTTTTCGACCTTCTGAAAAGCTTCGGCGCGCGCGTCTTGCCGAACACGGCGGGCTGCCACACCGCGCGCGAGGCGATCACCACGGCGCACATGGCGCGCGAAGTGTTCGAGACCGACTGGATCAAGCTCGAAGTCATCGCCAATGACGACACGCTGCAGCCGGACGTTTACGGCCTCGTCGACGCGGCGGAAAAGCTCACGCGCGACGGCTTCAAGGTGCTGCCCTACTGCACGGAAGATTTGAGCGTCGCGCAGCGGCTCGTTGGCGCGGGCTGCCAGGTGCTCATGCCATGGGCGGCGCCCATCGGCTCGGCGCGCGGGCTCATGAACCCCTACGGCCTGAGGACGCTGCGCGCGTTTTATCCAGACCTGCCGCTCATCGTGGATGCGGGCCTCGGGGCGCCGAGCCACGCCGCGCTGGCGCTCGAAATGGGCTATGACGGCGTGCTCATCAACACGGCCGTTGCAAAGGCCGCCGATTCGGTGGCGATGGCGGTCGCCTTCGCGAAGGCCGTGGAGGCTGGCCGTCTCGCGTATCGGTCGGGCATCATGCCGCCGCGCGACATGGCGAGCCCGTCGTCGCCCGTGGCGGGGCTCGCGCTGCTTTAACGCGGCAATGAACAGGCCGCGCGTCTTGTTCTGAAGCTCGCCTACATCGATAGCGAGGTTTACCGATGACAAACGCCCTGCCCCGTTTCTATCCGGTCGTGCCGGATGTCGTTTTCGTCGAGCGTCTCGCGCGCGTCGGCGTGAAGCTGATCCAGCTTCGCATGAAGGATGCCGACCCCTCGGACATCGCGCCCGCGATCACACAAGCGCTTGAAACGTGCCGCTCGCATGGCGCCGCGCTCGTCGTCAACGATCACTGGCGCGAAGCCATCGACTGCGGCGCGCCATGGGTCCATCTCGGCCAGGGCGACCTCGATACCGCCGATATTCCCGCGATTCGCCGCGCCGGGCTCAAGCTCGGCCTTTCGACGCACAGCCATGAGGAACTCGACCGCGCGCTCACCTTCGATCCCGATTATGTCGCGCTCGGCCCCGTCTATCAGACGACGCTCAAGGTCATGCCATGGGCGCCGCAAGGGCTTGGGCGCGTGGGCGAATGGAAGGCCCTCGCGAAACGCCCGCTCGTCGCCATCGGCGGCATCACGCTGGAACGCGCGCCCGATGTCTATGCGGCGGGCGCGGACAGCATCGCGGTCGTGTCCGACGTGGTTTTCGCGCCCGACCCGGAAGCGCGCGCGAAGGATTGGCTTAAGCTGATCGCCTAGAGCCGGGAAAACGAGAAGGATCTGCCGACTCTGGCCCCAGTCAACCGGGCATGGCGACAAGCAGTCCCACGGATAGTGCGGGCAAGACGAAGGAAGCCATGGGCGCGCTCCTCGCTGGTCGTTCAATTTCGCGGCGGCTTTTTTCGCCTTTTCCGCCTTGTCGCTCGCGATTGTTTGTAGCGCGAAAGGTTGCGAAACCGCGAAAAGATCTATCTTCTTCAGGATAGGGTTGCAACGTGTCGCGCCGATCGTTTCGCGCGCCGGGAGACAGGATGGCTTGGCAATTCCTCGGGCTGACGGCGGCGCTCACCGCGATCATCGCGGCGCGCTATCTCCTGCTCTCCGGTCTGTTCTACTGGCTCCTGTGGCAGCGCGGCGGCGAGAAGCTCAGCGCGAAGCGGCTCAACCGCGACAGGCCGATGCGCGCCATCGTCATGAAGGAAATCCGGCTGTCGCTGCTCTCGTCTGCGGTTTACGCCGCGCCCGCCGCCCTCGCACTTGCCGTTTTCCTGAACGGCGGCACGGCGATCTACACCGACTGGCGCGCCTATGGCGGCGTGCCCTATCTCCTCCTCAGCTTCTTCCTCTATCTCGTGGTGCAGGACACTTATTATTACTTCGCGCATCGGCTCATGCATCATCCGAGGCTGTTCCGCTGGATGCATGCGGGCCATCACCGCTCACGCCAGCCGACGCCCTTCGCCTCCTTCGCGTTCGATCCGGCAGAGGCGGCGCTGACGGCTTGGCTCATCCCTGCGATGGTGTTCGTGGTGCCGATCCATGTCGGCGTGCTGATCGGGCTTCTTATGTTCATGAGCTTCGTGGCGGTGTGGAACCACTCGGGCTGGGAGGTGCTGCCGCGCTTCCTCGTGCGCGGGCCGGTCGGCAGCCAGCTCATATCGGCCACGCATCACAGCTATCACCACATCCGCTTCGACCGGAATTACGGACTTTATTTCCGCTTCTGGGACAAGGTCATGGGCACGGATACGATGCCCGATGAAGCGCGCGACGGTTCGCGGCTTTCGATGCGACCCGAGCGGGCTTGAGGTCGTTGCCGCTTGTTCCGAGAGTTCAGGGGGCATCGGGTGGCGTCTTTCTCACCGTATGATACGACGCTTTTCACGCGTCGCTCAGACCCCGTCCGCGCCCTTGCGTCCGAAGCCCATACCGAACTTGTCGGCATGAAGTTCTCCCCCCGTCGCCCAGTTCTCGCGGTCGTATTCCTCGATCAGCACCGTCACCCACTCAGCAGGCACATCGAGCGCTTCCGCCGCCGATCTGGTCAGCGCGGCTGCAAGCGCCCGCTTCGTTTCGGTTGTACGTCCCTTCGCAATGCGAACGGTTATGATCGGCATGACGGATACCCTTTTACGCCGCCGGGGCGATCTGTCCCCAACGGCGCGTCCAGTGCCTCAAGGCCGCTTCTCGATGGTGCCGTTCGGGTAGATGTTGACGCTGAAATAGCCGGGCGAGCTTTGGTCGCCGGTGCCGCCCGCGCCCTGGCCCTGCCAGAAATCGAGGCTCTGCCGCTTCAGCGTATATTCGCAGGAGAACTCGCAATAGACCCACGAACCGCCCGGCAAGCGCACCTGATCGCCATGTTCGGCGCGGCGAACCGGCGCGATCACGCGCTCGAAGCCATACCAGCTTTCGGCATAGATGACGCGGTAAGCGCCGCAGCAGTCCTTGCACTCGCCGCAGAATTTCGGCGCGCGTTGCTGCGTCGCGCGGACCTTCTTGACGTGCGGAACGGCGGCGCTGCTGCCCGCCCCCGGCGTCGAGGATGCATCGGCGGCCTCAGCCGAAGCGGCCAGCCCCAGAAGGGCGGCGCCGGTCAAAAGAGCGCGAAAGATCATGTCGATTCCCCCGAAAAGACCTCAATGTGCCTGATCTTACTGTAAGCCGGTTAACCAACTTAGCCAAGGTGGCGAAGAGTAACGTTTCGCAACGGAGACTTCACGACCGGTGCGAGACAGGAACGGCATACCCGCTGCTTGGGAAAACCGCCGCGCGCCATGCCTTTTCGTTTGTCTTTTTGCGAAAATCCGCCTCCCCTGTAGCCTTGGCGCACCGTCTCGAAACGCGGTGAGCCGCTTCGGCCGAGGCGGTCGCGCCAGTTGAGCACCGGGAGCGAGACATGCAGGGAGCGACGATTTTCGCCTATTGCGAGCGGGGCATGAGCCCGGCCTTCTGGGCGGAACCGTTGAACGCGATCACGAACGCCGCGTTCGTCGCGGCGGGGATTGCCGGGGCGGTAATGATCGCGCGGCAAACGCCCGCCGAGCGCTCGGCGTGGAGCATCTTCTTCGCCCTGAATTTCGTCGCCATCGGGATCGGCAGTTTTCTGTTTCACACCGTGCCAAACCCGACCACCGGCGCTGCGGACACGATCCCGATCGGCATCTTCATGCTGACCTATCTCATCTTTGCATTGAGACGCTTTGCGGGGGCGGGCGTTCTGCTCACCGCGTCGATGATCGCCCTGTTCGTGGGCGCCATGGCGCTTTCCGGGGAGGTGCAGTGCTATGGCGGACGCGTCGGCTTCGGGCTTGCCGTACCGGAGGGCGCGCGCGCCGCGTGTCTCAACGGCGGCCTCGCCTATGGCCCGGCTGTCGTCGCGCTGGTCCTGATAGCGGGAACGCTCGCGATCCGCCGGCACCGTGCGGCGGCGCTCGTCTTCGCGGCGGCCGTCACCTTCGCCGTGTCGCTCACCTTCCGCACGCTCGACCCGACGCTCTGCGCCGACTTCACGCTTTTCGGCTATCGCCTGGGCACGCACTTCCTTTGGCATCTCCTGAACGCGACGACGCTGTGGCTGCTGCTCCTCGCCTCGATCCGCTACAGCCGCCAGTCCGGAAAGGGCACAGCGCAGCGCATAGAGATCATCCCGCCACGCCCGGCTGCATTGCGAGGGCGGCGCTGAGCGCGCACTTTTCGATCGGCAGTTGCGAGTCGCTCACGCTTCGCATACTCCTTGATGCATGCGGGCGTGGCGAAATGGTAGCCGCAAGGGACTTAAAATCCCTCGGCCGCAAGGCCATGCCGGTTCGAGTCCGGCCGCCCGCACCAATCCATTCACCGATTGCTGTTTGCCGCGATTTCCTTGGAGCGCGTCCAGAAAACGGTTTCCCGGCACGACCACGCGAAAGATAGAGCATCCGCTTTTGGTCCGATCAAAGCGGATGCTTTGGGTGGGGCCGATGCTGGATGCGCTGCGGTCGCTGCCGACTTAACGGACGCCCTTCGCAATGAAGTGCTCGGCGTAATCCATGTCGCTTTCCCGAATATGGCCGTTCAGCCAGCTCTTCAGGAAGGTCATCACTTCCATGGAAAGCTGTGTCGTGCGCGCCTGCGCATATTTCTCCCGCACGGCAAGAACCTGCTTCGTCAGCGCATCGTGCTCCGCCTTATGTGCCGCGGCGTGCGGATAGCCGGTCCGCTTGAACAGTTCCTCCTCATGCTTGAAATGCGCAGCAGTGTAGGCGATCATGTCGTCGAGGATCTTGCTGAGAACGTCCTTTGCATGACCGGCATGCATCGCATCGTAAAGTTCGTTCAGCATTCCGACGAGCTTCTTGTGCTCATCGTCGATAGATGGAACGCCAACGCTCAAGTCGTTCGTCCAGTTCATAAGCGGCATCGGATGTCGGCCTTTTTTCGTGCAGAAACGAGTGGGGGGAGGCAAGGCCGAGATTAAGCTTTGACGCTTAATCCTCCGTAAGAAGAATCAGTAAATCTCTTCGCATCGCGTGTTTTGGCAGGTTAAGGTAATTGCGCCCTTCCACGCGGGAAACGCGGCGAAAAACGAAACCCAGTGTATTCGCGGCAATTCCGCAGGGCGGCGTGACCGATATTTCTTTTCCTGCGCGAGGCACGACAGCGCTGGGCTATAGGGGGACGCGAGCATCCCGCCTTAACTCTCCCTCCGGACCAACGCCGTCAAACTGCTGCGAAGGACGAGTGCCCCAAACAGCAGTTCAACGCAGCGGTTGGGAACGCCCCAAGGCTGACCCTTGCAGCACGCCCGAAGTGTCACCCCTGCGCGCCAACCCGCCAGAACACCCCCACGCCATCGATGTCGATTATCGGAGAGGTGATATTATTGGCGGCGCGAAAATCGGCGATGGCTTGCCGGCATCCCAGTACTGCGCCAAAATCGTCGACGATAACGAAGCCGCCCCGTGAAACCTTGGAATACAAGGCCAGAAGCGCGTCCATCGTCGATCCGTACATGTCGCCATCGAGACGGAGAATTGCCAGTCGTTCGATAGGTGCCGCAGGCAAGGTATCCTTGAACCAGCCCTTGAGGAATTTCACCTGATCATCGAGCAGACCCAGCTTGCTGAAGTTGTTCTTGACCTCTTCCTGGCTGATGGCCAGCGGCGCCCAGGTGTGGTGCTTGTCTCCGGCATCCTGAGGACAATCCGGATCAGGAGGCGGCAACCCTTCGAAGGAATCCGCTACCCAGACCCGCCGGTCGGTGACACCATAAGCTTTCAGTATCCCGCGCACCAGGATGCACGCGCCGCCTCGCCAGACGCCGGTTTCGATGACGTCACCGGGCACTCCCTCCCGGATCACCGCCTCTGTCAACTGGCGCAGATTGGCCAACCGCTGGGCGCCGATCATCGTCATGGCTTGAGAAGGCCAGTCACGCCCTAGCGCGCGCTTTGCAGGGTCATATTTCCCGCCGGACCAGGGGTCCATGGGCAGATCGCCGTAAATTTCATTCGTCAGCGTCTTTTGCAGGAGATCGATATAGAGCGCTCTCAAATCACTTTCGAAGAAACCCGCAGCGTCGTTGGCGTATTCGACGTCGCCAAGGTTATTATCCTTGATCTTTGCCTGTCCCATCTGATCCTCTTGCCGGACATTTCCGAATAATTTCTGTAATAGACTTTCAACCTTATTCGAGGCTGCACGGCAGCTTGCTTCTGCCTGTAGAGCAAATCCAGGCACTGCGCGGATTCAGGGACCGCCCCACTCTTGGGCTTCACGAGACCCTCCGGTGTGCCATTCAAGATGATCATTTGCTGCGAGGCTTCGCGGTCTGGCGCCGAATTGTTCGCAACGGCGGAAAAAGGGCAAGCGGTGCCGTTGCGCCCCGGTACGACAAGCGCGACGACAACTTCCTCGCATCCGTCAAGCTTGCGTCAGTCGTATCTGGCTTCGGGCTTACGAGTCGGTGACCCAAAGGACTTCATGCTCGATGAGATGATAGACCGCCTTGCCCATGAGCCTGACCTCAGGATCGGGCGCAGCGCCCCGGGCGTTTGGTTCGCCCGTCGTGGCTGGGCGTTCAAAAAAAGACCGCACACGCATTGCTTGCGGAGTCGGACAGAAAATGCCGGGAAAGCGGACACGTACCATTCCATGGACTGTCGCCAGTCCAGTCGGCCGTTGACAGTCATGTCGATGACAGATTATCTCGGAACGTAATTACAATACGTGCGACAAGCGCACGAGATGGGTACTTTCATGATGGTGCTCTAGTCGGTTTCAGGCGCCATGTACTTCGGTGATTTTCGTTCATGCCGGCCATCGGAGTAGGACATCACCTCGTGACCACGGAGCTTATGCTCAGGTCGATATCACGGCGAATTGCCTGTTCCGGTAGACTGAAGCCGGGAATTGCTCACATTCGCAGTCACATGGCCCAGCCATCGCCGAACGGATCTTTCTCCCTGGATTTTACGATAGCCGCCTTGGCAAGATTTATGAGAGCCCGCCATGCCCGAGCAAAACGGCACGACAAATGGACAGACCTTCGTCACGGCGTTTGCTCGCGGCCTGTCGGTCATCCAGGCATTCGGACCGGAGTCCCCGCGCATGACTTTGGCGGAGGTGGCGACGCGGACGGGTTTAGATCGGGCTGTGGCCCGACGCCTGCTTCTCACATTGGTGGACCTGGGGCTTGCTGCGGTCGTGAATGAGCGGAAGTTTGAGTTGACCCCCCGAATCCTCAGTCTAGGCTTTTCCTATTTTTCGTCCATTGGCTTCGACCGCAGCCTACAGCCTTATCTTGACCAACTATCCCGCCTTGTAGGTGAGACCATCTCGGTGTCGGTACTTGACGGGGAAGACGTGTTATTCCTCGCGCGCTCCGATGCAGCGGGACGGCGCATGGTGTATCTCGCCAAGCTGGAAGACCGCCTTCCGGCTTATTTATCCAGTTCAGGCCGTTTGTTACTTTCAGATCTGTCTGACGCCGAACTGTCAGCATACCTGCATCGAATCGAACGTCGCGCCTATACCGCCAACACAATCACCGACCCGGATCAGCTAATGGCGGTGATACGGGAGGCCGGCCGCAACAATTATGCCGTCATTGATCAAGAACTAGAAGATGGGATACTAGGAGCGAGCGTTATATTGCGCGACCGTAGGGGAACCGCCGTCGCGGCGTTAAACATGAGTTCTCATGTCGGTCGGCTGGACAAGGCTCGTCTGGTCCGCGAGTTTATACCGATACTCCAGGATTGGGCACCTCGTTTCGTAGATTTGCTTTTATGACTCGGCCACACCTCAAGATTGTCTAATATTGATGCCTCTGAAGCGGACCAGGCGAGATGTCGCGATTTATGATTGTCATAATGCGCGACAGGCCGGTCGTGATCCAGTCCTTCGCGTAAAGCGAGATGTCGCCCGCCCTCCGGTGAGGAGAACCTTGAAATCAGACTCGAAGTGCGATGTCGTAGCTTTCAAGAAGTGTATTTCGCGTGAATTCGGTAATGTTTTTTGAGACTCCACTCGAATTCTCGATATTATCTTCGTGTGCGCCGCCGCAATGCCGAGAAGAAAAAACGGTTGCTGCAGAAGAATTCCGCATTTGACGCCGGGATGGCGGGATGGCGGGATGGCGGGATGTCTTTGTGCGCTTCCGGTCAGAATGATAGCCGAGCGAGGCCGTGACGTGGTAAATCGCCTAATGATCGAGAGAAAAAATCTATTGCAACATTGAGTGTTTTGAGCCGCAGCCAACCTAATGATTTCCTTTTAGGACAATAGTATGTCTTGGTTATCTATATCTATTGCAATTTTAATTCGTTTTAGATCGCTGCGACGACGCTCAAGAAACTTACACAAAGCGCTAGTGCTTCGTCGCTGCTAAAGTGGCGACGAGAAATGCTTGTGTGTGCTGATTGAGATGCATAACACAGGCCGATATTACCCGGCAGGTAATTGACTTGATCCCATGGCTTTGTCTACGCTTGTAGAAGCTGGCGGAGCACATTTTGTTATGTGTGTAACGTAGTCTGACTAGTTGTTTGAAGACGTGGAGTATTCTTGGATGTGCTGGCCGCTCCTGGCTGTAAAAATGTGTTTGGCTATGAGTGCCAGTTTGAGCGCCAGTCGTGGAACGGCGAGGAGTCGGATGCCACACGC
Organism: Rhodomicrobium lacus; assembly: GCF_003992725.1. Taxonomy (NCBI): domain Bacteria; kingdom Pseudomonadati; phylum Pseudomonadota; class Alphaproteobacteria; order Hyphomicrobiales; family Hyphomicrobiaceae; genus Rhodomicrobium; species Rhodomicrobium lacus. Next base: position 447,289 of record NZ_RZNF01000002.1, on the reverse strand, counting down.
TGTCGCGAAGATATTCATGATCTACCCTTGCGCATCTGAACGGCGACGCCGTGACCCTCGTCATCGCGGCGCTGATCGCGCACGCCTCCCTCACCCCAGTCGCTCCACTCAGATCAAGCGTCTGCCGCCGTTGAGGAGGCGCGGCTGCAACCCGTCTCGACGCTGAAAGGAGAGTTCAGGATGATGAGCGCATTCAACGACGCCGCGGCCGTATCGGCCAAAACGATGTTGCTGACGGGTCGTCTGTCTGTCAGCGACATTGAGCGCAGCCAATTATGGCAACAACGTCTGGCGGAAGCCGTCTTCGGGATGACAGTCCACCTCATCGAAAAACGTGAGCCGTCGGTCATCTTCGACTGGCTGGCAGTCCAGAGCGATATTTTCTCCAATCTCCCCGCATCGGGAGCCGAGGACGCCAATGCCTGGATGCAGATCTTTTTTCGCGCTCAGGCGCTTTGCGAGAAATTCCTTATCGCCCGGTGTGGTCATGACGAACTCGCGAACTGGACCCGTGTCAACGCCTGGGTCCATGAGAGGCTGGAAGTTGGCCAGGGCGGCGGGGCAGCCGACGTGGCAAACCGAATTGCCCGTCAGGCCGAACTTTATGATTCTGAATACGATCTGCGCAGCACCGGCTATGCCGAGGCGGAAATCGCCATTTCCCATTGCGCGATCTGGGATTATCGCGAGAAGGCGCGCGCCCGTGGTGTTCCAATCACGCTTCGCTCGCCTTGCGAATACTGCACCAAGGCGATCGCATCGAATGCCGCTGCGAAGGGATATCAATCCCAATACCAGCTTATCAGCGACGGTACGCATCACGGCTGTGAATGGCGAATTTACAAGTCGGCCACATTACAAAAATCGGGACAGACAGCATGTGCGGAATCGTCGGCTGGGTAGATTGGAAACGCGACCTCAGTCGCGAGGCCAATACAGTTTTCGATATGACGCGGACATTGACGCGGCGCGGTCCGGATGACGAGGGCATCTGGACCGCGGAGCAGGTGGCTTTCGGTCATCGCCGTCTGTCGATCATCGATCTGCGCGGCGGTGCGCAACCGATGGTGGTTGGCGACAGCGAGGAACCGTTGGCGGTCATCACCTATGGCGGAGAAATCTACAACTTTCGTGAACTGCGAGCGGAATTGGCCCTGCACGGCCATCTCTTCCGCACGCGGTCGGACACGGAAGTCATCCTTCGGGCTTTTCTCCACTGGGGAACAGCCGCCTTTGCCAAGCTTAACGGAATGTTCGCCTTCGCCATCTGGGACATCCGGCGTCGCGAACTGTGGCTTGTCAGAGATCATTTCGGCATCAAGCCCCTCTACTATTACCCGACGCAAAACGGACTGATCTTCGCATCCGAGCCCAAGGCGATCCTCGCCCATCCGCAGGCGGTTGCGGAAGTCGATACCTCCGGCATCGCGGAGATCTTCGTCGTTGCCAGCGCCCCTACGCCTGGCCACGGGGTATATCGCGGCCTCCAGCAAGTGAAACCGGGCCATGCCCTCAAGGTCTCGGAGAGCGGGTTCCGCGACAATCTCTACTGGTCTCTTCCCACTGGGCAAGTGAACGACGGACCGGAGAGAGCGACGGCCCATGTTCGGGAATTGCTCGAAGACATCGTCGAACATCAGATGATGTCTGACGTCGCGCTCGGCGGTTTGCTGTCCGGCGGGCTCGATTCGAGTGCGATCAGCGCTCTGGCCGCTCGGAAACTGGGCACCGGCCATCGGTTGTCGACCTTTTCCGTGGATTTTCCAGACAGCGCCGGGCTTTCCCAACGCAATGCATGGCACGATAGCCACGACGAACCTTATGCGCGAGAAGTGTCCAGCCATATCGGCAGCCATCACACGACAGTTCTCGTTAAGCCGGAGGACGCCCAAAAGCACGAGGAAGTCGTACTTCGCGCGCGCGATCTCCCCGGTTGGGGAGAGATGGATATCTCGCTCTATCTGCTGATGGAGCAGATACGGCCGCATGCGACCGTCGTGCTGTCCGGCGAAGCCGCCGACGAGGTGTTTGGCGGCTATCCTTACTTCCACGACGAGCATGCGTTGGAATTTGAAGGTTTCCCCTGGATGCAGGGACGATCCACCCCGTCGGTTCTTCTCAGGGACGACATCGAACGGACGGTGCAGCCGGCAACCTATATGAAGGAGCGTTATCACGAGGCGCTGGCGGAGGCGGCATCTTTTACCGGCGAGTCACCGCACGATGTGCGGCTGAGAAAAATCGGGTATCTCGCCTTGACGCGATGGCTGCCGGCCCTGCTGGACCGCAACCGAATGAGCATGGCGGCGGGGGTCGAAGCCCGTGTCCCGTACTGCGACCACCGCCTTGTCGAATATGTCTGGATGCTTCCCTGGAATGCAAAAAATTCGGACGGCATCGAAAAGACGTTATTGCGTCGCGCCGTGGCAGACCTCCTGCCGAGGTCCGTCTTTACCCGGCGCAAAAGCGCCTTTCCCGCCAATCCTGATGTCAGATACCAGCAGTCCTTGCGCGAGCGCGTAGACGATCTTTTGGCGACGCCCGGTGCGCCGGTCTTCGAACTCGTGGAGCCCTTCAAGGTCAGGGCTTTCCTGAACGATGGGGTTCCCCTCCCGAGCCCGAGGAGCGCGGCAAGCCAAACAGCGGGACTATCTTTTCTGCTTAACGTCAATCAATGGCTGCAGACCTATCGCGTCAGTATCCGCTGATCCTGCCAGGAGGGCGACTTATGTGCGGAATTGCCGGGTGGGTCGATTACACCCAAAAAGACACCGATAAATTCACACTCGAACGTATGACCGAGACACTCGCGGCCAGAGGGCCGGATGGTGTCGGCTATTGGCGCGGTGAGCATGTCGCATTGGGCCATCGGCGCCTTGCCATCATTGACCCTGAAGGCAGCCGGCAACCCCTGGCCTACGAGCGCAACGGCCGGACGGCGGCGGTCCTCGTCTACAATGGCGAATTGTATAATTACAAGGAGTTACGCAAAGAACTGCAAGATCTCGGATATGATTTTCATACGCGCGGCGATACCGAGGTCATTCTCCTAGCGTGGATCGCGTGGGGGCCGAAATGCCTGAACTATTTCAATGGCATGTACGCATTTGCGATATGGGACATCGAGCGGCGGGAATTGTGGCTGGCGCGCGATCACTTGGGAATAAAGCCGCTCTATTACTATCCAGCGAAGACTGGCGTTATTTTTGGTTCCGAACCCAAGGCTCTCTTCGCTCATGAAGCCGTAAAACCGAAAATCGATGAAGAAGGATTAGCCCAGTTACTCCTTCCGCTTCTCAAAATTCCTGGCCGCACACCCTATTGCGGGATGCTTGAGGTGCGGCCGGGCCATGTGCTGCGCATCACCGAGACCGGGCGGGAAGAGACACGATATTGGTCGCCATGGACCAACCTCGGTGAGGAGAAGCCGACGCCGGACATGATCCGAAGCCTGCTGGAAGATATCGTCGAACGGCAAATGATCGCCGATGTGCCGCTTTGCACCTTGTTGTCGGGAGGACTGGACTCCAGCGTGCTGACGGCCCTGGCTCATCGCATCGGAGGTAGTGCCGCTCCGATGCGGTCGTTCTCCCTGGACTTCGGGGATAAATTTTCCGGCGACGACGACGCTCCTTTCGTCACCCAGGTCGTCGATCATCTGGGTGTGGCCCATACGCGCGCTTCCTTGACCCCGGAGACGATGGCATCTGAGGCCGTGCGTGAAACCTGCGTTCGCGCGCGGGACATGCCGATCGGCATCGGCGATCTCGACATGAGCCTCCATCTCCTGTCGAAAGCGATCAACGGGACGTCGAAGGTCGCTTTGTCGGGCGAAGCCGCCGATGAAATCTTCGGAGGATACCGCTGGTTTCATGATTCGGTTTCAGTTACGGCGGAGACCTTTCCGTGGATGGCTGCGTCCCCCGCCCACGGCGATCTGCATCGGCGGATCCTGGGGTATTTCCGCGACGACCTGAAGCAGCATCTCAAAATTGAGCAATACGTCGCCGATAACTATCAAGCCGCGCTCGCAGAAGTTCCGGCCGAGGAGCGCTCCGACGATCGCGAGGCGCGAATGCAGCAAATCGTCCATCTCGGCTTGACGCGCTTTCTACCGACATTGCTGGACAGGAAGGATCGGATGAGCATGGCAGCGGGAATCGAGGTGAGGGTTCCCTATTGCGACCCCCGTCTCGTCCAGCTTGTCGCCCCTCTTCCGTGGAAGGATAAGACCCGGGAGGGGCAAGTGAAGGGTCTGCTCAAATCGGCGGCGGCCGATCTGTTGCCTCAGTCGGTGATCCATCGGAAGAAGGTTCCGTACCCTACCACACGGAGCACCGCATATGGGGCACTCCTGCGCCGACAATTGGCGCAACGGCTGGTGGAACCGGTTGGGGATCTTGGCGAGATTTTCGATGTCCAACGTCTGGAGCAGGCCGCGCTTCACGGGGAGAACGGCCCTTTCATCAGTAATGTCGGGGCAGAGCTGGCGCTAAATTTCGATGCCTGGCTTCGCATCTATCGCCCGACCTTCGCTGTCTGAGGGGCGTCACGCAAGAAAATGCACCAGCCTTCCTCAAACGACCTCAGCCGCATCGGGCGCAGATCGGCCCTGGTTCCCTTTTCGACGCTTTACATGCTGTTTTTTCTTGCTGGTGCCGAGATGTACCTGATCTCGCCCCTGCTCCCGCTGCTTTCGGAGTATTTTCAAGTTCCCGTTTCGACCGCAGCCTCCACCGTGACAGCCTACGTATTGGTTCAGGCTGTTCTAGGCCCGCTGATCGGTCTCGGTTACAACCGGTTCGGCGCAAGGCGGCTGATTGTCAGCGGAATAGTGATCTTCGCAATGGGTAATTTGCTTTCGGCTATTGCCTCGCATTTCCTCGTTCTGGTCGCAGGGCGCGCCGTTGCCGGACTGGGCATAGCGATAGCGGGACCGGCGAGTTGGACATACATCGCTCATACCGCGAGGGATGATATCCGCGGAACCGCGATCGGCTTCGGGATGGGAAGCTTTGCGCTCGGTCAGGTCGCCGGCGTTCCGCTCGGCGCATTCATAGCGGCCACCGCTGGGTGGCGTGTCTCCTTCACCCTCATCGTGATCCTCTCTTTGGTCACGGCTATGCTGTCATGGTACATGCTGTCCGGGACGCCCCGCCAAGGCGACCGAGCCGTTCGATATCGCGCTCTGACTCTGATTTGGACCGATAAATCCTTGCGCCTGATGTTACCGGCGACTTTTTTCTTCCACGCAGCAAATCTTGGCGCCTATACTTATCTCGCGGAAATTCTGCGTCTGCATTATAGCCTGACGACAGTCCAACTTGGTTTCATCGGAGTGTTGAGCGGTGTCGGTACATTCTTAGGAGCCAACATCGCAGGCGCGGTCGGAGATCGCCTGCGTTGGCGAGGCATGACGGAGTCATGGCTTCTTCCGATCTGGTCGCTGCTGCTCTTCGTGACGATGGCGGTAGCGCTGTCCGAGGTTTTTTTGATCGTTGCCCTCGGTGCGATTTTGCTTTGGTTCGTAGCCGCGGGTGCGTTCGATACCAACCAACAGACTCTCATATCCAACTTGGCACCTGTAGACATGACATCAGTCGCGTTAGCGTGGAACATGTCGATCCTCTTTTCATCCGCAGCTTTCGGCATCTGGCTTATGAGCATCACAGAGAACCGGGACACAAACGTTCTTGCAGGCGGTTTGTTTCTGGCCGCCGTTGCTGCTATCGGCTCGGCGATTGCAGCGCGTCTGCTTTCCAACGGCAACAAGGCGAAGCATAGTATGTTGCAAGATGCGACGACGGAGCGCTGACGCGAGCCAAAGCTTGAGAATACCCCATGAATGAACCGCTTCACGACTGGACTGCGCTTCGGTTGGCGAAGGCGCTGCAGTGTCGTCAGTTGCGGGCCACCGATGTCGTCGAGCATATGTTGGACCGTATTGCCGCCTTGGATCGCGGCCTTAGAAGCTATGTCAGCGTATCTGCGTCGGAGGCCCTAGCGCAGGCACACCGGGCCGACGCGGAGTTCGCCGCCGGCTTTGTTCGGGGACCGCTGCACGGCGTGCCGATCGCTTTGAAGGATTCACTGGCAACGAAAGGGATTGCCACAACGAACGGAGCGGCGCGACTGACAGTGGACGATCCGCCCCGGGATGCCGCAGCCGTTGTCCGCCTGAAGCGGCATGGGCTTGTGCTCCTTGGCAAGCTCAACCTTCCCGAAGGCTGCTTCGGCCTGCATGATCCGGCCATTGGGCAGCCTCGCAATCCCTGGAATTGGGACTACTGGCCTGGCGCATCCTCCAGCGGCCCCGGCGTAGCCACTGCGGCAAGACTTTGCTTCGCGGCGGTCGGGACGGACAGCGGAGGTTCGGTCCGCCATCCGAGCGCGGCTAACAACTTGTTCGGCTTGAAACCGACCATAGGCGCTATCGATACGGCGGGAGCCTTCCCACTGGCGCCGTCGCTCGACAACATAGGACCGATGGCACGCTCGCCTGCGGATCTGGAAGCGCTCTTCATCGCGCTTACGAAAGCGCCCCGGCGGTCTCTGGATGATTTCGGCAATCGTACCGAACCGGTTCGGGTCGGAATCGATCCGGATTGGAACGGCAGGGATGTGGAGCCAGTTATATCCCGCGCTCTGGAAGAGGCCGTAGCTGTGTTCGTGGCATTGGGCATGACGATAAAGACAGTTCAGCTTCCGTCTTGGCACGAAGCCACCGAAGTCTGGCTTCACCTTTGCGCTCCGGAGGCTGCCGCAGTCCATGCCGGGCGAGGGGCGCCCGTATCGCCCGGATTGCAAAAATTGATCGCCTTCGGGGGGACGATCGGAGCCGGCATGATCGAGGCATCAGTCGTTCGGAGACGACGCCTTTGTTCTGCGATAGACGATCTGTTCGCTGAGGTCGATCTGATCCTGGCTCCGATCCAACCTTTCGCTCCGCCGCGAGTCGACCGCGTGAAGGCGGTTGACTCCGAGAAGGGCTGGCCCGTCTCGGCGTCGGATATCGGTTTCACCGCGCTTTTCAACCTTAGCGGCCATCCCGCGATGGCGATGCCGGCAGGCTTCACGGCGGAAGGATTGCCAGTGGGGTGTCAGATCATTGCCGCGAAACGGCATGAAGCGTTGTTATTTCATGTCGCCAGGGCTTTCGATACGGTCACGGGCTTTTCGGGCGCTCGTCCGCCGCTCGCCGACACATTGGCCTGAGGAAAGGTGTGCTCGCGCACAACCTGTTCCGCACGGTCATCCAGCGGATAATAGATCTTGACGCGAAGACCGGACAAGCCGGCCTCGCCGTTGGTATGGAGCCGCATCACGCTATTGAAAAGATGGGCAGTTTCCGGTCCCATCTGCATCGTGACCGGCACCAACGGCTTGTAGCTGCTGACGGCTTTACCCAGATCCAGATCGCTGAGCGGGCGGAACGAATTCACGCCCTTGACCACCTGCGACCACCAGACATGGCGTCGCGGATCCGGGTCGTTCAAAACGTCCCATCGAACGCGTAACAGCTCGGAAGCGATCGTTTCGCGCCATGACAGAACACGCGACATATAATAGTCGGAGCCGATCGTCGCTTCGACCAGATTGACGCGCGGCTCGGGAAGCAACGTATAGGCTTGCCCAAGGACGATGCGGCCACCGGTCAGTTGCTCGATGAAGGCGCCATAAGGACGGTTCATCATGACAATGTGCCAGAGCCGATCGAACACAACAGCCGGGAAAGGCTCCGCGCTTCGGAGAATGAGCGCTATTCCGGCGAGCGTCTGCGAATGAGCTTCCGCGTGGGATGGTGGATGGAGAGCGAAGCCGGCCGCCGAGAACAACTGGTATTTCTCCCCTTCCGACAGGGACAAGGTCTCAGCAAGAACATCCAGCATGACCCGGCTGGGTCTTGATCGGCCCGTCTCAAGAAAGCTCAAATGTTTTTGCGAGATCTCCGCCGCGGCCGCCAGGTCGAGTTGGCTGTAGCTTTTTGCCTTACGGGCCTGCGCCAGAAGGCGGCCAAAATTGACACTCCCTTGCGTTCCATCTGGCATCGCGTCGATCTCATTGAAAGTGAGCCCAGTGCACAGCCACTCCTTTCGTGTCCTCTCTTGCGGTGTCATTCGTTCTCGCGCGACCCTAGGAAACATCACACGAGAAGGCCCCATCCGGGCCGCTTAGCGCCGCTTTATATATGTATATACATATATTTACTCAATATTCAATGCTCGAAAAAAGAACCGCCTCCGCATGGGGGGAAGCAGCGCCGGCATCGGCGCTCACCCTTTCGGCATCGCATGACCGGCTGGATCGAGACATCCGCTCGGAAACTCATCGGGGCTTTCGCGACGATCACGCTCCTGAAGTCTGCGGGTGGGCACTGGTCCAGCAGCGTCGGCCCAGCTTTGCTCGCTGCCCATCCGGCTTGATGCAGACTACTCGGCTTCGCCAGCCAAAACCGGGTTGGCTCCGCCGTGTCGATCATGCATAGAGAATTACTCCACAGACGTACAAATACAATCCAAGGCTGTAATGCTCTTTTTTGAGTTTTCCTCAAGCTTTGCGATGAGAATATGTGACTTGATTATAAGCATCTCCGCTTGGACAATGTATTTCGAAATGTGTGTTTGCGTTTATCAGTCCAACTGTGCGCGCAAAACAAAATTATCATTTCTGTAATCGTCTCGTGCGGAGTAAATTATAACGAAGAACCATCTTGATAAAATCGTGAGAACTAACCTTGTTGTCGCGGCCATCGCTGTGACATCGCTGGAAAGCCCAGCCTTGGCACAAACAAATAACGGCGCTTCCGATACCGTTGCCTCGGCCACCATTCAGGATGTCGTGGTGACTGTCGAAAGGCGGGAAACCAAAGCCCAGACGACGCCCGGATCAATCTCCGTCATAGATTCTGATCAACTGAAGGAAGAGAACATCAATACGCTGCGCGATGCGAAGGGGTTGATTCCCAACAGCAATAATCCCGGAACATTCCTGACCAATTCGACGCAAAGTTTCTGGTTTCGCGGCATAGGCCAGAATGATCCGTATCAGGATCCAGCGGTCGGATTTTATGTCGACGACGTGGTGATGCCGCGTCTTATCGGCACCCTGGGAGATCTGGGAGACGCCGAGCGGGTGGAAGTGCTGGTTGGGCCGCAGGGTACCCTTTACGGGCGCAACACCAATGCGGGTGCCATCAAGGTGACGACGCGCACACCGGGCGACACTACGGAAGGCTACTATGACGTCGGCATCGGCAACTGGGGACAATTGGTAAGTCACGGCTATGTCGGCGGCGCCCTGGTGCCTGGACGCGCCTATGCCAGCCTGAGCTTCGCCCATGCGAGTCATGACGGGTTTATCTATAACGAGTACTTGAACCGCAGCGTCAACGATCAAGACGTGACATCGTTACGGGGAAAGTTTCGCCTCACACCAACTAACGATCTCGATATCGTGTTGTCCGTCGATGGGGGAAGGGACAATTCCCCAAGTTTCTATCGCGTGCCAATCAACCGACCGGGTGAATATGATCCGGGAATTATCGCTTCCGAATTGGAGCCAACGGGACGCATCGATACGGGTGGCGTCTCGTTGAACGTCAGCAAGGGACTGGGAGATGGCTTGACGCTGAAATCCATCACCGCTACCCGCTCGTTTGTTGAAACTCCCGCTGTTTATGATAGCGACGGCCTTCCGACCTCCATCAGCGAAGGCTCCAATCGCTTGGTCGAGCGATATTATTCTCAGGAATTTCAGCTGTCCGGTGACTATGACAAATTCAATTTTGTTAGCGGACTGTTTCTGTTTCACGAGCGCTACGACCAGGACAGGCTCGCGTTTCACAGCAAAATATGGGGATCAAGTCGTCTGACAACTGACAGCGCAGCTCTATTCGGTCAGGGCACCTACAAATTCACGGACCGTTTCTCCGGGACCATTGGCCTCCGTTTTACCGGAGAAAAACGCGATGTTTTCTATGAGGCGGGAGCCACCGACAGCGATCACCAACCGATCAACCAGTTCTTCGCTATCACGGCCGATCAAACATGGTATTCAGTATCTCCCAAGTTCGGCATAGACTACAAGTGGACATCGGATATTTTCCAATATGCCTCGATCACCAACGGCTCTAAATCCGGCGGATACGACCGATCCCTGCTATCGGCGATCGCCGCGTCAACGCCGTTCGCGCCGGAGAAGGTGACGACCTACGAAACCGGCCTTAAAACCTCCTGGCTGGATCGTCGCGTTACCGCCAACCTCGCCGTTTTTTGCAACGACTACAGGGATCTGCAGCTTTCTGTCTGGAATGCGCCGGCTAACGCCTTCTTCGCGGGGAATGCCCAATCCGCCCACTCCAGCGGTGTCGAATTGGTCGTCGCCGCACTGCCTCTGGAAGGGCTGGAATTGAAAGGTTCGGCGGGCTATCTGGTCGGGACTTACGACGAAGCGGCAGGCGTTCTAGGGCCAGGGACCAATGCCAAGGGCAACACGCTGATGAATGCGCCCCGGTGGACCATTACATCGACTGCCGACTACACCGTTCCTTTGGATATTCCCGGTGCTTTCAAACTGCATGGTGCGATCAAATACCAGACGCAGTCTTACTCGGACCTTGCCAACACGAAAGAGATCATCATTCCGTCTTTCGGCATCGTCGATCTCGGCACTTCTTATACCACCGAAGACAAACATTGGACTATCAGTGCGCTGGCGAAGAATATTTTCGATCAGCGACCGTCTCAGTTTGGGATATATAATTCAAGCCTGTACGTCGCATCTCCCTATCCTCCGATGACGGCCTTACTGAAGCTTTCCTATCGCTATTAGCGAGCAGGCAAGGACTACAATGCCCGGAGAAACGCCGTGAACATATCCTCGCTACCCCGCCTCCTTGCCGCAAGACTGGCCGTCCTGGTTGTTGCCATCCTGGCTGCGACGGTCAGAGCAAGCTTCGGTGCACCACTGACACTGCATATAGCGGACTATACCGGTGGTCTGGAGACCCTCATGCAGGCTGCCGGCGAAATACAACCGGTCGGCTATCGTATCGCGTGGCATCGGTTCGCCGAAGTCAACGATTCCTTGCTGGCTCTCAATGCCCAAGCCGTCGATCTCGCGGGTGTCGGCGACAGCGGCTTGATCGCCGCCCGTACCACCGGGTTGCCGATCAAGGCGGTGGCGGCGTGGCGCATCGACGGCACAAACACGGCTATTCTCGCCCGAGCCGCGTCTCCTTTCCGTACCGTCGAGGATTTGCGCGGCCACACCGTTTGCCTGGGCCGTGCCTCGATGGGACACTTCCTGCTGTTGGCTGCCCAAGCGCAAGCGGGCATCGCAATCGACGCTATCCGCCCGGTGTTTATGGGTCGATCTGACTGCAAGGCCGCCCTCAGTACCGGCGCCGTGGACGCATGGGCAACCTGGGGGCCGTTCACGGTCATGGAAGAACTTTACAACAATGCGCAAATCATCCTGCGTGGCACCACGCTTTCGACGTCGGTAGGCGTATTGGTCGGCACCGAGGCAACCTTGCGGACCAAGGAACCCCTTATCCGCGACTTCCTGGCCCGGGTGTGGCGGGCTCGCGCTTGGGGCCTACTACACCAGGCGGACTATGCCCGGGCCTATGCCCGAGACACCGGTTTGCCGCCAGACGCAGCCCTGATGCTGATCCAACGCGAAAACACCCGCATGATTCCTCTCGCTGGCGACCTGAAGAGCCTTTTGAGCCGCATTCAAGAGACCTTCTTCGCCGCCGGAGTGATTACCAACAAGATCGACATCGATGCTGCTGTCGATCTGACATTCTCCGACATTCGTTAGGATTAAAGTTCCAATCAGGAGCAGTATTCTCATGTCAAGCTTCTCTCAGTCGACTATATCTGCTCTCTCGGCCTCTCATATTTCTGCCGCCGGAGACAGCGAACTTCTGGCGCAGGCCGAGATCCTGTTGCAGCAACGCTATCGGCAAGACATTGATCGCCCCCATCCCCGTCACTGGACGCCCTTAGCGTCGGCTCTGCTGTCCCATCGCTCGGTCCGGGCCTTCCAGCCGCAGCCGGTTCCCAACGACATCCTGGAGACGGCGGTGGCGGCGGCCCAGTCGGCCTCGACCTCACTGAATCTCCAGGCATGGAGCGTCGTGGCCATCGAAAACGCCGAACAGAAAGATAAAGTATGTATCGGAGTTGCCGATCAGGCGTGGATCCGCGAAGCACCGCTTTATCTGATTTGGCTGGCTGATCTGGCCCGGCATCAACAGATCGCCACAGCCCGAAACATCGAGCGAGGACAGCCCGAACCCGACAATCTCGACCCGGTGGTCACAGCCGTCATCGACACCGCTCTCGCTGCACAGAACGCTGCGGTGACCTTTGAATCCTTCGGCCTTGGCATTGTTTTCATCGGGGCGCTGCGCCTTTATCAGAGCGCCTTACGCACCGCCCTCAACCTGCCTGCGCATGTCCTGCCTGTGTTCGGTCTTTGCGTCGGCTACCCCGACCTCAACCGACAAACCGGCATCAAGCCGCGCCTTCCCCTGTCCGCCGTCCTGCATCGGGAAACCTACAACGCCGCCATCCAGATTGCCGCAATTGAGTCCTATGACAGCAAGCTGAATGAGTATAATCGGGAACAGCAGCGGGACGTCCCGATCTGGAGCGATTATTCTGTTTACCGCCTGGACCGGATGCATGAAATCGCCGGACGCGAGGATTACAACCGCGCCATCCGCCAACTCAATCTGGCGAACGGGAGCTAGGAGCCGTCGCGCCTCTCCCATGGATCGCGCGACGATCCTGGGATTGCTCAATCATGGCCGCGACAGCGCGTTAAGCGAGCGTTCGTTAGCGCGTGAGCCAAAGCCACGCACGTAGCCGTCGGTGATCGGGTCTCACTACACCGTCAAAGGTGAGGAGACCCCGCTGATCGGGTCGGAGAGGAGATCCTGTCCTGTCATGCCCTCCCTACGACGCCTAAAACCGGACCACTGACCAGTTTCCTGGGCAGACCGGTTTCCCGCCATCCTTGACGTTCTGCCAGCGATTTAACGTTCTCTTCGATAAGACGCCGGCCTTTCAGGAATTCAGCAACCTCGCAATAGCTGCCGCAGGACCTCAGGCTATCGGGCACCAACGGACAGCGCCGAGCCCTGGCCACTTGATGTCGCCTTCCAGCTGAACTGGCGAGCGCCACTAAGCGTTGGCTGGTTGCCTCTCCCGCTGAAGCGCCTTTGTGAACCAATCTGCGTCGCAACTCCACCGATAAGGGCATGCGCAGAAGCGATGCTTATCTCGGACTTGCCCTTGATCGGGTAACCGCGGACGGCGCGGCGATCCCGTCTCAATCGCAACACTACGCGGCCGGAAATCGTATCGTATAATAAAATCTATCGTTTTTGTAATTGACAAAGCGACGGGCAAGCCGCGAAATGGGCGATATAATGGCAGTCTGTGCGGCATACGCACAATCAGGAGCTTCCTCCATGATAGATGCGAAACCAGGTTGGATTGTCGCGGACGCAGCCTCCCGGCGTCGCCGCCTGCCGCCTCTCAATGCATTGCGGGCATTCGAAGCCGCGGCCCGGAATGCCAGTTTCAGCAAGGCGGCAGCGGAGTTGTCGGTCACCCCCGGGGCGATCAGCCGACATATCACGGAATTGGAGGGGTATCTGGGCGTAAAGTTGTTCCACCGTTCCGCCAAAGGCGTTGCCCTGAGCGATTTCGGCGCCAAACTCGCTCCGGGTATTGGCGCCGGATTCGACCAACTCCACGTGGCCTTCGACCAGGCCTTGCGAAGATCACCGCTCAAAACCGAATTGAGTTTGACGTTGCTCCGCATGCTGGAGCGGTGGTTTCTTAGCCGGCTGGGGAACTTCTACGCCAACGACGACGGATTTGACGTGAAGTTTAATATATCCGACAACCTTTTAAGCCGGAATATGGGCGGCTTTGATCTCGGCATCGCCTATGGCAGAGGCACATGGCCGGATGTCGAGCAGGAATACTTGATGAGCGCGGACATCTTTCCCGTATGCTCTCCATCGATGGTCGCCGGATCGCCACACACTTTGACGCCGCGCCAGATTGCCGATTGGCCGCTAATTCACGTCGGGCCGGACAATGCCTCGCTGCCCAACTGGCGCGACTGGTTTGCCGCCTATGGGCTGGCTCGCTTCCCACGGGGGATCCATTTTCCCACTCCGTCTCTGGCCGTCGAATACGCGGCCCAAGGACACGGCCTCGCGCTCGCTAGTCTCGCATTGGTGGAAAACGATCTGATTCAGGAACGACTGGTCAGGCCTCTCGGTCCGAACTTCGTCCTGGCCAATCCCAATGCCTTTTTCCTGATATGGCCCAAGAACCGAACGTTGTCGGTGAGCGGACGACGCTTCCTGGACTGGCTGAAGATGGAAGTGCCTCCCTCTTCCCGCGATCTCCGAGCAATGGTTCGTTAGCTCCCGTAGTGCTTCGCGCAATGCGCGCCGGTTCGCCCAGGCACGCAAGAATGGATTCTTACCGTCATGAGCCTCGTATTGCGCGCCATATGGAATATTTTCGATAAGAATTTCTCACTCATCGGCATTCTTCTCATATGGCAGAGCAGCTGCGATCTGGGGCTGATTAGCAAAAACATTCTCGCCTCCCCCCTGGATGTTCTGGCCTCTGGATGGAGCCTGCTGAAATCGGGCGATCTCCTGACACATATGTCGGTCTCATTTCTGAGAGCGCTCAGTGGCCTCGCCCTAGGCGTGAGCCTTGGGACGATGCTTGCCCTGCTGTCGGGCCTGAGCGACTGGGGACGACGGATCGTCGACGGCCCGGTGCAGGCGCCCCGGGCATTGCCGTTCCTCGGGCTGGTCCCGCTGTTCATCCTATGGTTTGGCATAGGCGAAATGCCAAAGATTGCCCTGGTTGCCCTGGCGACGACATTTCCTATATATATTAATCTGTTATCCGGGATCCGTGGGGTCGACTCCAAGCTCATGGAGGCCGGAATTTGTTTCGGGCTAAGCCGCACCGAGCAGATTGTCCATGTGGTGCTGCCGGGAGCCGCGCCCTCCTTCCTGACCGGACTACGTCATGCGCTGACCGTTTCCTGGCTTAGCCTCGTAGCAGCAGAGCAAATAAACGCCACACAAGGCGTCGGCTACCTGATATTACAAGCCCGCGAATTCTTGAGGACCGACATCATGCTCGTCGGACTGACCGTTTATGCCCTCTTGGGCGTTTCGACCAATGCCTTGGTCCAAGCCATCGAACGCCGGGCTTTGGCTTGGCGCGCGCCAGTTGGAGTCGAAGCGTGAGAGCCGAAACTCTGGCCGTTCCTGAGGTCGTCCCGCTCGCTCCACCAGCCGTTCGAGTGAGGGGCCTCAACCGTGCCTTCGGAAACGTCACCATCCTTGACCGACTGGAGTTGAATATCTCCGCCGGGGAATTCGTCGCCATGCTGGGACGAAGCGGTCCGGGCAAGACCACCCTGCTGCGCGCCTTGGCCGGTATCGACCCCGCACCAGTCGGAGTGGTGGAGGTAGCCGAGCCCTGGGCGATGGTTTTCCAGGAACCGCGGCTGTTTCCCTGGATGCGCGTGCGCCGGAACGTGGCGATTGGCCTGCGGGGGCCTGACGTTCAGGAACGGGCCGTTCGGGCGCTGCGCGAAGTCGGCCTGAACCATCGTCTGGACGCGTGGCCGCTGACGCTTTCGGGCGGCGAAGCGCAACGGGCGGCTCTCGCCCGCGCGTTGGTCCGCGAGCCGCATCTTCTCCTGCTTGACGAGCCCTTCGCCTCTCTGGACGCGTTGACGCGTCTGCAAATGCACGATCTGGTGCTGTCGTTGTGGCGCACCCATCGACCGGCCGTGCTGGCGGTAACCCACGACGTGGACGAAGCCATCCGACTGGCGGACCGTGTCATCGTCCTGTCGGCCGGTCGCATCGCCGCCGATCTGCCGGTCGATCTACCGCGCCCGCGCGACCAGGGTCTTGCGGGGTTTTCTGCTCTTCGACATCGCCTGCTCAGCCTTCTTGGCGTCAAGACCAATGACGCCGCCGGTTGAACGCGACAAACCTGACGGTTTCTCCTGTCTGCGCCACCTGCTCGATTTCGATCTCGGCGGAATGCTGGTGCGCGAGGCGATAGAGATCGCACTCGACGACGGTGCGAGTATGTGGCGATGATGCGAAGAGCAGTCATCCGCACGCCCTGCTACGTTTCGAGCTTCGGCGACGGCTTTTTGCCATCCGGGCCTGCGAGCGTGTTCCTCGACACGCCGCGCTGCGGGGCCTAACGGGCGATCGCGCAAGGTGAAGTTCGCGGCCGGAGAGATGGACGAATGGCGCTCGACCTTCATCCCGGAACGCTACCTCGACCGCCGGCTGGCAGGGCTGCCCGCGCATTTAAGTTGGACGGGCTGCCGATGTGCACCGACATATGCACTCAAGCCGAAATTCTGATGATTTATGATTCTCTCAGGGCTCATAAGCCCTTGATTTTAATGGTACCGCTGCCCCGGCTCGAACGGGGGACCCCCAGATCCACAATCTGGTGCTCTAACCAACTGAGCTACAGCGGCGAAGGAGTGCGCAATAAACAGCGTTTCGTTGCAAAATTCAAGGCGTGATTTCGAAATTGCGGCAATGAAAAGGGCGACGCGTCAACGCATGGCTGGCCGAAGAAATGAAACGGGACGCCCGCGCGAGAGACCGGTCAGCCGTTGGCCGAAACACGCCCCCGCAGCGTCCGAAAAACCGGCGCGATTACGAACTTTCGGTAGCTTGCGGCGGTGCGTGCCCTCTGTGGCGTCTGCCTCGAGCGGAGGGTTCCCGGTCGCGCAAAACCGCTGCTGTTCCGGGAGAGCCACATTTCTTGGCGGGATAAAAAAAGCGTCCATGACGACTCGTGACAACGAATCCGTCCTGAACGCTCGACACCCGCGCAAGGCGAGCCCCGTTCTACCACACCGACATTCTGCATCCGTTTGCGCACGCTTGCGAGCAAACGTCGGATCAACAGAACCTCTCGCAACACCATGATGCAAGTGGAGCTTTTGACGTTTGAGCGAGAGTTCGCCGCAAGCGGGACTCAAACGTCAAATTCGCTCCCCTAGCCCGGCCTTCCACGCGATCAATACTGGTTGGTCGGATTGACCTTCTGCGCGGACTGCGCGACGAGGCGCGTCAATTCCTGCGCCTGCTGCGCGTAGGCTTCGACCTGCTGGCGAGCGAACTGGTTCTGAATGTCGAGCGCTTCCTTGAGGTCTTTCGCGTGGACGAGACGCTGAGCCAGCTCGAACTGCGCCTGAAGGTTGGCTTCCGTAAACTTTACGGCCTTCTCGTTGATCTCGCGCGCGCCGTTGGCGAACACGTCCGACGACTTCAGCACCACATCGTTCGCCTGACGGGCGGCTTCAATGAAGCGGTTGTAAGCTTCGCGGGTCTGCTCGACGCTCTTCGCGGCAAGGTCGCGGACCGAGGACGGAATTTCGAAATCGAGGGGCTGCGTCATGGCGTTTTCTCCTAATAGAAGGCTCGGCTATAGGCTTCGGAAGCGAGTCATCATCGCTGTTTCCTATATAATTCCAAATTTGGTGCGTTGCAACGCGGATTTTTGTGCATCGCACAATTTTTGGCTCATTCCTCGTTTCGGCACGGCAACGGCCTCCGAAAACCGGCCGAAGCGGTCTTCCACGCCCTTGCTTTTTGCCGCGAACACGTTCCATGTGACGCGTCCTGAGTTTGGTTGTACTGCTTGAGCACAACTGGGCAGGAATCTCGCGCCTTGGCAAAAAGCCCGCATACAACAACAGCGACAGGTCAACCGTCCCTGCCGGACCTCCTCTTTTCGCCGCGCGCAGCCTTCATCTGGAACGGGGCGCGGAATGCGGTCGCATGGATGAACCCGGCGGCGCGGACGTCGTTCGAACTTCGTGCCGAGGACTTTACCGAGGCGCTTCCGAAGCGCTTCGTCCAGAAACTGCAGCGGCTGACCGAGGGCGACGCCGGCGGGAGCGTGCGGCTCAAGCTCACCGGGCGGCCCCCGCTCGATTGCTTCGCGGAAGTCCTCCATCTTGCCGACGGTGAGAAGGGCCTCATCGTTGCAGAAACAGACGGAGACTTTTGCCCGCAAGTGACGCGCATGGCGCCAAAGCCCTCCGGGAGACCGGCGCGCAAGAAAAGCCGCGCGAAGACCGGCACGCCGCCCCCCGCACAAACTCTCACCGAAGCCGAGATGAGCGCATTCAAGGCGCTTGGCCGCAAGATGAAACGTCTCTGCGCCGATAAGAGAAGCCGCCCCGCCGAGTCGCCATCCGAGCCGCCCTTCCCTCCCCTCCGGGCCGCGTCCCCCCCATCTCCGCCGACCGCTGAAAGCTTCCTGCAGGTTTTCGATCTCGTCCTCTTCCTCGGAAGCGACCTGGACGTCGTGCGCGTCTCGGGCCGCGCGGCGCGGTTCGGCTGGAAAAAGGCCGAGCTGCATGGCATGCCGGTTCTCGATCTGCTTCCCGACGCTGACGGCACGATCCTTCGACGCATGTCTCATCGCCTCGCTTCGCCGCGAACACGCACCGCAAGTGAAACCCTTTGGTTTGCAACCGGCGAAGGGCCGACGCTTCCCTGCCGCGCCGCGCTCTGCCGCTGGCCTGGCGAACGCACTGCCTACGCTCTGTTGCTCCTTGCGCTGGACCCGCCGCAACGGCTGAAGCGTTCGCGCGCGCAGACGGCGCCGATTTCGCTCGCTTCCCGTCGCGCTGCCTGAGCCGCGTCATACCGCCGCGACTATGGTCGGGGATGACATGGACGCATGGCCGATGCACCTTTCCCGCATGCGTGGGAGAGAACGATGGCCAAAGACGTCGTTTTGCAGACAACGGGCCTGACGAAGGAATTTCGCGGCTTCGTGGCCGTGAACGGCGTCGATCTGAAGGTTCGTCACGGCACCATCCACGCCCTCATCGGCCCGAACGGCGCAGGCAAGACGACCTGCTTCAATCTGCTCACGAAGTTCCTGAACCCGACGCGCGGGACGATCCTCTACAAGGGAGAGGATATCACGAAGACGCCGCCCGCCGATGTGGCGCGCATGGGCCTCGTCCGCTCCTTCCAGATTTCGGCGGTTTTTCCCCATCTCACTGCGCTCGAAAACGTGCGTATCGCACTGCAGCGAAAGCGCGGCGACAGTTTCGATTTCTGGCGCTCCGAGGCCGTCCTGCGCGACCTCGACGGCAGCGCGGGCGAGCTGCTGGAGGCGGTCGGTCTTGGCGACTTCGCCGCGACGCTCGCGGGCGAACTGTCCTATGGCCGCAAGCGCTCGCTCGAAATCGCGACAACGCTTGCCCTCGACCCCGCCGTGATGCTGCTCGACGAGCCGATGGCGGGCATGGCGCATGAGGATGTCGGCCGCATCGCGGCCCTCATCGCGCGGGTTGCGGAAAACCGCACCATCCTCATGGTCGAGCATAATCTCTCGGTCGTGGCCGACCTTTCGGACACGATCACCGTGCTCGCGCGCGGGCGGGTGCTGGCGGAAGGCGATTACGCCACCGTTTCGAAAGATGAACGCGTCATCGAAGCCTATATAGGGGTTGGCCATGCCTGAGCGCGGAAGTCCTGAGCGCGGATTGGCCGAGGCGAAAGCCATCCGGCAGGCGGGGGCTCCGGTGCTGGCGGTTTCCGGCCTCGAAGCCTGGTACGGCGAAAGCCACGTGCTGCATGGCGTGACGTTCGACCTTCGACCGGGCGAAGTGGTCACGCTGCTCGGCCGCAACGGCGCCGGCAAGACAACGACATTGCGCGCGATCATGGGCCTTCTCGCGAAGCGGCAAGGCTCCGTGCTGTTCGACGGCGTGGAAACCATCGCCTTTCCCTCTCGAACCATCGCGCGGCTCGGCATGGGCTACGTGCCGGAAGAGCGCGGCATCTTCGCGAGCCTTTCGGTCGAGGAAAACCTCATGCTGCCGCCCGTGGTCAAGCCGGGCGGCCTTACCGTCGACCGCATCTACGACATGTTTCCGAACATCAAGGAGCGCCGGGGGAGCCAGGGCACAAAGCTTTCGGGCGGTGAACAGCAGATGCTCGCCATAGCCCGTATTCTCCGCACCGGCGCGCGAACGCTGCTTCTCGACGAGCCGACCGAGGGGCTTGCGCCCGTCATCGTTCAGCAGATCGGCCGCACCATCCGCGAGCTGAAGAAGGACGGCTTCAACATCGTGCTCGTCGAACAGAATTTCCATTTCGCGGCCACCGTAGCCGACCGCCATTTCGTGGTCGAGCAAGGCAAGGTGGTCGACATGATTCCGAACGCGGACCTCGAAGCGAACAAGGCGAAACTGCACAGCTATCTCGGCGTTTAGGTCATCATTAAAGTAAAAACGGGAGCGAAAACGCATGAACATCAGGACGGTATTCATCGCGGGAGCGGCATTGCTTTTCGCCGCAACTGCCGTGCATGCCCAGACGCCGGTCAAGATCGGCGTGCTGAACGACCGCTCAAGCCTCTATGCCGATCTCGGCGGCGAAGGCTCGGTCGTCGCCGCGAAGCTCGCGGTCGAGGATTTCAAGGCCGCCGACAAGGGCCTCAAGGTCGACGTCATCGCGGCGGACCATCAGAACAAGTCCGACATCGCGGTGAACACCGCGCGCGAATGGTTCGACCAGCAGGGCGTCGACCTCATCGTCGACACGCCGAATTCCGGCGTCGCGCTGGCGGTGAGCGAGATCGTGAAGGAAAAGAACAAGGTTTTCATCAACTCGGGCGCGGCATCGTCCGATCTCACCGGCGCGAAATGCACGCCGAACACCATCCACTGGACCTACGACACCTGGCAGCTCGCCAACGGCACGGGGTCCGCGATCGTGAAGCAGGGCGGCGACAAGTGGTTCTTCATCACCGCCGATTACGCCTTCGGCCATGCGCTCGAACGCGACACCGCGAAGGTGGTGAAAGACGCCGGCGGCACCGTGCTCGGCTCGGTGAAGGCGCCCCTCAACACACAGGACTTCTCGTCCTTCCTGCTTCAGGCGCAATCTTCGGGCGCGAAAATCGTCGGCCTTGCCAATGCCGGCGGCGACACGATCAACTCGATCAAGCAGGCGTCCGAGTTCGGTATCGTGCAGGGCGGCCAGAACCTCGCGGGCCTGTTGATCTTCCTGACGGACATCCACTCGCTCGGGCTGAAGACGGCGCAGGGCCTTATCTTCACCGCCTCCTTTTACTGGGATCTGAACGACGACACGCGCGCCTTTGCGGACCGCTTCCAGAAGCAGACAGGCCGTAAGCCGACCATGGTCCAGGCTGGCGTCTATTCCGGTGTGCTCCATTATCTGAAGGCGGTGGAGGCGCTGAAAAGTGCGAAGGACGGCGCTGCGGTCGTCACGCAGATGAAGGCGACGCCCACCGACGATCCGCTGTTCGGCAAGGGCGAAGTGCGCGCCGACGGTCGCAAGATCCACGATTCCTACCTTTTCGAGGTGAAGAAGCCCGAAGAATCGAAGGGGCCGTGGGACTATTACAAGCTGCTCGCTACGACGCCGAAGGAAAAGGCTTTCCGTCCGCTTTCGGAAGGCGGCTGCCCGCTCGTAGCCTCGGCTGCGAAGTAACCGCCCGGATTTCGGCAGGACATCGCGGCGCCGTGACGAAAACGGCGCCGCACTTCGCGGAGATGGAAGGCCATGTTCGAACTCATCGGCGTGCCGCCGCAGGCGCTGTTCGGCCAGCTCCTCCTGGGGCTCATCAACGGCTCATTTTACGCGCTGCTCAGCCTCGGGCTCGCGGTGATCTTCGGCCTGCTCAACATCATCAACTTCGCCCACGGCGCGCAATACATGTTGGGCGCCTTCGCGGCGTATCTGCTCCTGAACAACCCGTTTTATTCCATCGGCTACTGGCCCGCGCTGATCCTCGCGCCGGTGATCGTGGGGGGCCTCGGCATGCTGCTTGAGCGGAACCTCATTTCGCAGCTGAACGTGCGCTCCAAGACACGCCCTCTGATCTTCATCGCGAGTTTCGTCGCAACCTTTCTTGCGCTCGCCGCATCGCATTTATCCGGCGGCGCGGTGCCCGATCTCGCCTCGCTCGCCGGTTACAAGCTCGACCCGGCGGCGGCCTACGGCATCGCGGCGATCGGTGCGCTTCTGTTCACCTCGCTTCTTTCCGCGACGAACATGCTGAAGGCGCCCGACGCCGACCAGAACACCGACCATCTCTACGGCCTGCTGCTCACTTTCGGCCTCGCCATCATCATCCAGGGGCTGTTCGTGAATCAATACGGTTCCTCGGGCCTGCCCTATACGATCCCGGACGAACTCAAGGGTGGCCAGAATCTCGGCTTCATGTTTCTGCCGATCTATCGCGGCTGGGTGATCGTGGCCTCGCTCGCCGTCTGCATCGCGACGTGGCTCATCATCGAGAAGACAAAGCTCGGCGCCTATTTGCGCGCGGCGACGGAAAACCCGACCCTGCTGTCGGCCTTCGGCGTGAACGTGCCTCGCCTCGTGACCTTCACATACGGCTTCGGCGTTGCGCTGGCGGGCCTCGCGGGTGTGCTTGCCGCGCCGATCTACTCGGTGAACCCCAACATGGGGGCGGATCTCATCATCGTGGTGTTCGCGGTCGTCGTAATCGGCGGCATGGGCTCGATCCTCGGCGCCATCGTGACGGGCTTCATGCTCGGCATCGTGGAGGGGCTGACGAAAGTCTTCTACCCGGAAGCCGCATCCGTGGTGATCTTCGTCATCATGGCCATCGTGCTGCTGATCAAGCCCGCCGGACTGTTCGGAAGGACCGCCTGATGACTCTCGACCAGCCGCGAATTATCGCCTCACAAGCCGTCCGGCCGTTCGCCGCATCGCCCTCGTTCCTTCACGCCGCGCTGTTCGCCGGGTTGGCGGCGCTGCTGGCGATCCTGCCCGCGCTCGGCCTTTACCCGTTCGTGCTCGCGCAGCTCCTGTGCTTCGCGCTGTTCGCCTGCGCCTTCAACATGCTGCTCGGCTTCGTGGGGCTTCTCTCCTTCGGCCATGCGATGTTCTTCGGCATGGCGTCCTATGTGGCAGCCTATACGGCGAAAAGCGGCCTCGCCTCCCTGCCCTTCTGGCTGCCGGGTGTCGGGCGCTTCGACATCCCGGTCGGCCTTCCGCCCTTCGCGCCAGAGCTTGCGATGCTTACGGGCGCTGCTGTTGCGGCGGTGCTCGGCCTCATCGTGGGCGCGCTCGCCATCAAGCGGCAGGGCATCTATTTCGCGATGATCACGCTGGCGCTCGCGCAGATGGTCTACTTCTTCTCGCTGCAAGCTCCGTTCACGGGCGGCGAGAACGGCATTCAGGGCGTGCCGCGCGGTCATTTCCTCGGCTTCATCGACCTTCGCGACGACATAACACTCTATTATGTGGTCGCAGCGATCTTCTTCGCCGGCTTCCTGCTGATCTATCGCATCATCCACTCGCCGTTCGGGCAGGTGCTGAAGGCCATCCGCGATAACGAGCCGCGCGCGATCTCGCTCGGCTACCGCACCCAGCGCTACAAGCTGACGGTTTTCGTGCTTTCGGCGGGGCTCGCCGGGCTCGCGGGCGGCATGAAGGCCGTCGTGTCGCAGATCGCCACACTCACGGATGTGCACTGGACCATGTCCGGTGAGGTGGTGCTGATGACGCTCGTCGGCGGAATGGGCACGATCTACGGCCCCGTTATCGGCGCGGTCATCATTATCGCGATCCAGACCTATCTCAACAATCTCGGCGCCTGGGTGACGATTGTGCAGGGGACGATCTTCGTCATCTGCGTGATGCTGTTCCGCGAAGGAATCGCAGGCAGGCTGAGCCGCTGGATCAAGCGTCCGCTCTGATCGTTCGATTCGTCCCGAGCGGTTGCCCGAACCTGCCCGGAGGAGGCGCAAATTCCCGCGCCACCCGAATGCGTTAACACGGCGTCAAGGCGCGTTAACGTTTTGTTAAGCCTGTGCGATAACGATAGAATCGCGTTATGCTGAACATCAGTGCTTCACGATTTTCGCCTATAAAGGCCAAGTCGCAGGCACCCTGTAAGGGTAGCGCAGGGTGTTGCGTCCGCGACGGCAAGTGCCGTCGTCGAGTTGCCGCGCAGGCGTGCAGGTTTCGCGCGGGCGAAGACGTCGGCGGCGAAACGTCTCCCGCCTTCCGAATGCCCGCAGAGCCTCCATTCCAGCGCGGAAAGCTGAGCGTGAGGGGGCTCATACGTTCGATCCGGGCTTTCTCCTCGACGACACAGAGCCCAGGGCGACAGTCGGAGGACCGATGCTGAAAGCAGCTCTCGCAGGTCTCTTACGGTACCGTTCGCAGCAGATTTTTGGTGGGGGCGTACGCAGGCGGTGCATGACTCTTCCCGAGAGTGACATTTTCCGAATGCATCAACATCTCTATCCTCCGAGTGGGCGGAGGTAGTTCGAGCCTTCGGGCGGCTCTGGCGGCGAATGCTTCCTTCGGGGTGCTTGCCGTGGACGGGTTCGCCCATGACGCCGGAAGCCGGGTGAAGCCCGGTTTCCAATAAAGGTCTTCCCTTGATTGCACGTATTGTCTGCGGAAATGTCCGAAGGAGAAGACAAATCCAGTCGACAGGCCGACAGCATACCACGTCTATATCTCAAGGCAGTGTGAGCCGGTGTCGTTCAGGGGCGCCGCGATGCGGAAAATTGGCGCTGAACCCATATTTTATTACGGTTGTCGCGAACACCCGCTATAACATCCGTAGAAGCGACACCTCACACATCGATGCCCTGGCCCGAACTCCTCGTCCTCGTCTCTCTAATTTTGCTCAACGCCTTTCTGGTGGCGGCAGAGCTTGCGATCGTCTCATCGCGACCGGCACGACTGCAAAAGTTCGTCAGCGATGGAAAAAAGGGGGCCGTTGCCGCGACCGCTCTCAATGCGGACCCGGGACGCTTCCTTCCCGCAGTACAGATCGGCATCACCTTTGTCGCAATCATATCCGGCGCATATGGCGAGCAGGCTCTCGCACCGAGCTTCACCACCGCGCTCGAAGAGGTGGGCTGGTTCGGCGCGTGGTCCGGGTGGGTCGCGTCTATCATCGTCGTCGTCGTTATCTCATACTTCTCGCTGGTGATCGGCGAACTCGTGCCGAAGAGACTCGCGCTCTCGAACCGCGAGGTCATCGCCTGCTTCGTAGCGCCGACCATGAATGTCTGGGCGACCATTTCGACCCCGATCTCCTACTTTCTTCGCATCTCGACGGATGCCGTGCTTCGGCTCGCGGGCCCGATGAAGGCCGAGCCGGAAATCACCGAGGAAGAAGTGAAGTCGATGATCGCGGAGGGAACGGAAGCGGGCGTGTTCGAAAAGGCCGAGCAGGAAATAATCGAACGCGTGCTGAGCGTCGCCGACCGCTCTGTGCGCTCGATCATGGTGCCCCGGCGAGACATCATCTGGCTGGACGTAAACGATGGCGAAGACGCCATCTTCAACGACATCTTCGCGAGCGGTCATTCGCGCTTTCCCGTGTGCCGCAGCGACGTGGACGAAACGCTCGGGGTTATCCACGCGAAAACGCTGCTTGAACAATGCCGCCATGGCGGCAAGATCAATCTCGAAGCTGCGATCATGGCGCCGCTCTACGTTCACGAGAGCACGAACGTGCTGAAGCTTCTCGAAATGTTCAAGAACACGCTCGTTCACATGGCGATCGTGCTCGACGAACATGGCACCGTGCAGGGTATCGTGACTCCCGCCGACATTCTGGCGGGGATCGCGGGCGAATTGCCGGAAGAAGAAGCCGACATCGGACAGTCCGCCGTTCAACGCGAGGACGGCTCCTGGCTGCTCGACGCGCAGATGCCCGTCTACGAGGTCGAGCGCGTGCTCGACGTGCATGGCATGGCCGTCGATGACGCCGAATATACGACGCTTGCGGGCTTCGTTCTGGCACAGCTCGGACACATTCCGGCGGTGGGCGAGAAGTTCCGCTGGCGCTCATGGGTGTTCGAGGTCATCGATCTCGACGGTCGCCGTATCGACAAGGTGCTCGCGTTCCGCCCCGTGTAAGAACGCGTCGCAGATCGGCCCCCTTAAACTGAAGGAGCGCGCTCGTGAGCAAGGTTGCATTCATCGGACTGGGCGTCATGGGCTATCCCATGGCCGGGCATATCGCCAGGCGCGGCCACGATGTGACGGTCTTCAACCGCACGGCGGCGAAGGCGAACAAATGGGTGGCCGAATTCGGCGGGCGCCAGGCGCCGACACCCGCATCGGCCGCAAGGGACGCGGATTTCGTCTTCTCCTGCGTCGGCAACGACAACGACCTGCGCGAGGTGACGACAGCACCGCAGGGCGCGTTCGGCGCTCTGAAGCCGGGCGCGATCTTCATCGACAACACGACGGATTCGGCCGACGTCGCGCGCGAGCTTTACGCCGCCGCGAAGTCTCACGGCGCGCATTTTCTCGACGCTCCCGTCTCGGGCGGTCAGGCGGGCGCGGAAAACGGCGTCCTGACGGTGATGGTTGGCGGGGACGCGGAAGCCTTCGCCGCCGCGGAGCCTGTCATCGCTTCGTTCGCGCGCGCCGTGAAGCACCTGGGGCCGTCGGGCGCGGGCCAATTGACCAAGATGGTCAACCAAATCTGCATCGCTGGCGTGGTGCAGGGGCTCGCCGAGGCCATCCACTTCGCCCAGAAATCCGGGCTCGACGTAGAGGCTGTGATCGACACGATTTCCAAGGGCGCGGCGCAGTCCTGGCAAATGGAAAACCGCTGGAAAACGATGGACGAGGGCCGTTTCGACTTCGGCTTCGCGGTCGACTGGATGCGGAAGGATCTCGCGATCTGTCTCGACGAGGCCCGTAAAAACGGCGCTCAGCTTCCCCTCGCCGCGCTTGTCGATCAGTTCTATTCCGAGGTGCAGGCGATGGGCGGCAGCCGCTGGGACACGTCGAGCCTCATTGCCCGCCTGAACCGGAAGTGAGCGCGCGTCGGCTGCATTGCCCGGTTTTAACGAGCAGAGAACACAACTTTTGCGTGTTATTTGGTGTTCCAGAAGCAACACTCGCATTCTCGCTGGGGGCCCTTGATCGATATCAACAGGCGCGGTAACGGACTTGCCTTGTTACTCGATAGGCCCCGCATGTAAGCTTGCGCCGGGCTTGGGTCGGGGCATTGTTTCATGCGTATTGCGCACTTTTTTTCCGTCGCCGCTTCATGCGCGCTTGTCGGGCTTGGAGGCTGTACGACTGTTCCCGCACTCAGCCCCATCAACGGCACCGAAGCGCTTGAGGACGGCGGCATCCCGATCAATGAGGTCGTCAAGCGCGTCAAATGCGAGATCTACGATGCGACGCGCGACATTCCGAAGGAATATGCCTGGTTCGAGACCTGGGGCGCGAATGTCGATCTCGACCTGATCGCCAATGAATCTTCCTCCATCACGCCTTCGATCGCGGTGCTCGACCCGTTTACGCAGATCAGAACGGCCACGCTCGGCACATTCTCCAGAGGCTTTTCGCTCGGCCTCGGCGGCGGCGTTGTCACCACCGCTTCGCGGACGGAGAGCGTGAGCTTCTCCATGAACTTTGCGGAGGTGCACGAGCAGCTCAACCCGGCGAGCCGGATCAACCGCCGGGCGGCTTTCGACGATTGCAACCTTCCCAAGGGCCGCGACCTGAACAGCGATCTCGGGCTGCGGCAGTGGATCAAATCGGTGCTCGGCCCGCTTGAAGGCGGCAAGCGTGCCCTGCTCTCGCCCCAACCGAAACAAGGCACGCGGCGTGCCGCACCGCCCGCCTTCACCTGCCGCCAGAGGTCGGGCGTGCCTTCGTCAGACTGCGAGGCGCCGCTGAAGTCGATCACGCACTCGATCGAGTTCAGCGTCGTGAAAAGCGCAAACGTCAGCCCAAGCTGGACGCTGGTCTATTTCAAGGGCCACAATGGCAACAGCTCCTTCGCAAGCGCTGGCCGAACCGATACGCACAGGCTGAAGATCACCCTGGGCCCAAGCGCCGAAACGCGCACGAACGCGAGCACACAGCAAAGCTTGCGCGAGATCGCACCGGCGATCTCGAACGCGGTCGGGCAAACGCTCGGCGCACGATAAGGGGCGAAAATCGCATCCTCAAAAGCGCGACGGCAAGGAAGTCGCTTAAAAACGATCCGAAATTCAGGCGCGCCGTTTTTCGGCGTGAGCCGCGAGCGCCGAACCTGCGAGATAGAGCGAGCCCGCAACGACGATGCGGACCGGGCCTTTCGCAGCGGCCCGGCTTTTCGCGAACGCCTCTTCGAGGCTCCCTGCGGCTTCGGCGGCCAATCCCTCGCGGCGGGCGATGACGGCAAGCTCGTCCGCCGTGTAGGCTGACGACTGTCCCTCGATGCCGACTGTGGCCGTAAGCTCGGGCAAGCCCTGAAAGTGCCGGAGGAAACCGCCCGCATCCTTCGTCGACAGCATGCCGACGATGAGATGAATGGGGCTCGACACGCGTTCTTCGAGGTCGGCGAGCGCGCGCGCGATCACCTCGCCCGCAGCCGGATTATGCCCGCCGTCGACCCATATTTCCGAGCCTTCCGGCGCGAGATCGTGAAGATGGCCCGGACCGAGCCGTTCGAGCCGGGCGGGCCAGACCGCCGATGTGATGCCCTTTGCGATGGCCGCGTCGGACACGTGGAAGCCTTCGAGATTGCGCGCCGTGGCGATGGCGGTGCCCGCGTTCTCGAACTGGTGGCGACCGACGAGTCGAGGAAGCGGCAGGTCGAGCAGGCTTTCTTCGTCCTGATAGACGAGATGCCCCTGCTGCTCGAAAACGTCCCAGCTCGCGCCGCCGGCAATGACGGGCGCTTCGAGGGAAGCGGCGCGCATGGCGATGACGCGCATCGCCTCGTCCGATTGACGCGACACGACGGCCGGGCGACCGCGCTTCAGAATGCCTGCCTTCTCGCCCGCTATAGCCTCGATGGTATCGCCGAGATAGGAGCAGTGATCGAGCGAGATCGAGGTCAGTACCGTTGCCAACGGCTCGTCGATGACGTTGGTGGCGTCGAGCCGCCCCCCGAGTCCCGTTTCGAGAAGGACGATGTCGGCCGGATTTTCCGCGAAGGCCAGAAACGCCGCCGCCGTGGTGATTTCAAAGAATGTGATCGGTTCGCCGCGATTGGCCGCCTCGGTGCGCGCGAGCACATCGGCCAGATGGCTCTCGCCGATCGGCCTGGCGCCGCCCTGCCCCGCAAGCTGAATGCGCTCGTGAAAGCGCAGCAGGTGCGGCGAGGTGAAGACGTGGACGCGATAGCCGGACGCTTCGAGCATCGCCTTCAGGAACGCGACGACCGACCCCTTGCCGTTCGTACCGGCGACGTGGATCACGGGCGGAATGCTGCGATGCGGGTCGCCCAGCGCGCGCAGGAGCCGGTAGACCCGGCCAAGCGAGAGGTCGATGATCTTCGGATGCAGCGTCTGAAGCCGCGCAAGCAGGCTGTCGGAAGGAAAATGCAAGGATATGTCCGAATTGCCAGGGGCGCGATCCTGCCCCGCTCCGCTCATGACGGCGTAGCGGGCGCCTGCGCCTTGGCCAGCTCGGGCGAGGCAGGCGCTGTGGTGGCGGCTGCGATCTGTTCCGCTGTTGCGGGAAGCTTGGCCTCGGGGGCAGCGCCATTCAAATGCCGGGCGTTACCCTCGGCGGAGGAAGCCTCTCCGCGCCCCTTTCCTTCTTCGGCGCGGCGTTCGGCCGAGAGCATCGCGCAGATCCGGGCAAGCGTCTCGCGCAATTCGTGGCGGTGCACCACCATATCGATCATGCCGTGTTCAAGGAGATATTCCGAGCGCTGGAAGCCATCGGGCAACTTTTCCCGAATCGTCTGCTCGATCACGCGCGGCCCCGCGAAGCCGATGAGCGCGCCGGGCTCCGCGATATGGATGTCGCCGAGCATGGCATATGAGGCCGTTACGCCGCCCGTGGTCGGGTTCGTCAGCACCACGATATAGGGAAGGCGCGCGTCGCGGAGGCGTTGCACCGCAACCGTGGTGCGCGGCATCTGCATGAGCGACATGATGCCTTCCTGCATGCGGGCGCCGCCGGACGACACGAAAAGAATGTAAGGCGCCTTCAGCTCGACCGCTTTCATCATGCCGAGGATGATCGCCTCACCCGCGGCCATGCCGAGCGACCCCCCCATGAAGGAGAAGTCCTGCACGCCCGCGACGACCGTCAGGCCGTCGAGCTGACCGACGCCGGTCAGCAGGGCATCCTGCATGCCGGTCTTCGCGCGCGCCTCTTTGATGCGGTCTGCGTAGCGCTTCTCGTCGCGGAATTTCAGGGGATCGGCGGGCACTTCGGGCGATGGCAGAGTTTCGAACTTGCCGTCATCGAAGAAGGATTTCAGCCGCGGCGTCGCACCGATGCGCATGTGATGGCCGGATTGCGGAAAAACGAACTGGTTCGCCTCCAGATCCTTGTGAAAAACCATCTGCCCGGTCTCCGGGCATTTGATCCAAAGGTTCTCCGGCATCTCCCTTTTCTGCCAGAGACCGCTGATCTTGGGGCGGACGACGTTATTGATCCAGTTCACGGCTTTTCACTTTCATCGCCTCGCGCGGGAGGCCATTCCCTTGTTCTGTTCAGGCTGCCTTGAGGCCGGCGGAGAGCTTCTCGACCAGAGTGAGCACTGAGCTTACCGTTAGCTCGGTCGCGCGTCCCTTGTCGTCAAGGCTCTGGGCGATAGTGTCTACCAACGCGGAACCGACGACGACACCGTCGGCAACGCTGGCGATCGCCTTCGCCTGCTCGGGCGTGCGAACGCCGAAACCGACCGCGACGGGTAGCGTGGTCCGCGCCTTGATGCGCGCCACATTCCTGGCGACGGCCTCAAGGTCGGGCGCGCGGGTGCCAGTCACGCCCGTAATCGAAACGTAGTAGACGAAGCCGCTCGTGTTCGCCAGAACGGCGCCGAGACGGTGGTCATCGGTTGTCGGCGTGGTCAGGCGGATGAAGTTCAGTCCGGCGTTGAGCGCCGGGATGCAAAGCTCGTCGTCGGCTTCCGGCGGCGCGTCCACCACGATCAGCCCGTCGACGCCCGCCTCGACCGCGTCGGCGAGGAACCGGTCCACCGGATAGACGTAGATGGGGTTATAGTAGCCCATGAGCACGATGGGCGTCGTCTTGTTCGTCTCGCGGAAGGCGCGCACCATGGCGAGCGTCTTGTGCATGTCCTGGCCCGCGTGAAGCGCCCGCAGCGAGGCCCGCTGGATCGCCGGGCCGTCGGCCATCGGGTCTGAAAACGGCATGCCGAGTTCGATGACGTCCGCGCCCGCCCCCGGAAGACCTTTCAGGATTTCGAGCGACGTGGCGGTATCGGGATCGCCAGCCGTGATGAAGGTGACGAACGCCTTGCGGTCCTGAGCCGCCAGTTCTTCGAAGACTTTCGCGAGCCGATGCATGATCGCCTTGAGCCTTAAAAGCGCGAATGTGCGCTAGATATCCATGCCGAGGTGAGCGGCGACGGCGAAGATGTCCTTGTCGCCCCGCCCGCTCATGTTCATAACGAGGAGATTGTCCGGCGGCAAGGTGGGGGCAAGTTTTGTCACATAGGCGAGCGCGTGCGAGGGCTCCAGCGCCGGGATGATGCCTTCGATCCGCGTGCAAAGCTGGAAAGCGTCCAGCGCTTCACGGTCCGTCGCCGCAACATAGGTCACGCGGCCGGTGTCGCGCAGCCAGCTATGCTCCGGCCCGATTCCCGGATAGTCGAGGCCCGCCGAGATCGAATGTCCTTCGAGAATCTGGCCGTCGCCATCCTGAAGCAGGTAGGTGCGGTTGCCGTGGAGCACGCCGGGAGTACCGCCGTTGAGCGAGGCGCAATGGCCGTTCGGCACATCGAGGCCCTTGCCCGCGGCCTCCACGCCGAACATCTTCACGCTCGGGTCGTCGAGGAAGGGGTGGAAGATGCCCATCGCGTTCGAGCCGCCACCGATCGCCGCAACGAGCGTGTCCGGCAGCCGGCCTTCCGCCGCAAGCATCTGCTCGCGGGTTTCCTTTCCGATCACGGCCTGGAAATCGCGCACCATGGCGGGATAGGGATGCGGGCCCGCGACCGTGCCGATGATGTAGAACGTGTCCTCCACGTTCGACACCCAATCGCGCAACGCCTCGTTCATGGCATCCTTGAGTGTACCTGTGCCCGAGATGACGGGGCGGACTTCCGCGCCGAGAAGCCGCATGCGGAACACGTTCGGCTTCTGCCGCTCGATGTCCGTCGCGCCCATGTAGATCACGCAAGGCAGGCCGAAGCGCGCGGCTACCGTGGCTGTCGCAACGCCGTGCTGGCCAGCGCCGGTCTCGGCGATGATGCGCTTCTTGCCCATGCGCTTCGCCAGCAGGATCTGCCCGAGGCAGTTGTTCACCTTGTGCGAGCCGGTGTGGTTGAGTTCCTCGCGCTTGAAATAGACCTTCGCGCCGCCGAGATGCTGCGTGAGCCGTTCCGCGAAATAGAGCGGGCTGGGGCGTCCGGCGTAGTGGGCGTTGAGGTCCGCGAGTTCCGCATGGAACGACGGATCGGCCTTTGCCGCTTCATACGCCGCTTCGAGTTCGAGGATGAGCGGCATCAGCGTCTCGGCAACGAATCGGCCGCCGTAAAGCCCGAAATGGCCCCTGTCATCCGGGCCGGTGCGATAACTGTTCAGATGCAGCGGCGTTTCAGCGGGGTTCATGTCGATCCTCTTCCGCCGCTGGCGCGGCGACTTGTTCCAGATGTTTGGCGGCGCGGACGAAGCGGGCGACAAGGTCCGGGTCTTTCACGCCCGGCGCGCGCTCGACGCCCGATGAAACGTCGACGCTCCGCGCACCGCTCGTGGCGATGGCAAGGCGCACATTATCAGGGTCAAGGCCGCCGGAAAGCATAAAATCGGGTCTGGGTTGTGCCGTGGCGAGCCACGTCCAGTCGAAGGAGACGCCGTTGCCGCCGGGAAGCGCGTCGCCTGCGCGAGGTGGCGGCGCATCGAACAGCACGATGTCGGCGGCGGGCTCGAAGATCCGCGCCGCTTCGATATCGGCCGGGCTTCCGACCTTCACCGCCTTGATGACGCGCGCGCCGACGCGGCGGCGGATATCGGCCACGCGCTCAACGCCTTCGTGCCCGTGAAGCTGCAAAAAGTCGGGGGCGACGCGCTCCCTGATCGCTTCGAGAAGCGCGTTGTCGGCATCGACCGTCAGCGCAACGATGGCGATGCGCCCGCGTGCGGCCTCGGCAAGACTCGCGGCGCGGTCGAGCGAAACATGGCGCGGGCTCCTGGGAAAGAACACGAGGCCCACATAATCGGCCCCTGCGCCGATTGCTGCCTCAAGCGTATCTTCGGTCGAAAGTCCGCAGATTTTGACGGAGACGGTCATGCTCTCAATACTGCCGTGAAAGACCGGAGTCGGCTTCAGCTCCTCGGACCACGGGACAAACAAAAATCGAAGCCGACAGCTCCCGGCGCGTCCTGGTCTGCCCCTGGACGCGGCTCCCTCATTTTCACCACATCCGAGGCGAGTGTCTTCTCGCGACGACGGCCTAGCGGATGGAGCGAAGCGCGCGCTGTTGGGGCTGCGGCACTGCGCCGGGCTTCGGAAGCGCCTGCTCAAGACCTCGCTTGAGCTTCTCAGCCTCCTGCTTCCAGATCGCCGCCTCCTTGTGCGTCTCGCGGGCCGCCTTTCGCCAATGGCCCTGGCCTAGCCATGCCGCGATCCATCCCCCGATGGCTCCGAGGAACGCCGCGCCGAAGAGGAAGACGTAGAACGGCAAGC
Source organism: Rhodomicrobium lacus (assembly GCF_003992725.1). NCBI lineage: Bacteria > Pseudomonadati > Pseudomonadota > Alphaproteobacteria > Hyphomicrobiales > Hyphomicrobiaceae > Rhodomicrobium > Rhodomicrobium lacus. The sequence goes on along the minus strand of NZ_RZNF01000002.1, from coordinate 413,562 downwards.
TCACCTTGAATGCGATGTCGCGATCGATGAACGGATCGACGATGAAGGACACGTCATGCCTGTTCGCAACGGCAAAGGCGGCGATAATCGCGCCGATGATCAGAAGAAGAACGAAGATGAGGAAACGTTTCATGGATGCATCGGCCGAAGCGGCCGCCTGTCGCCAGAGTTAGGATGCCTTCGCTGCCTTCTTGCGGCCTTTCGGCTTCTCGGCAGGAGCCTCGGGCGGATTAAGCCTGATTCGCAGCTCCTTGCCTGTCTTGAAATACGGAACGAACTTTTCGGGCACGGAGACCTGATCTCCGGTCCTCGGATTGCGGCCGACCCTAGCGGGGCGGTGCTTGACGGAAAATGCGCCAAAGCCGCGCAGCTCGACACGGTCGCCGCGTGTAAGAGCGCCGGTAATTTCCTCGAAAATCACGTTCACGATCTTCTCCACATCCCGGTGCATGAGATGAGGATTTGTCGCGGCAAGTTTCTCTATCAGCTCGGACTTAATCATACATTTATCTCACATTGCTGAGCTGAGGGTGCCAAATGGAAAATAAGCCGTCAAGCGGACGGTCCTTCAGGATGTCGAGCCCTTCGAGCACCGCCGCGTCCACAACAGACGCGATGCCGAGCTTCAGCGCGAGGCTCGACATGGACGCCGACAGCAGCGACGAAACCGATTGGCCGGGTTTCCAGTCGCGCACTTTCAGGCCGGACGGCACTTTACGGGCGTCCGTGAACCATTTGATGGCAACCTGCTCATCGCCGATCGCGTCGACAAGTCCCACCTGGGCCGCCTGCCTGCCGGTATAAATGCGGCCGGTCTTGATGTCTTCCAGAGAGGCGACTGCGGCTTTGCGCCGCTCCGCGACGAGCCCGACGAACCAGCCCTGACTGTCCTTCACGAGTTGTTCGGTAAGCGCTCGCGCCGCATCGTCGACGGGTGCGAAAGGTGACGGCTTCGCCTTGAGTGCGCCGCTCCTCACCTCGTCCACCTTCACGCCGACCTTGCCGAGAAGTTCCGAAACGTCGGCCCACTGGAAGATCACGCCGACAGAGCCGGTGATCGTATTGCCGCGCGCGACGATGTAATCCGTTGCGATGCCGCCGAGATAGGCAGCCGACGTCGCCATTGTGCCAAATACGGCCGCGACGGGCTTCGCGTTCGCGAGTTCGCGCAAATCCTCGTAGAGGGCTTCGCCCCCGGTCGTGGTGCCGCCGGGGCTGTCCACCGCGACGATCACCGCCTTCACGGTGTTATCCTTGCGAAGTTTTTCCAGCAACTCGTGCCGGGACTTCGAATCGCCGATGAAGCCCGAAATCGAGATGCGCGCGATGTGGTCGCGCGGGATCCCGAAAGAGGCGCCATCGCCGCCTCCCGACCGCGCGCCCGCAAAAGCGAGCGCAGCGACGAACGCAACGATGGCAAGCACGCGCCATACGGTCAGGCGGCGCTTCAGACGGCGACGGTCGATGAGAATGTCTGAATCCAGAGTCATGCATTCACCTTCGAACGAGGCCCGCGCAATGATTTGCACGGGCCGTGCCGCTCAAGCGCGCCTTCGCGCAATAACGGCTTACTCCTTGTCCTTGGTCTGCGCCTTGAGCGCAGCGCCAAGAATGTCGCCGAGCGAGGCGCCCGAGTCGGTGGAACCGAACTGAGCGACAGCTTCCTTTTCTTCGGCGATTTCGAGCGCCTTGATCGAAAGACCGATCTTGCGCCCGCTCTTGTCCACCTGCGTGACGACCGCGTCGACCATGTCGCCCGCGGAGAAACGCTCCGGACGCTGCTCGCTGCGATCGCGGGACAGGTCGGCGCGGCGGATAAAGGCCGTGACGTCCGTGCCCGAAATCTTCACGTCGATCCCGGCATCCTTCACCTCGATGACTTCGCAGGTGACGGTGCTGCCCTTCTTGAGCGTGGAGGAGGCGGACTGGAACGGATCGGTCGCAAGCTGCTTGATGCCGAGGCTGATGCGTTCCTTCTCCGGGTCGGTCTCAAGCACGACAGCGCGAACGGTGTCGCCCTTGTTGTATTCCTTGATCGCTTCCTCGCCCGAACGCGACCAGTCGAGATCCGAAAGGTGCACCATGCCGTCGATGCCGCCTTCGAGACCCACGAACAGACCGAACTCGGTGATGTTGCGAACCTGACCTTCGACCTCGGAACCCTTCGGATGCGTATCCGCGAACGTGTTCCAGGGGTTTTCCTGCGTCTGCTTCAGGCCGAGCGAGATACGGCGCTTGGAAGCATCCACTTCGAGCACCTGAACTTCCACTTCCTGGCTCGTGGAGACGATCTTGCCGGGGTGGACGTTCTTCTTGACCCAGCTCATTTCGGAGACGTGGATCAGACCCTCGACGCCGGGCTCCAGCTCCACGAACGCGCCATAGTCGGCGATGTTCGTGACGGTGCCCGTAAACTTGCCGCCGATCGGATACTTGGCTTCGATGCCCGACCACGGGTCGGCGCCGAGCTGCTTCATGCCGAGGCTGATGCGCTGCGTCTCGGGGTTGATGCGGACGATCTGCACCTTCACCGTGTCGCCGACATTCAGGATCTCGGTCGGATGATTGACGCGCTTCCACGCCATGTCTGTGACGTGCAGCAGGCCGTCGATGCCGCCGAGGTCGATGAACGCACCGTAATCGGTGATGTTCTTGACGACGCCGTCGACCACCTGGCCCTCTTCGAGCTTGGCGACGATCTCGCTACGCTGCTCGGCGCGCGTCTCTTCCAGAACGGAGCGGCGCGACACGACGATATTGCCGCGGCGGCGATCCATCTTGAGGATCTGGAAGGGCTGCGGCACGTTCATGAGCGGCGTCACGTCCTTGATCGGACGAATGTCGACCTGAGAGCCGGGAAGGAAGGCCACCGCGCCGTCGAGATCGACGGTGAAGCCGCCCTTCACGCGGTTGAAGATCACGCCTTCGACCTTTTCGCCGGCGTTGAATTTCTGTTCGAGCTTCGTCCAGCTATCCTCGCGGCGAGCCTTCTCGCGCGAAAGAACCGCTTCGCCCATCGCGTTTTCGATGCGCTCGACGTAGACCTCGACCTCGTCGCCGACATGAATGGTCGGATTGGCGACGGAAGAACCAAATTCCTTGAGCGGCACGCGGCCTTCGGTCTTGAGGCCGACGTCGATAACCGCCAAATCCTTTTCGATCGCGACGATCTTTCCCTTCACCACCGCGCCTTCGCTCGGCGCGGAGCCGGAAAGCGATTCATCGAGAAGAGCGGCGAAGTCGTCGACGGTCGGATTGTACTCCTTGGCCTTTGGCTCTATTGTTTGGGTTGCAGTCATTAAAACTCCGATATGGCCTTGAGGCCTGGGGTATGCGTTAGAGGTTGAAGACAGGCGGCCTCAGGGGGCGCGGTTTTCCCAAAAGCCGTCATTCATGCGAATTCTGATTTGCCGTCCGCCGGTCGACCTTTCAGATCGATTTCGGAGACACGAACGGATCACGCCGAACCCGTTGGCGGGCTTAGCATGATTTATCCGCGAAGCGCCACTTTATCAATAAGGTGAAGAGCGGCGGCAACGGCTTTTTCTATATCCAACTCGGTCGTATCGAGCAAGAGCGCGTCCTCGGCGGGCTTCAGCGGCGAAACGGGCCGCTCGCTGTCGCGCTTGTCGCGAGCCTTGATCTCCGCGAGCACAACCTCTTCGGTGATTTCCACGCCATAGCCCACAAGTTCGCGGTGACGCCGGGCCGCGCGGCTTTCCGCCGACGCTGTCACGAAAATCTTCGCATCGGCTTCGGGGCAGACTACGGTGCCGATGTCGCGGCCCTCGACCACGGCGCCACCGGGCTGGCCCGCGAACGCCCGCTGGAATTCGAGAAGCGCGGCGCGCACATCTGGTATCGCCGCCACGACGCTCGCCGCCTCGCCGTTGCCCTTGAGACGCAGGTTCGGGTCGCCGAGCGTCGTCGGATCGAGCCGCTTCGCAGCGAATGACGCCGCGCGCACGTCTTCGAGCGAATGCCCAGCCGCCATCACGTCGCGCGCAACGGCGCGATAGAGCGAGCCCGTATCGAGATGCGGCAGCCCGTAGTTTTGCGCCACACGGCGCGCAAGCGTGCTTTTTCCGGCCGCCGCCGTTCCGTCTATTGCGATGATCATTCGCGGTCTTTCCCGCGCGCCTCGTCCGAAGCCTGCCCCGGCTCGTCGAGCGTCGCGCCCACCTGTTGCATCAGAGTGCGAAATTCCGGGAAGCTCGTCGCGATCATCGACGCGTCGTCGACAGTCACCGGCTCCTCGGCTGCAAGGCCCAGCACCAGGAACGACATGGCGATCCTGTGGTCCATGTGGGTCTTGATGGTAGCGCCGCCCCGCACCTCGGGCAAGCCCAGCACGGTGAGCGTGTCGCCGCGCGCATGCGCCGCCGCCCCGCAGGCGATGAGCCCGTCGACCATGGCCGCCAGCCGGTCGCTTTCCTTCACGCGGAGTTCGGCGAGGCCCTCCATCACCGTCTCGCCTTGGGCAACGGTCGCCAGCGCCGCAAGCATCGGATATTCGTCGATCATCGACGGCGCGCGCGCAGCCGGCACAGTCACGCCGCGAAGTTCGCTCGTCCGGGCGCGGATGTCGGCGACGGGTTCGCCGCTCACCTCGCGCTCGTTCTCGAAGACGATGTCCGCTCCCATCTCGGCGAGCGTCTCGTAGAAGCCTGTGCGCGTGGGATTTACGAGCACGTTCTTCACGAGGATGTCGGATTCGGGCGTGATGAGCGCCGCGGCGACGAGGAACGCCGCAGAACTCGGATCGCCCGGCACCGCGACAGGCTGGCCCTTCAGCGTGCGCCGCCCTTCGAGCGCGATGCGCAGGCCGCCCTCGAACGGCTCGACCGAAAGTTCCGCCCCGAAGTAGCGCAGCATTTTCTCGGTATGATCGCGCGATTTCTCGCTCTCGATGATGCTCGTCTCGCCGCTGGCGAACAGCCCCGCGAGCAGCACGGCCGACTTCACCTGCGCGGACGGCACCGGGAGGCGGTAGCTGATCGGCACGAGATCGCCCGTCCCGACGAGTGTCAGCGGCAGCGTGTTGCGGCCGTCTTCCTCTATGGCAAGGCCCATGCTTTGCAAGGGCGCGAGCACGCGACCCATCGGACGCTTTTGCAGGCTCGCGTCGCCGGTGAAGCGCGCGGCGATCGGATGGCCCGCCACAACGCCCATCATGAGGCGTGCGCCGGTGCCGGAATTGCCGAAGTCGAGGTCGCCTGAAGGCGCGGCAAGGCCGCCGAGACCGCGACCCGTGACGGTCCATACGCCATCGGCATCGCGTTCGACGCCCGCGCCCAGCGCTTCGAGCGCGCGCGCCGTACACAGGATATCTTCGGCTTCGAGAAGCCCCGTGATCCGGGTGCGCCCCTCGGCCAGCGCGCCAAGGATAAGAGCGCGATGCGAAATGGATTTATCGCCCGGGACAGCAACCGCCCCTTGCAATCGTCCCGACTTTCGCGACATTAGCGGCCTTGCGTCGGCTGCGTGGGTGGACATCGGCGGAAGGCCCCCGTCTTTCTGTAGAAAACAAACGCAGCCGTCATAGACCCATGTCGACGAAAACTGTCAATCGGCTTGGGGCGAATGCGGCACAATTTCTGCGCGCTTCGCGCTTTGCCTTTGACAGCCGGCGGCGATGCTGACTATCCGAAACACAATGCGGCGCGGCGCGCCATGGAAGAACACTCAAGAAAGCTCAAGACCCATGTCCCTGAAAGCTGAGCGCGGCACCAAGCGGGTTTGCCAATCCTGCGGTTCCAAATTCTACGATCTCAACCGCGATCCCATCGTCTGTCCAGCCTGCCAGGCTGTCTATCAGGACGGCGGCGTACCTTCGCGGCTCCCGGCGGGCAACAATCTCGATGCCGATGACGACGCGGTGCTGGATGCGGGCCGCGGCGGGCTCGAATTCGTGCCGCTCGACGAGGTGGCGCGCGAGGAGGAATTGCCCGATATCGAGGGCGGCGATCTCGCCGACGTCGCCGACGACGATGCCGATATCGACACCGGCGCCGACGACGAGGCGTTCCTTGAGGCCGAAGACGAGAACGAAACCGACGTGCCCTTCGTCGGCGGCGGCAAGGATGACGACGTCTGAGGGAAATGATTCGTGAGATGGCGAGGCGACGACCTCGCCCTCGGTCTTCAACGAAAATTTCAGCGAGCGCGGGGTGGCGGCGACGCCATCCCGCGTTTTGTTTGGCGGAACAGACCCTTCCCAAGGGGCCGCGCCCGAGGAAAAACCTGCCTCGCCGCGTGCTCGCCGCGAAATTGGCGCGCGCTCTGGAAAACTTCATCGAAGAACGCTTGAAAGCGCTGTTTTTGCTTGCGGTGCAGGCGCCAACGCTTTAAGTAGCTCCGACGCAACGGCGGCGCGCGAAGCCGCCCACCGCATTCCCCCAGAATGCGGAAGTCATATGGGGCCATAGCTCAGCTGGGAGAGCGCTTGAATGGCATTCAAGAGGTCGGCGGTTCGATCCCGCCTGGCTCCACCAAAAATCTAGGGTTGTGTGTTATTCTTCCTGACGCGGTCGCTTTTCTTGAAAGCGCGCGTGTCGAGCATATATGCCGCTTTAACACGTCACGTCCCACCTCGGACGGGTTCTCTATCGTCTCGCCAAGCGGGCGGAGGGCAGACAGGCCGAAGTGTGCAGTTGGCACGAGGAGGTGCTTATCGTGGAAGAACCCCTAAAAGATTTCGAGCTCGAAGCCTGGGGCGAAGGCGAATTCGCTTACATCAAGCAACTCAAGGCCAAGGAAGTTGCGGAGCTTTTCCCGCAATTGGGCGGACTGCCGGAAGGCATCGACCTTTATGCCGTCGTGTCTGCCGATGGGACGCCCATGGTGCTGACCGACAGCCGATCGGCTGCGCTGGAGAATGTTGAAGAGAGCGACCTTGAGCTTGTGACGCTTCACTGACCCGCCTTGTGGGCCACTTGCGGTCCGAACATGCGCTGTGGACAGATTGCGGCCGCCTTGAGGCGGCCGTTTTTTATCCATCCGTTGGTTTCGTCAATTTTTGCGACCGTGCCCCACCTCGGAGGGACGCCGATGGAAGATGTCCGCGCGGCCAGGCTTCGTGCATTTTTCGCGCTTTACGTAACGAAATGCGCGAACACGAGCGATGCCCGGATCGAGGAGGCGTTCGCCTCCGTTCCTCGCGAGCCGTTTGCCGGTCCGGGGCCGTGGCAGATTCCCGTCAGCTCACCATGGCGGGCTGTCTCGTTTCCGCCCACTTACGTCGAGACGCCGGATGACGATCCCGCCTTTCTTTACCAGAACGCGCTGATCGCCCTCGACGCCAAGCGCGGTCTCAACATTGGTGAACCGAGCCGACACGCGTGCTGTCTCGATGCACTCGGGCTTCAGCCCGGCGATACGGTGCTTCAGATTGGTGCGGGCAGCGGGTATTACACCGCCATTCTGGCTCGCCTCGTCGGTCCCGCGGGGCGCGTCATCGGCTTCGAGATCAATCCCGATCTTGCCGCGCGTGCGACGGCCAATCTCAAGCCCTGGCCGCAGGCATCGATCGAGGCAAGGTCCGGCGCGACCGATGGACTGCCGAAAGCCGATGCGATTTACGTCAATGCCGGGATTACACAACCTTGCACGGCGTGGCTCGAGGCGCTGCGCCCCAATGGCCGCCTTCTGTTTCCTCTTCAGCCTGAGGGCGGATTTGGCGGCATGCTGATGGTCCAAAAGCCGGCGGAAGGCGACAGCTCAGCTTGGCCGGCGCACTTTGTTTCCCGCGCCGGGTTTGTGGCTTGTCAGGCGAGGCAGGATCAGGAAAACGGCCAAGGCTTGGCCAAGGCATTCCTTCGGGGAGATTTCGCGGCTGTGAAATCGCTTCGTCTGGGCGAGACACCCGACGAGACCTGCTGGTTCAATGGCGGCGATTGGTGGCTGTCCACACAGGCGCCGGATCCGGGCATGAACTCTGCCCAGTCCGTGACGACGCTCGCCTGAAATCCGTCGAACGTGCGCTCGCCCTCCCCTCCTCGGCAGGCGACTCAGTAATGCGGCGGCCTCGTGATGGGCGGGACTCCGAGCGTCTGCTCTTCTACCGCCTGAAACCGCTCGGTCAGGCGCTCCAGCTTCCCCTTGAGCGAATCGATAAGCCGCCATTGGCGCGCCATCTGGTCGGACATCTCGTCGAGCGCGCGGGCCTGATGCGCGACGGTTTCCTCAAGCGCCGTCAGACGCGCGTCCCTGTCGCCGGTCATGCGATTTACTCGTTCAGGAAGTGTTTGAGGTTCTCGATCCTGACCTTTGCGGTCTGCACCGCGCCGCCGTCCATGGCCTTGCGATACCAGTCGAAAGCTCTGGCTGCGTCGGGCTCCGCGTTTTTCTTTTCGATGCGCGCGAAATAGATCGGATCGTATGAACGTCCCATGGCGAGCGCCGCCTCCGGGTCGCCCGAGGTCACAGCCTTCTGGTAGAACTGCCGGGCCTGAAGGATGTCGCCTTCGCGCATGCGCTTGTTGCCCTCGCGGATAAGATCCTCGATCTCCGTAACAGAGGTTGCGCTTCGGGATATGGAGCGCTCCGGCTCGGGCTGCGGCTGAGGTGCGAGCGCCGCCTGCCTGATCGGCGCCGGGGCCGCGACCGCAACCGGCTTCTCCGGCTCGGAGACGGGCTCTGGCGCGGCCTGAGCGGAGAGGGCGGACGCAGCGGGTTGAGCAGGGGCAGCGACGGGAGCGCGGCGCTGTGCCGGCTGGGCCGAAACGGTTTGCGTGCTGAACGAGGGCGCCTTCGGCGCCTCGGGAGCCGCCGTGATCTCGGACATCGCCATGCTGCTTACCGTAGCCGCGAAGCGGTCGGCTTCCTGCGCGGCAGCGATCTTCGGCGCTCCGATGCGGACGGCGAATTCCTGGCGGTCGGACAGCGGCGTGCGCGCCTTTGCGTCCACGAGTTCGACGGCAAGCGCGACGGTTTCGGGGGCGTTCTGCGGCAGATTGATGGTGAGACCGTTCAGGCGGTTCGGCGGCAACAGCCAGTTTCCACCACCTGCGTCCACGCCTGCGTTGAGGCGCGCTCCGGAAGGCAGGCCGGTTATGCTGACGAGCGCCGGCTCGCGCAATCGTTCGGGCCTCACCGATATGGAGAGCGGCGACGGTTGCCCCGGTATCACGGACGCGTCCGCGACCGCTATGCGGGCCGGTTCCGCCGGCGCGCGCGTTTCCACGGCGCCTCCAGGCTGCTGGTCTTCGGTGTCGAATCGGATCCGCGGTCCGTATCCCGGTTCGGGCGCGTCGGGCGCGCGCGCTGCTGTGGCGGTCTTAGCGAGTTGCGGTCCGTAGGCATTGATAACGAAGACCGCGAGCGATGCCGCGATGGCGATGCCGCCGACAAGACCGATAGCAGCCGCGCCGAGAACCCTGCTGCTGCTTTGTGCGGCGGCTGGCGGGGGCGGTGCGACGACACCGGCGGGAACGGGATATGACGGCGTACCGTGGTAGAGCGAGCCCTGCGGGGGCGCCCATTGCGGAGCAACGGAAGGTTCCGGGTCTGGACGGTAGGCCCTGGGTTCCGGCTTGTAGGCATCCGCGGCGGGCCGCGACGGCTTCGACGCCGCGCTGAATACCGTTTCAGCGGCCGGTCGAGATGCCTGTTTTTTCGCTCCATAATCGAAATAGCTGAGGATGACGTCCTGCGGAGAAAGCGACCCCTCAGCGCCGGCTGTGGAAGACGCCTCTTCCGGCTTGCCTTCGGGCGCGGTTGCGCGGCCCGTGCCGGTGAAGCCGAAAGCCGGGCCGCCGGATTGGGCGAACGGCGCCGTCCCGCCATAGATGCTTTCGAGCGCCGACTGCACAGCGTCGGCGAGTTCGTCATGCTTTTCGGCGATTTCGGGATGGGTGCTCGGAAGGTCCGAGGCGGCCAAAGCAGCCGAAGCAAGCCCGATTTCGGAGAGCGACTGATATTCCTGCGCCGACTCGTCGGTCGAATGGTCCGCAGCGGTCGCGTGTGCCTCGATGTTCTCCGGCTCGTCAACCTGCGCCACGCGGCCTTCGAGGTCGTCCGTATGAACACCCCATCCCGCGAAAAAGGCCTCTTCGTGTTCGGGGAGGGCCGGCTCGGCTGCCGCCCGCTCGGCGAACCGGGGTGCGGCAGCGTCAGGTTCGACCGAAATTCCCGCCTGTTCGAGCCCGGTAACCACGCTGTCGGCGAAGTCGTCGATTCCGTCCCAGTCGGCAAGATCCGGCGGAAACTCGCCCGACCCCTCTTCCGTCTGAATTTGTGTCGAAGCTTCTGCGGTTTCGATGACCGACCGATCGAGCGGCTGGGGCTCGTTGGGAGCCTCAGCAGGTTCGTCGCGCTCTTTCAACGCGTCGTCCTTGGCGATCGCTTCGGCGACGGCAGCAAACGAATCGGGCGCCTCGGCTGCGGGCGCTGCTTCTTCTGCGGCCTTCGCCTCATTCGTCGAAGCCTCTGAAGGCGACGGAGCCTCAGCCTCTCCCTGCCCCTCGGGCGGGATCTCCAACGCATCGCCGAGCAGCGCGAAAACAGGCGGAGTGTCAACCGGCTTGAGCGCCAACTCGGCCCCGTCTTCAGAGGCTGCGATGTCTGCGTCTTCGACCGTCTCGTTCGCCGACGGCACGCCCGACGCTTCAGTCACCGTCTCGTCATTCGTCTCGACGAGGGGCTCAAGCGTCTCGTGAGCCGTCTCGTTGCGCTCTTCGAGCTTGCCTGTTTCCGGCATGATCTGCTCCTGTCGGGATATCCCGCCTAAAAGTCCCGTTCGGGCCGCTCATCATTGCTGGCGCGGTGGTGTGGGCTGCGTGCCCTGTTGCTGATACCACCGAACAAACTGATTAAATAGCTCTTCTTCGTCCGCTCCACTGCCGCGCTGGCTCTCCACAAACTTCTGCAGCATCGTCTTCAACTGAGCCGCTGCTTGCGGAGAGGTCACCGTCTGCGCCTTCGCCGCCGCATTGGCGACAAGCCACCGTTCGGCCGGCTGGAAGCGCGTCCAGCCCTTGAGCGGCGCACGAATGTTGACCTCGCGCCACTTGGGATTGAACGTACCCCCCTTCAGCGTCTCGAAGTTCGTAAGGAACTTCTCGGTGAAGCGGGAAACATTGCGGAAGCGTTCCGACTGCGGGTGCCAGTTGTGAACGAACAACACCGTCGAAACGCCGATTGTCGCTACGCTTTCGTTCGGCGCCACAAGTTCCGGATAGTCGTCCCTCGTAATAATGGCAGGAAGATAGCTTTGCTGGAGGTTCGACGAGTATTCCACATCAAGGAAATGAACGCGATCACGGTGGCTGATCCGGTCGAAAGCGCGCGATGGCTTGCCGCTGACCGACACCAGCGCGTCGATTTCGCCCTTCTTCAACTTCTCGATTGCATCTTCATGCTCAAGATAGAGCACATCCGGACGAATACCCGCCGCTTCAAACACCGCCTCGGCGGTAATCGCGCTGCCGCTTTCGCGCGGGCCGAAGTTGACCCGGCGCTCGTTCAAGTCCTGAAGGCAGGTGAATTGCATACGCGCGAGAACGTGAAACTCCTCGGAATGGAGCTTTGCCACGTAGAGCATGCGCGTCTGGACATTCGGCTGCCTGCCCGTCTTCAGGAAGTAGGACAGCACGTCCGACTGGACGATGGCGGCATCGATCGCGCGAAGCGAGAGCAAATCGCTGATATTCTGTACCGAACTTTTCCCGGCAATCGGAATGATGCGCAGATCGGAGTCGCTGTCGAGGAGGCGGGCAAGGTCGCTTGCCATCCTGATCCCCGTGCTCTCCACATCGCCTGTCACGATGCCGACCGCGCCCGCCGAGCCCGATTTCTGAGGTTGGGGCGCGGCAGCAGCCTGCGGAGGAGGAGTATTAGGGCGCGCCGGAGCCTGCGCCAGAACGGTGCCGCTCTCAAAAAACAAGATGAGAAGGCTTGTCGCTAGAAGCCTGAGCACCATCCCTGATCCTCTTGTACGTGATGATCGCCCATCAAAACCTGACGGCCTTGAAGGACAACCTGAACGGGAACAACTATGATCTGCCAGCGGCATGAAAATCGACCGCTCCACCTTCATGATGACTGAGTGAGAAAAGCGGCGAAACTGTGCCATAATGCTGGCGGTTTGCCCTGCCTGGGCGCAGGAGTATCGCGCTTTGGCGCGGTATTGCAAGGAGACTTCGCTTGCGACTAACAGATAGCGGCAGGTTTGCCGCGAGCGTGCCCGACGGACTGCGCGTTTATGCCGTTGGGGATATTCACGGCCGCCTCGACCTCCTCGAAATCATGCTCGATCTCGTCGATGCCGACCAGCGCGAGCGCGGCGTGCTGCCCGCTTTGATCGTGTTTCTCGGCGATTATGTGGATCGCGGCCCGTCTTCAAGAGAGGTCGTGGATGCGTTGCTCGGCGATCTGGGTGCGGATCTTTCGCCCGTCTTCGTCAAGGGCAATCACGAGGCCCTGCTGATGTCCTTTCTTTACGATGCCACGCCGGACAATTTCTGGCTCAAGAACGGAGGCGATGCAGCGCTCCTCTCCTATGGCATCGATCCCGATCTGGTGAAATTCGCGACTCTCGGCACCCCGACCGGCCTTCAGGAAGCCTCCCTCCGCTTTCGCGAGGCACTGCCGGCGAGCCATCTTCGCTTCTATCGCAACCTGAAGCCATGCTTTCGGGTTGGCGGGTATTTCTTCGTGCACGGAGGCGTGCGCCCCGGGGTGCCGCTCGACATGCAGCGCGAGGAAGACATGCTCTGGATTCGAGATCCGTTTCTCACCTCGGACGCGGATTTCGGCGCCGTTGTCGTGCACGGGCACACGCCGGCTCGCGAGCCGCAGCTTTTGCCGAACCGCATCGGAGTGGACACCTACGCGTTCAAGTCCAACAGACTTACGGCCGTCGGCCTCGAAGGAACGGAGCGCTGGATCCTGTCCACAGCGAGTTGAGCCTCGGCGAAAGAGCGCGCATCCTCCGCGCGCATGTCCGCCTCGGATTTGAACCTAAAGGCGCGTTCCGCTCCCCGTCTTGCCGTGCGTCCTGTCGGAAAACCGTTTCACATTTTCCGGGACGTTTCCGGAGCGGCTAGTTCGCCACTCTAATCCTTCGCTTCGGCCGGCTCTTCCGAAGCCGCTCGCATGCGCTCCACCAGAGTTCTGCCGCCAGGCTTGTCCGAAGACCGGAAATGAGGGCCGACGAACTCCATATCCTCCGTTTCCGGGGAGTCGGAGTCTTCGCGCCTCGTCGCGCGAACGACGCCATTGACAGCGGTGACCGCGGCAAGCGTCAGCGCCGCGTCGTCGAACTCGATGCCCGATAGACCCTTGCTGTGCTTTCGCTCTTCCGCATTTCCAGAAGTGGCATCAGAACCTTGACCGCCGGTGGGTGGCTGCGCGGACGCGTCCGCGTTTTCGTGTTCGCCCGCAATCTCCGGGCGGTCGGCATGCATGACCGCCTCGCCTTTCGGCCCGTCCGCCACGGTCACTTCCCTGACGAGCGGCGGGCGCGGGGCCGTTTCGACGGGCTGGGGGGACGCCGCAGCTTCGCCGGGAGCACGCTCATCGCGTCCGGACAGCGAGGCCGCCTGTGGCAGCCCGGAGCCGTTCAGAGCGGGATGATCCAAACCTTTCGCAACGGGGTGGGCCGCAGTGTTTTCGTCGGCCCCCGACGCAACCGGGGCAGCCGGAGTCTTGGAAGGGGGCGCAGCGCTGGAGGCAACAGACGGCGCAACACCGTTCGACGCCTCGCCGTTGAGCCGCAACCGCGCCGTGAGCGAGGCGGGCCGTCCCTGCGGTAATGGCTTCGGCCTGGCGTGAGCGCCATGACGGCGCGGTTCCGACATGATCGCAGCGCGCCGGACCTGCAACTCAGGTTGCGTCGCCTGCGGAGCGGGGCGCGGTTGCGCGGAAATCATGATCAGCTCGGCGAGCTTCTGCAATTCGCCCTTGATGACACCGACCTGCTGAGCGTCGCGGTCCTGAAGCTGAGAAAGCTGCTGGCGAAGCTTCGAGAGTTCGAGATTGAGGCGGTCGTATTCCGCCTTGTAGTCTTCGAGCGTCCATTGAGAGGCTCGCCGGAGCCTGCGCCCGCCCTTGTCGGCGCCGCTGCTCCGTTCGAGCACCTCGCGCAGGCGGCTCAACTCCTCCTGATAGGAGGCGGCCTCGCGTTTCGCTGCGTCGAGTTCCTCCTCGCGGCGCACGAGCCGGTTTGTCACATCCTGAAGCTCGTAACCGCGCTCCTGCAACTCGATCTTGGCGCGCGTGATTTCTCCATCCAGCTCGGGGAACCGCTTCGTGATCTGCTGTTCGAGAACCGCCGCCGCGTTCCGGCGTTCGGAAAGCTGGAGATCTATTTCGGCGATGCGGTCCTTCAGTCCCGCGATCTCCATCTGCAACCGGCTATTGTCAACGAGCTGGTTCGCGGCCTTCTGCTTCGCGCTGGCGAGCGCGGTTTCGAGGCGGCGCATGCGGACGGCATAGGACGCGCGCAACTGATCCTGCGCTGCTTCGATCTCCGAAAGGGTGAGCGGAAGCGAGCTTTCGAGCTTCTTGCGCGACAGGCGCGCCGCGCGCGCCCAAAGTGACGGCGCAAGCAAAACCCCGATCAGGCTCGCGATCAGAAATCCCAGCGCGATCAGCATGACTGCCTGGATCATGAAACTGGGCTCCCCTCCTTGCAGCCTGCAACGGCGCCAGGCGACGAACGAGGCGCTGCCTCGCTCCTTTGCCCCCTGCCCGCCGTTATCCCGCGCGGAATACTGCAAAAACCTCAAGACCGGGCGTCGTTCCTCAGATCACGAGGCTAGAACGGGTTCCAGGTCGGCGATGGCGTGTATTTGAGATAACCGACATTGGCCCCCAAACGCAACCCCACGCCGGCGCGAATGGGCGCGAGAATGACATCGTCGTGTTGCTGAAACGTTATGCCGACACCGCCGACGAGATAAGCCGAGCCGTCCACGCCGGCGAAGCGCTCGAAGATTTGCGCTGGATATGTAAGGTTGTAGACAAGGGTTAGCGTTTTCGAGCCCGCCGCGCCGAAGTCGTAGCCGATGGACGGACCCTGCCAGTAGACTTTCTGGGTCGGGTACATTTTTGTGTGAAGCGTGCCTTCCCCGTAACGAAGGCCGGCGACGATCGCCCCGCCTGCGTCCTCTCCGAGGATATAGCCGGTTGGCCGGCCATAACGCTGGAATGCATGCTCGACGACTTTCGCCAGTCCTTCCGAGACGCCGCCGAAGAAGCGATGTCCGGCGTCAAGGATTTCGCCCGATGAATAGGTGGCGCGCTCGCCTGGCGGCGGGCCGCCGGGACCGTCAACCCGCTCGCCCCATTGAGCGGTCGGCTGCTGTGGCGGCGCGCTGTAAGGCTGGCCATAGCCCGGATTGTCGTTCGATGGAGGCACATAGGAATTCTGGGCCGTGTAGGCGCTGCCCTGAGCAGGAGCCGCCGAGCCACCGCCCTGCCCCGCATACGCGCCGCCCTGCTGGACCGATGCGTTGGGTTGCGCTTGTGTCGCCGTCGTCTGCTGCTGGGACTGCGGCGGACGCAGCGAGCGGGGCGGTTCGCCCTGATATTGCTGCGGCGGAAGGTAGTCTTGAGCCTCGGCGCGGGTCGCGTGAGCGACCGCAAGCCCGAGAAGGGCCACGGTGGCGTATGCGAGAAGGGAAATCCTGCGGTGGCGCGTCATGATGAAATCCGGTTGCATCGCCTGCGAACCCGCTGGCGGTCTCTATCGGCCGCGCTCACCCGCAGAGCCGGAGCGTCACAAAGCCCGGCGCAACCGAAGGAAAGCGCGAAAGGCAGAATCGCCCCTACGCAGCACATCTTCGCTGGTGTCGTGTTTTTGAGGCCGAATTTTGGCTCAGGTTGCCGGATCGGTCCGCGTCCGAGAATTTGCGGATAAGGCGAAGGCGAGAAACTCCGATGAATCCGGCACCACGCGCCGTTTCGGAAACGTCGAACGCTTCGGCGTGGGCCTATGCCCCCTGAAGGATCGCCTCGGCTTCGTCGCGTCGCCGCCAGACGACAAAAGAGGGATTGGCAAAATTACGGTCGATCTTGCCGTAATCGAGCGGTTCGCCCGTTTCGGTCAGAACGCATCCGCCAGCCGCGTTCACAAGAGCATGGCCTGCCGCGATGTCCCATTCGGATGTCGGCGCGAAGCGTGGGTAGACGTCGGCATCTCCCCGCGCGACGACCCCGAACTTGAGCGAAGAGCCCATGCGCAGGCAAGGCGGGTCGCCGATGCGCCGGAGAAAACTCTCCGTCGCGGGCGTCTGATTCGAGCGGCTGACGATGGCCGTAAAGCCGCGCGAGTGCGGCCGCTCGCCGGAAATCGGCTGGAATTCGTAAGCGGGGCGCGGCTCGGGATTATGGTCGGGCACGAGCTTCAAGCGCACCGCGCTGTCAGTCCCGAGCGTCACGTAGCAATCCGAAAAGGCCGGAGCGTACACGAGGCCGAAAACGGGCGCGCGGTTCTCCACCAGCGCGATATTGACCGTGAACTCCCCGTTGGCGCGAATGAATTCTTTCGTACCGTCAACCGGATCGATGAGAAAGAAGCGATCTGCGATCCTCGGTGGAGCGCCGCACGAGAGCGCTTCTTCCGCAACCACCGGAATATCCCCGGCCAGCCTCGAAAGAGCCTTGAGGATTATATGTTCGCAGGCGACATCGGCGTCCGTAACGGGAGAGCGGTCGGCCTTGTAGCGAACCTCGGGACTCGCCTTATAGATGTCCATGATGACGGCGCCCGCCCGCTGTGCAAGAGGGAGCGCCCATAGTCCGAGTTCACGTATGTCGGACGCGTCGAAGCTCACGGTGTATCTTTCGTGATGAAGGGGAAGCAAGAGACTCGCCCCGCGTTATCGTAACTTTGTGCCGTATGGCGCATTTTTTTAGTATGAGAGGTTGAAGGACAAGGCCAAATCATGGTGCCTGTACGGCAGCGCCATGGCGGCTCTTGCCACAAGTGCGATTGCGAATGCAACCTGCGTGCTTTCCGCTGGAGGAATGAATCGTGACCGACTCGAGACTCGAAGACACCGCCCTTGCCGCGCTGATATCGAGCAAGATATGCCACGACCTCGCAGGCCAGATCGGCGCGATCAACAACGGGCTCGAACTCCTCGAAGAGGAAAACGACGAGGATACGCGTTTCTACGCCCTTGAGTTGATCCAGAACAGCGCGAAGGCGGCATGGGCCCAGCTCGATTTCAACCGCCTCGCGTTCGGCGTCTCGTCGAGCCTCGGCGCGCTGGTGCCTGTCGCGCATATCGAACAGGTCGCCAGACGCTATCTCGAAAACGGCAAGCGCCGCCTCCATTGGCAGGCGAACGTTCCCGAGATCGAGAAGGAACATGCGCGGCTGCTGATGGCGTTGCTCGGCGTTTCGATCAATGCGCTGCCGGCCGGCGGAGACTATTATGTGGGCCTCTCGGCGTCCAAGACGAAGGCCGGCCGCAGCCGCTTCAAGCTGATCATCCTGTGCCGGGGCCGCGCCGCGCGCGTGCCGGAAGGTGTCGCCGAGATATTCGCGGGAGACACCACGCGCACCATCGACAATCGCCTCGTCATCGCCTATTACGCCACGCGGCTCGCAACGGAGGCTTCGCTCAAGCTTTCAGCGCTGAAGGAAGGCGAGGATATTCTTTTCACGCTCGAACCACGCTAAGAGCGATTTGATGGAATCAAGGTGCGCGCTCGATCTTTGCCGCGCGTCTTATCGGAGAGCCGCTTCGAGTTTCCACTTCCTGGCTATTAAAACTCAGGCTCGCGTCGCCGCACGATGAGGGCGCGACAGGCTCTTCAGGCGTTTGCGGTGGCTCGCCAAGCTGCGCGCCAAGCTTCCCGTACGCCGACAAACTCAACGCGACGCGATCAAATTTACGTCAAGGGATTCACGCGGGGGGTTGCGGGTCCCCCCAGCGAGATGAACGTCGCGGGAGTTACGCGGCGGCCTGCTCTTCCTTCGGGTCGCGAAGCACATAGCCGCGGCCCCAGACGGTTTCGATGTAGTGCTGGCCCGTGTTCGCCGTCGCGAGCTTCTTGCGAAGCTTGCAGATGAAGACGTCGATGATCTTCAGCTCTGGCTCGTCGATGCCGCCATAGAGGTGATTGAGGAACATCTCTTTCGTGAGCGTCGTCCCCTTGCGGAGCGACAGAAGCTCAAGCATCTGATATTCCTTGCTCGTAAGGTGCACGCGAGCGCCATCGACTTCGACCGTCTTCGTGTCGAGATTCACGATGAGGCTTCCGGTCTGGATGACAGACTGTGCGTGGCCTTTCGAACGGCGCACGATGGCGTGAATGCGCGCGACAAGTTCGTCCTTGTGGAACGGCTTCGTCAGATAGTCGTCGGCGCCGAATCCGAGGCCACGAACCTTGTCGTCCACACCGCCCGAACCGGAGAGGATCAGGATCGGCGTCTTGATCTTGCTGACGCGCAGCGCGCGCAACACCTCGTAGCCGCTGATATCGGGCAGACCCAGATCAAGTAAAATTATATCATAATCGTAGATTTTTCCGAGGTCGACGCCTTCCTCTCCAAGATCTGTCTGGAAGACGTTGAAACCCTCGGACAGCAGCATGAGCTCAATGCTCTGAGCCGTTGCGCTGTCGTCTTCGATGAGAAGCACCCGCATAAGGAATCCCTCGCTAGCAACACGTGTATACCGCAATGACGCGAGACTCAAGGTCTTTTCCGCGCCGTGAAGCTTAACTTCAGAACCGACATTAACGCATGAAAGGTTAAGAAAACTTAAGCTTACTACGCAGACGAGTGTCCCACGCATCATTTCGCGCGCAGGCTTAAGGATATGACCGAGATCGTGAATAAATCGGAAACTTGCCGGCAGAAACGCTGCCTGAGGTTGTGCCCTCGCCTCGTCGCAAATAAAAGTGCCCCCAACGACGAATCGACGACACCCATAATGTGACGCAATTCGCCACGTGATCCAACCGCCAATTCCTTTAGGAATTACTAAGCCGAACGCTGTTGCAAACAGGCGACGTTTCACGCTTGGTTAATGGTTTTGCGGGAAACTGGCCTGGAACTGGAAGTTAAAGCCCATCGAGTGAAGCGTAACCGGAGTCGGGGCCTCGTACGAGTATGATGGAAACAGTTAATTCCAATCAAATCCAGCGGTTCGAGTACGAGGAGAAGCGACAGCAGGTCAGCGACCTGGAGTTGATGATCGCGGACTTCGCACGCATGGCGAACGATCTGGAGCAGCAGATCAAGATCGAGCAACAGACGTCTGGGATTTCAGACGTGAACCACTTCGCCTACCCAACTTTCGCGCGCGCAGCCATGACGCGGCGCGACAATCTCCGGTCTTCCATCGCCGAGCTTGAAAAACGCCTCGACCGCGCGCGGCAGGAGGCGCTCGACGCGTTCGAGCAGTTGAAGCTGTCGGAAGCGGCGGGCGATCTTGAAGCCCAGCGGCAGGTAAAACCCAGCACGCGACGCAAGCCGCTGAAGCATCTGGGAAGCCACGCCAGCAGCAGCCGCTAGGCGTCATCGGCCCGTCGGCCAAGCAGATATTTCGAAAAAGTGGTTCGCCCGCGCCGCTGGCCTGACCTCGCTCAGAAGTCTGACGCGATCCCCTTCTTTTCCCAGTCGCCGAAGCGCGTCGGTTCGAGGCCGCCCTTGCGCGAGCCGATTTCTCGCGGCAACAGCACTTCGCCCGCCGCTTGTCTGCGCGCCTCCGCTTCGGCCAGCGCACGTTTCGCCGCCTCTTTGCGGCGCCGTTCGATTTCGGCCTCGTCGGGCTCGATCTTGTCTGTGTTTTCAGCTGTCATGAGGGAAGAATGCGCAACCTGGCGCGCGACCGCAAGCCCTTCCGGCGTGTTCATGCGCAGGCCATCGAACGGAGCGCTTACATCCTCAATCCATCGCGAGGATTGTGTTTCTGACTTGCGGGTAGACCTGGCTTTCCCAGCGTCGCCCGCTGAAAACGCCGTAATGACCTACGCCCGCCTGGAGATGATGGCGCTTCATGTGCGGGCGCAGGCCGGTACAGAGATCGTGCGCGGCGGCAGTCTGGCCGATGGCGCAGATGTCGTCGCGCTCGCCTTCCACGGTAAGAAGCATCGTCCGCCGGATGGCGCGAGGGTCGACTTTTTCGCCGCGCCACGTGAGTTCGCCCTTCGCGAGGCGCGCTTCCTGAAACACCCAGGACACAGTTTCGAGGTAGAACTCGGCCGTAAGATCGAGCACGGCAAAATATTCGTCGTAGAACGTCTTGATCGACTGCGCCTTCTCGATTTCGCCTTCCGCGAGATGCTTGAACAGATCGAGATGTGCTTTCCGGTGCCGCTCCATGTTCATCGACATGAACGCCGTGAGTTGCACGAAGCCCGGATAGACGCGCCGCCCCGCTCCCGGGTGCGGGAAGGGCACGCGCGAAATGAGCTTGCTTTCGAACCAGGAGATCGGCTTTTCCGTTGCGAGTTCGTTCACCTTGGTGGGATTGATGCGGGTGTCGATGGGGCCCGCCATCAGCGTCATGCTGCGCGGCTTCGCCGGATCGCCCGATTGCGCCATGATCGCCACGGCGGCGAGCACCTGCACGCAAGGCTGGCACACGGCGACCACGTGCCCGCCGGGGCCGATGACGCGCAACCACTGGATCAGGTGGTCGATGTAGTCCTCGAAGCCGAACCGACCCGCCGACAAGGGTATGTCGCGTGCATTGTGCCAGTCCGTGATGCACACATCGTGATCCTGAAGCAGCGTCTCGACCGTGTTCCTGAGGAGCGTCGCGAAATGCCCCGACAGCGGCGCGACCACAAGAACGCGCGGCTGGGCAACGTCGATATCCTTCCTGAAGCGCAGCAGCGTGCCGAACGGCGTTTTGGCCAGCGGCTCCTCGGTCACGGCCACGTCGCGGTTGTCGACGCGGACGCTCTTGATGCCGTAAGGCGGCCGCGTGTGGGTGAGCGTGGAGCGCGAGATCAATTCGCACGCCGCCGCATAGTGCCGGATTGTCCCGCCATTGCCGTTCAACTGTGCGGCGAAAGGAGCAATCGCGTTGAGCCCGAACTGCGCAAAACTGCGCGCGGGAGCCGTCGCATTCGTGTAGAATTGATAGGCCTGATACAGCATTTCTGACCTGGCGCAGGAATTACGGGCAACACAGACGCCCAAATGGCGATGCAAGGTTCGAACCACAAGCAAGGGTTATGGTCCATGGCGGAGGCGCAGCTTACAATTAGCAACAAGAACTACTCCTCCTGGTCGCTCCGGGGCTGGCTCCTCTGCAAGCTCGCCGGTCTCGATTTCGAGGAAGTGGCCGTGCCGATCGATGATCCATCGATGAGGGCCGAACTTCTGCTGCTTTCGCCGTCTTTCCTCGTGCCGTGCCTCTCGCATGACGGCGCCAAGATCTGGGACACGCTTTCCATCGCGGAATATCTCGCGGAGCTTAAGCCGAACTCGCCAATTCTTCCCAAGGATGTGAAGAAGCGCGCGCATTGCCGCTCCGTCGCGGGCGAAATGCATTCCGGCTTCTACAATCTGCGCTCGGCGCTGCCGATGAACCTCAAGGCGCACTATCCCGGTTTCAAGGTGTTCCACGGCGCGCAGGCCGACATCGACCGCGTCGTCGCGATCTGGCGCGAATGCCTTGCGGCCTATGGCGGCCCGTATCTGTTCGGGGAGCTTTCCCTTGCGGATGCGATGTATGCGCCGGTGGCAACGCGCTTTCTGACCTATGACGTCAAGCTCGATTCCGTGTCGGCGGATTACTGCCGCTCGATCATGGTCTGGCCCGCGATGGAAGAATGGGTTGCCGCGGCGAAGGCGGAGCCGGAAGACTTCGAGGAACTCGACGTCGAGTTTTGAGACCCGGCGCCGGTGACAGCGCGACTCCGGTCAGGTTGATCGACCTGACTGGAGCAGGCCCCAAAACTTGGGTGGAGACCAATTTTCCGATCGGATCGCGATATTCTGGTTTGCCAGCCTGTCCCGTGGCGAGCGGCAAAACAAGACACGCCTCAGCTTGTGCAATCGCGCCCTTGAAGCGCCCAGAGCTGGATGTCGCGCTTCACCTTCGTGCTGAGTTCGGTCGACATCGCATAGTTGCGCGTCACGATCAGCGTGTTGTCGTTGTATTTGTGGAACTGGATCTCGAAGAGCGGCGGGCCATCGCCAGGCTCGAACAGCTTGACGTTCGGATAGCCTTCCGGGCTTTGCGCGTCTTCGCCGGGGTAACGCTCGCCAGCCTCGTAGCGATAGCCGGCAAGCGTCTCGCCAGCGCCAAACCAGCACAGCTTCATCTTCTCGATGAAAGTTTGCAGCACCTGCGGAGGCGGGCCGAAGGAAAGCCGCTGCGGCTCCGATCCGATCAGGCTGTCAACGGCGGGATCCTTCCGCGCGCAACCCTGAGGGATGAAAGCCAAAGCAATGAGAAGCGTAATGCGAAGCCACAAACAAGCCCCCTGACAAGAGATCCCCTGTGCCATTGGGCCCGTTCGTGGCGAAACTTAGGCCCCTGCGGGGTTTGGCGCGCCGCCGCACAGATTTCTGGATGGAAACGCCGATCGCCGCGAACTCCGGCGCGGAATTTCCAGGCTCAGCGCGTGCGTGACGGTGGAGCGAGTTGCGCGATCAGCTTCTTGACGCCTATCTGCCGATGCCTCCGGTGCCGCTCGGCGGTGACGATGCCCTTGAGGACGGCAAGGCTCTCCTCCACGTCACGGTTCACCAGCACATAATCGTAATCGCCCCAATGCGAGATTTCGGCTTCCGCGCCTTCCAGACGAGCCTCGATGACATGTTGCGCATCCGTCCCGCGCGAATGGATGCGCCGGGAAAGTTCCTCGCCGGACGGCGGCAGGATGAACACACGAACCGCATCTTCGGGCAGAAGCGCCGCGATGGAGGCCGCGCCCTGCCAATCGACGTCGAAAAGCATGTCCCGCCCTTCCGCGAGCGCCGCCTTCACCGGCTCTGCGGGCGTTCCGTAAAAATTGCCGAAGACCTCGGCCCATTCGAGAAGCTCGCCCGCATCGCGCATGCCGTCGAAACGGTCGCGCGTAACGAAATAATAGTCCACCCCGTCCGCCTCCTGCGGCCGCGGCGGGCGCGTGGTGACGGACACCGAATGCCCGAGCGCGCCATCGGCGGCGAGAAGAAGCCGCGCGAGCGTGGTCTTTCCCGCGCCGGACGGCGAGGAGAGGATGAGACAAAGGCCGCGCCGGTCAGGCGTCACAATCGGATCGCTGTTCACGTTGAACTTTCCAAAGAAACACAAGACCGATTTAGAGCGCCTTCGGCCTTTTTGAAAGCAGAACGTTATGACTTTCGGGAGAAAGACGGCGGCTGCGCCCGCGTCTTCCGACCCGCCTAACGTCTTGCCAGCGCGCAAGATCGTCCGGCCTCTCGATACGCCGCTTGTCCCGCCGCAACGCCTTGCCCGGATGCTCGAAGCCCCGCTGCGGCCCGAAGCAGGTCGAGCATGCGGCTTGCACGGGGTTCCGGGCGCAAGGCGGTCTGCGGGCCGCATCAAACGGGCGATAAAGACGCTGCCTTCCGTTGGCGGGACGCGGGTGCGATCAGCGATTCGGATTGCGCTGCGGCAGAGGGATGTCGACGCCCTGAAGCTTGTCGAGCGCCACCGCATCGGCCGCCGTGTCGGCCGTCCTCTCCTCGCGCTGATTTCGTTCGATGACGCGCCAGCGGGCGACATTCCTTTGGTGGTCGCCGTAATTCTCCGCGAAGACATGCGCGCCCGTGCCGTCGGCGACGAAGAAAAGATCCGCGCTCTTCGCAGGCTTCAGGACGGCCTCGATGGCGGCGCGGCCCGGATTTGCGATCGGCGTCGGCGGGAGCCCGGCGTTGCGATAAGTGTTGTAGGGGTTCGTCTCGTCGTCCAGCTCGCTTCTAAGGATCGGGCGTCCGAGCGTGCCCTTGCCGCCACTGGCGCCGTAGATGATGGTCGGGTCGGCCTCCAGACGCATGCGCTTCTTCAGGCGGTTCAGGTAGACGGCCGCCACCCGCGGACGCTCGTCGGCCCTGCTCGCTTCCTTCTCCACGATGGCCGCGAGGTTGATGACCTGTTCGGGCGTGGTCAATGCCAGCTCGCGCGACCGGGTCGGCCAAAGCCCTTCGATGAACTTCTTTTGCTCGCCCTGCATGCGCCGGATGAGTTCGTCGCGCGATGTGCCGCGCGCAAACCGGTATGTGTCGGGAAGCAGGCTCCCTTCCGGGGGAATTTCAAGGATATCGCCAACGAGATCCGGGTTCGACTTCAGCCGTTCGACAACCTGAAAGCTCGTCAGCCCTTCCGGTATCGAAACGCTGTAGAGAATCGATTTTCCCTCGACGAGCGTGTCGAGCACGTCACGCAGACTCGCCTCTGCCTTGATGTTGTATTCGCCTGCCTTGATCTTGTCGTGAACCTTGAAATATCGCGAGGCGATGAAGAACGTCCATCGGTCATTGATGATGCCGTCCTGTTCGAGGCGGCGGGCGATCGCGCTGACGCCCTCTCCGCGCGGCACGACGAACACGGTCGGATAGGCAAGCGGACCGGGCTTGTCGAACTGCAGACGCACGACGTAGGACACCGTGCCGACGGCGATCAGAAGGACGAGGACGAGCGTCAGAAGACGATTCAGAAAGACGACGATAGGGTTTTGCCGGCGTCCCCGGCTGCCCTCGGGGGGCTCGGGCGCGCGCTCGGGTTCTAGCGCTTCCGACGGGCTTCGCGGCAGGACGGAATAATCCCGCTGGCCGCGATAGGCGGCATTCTGCTTCGAGTAGCGGTTGTTTCCATTCGCGTTGTAAAAGTCGCTCGGCATGTGATCCGACTACTCAGTGACCCCAACGGTTCATTCAGCAATGTATTATGGCAAAAGAGTGTAGAGCGTTCCTCAACGACACAGGCGGGATGACATGAAAGACCACAAGCATGCGCGGACGAGCGGGCGAGGCGCGGGGCGCGCCCCCGGCCGCAGCCGCGTCAGGCGACGCGGCGCAGAATGAGGCTGGCGTTGGTGCCCCCAAATCCGAAGGAATTCGACAACACCGTATCGATACGCTTTTCCTTCGCCTTGTGCGGCACGAGGTCTATGGCGGTCTCGACGGACGGATTGTCGAGGTTGATCGTCGGCGGGCAAACCTGATCGCGAATCGCCAGCGCCGAGAAGATCGCTTCCACCGCCCCGGCCGCGCCGAGCAGGTGCCCCGTCATCGACTTTGTCGACGACATCGCGGCGTTTGCGGCGTGGTTGCCGAGCAGGCGCTCGACAGCGCCGAGTTCGATCCCGTCCGCCATCGTGGAAGTGCCGTGAGCGTTGATATAGTCGATATCCGACGCACCGATGCCTGCGCGCTTGAGGGCGGCAGCCATGCAGCGATAGGCGCCGTCGCCGTCTTCCGAAGGGGCGGTGATATGGTACGCGTCGCCAGACAGGCCGTAGCCGATGATTTCGGCGTAGATCTTCGCCCCGCGCGCCTTGGCGTGCTCATATTCTTCAAGGACGACGACGCCGGCGCCCTCGCCCATCACGAAGCCGTCGCGGTCCCTGTCGTAGGGGCGCGAAGCGCGTTCGGGATCGTCGTTGAAATCCGTGGCGAGCGCCTTGCAGGCCGCGAAGCCCGCGAGTGCCAGACGGCAGAGCGGGCTCTCGGTCCCGCCAGCGACCATGACGTCGGCATCGCCGAGCGCGATAAGGCGCGAAGCATCGCCGATGGCGTGCGCGCCGGTCGAACAGGCCGTTACCACGGCGTGGTTCGGTCCCTTGAGACCATGTTTTATGGAAACGTAGCCGGACGCCAGATTGATGAGACGGCCCGGAATGAAGAACGGGCTGATGCGCCGCGGACCCTTGTCGCGAATGACGTTCGACGCGACTTCGATGCCCTGGAGGCCGCCGATGCCGGAACCGATCAGGACGCCGGTGCTGGTTTGTTCTTCCTCGGTCTTGGGCGCCCAGCCTGCGTCGGCGAGCGCCTGATCGGCCGCGGAGATGGCGAAGACGATGAAATCGTCGACCTTCCGCTGTTCTTTCGGCTCCATCCAGTCATCGGGGTTGAACTCCCCGGCGCCGGTGCCGCGCGGAATGAAACAGCCGATCTGGCACGCGAGGTCCGAAACCTCGAAGTCGGTGACCCGGCGCGCTCCGCTCTTGCCAGCGAGGATGTTCGACCAGGCGTGATCCGTCCCGGTGCCCACAGGCGTAACCAGCCCGATGCCAGTGATAACGACCCGCCGCATCTTGCCCTCCGAATTTACTGATCAAGGCTGTCGCGCAAAACTACGTCTTCACCGTCAAACGGCTGGAGGCAGAAACCTCCGCCGCGACGGTGGACGCCATGCGCCGCTCTTGCGAGCCGCTTAGGCCTTCGTGGAATGGCTTTCCAGGAAGCGGATGGCATCGCCGACGGTCTGGATCGTCTCAGCGGCATCGTCCGGGATTTCCACACCGAATTCTTCCTCGAACGCCATCACGAGTTCGACCGTGTCCAGGCTGTCCGCGCCGAGATCGTCGATGAAGCTGGCATTTTCAGTGACCTTGTCGGCTTCGACGCCAAGATGTTCGATGACGATTTTTTTAACGCGGTCCGAGATATCGCTCATTTTTTCCTCACGGTTCCCCAAGTGATCAAGCGCCTAACTTTACTTCGATTAAGCACAGTAGCTTTCTATTCCGCAACACATCGGACTTCGACTGCACCCGGGCGCGAGGTGGCTGGTAGCATTGAAGCTTTGGAGGGGGAAGCCCTTTTTTGGGGCATCGCCACCCACTTTCCACCTTATCTTTAACTTGCGCGCCTAGAAGTTTTCTGTCCGGGTGATTGGCACGGTCTCAGACCATGACCATACCACCGTTTATGTGGAGCGTTTCTCCGGTAATATAGCGGGCTTCCCCGCTTGCCAGAAACACCACAGCGGCGGCGATGTCCTCCGGCTTGCCAAACACGCCGGCCGGGATCGTGGCGGCAATCGCCTCCGTCTGTTTTTCATTCAGCGCGTGTGTCATCGGCGTCTCGATGAAGCCCGGAGCGATGCAGTTGGCGGTGATGTTGCGCGAGGCGACCTCGCGCGCGAGCGACTTCGTCATACCGACGAGGCCCGCCTTGGACGCCGCATAATTCCCCTGCCCCGGATTGCCGATCACGCCAGAGATGGACGCGATGTTGACGATTCGGCCGTAACGCTTCTTCATCATGTTGCGGAGCGCCGCGCGGCAAAGAATGAAGGACGACGTGAGGTTGACGGCGATGACGTCGTCCCACTCCTCGTCCTTCATGCGCATGAACAGGTTGTCCTTGGTGATGCCCGCGTTGTTTACCAGAATGTCGAGCTGGCCCATGGCGGCTTCCGCCTGGCCGACAAGCGCGGCGACCTGCGCGCGGTCCTTGAGGTCACACGGGAGCACATGCACGCGGCTGCCGATTCGGCCCGCAACTTCGTCGAGCTTCTCGCGACGCGTGCCCGACAGCGCCACCGTGGCGCCTTGCGCATGCAGCGCGACAGCCACGGCTTCGCCGATGCCGCCAGATGCGCCGGTGACGAGCGCGAATTTCCCAGTCAAATCGAACATAGAGGCCATTCCCGCTTTGCCGTCAGCCTTCGCCGCGCGCCTTCAACCAGTCGCCGAAGGACTTGATGTCGTCCGCCGTGCCCACCGCACGCGCATCCGCTTCGCTGCGGATACGCTTCGCAAGCCCCGTCAGAACCTTGCCCGCGCCGATTTCGAACAGCGTGGCGACACCGTGGTCGACCATGTACGCCACCGATTCGCGCCAGCGTACAACGCCTGTGACCTGTTCGACCAGAAGCGATCTTATCAGAGATGGGTCGGAAACGGGAGCCGCCGTAACGTTCGTCACGACCGGCACTTCGGGAACCTTCAGGTCGAGTGCCGCAAGCGCGGTCGCCATGCGGTCGGCTGCGGGGCTCATAAGCGCACAATGGAAAGGCGCGCTGACGGGCAGCGGAACGGCGCGGCGAATGCCATATTCGGGCGCAAGCTTCGCGGCGCGATCCATCGCGGCCTTCGTGCCTGAAATCACGATCTGGCCGGGCGCGTTGTCGTTCGCAACCTGCGAAACCTCGCCGTCGGCAGCGGCGGCCGCGAGCTTCTTCGCGGGTTCGATCTCGGCGCCCAGAAGCGCCAGCATCGCACCCTGCCCTTGCGGCACGGCTTCCTGCATCGCTGTGCCGCGCAACCTGAGAAGCCGCGCGGCTTCAGCGACGGAAAACACGCCGGCGGCCGCGAGGGCGGAATATTCGCCGAGCGAATGCCCGGCGACGTAGACGGGCTTGATCGCCTCCCAGCCGTACTCGTCCTTCAGAACGGCGAATGCGGCGAGCGAAACGGCCATCAGCGCGGGTTGCGCGTTGAAGGTGAGCGTCAGCGTCGCCTCGGGGCCTTCCCACATGAGAGCGGACAGCTTTTCTCCGAGCGCCTCGTCGACCTCATCGAAGACGGCGCGAGCCACAGCGAAGTTCTGCGCCAGATTCTGGCCCATGCCGACAGTCTGACTGCCCTGGCCTGGAAATGTAAAAGCGAAGGTCATGCGGTTTTCGCGTCGTCAATCGCGGACAAAATTTTGCGTGATCGCGGTTAAGTCGTTCACGGCTCGTGGCGCCAGAGACACGTTTCCAAGCAGGCTGTCAAGGGCACACGATCAACCGCCGCCGCGCCATTTTCGCGCCCACAGCAGGCACCGGGAGTGCGAAATGTCGAAGACAACGCCCGACAAGCAAAGGTGTTGCACCGCGCTCGCTTTCTCTTATAGTGCGCGCACCGTCCGGTTTGAGGCTGAACGGAACCGGGAGGCTATTCCCTGAAGAAACGCACGCTTATGTCCGTTTCGATGGGTGTCGTCTTTCGAGGTGGCTTCGCTGCCGTGGTTCCCGTGTCTCTGCTCTGCTTAAGATCCTTCTGGCCTTTCAAGGCTTGACGGGGGCTCTGCGCCGGACTTTCGTTCAACAGGGAAAGGCCGTTATGCCACTTTACGAGCATACCTTTCTTGCGCGTCAGGATGTCACGGCGCAGCAAGTGACAGGTCTTATCAACACCTACAAGGCCGTTATCGAAGAGAACGGCGGCAAGGTGTCGAAGACCGAATATTGGGGTCTGAAATCGACCGCCTACAAGATCAAGAAGAATCGTCGCGCGCATTATGCGTTCTTCAATATCGACGCGCCCCATCAGGCGGTGCTCGAAATGGAACGCCAGATGGGCATCTCCACCGACATTCTCCGCTTCCTTACGGTGCGTGTCGAGGAACTCGACGAAAAGCCGTCCATCCAGATGCGCAAGCAGGACGAGCGCGACCGTGAACGCGGCGACCGCGACCGTGGCGGCGACCGTGGCCCGCGCGGCCCGCGTCGCGACTTCGGCGGCGGCGGGTTCCGTGACGGCGGCGATCGTGGCGGCTTCTCGCGCGATGGCGAAGGCGGCGGTCAGCGCTTCGGCGCGCGCCCTCCTCGGTCTGAAACCGCTGCGGCGGGAGGTGAAGAATGAGCATGCAAGGAACGAGCGGCGGAGCGCGCCGCCCCTTTTACCGCCGTCGCAAGACCTGCCCCTTCTCGGGCGAGAACGCGCCGGTCATCGATTACAAGGACGTGCGTCTTCTTCAGCGCTTCGTTTCGGAGCGTGGGAAGATCGTGCCGAGCCGCATCACGGCGGTGTCCGCGAAGAAGCAGCGCGAACTGGCCAAGGCCATCAAGCGCGCGCGCTTCCTCGGCCTTCTGCCCTACGTGCTGAAATAGGAGCGAGGCGATATGCAAGTTGTTCTTCTTCAGCGCATCGGCCGCCTGGGTCAGATGGGCGACGTCGTGAAGGTGCGCCCGGGTTTCGCGCGCAACTACCTGCTTCCGCAGGGCAAGGCGCTCCGCGCCACCAAGGAAAACCTCGTTCGCTTCGAAAAGGAGCGGGCGCAGCTTGAGGCTCACAACCTCGAACGCAAGCAGGAAGCCGAAGCGGTCGCAAAGAAGCTCGACGGTCAGCGCGTCATCGTGATCCGGCAAGCGGGCGATTCAGGCCAGCTTTACGGTTCGGTGTCGACGCGCGATATCTCCGACGCCGTGACGGCCGCCGGCTTCACCGTCGATCGTGGTCAGGTGCTTCTCGATCACCCGATCAAGACGCTCGGCATCCATGAAGTGCGCGTAAGCCTCCACCCGGAAGTGTCGGTGAAGGTCTCCGTCAACGTGGCGCGCACGGAAGAAGAAGCCCTCCGTCAGGCGAAGGGCGAGGATGTGCTGCACGAGCGCGACGAATATGCCGCAGACTACGCTGCCGAGCAGGCAGCCATCGCGGCGGAGACCCTGTTCGAGGGCGAGGAAGCCATCGAACAGTAACTTCCGCAATAAATGTCGACTTGTCCTTGGGGCGCAAGATTTTATCTTGCGCCCTTTTTCGTGTCGCGCGCATTATATTGCTCAGCGCATTTCTGCATGGCTGCATCCCAAAAACGCGAATTCTCCAGAAGTATAGTTGATCCGACTTTTGGCTAAGCCTAGCGTTTCGGCGCTGGCCCCGCGCCATTCGACGCCCGGCCTATAAAATCGCGAAAGAACAGCAAAAGAAGGTGTGGCCGTGACAGGATCGCGCGTGCTCAACCGTGCGCTTCGGAGCAAGATTATGTCTGCGACCGAAGCCGCGGCTCTTATTCCGGCAGGATCGAACGTAGGCATGAGCGGGTTTACCGGCTCCGGCTACCCGAAAGCAGTGCCACAGGCCCTCGCCGAACGCATCAACGCGCTCCATGCGGATGGCTTCGATTACAAGATCGGCGTATGGACCGGCGCCTCGACCGCCCCTGAACTCGACGGCGCTCTCGCCGCCGTCGACGGCATCGAGATGCGCCTTCCCTATCAGTCCGACCCGGCGTGTCGCGCCCGCATCAACGCGGGGCAGATGGATTACATCGATATCCACCTGTCGCATGTCGCGCAATTCGTGTGGTTCGGCTTCTACGGCAAGCTCGACGTCGCTGTCGTGGAGGTCGCAGGTGTCCTCGAAGACGGTCGGCTCATTCCGGCTACATCGATCGGCAACAATAAGACGTGGCTCGATCAGGCCGACAAGATCATTCTCGAAGTCAATAACCGCATCAACCCCGCCATGGAGGGGATGCACGACATCTATTACGGCACGGCGCTTCCGCCGCACCGCAAGCCCATCCCGCTTGTGACGCCGGCCGACCGCATCGGCGAGCCATATTTCCGCTGCGATCCCTCGAAAATCATCGGCATCGTCGAAACCCACGCCTTCGACCGCAACTCGGCTTTCACGCCGCCCGACGAGACATCGCGCCTCATCGCCGGCCACATCCTGGACTTCCTCGCGCACGAGGTCAAAAAAGGGCGCATGCCCGAGAACCTGCTGCCGCTGCAGTCGGGCGTCGGCAATACCGCGAATGCGGTCATGGCGGGACTTGAGCAGGGCCAGTTCGATAACCTCACTGCGTATACCGAGGTGCTTCAGGACGGCATGCTGCACCTTCTCAAGAGCGGCAAGATGAACTTCGCTTCCGCGACGGCGTTTTCGCTGAGCCCCGAAGCCGTGGAAGATTTCAACCGCGACGTCGATTTCTACCGTGAACGCGTTCTGCTGCGTCCGCAGGAAATTTCGAATCATCCGGAAGTGATCCGCCGCCTCGGCGTCATCGCGATGAACGGCATGATCGAGGCCGACATCTACGGCAACGTGAACTCCACGCACATTCGCGGCTCGTCGATCATGAACGGCATCGGCGGCTCGGGCGACTTTGCGCGCAATGCCTACCTGTCGTTCTTCATGACACCGTCGACCGCGAAGAACGGCCAGCTTTCCTGCATCGTGCCGATGGTCAGCCACGTCGATCACACCGAGCACGACGTGCAGGTGATCGTGACCGAGCAGGGTCTTGCCGATCTGCGCGGTCTCACGCCGAAACAGCGGGCCAAGCTCATCATCGAAAACTGTTCGCACCCGAGCTATCGCCCGGCGCTGCAAGCCTATTACGATCGCGCGCTGCGCGAATCTCCGGGCCGCCATACGCCGCACATGCTGAACGAAGCTTTTTCGTTCATTCAAAGCTGGAAAGCGGAGAAGGCTGCGATGGAGGTGGAGAAAGCGATCCACTCCGGTCTCGCCGCGACGAAAGTCCCGGCCTGACGGGTTGGCGACTTCAAGGCCGGGGCGTATGTGGTCCCGGTATCGCCTTGCCGGCGACAAAATACCGGCTGATTTCAATGGCTCGAAAGTCGCTTTGCGGCTTTCGGGCCATTTTTCTTGACCGTAGCGGTCACCATCGCAGCGCAATCGAGAGTGCCGACAGGCGCTTCGCGGCGACGCCCTCGTCCGCGCAAATCGAGAACCGGAGTTTTTCAACGCATGACCGCCGATCTGGCCGCGGTGCTGGCGTTACTCGCCATCACCGTGGCGATGTTCAGCCTCAATCGTCCCAGAATGGACGCCGTAGCGCTTATCATGATGACGGCCCTGCCGCTGACGGGCGTCATAACGATGAACGAGGCGCTGGCCGGATTCAGCGACCCTAACGTCATCCTCATCGCGGCGCTTTTCGTGATCGGCGAAGGGCTCGTGCGCACGGGCGTCGCCCAGCGACTCGGCGATTCGCTCGCGAAAAGCGCGGGGCGGAACGAGACACGCATGATCGCTCTCCTGATGGTCATCGTGGCCGGCGTCGGCGCTTTCATGAGTTCGACCGGCGTCGTCGCGATCTTCATTCCCGTCGTCCTGCGCATCGCGCAGAATTCGGGCGTGGCGCCGGGGCGCCTGCTGATGCCCCTCAGCATGGCCGCGCTCATCAGCGGCATGATGACACTCGTGGCGACCGCGCCGAACCTCGTCGTCAACAGCGAACTCGCGCGGCACGGTCATGAGGGCTTCGGTTTCTTCGCCTTCACGCCCTTCGGCCTGCCCATCCTCATTCTGGCGGTGGGCTACATGGTCTTCGCGCGGCGCTGGCTCGTCTCCCGCATGGACGCGAACCGAAAGGCGACGATGCTTCCCCGCTTCGCGACCTGGGTAAGCGAATACAGCCTTGCCGGACGCGGGCACCGGCTCGCGATCACGGAAGGCTCGCCCCTCGCGGGCAAGCGCATCGACGAGCTTCGCCTGCGCGCAACCGCGGGCGTCGACATCATTGCCATCGAAAGGCGCAAGTATTTCAACCGGCAGACCTTGAAGCCCTCCGCGGACGTGCAGCTCGAATCGGGCGACATCCTTTTCGTCGCGACCGCCCCCGCCTCCGACATTGCGGCGTTCGCCCATAAAAATGCGCTGACGATCCTGCCGATCGAAGGCCGCGACTTCGCCGACCGGTCGCATGCGGTGGGCATGGCCGAGCTTATCGTCCCGGCCACATCGAAGCTCATCGGCAAGACCATCGTCCAGGCGGCGATCCGCACGCATTACGGCCTGTCTGTGGTCGGGCTCAAGCGAGGCAAGAAGGCGTTTGCCGGTAATCTTCGCGACGAGCCTCTGAAACTCGGGGACACGCTGCTCGTGGCCGGACCATGGCACGCGATCGAGCTTCTCCGGTCACCGGCTGACGATCTCGTCATTCTGAAGGTGGCCGCCGAAATCGACGAGCAGGTGCCGGCCGCGATGCGCGCGCCTTTCTCTCTCGGTGTCCTCGCCCTCGTCGTGGCCGCGATGATGACGGGAATTGTGCCGAACGTGCAGGCGGCGCTGATGGGCTGTCTTCTTCTCGGACTGTTTCGCTGCGTGGACATGAACGCCGCCTATCGTTCGATCCACTGGCAGACCCTTGTCGTCATCGTCGGGATGCTGCCCTTCTCGCTTGCGCTTCAGAAGACCGGCGGAATCGACCTCGCTTCCGGCTTGCTGATCGACGCGCTCGGCAACGCGCAACCGCATGTGATGCTGGCGGCGCTTTTCGCCGCGACCGCTGCGCTCGGGCTCTTCATATCGAACACCGCGACGGCGGTGCTGATGGCACCTGTCGCGTTGTCCGTTGCGGCGCAGCTTGGCGCGTCGCCCTATCCCTTCGTCATGACCGTGGCGCTTGCCGCATCGGCGGCGTTCATGACCCCAGTGTCGTCGCCGGTGAACACGCTGGTGGTCGGTCCCGGCAACTACACTTTCCTCGATTTCGTGCGGGTGGGCGTGCCCTTTACCCTCGCCGTCATGGTGACGGTGGTGATCCTCGTGCCGCTCGTGTTTCCGTTTCAGGCCGAGGCGCTGGTGGCGGCGCAATAAAAGCCCAAAGGCAAGGCGGCGCGGGTCTCCCCGCGCCGTCCCCGGTCGAACTGCTCCGTGTCACCCCGAAGCAACTCGTCCCCCCAACAGGGCTACTGCACGCGTTTCCAGGTCCGCGATTTGCAGATCAGTCCACCCGCCACGCAGCCTTCAAGCTTCACTTCATCCTTGCTCACGGATGTCACATATCCGGTGTAGGTCTCGCCGTCCTCGCTGTTGTAGAGCTTGCCCTTCCACTTGTCCGAGCCGGCCTTCGTCGCGCCGTTCATAAGCACGACGCCCGCCATGGAGCGTCCCTTGAGCTGCGGATTGGGGTTTGCGTCGTCCTTCTCACGGCCCTTGCCCGGCTTGACGACCTTCACGCAGATGCCGCCGCCACAGGAATATACCGAAACGATGCCGCCAGAATCCGCATCGCGCCATGTGCCGATGGCGTCTTCAGCGGCGGCATGGGCCGAAAGCGGCAATGCGACGGCAAGCGCGCAAGCGCCCGCTATGGCGCGAATGCGCTGTCCCTTGATCATCTCCATCCCCTATTTTTTGCGTCTTATTCTGACAAAAATGTCAGTGCGAGGCTCACGCTATCACCGGCGGAAAATTCCTCAAGTCAAACTTCAGTTGAGGGGCGTTCTCCCGCACGCGCCGAGTCGGGTTGCGGCGTATACACTGTCAAGGCACGGTTCGAAACGTTAAGGACTCTTCCAGCGGAATCATTCCGCTGTGCACGCATGGCGAATCGAAGGCGGGGCGCCTTTCGGGGCGGATCGCGAATCTGGTTTTATCGCGCCCATGAGACGCTCCCCCGCCCTTTCCGCCGTTCCTGCCAGGTCCGCCCTGGCGGAAAGCATCGAATCCCTGCCGTTCCGGCAGGCTCCGCATAACATCGAGGCCGAGCAGGCGCTGCTCGGCGCGGTGCTGATCAACAACGAATCGTTCGACCGCGTGTCCGGCTTTCTTGAGCCGAATCATTTCTTCGAGCCGCTCCATGGCCGCCTGTTCGAGGTCATGGGCAAGCTCATTCAGGCGGGCAAGCACGCCTCCCCGATCACGCTGAAGACCTTTTTCGACAACGAGCCGCCCATCGGCGAAATCACGGTCGCGCAATATCTCGGCCGCCTCGCCGCCGCCGCCACCACCATCATCAACGCGCAGGCCTATGGCCGCACGATCTACGATCTCGCCGTGCGCCGCGAACTCATCCTCATCGGCGAGGACATGGTGAATGTCGCTTACGATTCGCCCATCGAGCAGCCGCCGGAGCGCCAGATCGA
This sequence comes from Rhodomicrobium lacus, assembly GCF_003992725.1. Taxonomy (NCBI): domain Bacteria; kingdom Pseudomonadati; phylum Pseudomonadota; class Alphaproteobacteria; order Hyphomicrobiales; family Hyphomicrobiaceae; genus Rhodomicrobium; species Rhodomicrobium lacus. The sequence continues at coordinate 378,133 of NZ_RZNF01000002.1, read as the reverse complement.
GGAGGCCGAGCAGCGGCTCTACGATCTCGCCGACAAGGGCAAGTACGGCTCCGGCTTCATGTCCTTCGGCGATGCGACCATCGAAGCGGTCGAGATGGCGGCGCGCGCCTATGAGCGCGATGGCGGCCTGTCGGGCCTCTCCTCCGGTCTGACCGACCTCGACAAGATGATGGGCGGCCTGCAAAATTCCGACCTGCTCGTGCTCGCGGGCCGCCCGTCGATGGGCAAGACGGCTCTCGCCACCAACATCGCCTTCAACGTCGCGAAGGCCTATCGCACGCGCCAGAAGGATGACGGCACCACCGAGGCTGTCGATGGCGCGGTCGTCGGCTTCTTCTCACTCGAAATGTCGTCCGAACAGCTTGCGACGCGTATTCTTGCCGAGCAGGCGCAGATCCCGTCCGAGAAGATCCGGCGCGGCAACATCTCCGACGTGGAGTTCCAGCGCCTCCAGCAGGCCGCGATGGAACTTCAGACGCTGCCGCTGTTCATCGACCACACGGGCGGCATTTCAATCGCGCAGCTTGCGGCGCGCGCGCGTCGCCTGAAGCGCCAGAAGGGCCTCGGCCTCATCATCGTCGACTACCTCCAGCTTCTGACGGGCTCCGCGAAGCGCTCGCAGGAAGGCCGCGTGCAGGAAGTTTCAGAAATCACGGTCGGCCTGAAGGCGCTGGCGAAGGAACTCGCGGTGCCGATCATCGCGTTGTCCCAGCTCTCGCGTCAGGTGGAAAACCGTGACGACAAGCGCCCGCAACTGTCAGACCTGCGCGAATCGGGCTCGATCGAACAGGATGCCGACGTCGTGATGTTCGTCTTCCGCGAAGAGTATTATGTTTCGCGGAAGGAGCCTTCGCTGACGAAGGTGGAAGAGCACCAGAAATGGCAGGATGAGATGGATCAGGTGCAGGGCCTCGCCGAGGTGATCATCGGCAAGCAGCGTCACGGTCCCACGGGCACGGTGCGGCTGCAATTCCAGTCCGACATCACGCGCTTCGGCGATCTCGCCGACGACCGCCGCGTACCCGAGCGGTACGAATAGCCATGGTTGCGACGGGCATGGACACGGCATTTTCAGAGGCGGTCGAGCGGGCGCTCGCCGAGGCCCCGGCCTCCGCCAACGGTGTACTGATCATCAGGCTTCCGGCGCTTCGGCGAAACTATCGCCGCGCGGCCGAGGCTTCGCTCAAGGCCGAGACGGCGGCCGTGGTGAAGGCCGACGCTTATGGCCTTGGCATTCAGCCTGTTCTGTCGGCGCTGCAGAAGGAAACGGCCCGCACTTTCTTCGTCGCGACGCTCGACGAGGCGCTCGCTCTGCGCGCCCTCGCGAACGACGCCATGATCTACACCCTGAACGGGCTCCTGCCGGGCACGTCCGCTGTCTACCGCGAAGCCAGGCTTCGCCCGGTGCTGAATAGCCTCGCCGAGGTCGAGGAATGGTCCGCCTACTGTCGAGAGCACGATACGCGGCTTCCCGCCGCGATCCAGTTCGACACCGGCATGTGCCGCGTCGGCCTCGAACCGGAGGCCGCCGATGCGCTGGCCGCCAGGCCGGAGCTCTTGCAGCCGTTCCGCCCCGCCGTGCTCGTGAGCCATCTTGTGCACGCGGACGAACCGATGCACCCGTTCAATGAGGTTCAATTCAAGCGCTTCGAGGCGGTGACGTCGCTTTTTCCCGGCATCGCGAAGAGCCTCGTCAATTCGGCGGGCTGCCTGCTCCGCCGCAAATATCATCTGGACCTCGCCAGGCCCGGCATCGCGATCTATGGCGGCAATCCGCAGAAGCTGGAGCCGTCGCAGTTCGAGCCGGTCGTCTGGCTGTTCGGTCGTATCGTGCAGGTGCGGCATGGCGAAAAGGGGTTCACCGTCGGCTATGGCGCGACAGAGACGCTGAAGCGCGACAGCCGTATCGCCACCGTCGGCGTCGGTTATGCGGACGGCTATTTCCGCGCGCTTTCCTCGTCCGACGAGAAGCCGGGTGCGGTTGGCCATATCGGCGAACACGCGCTTCCACTTCTCGGCCGCGTATCCATGGACCTCACGACCTTCGACGCGACGGATGTGCCGGAGGCGCTCTTGCATCGCGGCGGCTTCATCGAATTGCTTGGCGGAAAGACCACGGTGGACGACCTCGCGCGGATCACGGGCACCATCGGTTACGAAGTGCTGACCTCGCTCGGGCGGCGCTACCACCGCGTCTATGTCGATGAGTAAGGGCGCGGCGGATTACGTCTGCCAGTCCTGCGGAGCGGTGTCGCCGAAGTGGCAGGGCAAATGCCCCGCCTGCGGCGACTGGAATACGCTTGTGCAGGAAGCCGCAGCCGTGTCCGCGCCCGGCGGCGTCGGACTGAAGGCGAAGCGGCGCGCGAAAGCATGTGCCGTCGAAAGCCTCGATGCGGAAGGCCGCGACGTACGCCGCATCTCATCGGGCATCGGCGAACTCGACCGCGCCGTCGGCGACGGCTTCGCGCAAGGATCGGCGGTGCTTCTTTCGGGCGAGCCGGGCATCGGCAAATCCACACTCCTGTTGCAGGCCGCCGCTGCCATCGCCGAACAGGGCCACGGCTCGCTCTACTTTTCCGGCGAAGAGGCGACCGACCAGATCCGCCTGCGCGCCCACCGCCTGGGGCTCGCGAAAGCACCGCTCGGCCTCGTGGCGGAAACTTGCGTCGAACGCATCCTCGCCACCATCGAGCAGGGCGCGCCCCCGGATTTCGTGGTGATCGACTCGATCCAGACGCTCTGGACCGAGAGCATCGAATCCGCGCCCGGCACCGTCAGCCAGGTGCGCGCGAGCATGCAGGCGCTGATCGCGCTGGCGAAGACGAAGGGGCCCGTGATCGTCGTCGTCGGCCACGTCACGAAGGACGGCCAGATCGCCGGGCCCAAGGTGATCGAGCACATGGTCGACACCGTTCTCACCTTCGAGGGCGAGGGTGCGCACAATCTCCGCCTTCTTCGCGCGACCAAGAACCGATTCGGCGCCTCGAACGAGATCGGCGTCTTCGATATGCATGGCGACGGCCTTCGCGAGGTGTCGAACCCATCCGAGCTGTTCCTGAGCCTCGATCACTGCGACGCGGCGGGAAGCGCGATCTTCGCCGGGATCGAGGGCACCCGTCCTATCCTCGTCGAGGTGCAGGCATTGCTCGCGCCCTCGCCCTACGCCGCGCCGCGCCGCGCCGTCGTCGGCTGGGACACGAACCGCCTCGCGATGATCCTCGCCGTGCTCGAAGCGCGCTGCGGCGTCAAGATCGGCCCTCAGGACGTTTACCTGAACGTCGCAGGCGGCCTCCGCATCACCGAACCCGCCGCCGACATGGCCGTTGCCGCCGCGCTTCTGTCGGCATTTACCGGCATTGCCTTGCCCCGCGACGCGGTGTATTTCGGCGAGGTCGGATTGTCCGGGGCGCTGCGACCCGTGCAGCAGACGGGGGTCCGATTGAAGGAGGCGCAGAAGCTCGGCTTTCGCCAGGCTTACCTGCCGTCGGCGGGAGAAATCTCCTCAAGCGGTCTTGCCGTCAAATTAACCCGCCTGCCGCAATTGAAAGATTTGGCTACTCTTTTCGCGTAAACCGCCGTAGAAGGTGCATGCAACTGGCGCGATCTGCATGAAAGGGAAGGCTCATGCCGATTCAAGGGCTCGACATCATACTCGTTGCCATCATGATCTTTTCGGGCTTCCTCGCCATGCTGCGGGGCCTGACGCGCGAAATGCTGTCCATCATGTCCTGGGCTCTGGCGGCCATCGTGACGCTGCTCGCCTACTCGCACTTCAAGGAAGACGTGCGCGGCATGATCGATACGCCCATGCTCGCGGATGCGACGCTGATCGCGCTCGCCTTCATCACCAGCCTTATCCTGTTCAGCCTCCTCACCGCCAACATTTCGGAGCGCGTGCTCGACAGCCGTGTCGGCGCGGTAGACCGCACGCTTGGCTTCGTTTACGGCCTCGTGCGCGGGCTTATTTTGGTCGTGATCGCCTTTCTGATCGTAAGCCAGATCGTCGATCGCCAGAACTTGCCGCGATGGGTGCGCGAAGCGCGTTCGCTCCCGCTCATTGAAAGCACCGGCGATACCATTAAATCCTTGTTGCCCGACAACCCAGAGTCGCTGTTCAAACGTGACCGGCCAGCTTCGCCCGCGCCCGAAGCTGAACGGGGTTGAGGCCTTTCTGAAGGGCGCCCCTCCGGCCCCGCCGGAGACTGCTAAAAGGACGAAGCCAAGTGGACGAGATTGCCGGCATTCCGCCTTTGCCGACGGAGCCTTTCGGGCTGGCTGACGACAAGTTGCACGAAGAATGCGGCGTGTTCGGCGTTTTCAATCACCCCGAAGCCGCAGCGCTCACGGCGCTCGGACTTCACGCCCTTCAGCATCGCGGGCAGGAAGCGGCGGGCATCGTCACATTCGACGGCACGCAGTTTCACGCGGAGCGCCGCCTCGGCCTCGTCGGCGATCACTTCAACCGCAAGGGCGTGATCGACAATCTGCGCGGCAATATGGCCGTCGGACATGTCCGTTATGCGACAGTCGGCGAAACCGCGCTCCGAAATGTGCAGCCGCTGTTCGCGGATCTCGACATCGGCGGGTGCGCCCTCGCCCATAACGGCAATCTCACCAACGCGCTGACGCTCCGTCGCGAACTCGTCTCCTCCGGCTCCATCTTCCAGTCCACCTCCGACACCGAAGTCATCGTCCATCTCATCGCGCGCAGCCGCGAGCGACGCGACGGCTTCATGAGCCGCCTTTTCGACGCGCTTCGCCAGATCGAGGGCGCCTATGCCCTTGCCGCACTCACCCGCAAGCGGCTCATCGGCATCCGCGATCCGCTCGGCATTCGTCCGCTCGTCATCGGCAAGCTGGGCGACGCGACGATCCTCTCGTCCGAAACCTGCGCGCTCGACATTATCGGTGCCCAGTTCGTCCGCGAGGTGGAGAACGGCGAGGTTGTCGAAATTTCCGATCAGGGCATCGACAGTCACCGCGCCTTCCCGGCGCAGCCCGCGCGGCCCTGTATCTTCGAATATATCTATTTCGCGCGTCCCGACTCCATCATGGGCGGGCATTGCGTCTATGATGTGCGCAAGGGCCTCGGCCGCGAACTCGCCCGCGAAGCCCCCGCCGACGCCGATGTCGTCGTGCCCGTGCCGGACTCGGGTGTCCCCGCCGCCATCGGCTACGCCCATGAAGCGCGTATCCCGTTTGAACTCGGCATCATCCGCAACCACTATGTCGGACGAACCTTCATCGAGCCGGAGCAGCGTATCCGCAAGCTCGGCGTGAAGCTGAAGCACAACCCGACGCCGTCGATCAGCGTCGAAGGCAAGCGCATCGTGCTCATCGACGATTCCATCGTGCGCGGCACGACGTCGACCAAGATCGTCACCATGATGCGCGAACACGGCGCGCGCGAAGTGCACATGCGCATCGCCTGCCCGCCGATCAAATACCCCGACTTCTACGGCATCGACACCCCGGACACGGGGGCGCTTCTCGCCGCAAACCACGATGTGGAGGGCATGCGCCGCATTCTCGGCTGCGACAGTCTCGCTTTCCTCACGGTCGACGGCACCTATCGCGCTCTCGGGCAACCGCGCCGCGACCCGGACCAGCCGCAATTCACCGATCATTGCTTCACGGGCGATTATCCGACGAGGCTCCGCGACTGGGACGGCCCGGAACCGGGTCAGCAGCACCGGCTTTCGCTGATGGCGGTCTGATCTGAAGGCGAGCGCCTCCGGGATGAGGGGGCGCACCATATCGTTTCTTCGCGCTTTCCGGCGGAAACCGTACGCAATCCTGAAAGCGCTCTTCAGGGTCGTGCCGCAAATCGGGCATGGCTCGATGCTGTATGTTCAACAGTCGGTCGGACCGATCTAGCTCATGAATGGTTGAAAACGTGACATCCGAACCTTCCCTGCCGCGCTTCGACGGCAAAGTCGCGCTCGTGACGGGCGCCTCGCGCGGCATCGGCCGCGCCATCGCGAAAGCGCTCGCCCTTCAGGGGGCGCATGTGGTGGCAACGGCCCGAACGCAAGGCGCGCTCGAAGAACTCGACGACGAGGTCCGTGCGGCTGGGGGCGTGCCGCTCTCCATCCTGCCGTTCGACCTCGACAAGCAGCTCGGCGAAATCGACACGCTCGGCCCGACGATCTACCAGCGCTGGCAGAAGCTCGACATATTCGTCGGCAATGCCGGGCTGCTCGGTCCGCTTTCGCCGCTCGGCCACATCAAGGAAGGCGACTGGGCGCTCACGCTCCAGATAAACCTCACGGCCAACTGGCGGCTGATTCGCACACTCGATCCGGTTCTGAAGCTGTCGCCAGCGGGCCGCGTGCTGTTCGTCACCTCGGGCGCCGCTCAGCGCGCACGCGCCTATTGGGGGCCGTATTCGGTATCCAAGGCGGGGCTTGACGCGTTGGCAAAGACCTACGCGCACGAAAACGCCTCGACGAACATCCGCGTGAACCTCCTCGATCCCGGCAAGATCCGCACCCACATGCGCGCGAAAGCCTATCCGGGCGAAGAGCCGAACACTTTACCGCCGCCGGACGTGCTCGTGCCGCTCGCGCTGTCGCTTCTGACGCCCGAAACGACCGCGTCGGGGGAGATCTTCACCTTTACGCCGGAAACGTCGCTCTAGCGTCGTCATCCTTCTTCATCGTGCGGCCTGCCTTCTTACATGAGGGGCAGGCCGCAACGTTTTGAGGAGCAGGTTTCATGGCGTCGAACCGTTCGATGAAGGAGAACAAGCTCGACGTGCGCACCGGCGGGCTGCTTCTGAGGCCGCTGGAGAAGGACGACCTGCTCTTCGTGCACAAGCTCGATAACAATTCGAGCATGATGCATTACTGGTTCGAGGAGCCTTACGAGGCTTATGTCGAGCTTCAGGAGCTTTACGAGAAGCACATCCACGACCAGAGCGAGCGCCGCTTCGTGGTCGAGGTGGAGGGCCAGCGGGTCGGCCTCGTGGAACTCGTCGAAATCAATTACATCCACCGTCGCGCCGAGTTCCAGATCATGATCGCGCCCGAGTTTCAGGGGCGCGGCTACGCTAAGAAGGCGACGAGCCTCGCGATGCAATACGCCTTCTCGACGCTCAATCTCTACAAGCTCTATCTCGTCGTGGACGCCGACAACGAGAAGGCCATCCACATTTACGAGCAGATGGGCTTCATCAAGGAAGGCGATCTCATCAAGGAATTCTTCGTGGAGGGCGAATATCACAACGCCCTGCGCATGTGCATCTTCCAGGACCAGTTCTTCCGCGATCACGCGCGAAGGAAATAGGGCTGCGTCCGAGACGATGCCGCGACCACAGCCTTATCATTTGCGGGAATAATCGTCGTACACGCCCCGGAAAATATCGAGAAACGGCGGGCCGATCAACCGATGCGCTGCTCGTCCACCACCTCGACCTGAAACAGGCCGCCGTTCTCATTTGCCGCCGCCTCAACGAGCATTCCGGCAACCCCCAACACGGCCCCGGCCATCACAGCGTCTTCTCGCGGTTTTATGAGGAGTGTGTACATCCTGCCGGGCTTGGCTTCGATCCTGAGATTGAAGACGTTGGGATGGTCCCAGACATCGACGGAAACGTTATGCGGACCAGCGGGTACATCCAATATGGCACCCGCTCCATTGCCGATGTCGGCGACTTCCTTGCCGTCGATCTTCACACGCGCGCCGCGGCCCGACGCCAAAAACTGCTCGGAGCGAACGATCTTCACACGCGACTGGCCGCCGGTAAGCGGCTGCTTCAGAAGGCCTTCGTTCTGAATGCCTGTGCTTCCGCAAGCCGAAAGTGTCGCAGCAAGCCCAAACGCGACTGCGACCAGAATGATGTTTTTCATGTTTCCCCACTCGAAGTGCCCAAGTGGAGATCATGCACAATTGGCGGCTGAAGAATGTAACCAAATGGTTACATTCGGAAACAAATCAAAAACACTTATCTCGCTCGTCGGGATTTCACCGAAGCGTCGGATCAAGCTCCGCGTAGTTCGGGAACTTCTGCAACGTCTCCTCGCCGCGCGTCGGCTCAAGATAGGGCAGCACGCGCTTCAGGATCGCGTTGGCGATGGGCGAGGTGTGCCGCACATAGAGGTCGAGCGGGCGAAGCTCGTGGCGCATTTGCAGCTTCGGGCCGTAGCCGAGGCTCGTGCTGACGATCTCCTTGAAGCCGTTCGCGATGGCCCATGAAATCGTGTCGCGCATCACGTAGAAATACAGGTGGAGCTGCAGCGCGATGGTGTAGTCGAGGCCGAGATATTCGCCGTAGAGCTTGTCGCCCTCGATGAGGCAGAGCGAAAAGGCGATCACCCTGCCCTCCTGCCGCCAGATGAAAAAGCGCGCCTTGTCCGGCATGCGGCGGCCAAGCTCGGAGAAGTATTCCTTCGTGAGCTTCTCGAACTTCATGTCCGACTTTTCGTAAACCTGCTCGTAAAGCGCGAAAATCTGATCGAGCGCTTCACCGGCGTTATGGCGAACCTCAAGCTCGATCGGCGCGGACTGCTCCGCCGCCTTGAACTTCCTGCGAAACTCCGTGCGGCGCTTGCTCTTGATCGCCTTGTTCAGATAGTCGTCGAAACTCTTGTATGCGGAAATGTCGAGCCGCGTCATCGGCATGCTCGGAACCGCCGTGAAGCCCTTCTCGCGAAAAGCGGACAGCGCCTCGCGATACTCGGCCGGGAACTCCTTCAGCACGATCAGCGACGCCTTCTCCGCCCGCGCGAGACGAACGATATCGGCCGAGAGCGCCTCGGCTTCGCGGGCGCGCGTTGCCTGATCCCTGGCGGCGAGATGTCCCTCGCCCGCTGCGCAGCCCATCATCAGCGTGCGCATGGTAAGGAAATGCGGCCAGACCCGCCGCACGCGGTCGACGAGGCCCTTCAACCGCCGCCCGGACCCCGCGACGAGATCCTGATCGAGCACGAAGAACGGCTGCACCGCCATGACGCGGCCTAAGCGGTCTGTCAGAGCGAAATAGCGATAGCGGAATTCCGGACAGACCGTGTCCTCCACGATCTCGTAATAGCGATGGTCCTTCCTCAGATGCGCGAAGGCGGTCGACCAGACAGGCAGACCGGCAAGCGAACGGCGCTCGACGATGGAAACGCTACCCTTTGGGGAGACGCCCAATTCCGCAGGGCGCGCCACCGGGCCACGAACATACTCGGCCCGATCCAACAAACTCGACATGAAGAACGCCCCACACTTAATGCTCGAACCGATGGACAAGCCCAATGCGCCACCGAAGTTCCCTTGGTATAATTGGTGTTTACCGATCGGAACGGAAATCGCAAAGCCGAACTTGTCGCAAGACTTAATGCTCGCGCGAGCGTGATGATGAGCACACAGGCCGCGTACAGGCACCTCGATTACCAGCCGCCCGGCAAGGCAAGCGCTGTTCGCAATGACGCTGCCGCAAGCCGCAGTCGCCATCGCCGGAACAGGGTCGCGCATTCCCGTGAAGGCGATGTGATACCGCAAGCCATTGTTTCATGGCCGGTATTTCACACGAATAATCGCGAGTATCAGGGCCTGATCTACAGCATCCCGATGACGGCTTTCAGTGCCTGAAGCCCGAGGGCGAATGCCAGGACGAGATAGAGGATTCCGAGGAAACCGATTGCCGCGCCGAGGCTCGCCGCCTTTCCGTCCTTCTCGATGATACCGACCGACATGAAAGCTATGCCGAAAGCGGGCAGGATGTTGCCGAAGGGCATGGGAAGCATGAGAAACGCGGCAACGATGGAGATATAGAGACCGAGCAGCCGCTCGCCGCCGTCGCTGACCACCACGCCCCATCGCGGCCGGGCGCGCTTCTCGATCCAGACGAGAAACCGCTCCACGCGGTCTGCCACCGCCTCGAAAACGGCCGGCGATATGACCTGTCGGCGCATCACCTCCGGAAGCCAGACTTTCTTGCGCCCCGAGGCGATTTGAAGGCCGAGCAGGACGACCGGTGCGCCGAGAATAAAGGAAATGCCCGGAATCACCGCGTTCGGCAGCGCGAACAGGATCATCAGCACGCCAAAGCCACTGTCTTGCAGCGTGTCGAGAATCTCGCCCACGGTGACAGGCTGACCGCGCTTTTGCTCGGTGAGGCGGCGAACGGAGTCTGAGGTTCGTTCCAGGGAGGCGGAGGCGGGTTCAATCGTTTTTTCTAGCGTCACGCGGCCTCGCGCCCGATTTCCTTTTCATCCTGAACCGGCAGAATGCATGTCACTGTCGTGCCCTCGCCGACACGGCTCTTGATGTCGAGCTTGCCGCCATGCATCTCGACCAGCGAGCGCGAAATCGCAAGGCCGAGCCCGGTTCCCTTGTGTCCTTTGGTCAACTGATTGCTCACCTGCTCAAACGGCCTTCCCAGACGACCGAGATCGTGTTTCGGAATACCAACACCCGTATCGGCGATTGCGATCCGTATGCTGCCGCGATAACGATAGGCGCGCAGCGAAACCCTTCCCCCCTGTGGGGTGAACTTGATGGCGTTCGAAAGCAGATTGATCAGCACCTGCTTCAGCGCGCGCCGGTCTCCGTAAAGCGAAATGCCGGGGTTGCCCGTCTGGCTCAATTCCACGCTGCCTTCCATGGCGACTGGACTGACCACCGAAAGACATTCCTGGAACACATCGCCCATCGTGAACCATTCGGGCGAAAGGGTCCAGCGGCCCGCCTCGATCTTCGACATGTCGAGAATGTCGTTGATCATTTCGAGGAGATAGCGGCCACTGTTATGAATGTCTTTGACATAGGTCTCGTATTTCGGGTTGCCGATCGGCCCCAGCACGCCGTCGCGCATCATCTCCGAAAAGCCGATGATGGCGTTCAGCGGCGTGCGAAGCTCGTGGCTGACGTTGGCAAGGAATTCGGACTTGGCCTGATTGGCGGCTTCCGCTCGGATCTTCTCTTCGTTGTAGGACTCCGCGAGTTCGCGAAGCTGCCGCGCCTGAATTTCAAGTTGTCTGCGGCTCTGCTCGAAGCCGTCCACCCTCGCTCGCATCTGCTGCTCCCGTTCGAGAACCCGGTGCTGCGTCTGCTTCTGCATGGTGATGTCCGTGCCGAAGCTCACCAGGGTTCCCTCCCCCGTCCAGTATTCGCCGATCTGGAGCCAGGTGCCGTCGTCGAGCTGCCGTTCCTGAAGCTGGAACCGGCCCACCACGCCGCGCCCTTCCGGCGGCCGCTGCGCAATGGCCTCGCGTGTCTGCGCCTGTATCTCCTCGTAGGAGGTGCCGGGCAGCGCCGCCGCCGTCGAGACACGGTAGAGCTGTCGAAACTTCCGGTTGCACAGCACGAGACGATTTTCACGATCCCAGATCGCTATGGAAATAGGAAGCGATTCCACGATGTCGGGCAATGACGGAAAACCCTCGAGTCCCTGCCGGACCGGGTTTGCGTCCACGGGAACGAGAAGGCCATCGAAGGCTGGAGCGCCTTGAGGCGTCGAAGAAATTTCTCCTCTGAGCTGAAAGGTGCGCCAGCCCTTTTCCGCATCCTTGATACGCACAGGCCAATTGACGCGCTTCTGCGCGTTTTTCAGGGCCTGCGAAATGGAGGCATAAAGGAAGTCGTCGGGATGGAGCCACTGGCGGAAGTCGCGAAAGCTCGTCGGACAGCTTTCGCCGGTTGCGAAAAGGCGGCTCGTGTCGCCCGCCCAGGCCAGATCGCCGGTCACGAGATTCCAGCGGAGCCCGAGCGCACCCGCAGCTTCGACCCCCTGCACATGGGAAGCGATCGCAAGGCGCGCCGCCTCGGATCGATCGAGACTGCGCCGACACATCCAGAGGCATGACACAAGCGACAGGGCAGCCGCGCCAAGGCAGAACGCAACGATCTCCGGCTCGACCGGCGTCGAGCCGAAGCAGAGCACGGCGAGCAACCCGAGCGCGGCAAGGCCCGTTCCGCCCAGCACGATCAGCAATTGCCTCATCTGCGCGAGTGCACTCGCCGCAGCGTCCGGCTGGAGGGAAGAGACAACCGTGCGCGGCGCTTCGACAGCGCGCGCATTGGAAAAGGTCTGGCTCAACTCATGAAGCGCCATGTCTTCCCGCCGGTAGATTCGCCCCGTACCTAGTCTTAGTCACCGTGATCTTAACATGAGCACGATTAGTTAAGAAAGAGTCACCCCTTTGTAGTACAGGCGGCGCTGCAACCACCGGTGTTCCAACGGCAATCGCGGCGACTCGCTGTGTTCAGCCTGCCACTTCGCCTTCGCGCCCGCCAACGATTTTTGATACGATCTCGAATACGTCGGGGGAGAGATCCTTCCTGTCGAGAATGCGCGCAAGCGCCTGCCCGGCGAGCGCACGGCGTTTCGGCTCGAAGATTCGCCAGCTCTCGAACGCGCCGACGAGCCGCGACGCCATTTGCGGGTTGAAGCCGTCGATCTCGATCACGGCATCGGCAACGAGGTCGTAGCCGGCGCCGCTCGCATCGTTGAACCGAACCTGGTTCCCATGCGCGAATGCACCGTATACCGAGCGCACGCGATTTGGGTTCTGGATTGAAAACAGCGGGTTGGCGACGAGATCCGCGATGCGCGCGATGGTATCCGGCGACGGCGACGACGCCTGCAAGGCGAACCATTTGTTGATGACGAGCGGCTCGTCCTTCCACTTCCTGTGGAAGCGCTGAAGCGCCTGATCGTAGGCATCGCCGCCGACCTGCGAAAGGATCGAGAGAGCGCCGATGGACTCGGTCATGTTGGTCGCGGTCTTCGCCTGCTCCTTCACGCGCGCAATCCCGAAGCGGCTTTTTCCCGCCGCAAGCAGGCTCAGCGCGGATTGTCGCAGCGCGCGTCTGCCAGCGCTTTCCGCATCCGGATTGTAGGGCTCGGCGGGGGCGCTTCGCTCGTAGACGCCTTCGAGGATCGCGCGGAGGCTCTTGCCCATCGTGGCGCGCAAAAGCGTTCGCGCCTGATGAATCGCCTCGGGATCGACGTTCTCGCCGATGGCAAGCGCAACATCCGATTCGGAAGGAAGCGAGAGGAACGCGGCGCGGTAGGCATGTTCGAGGGTGTCGTCGTCCGCGACTTCGCCGACCGCCGCGACAAAGCGCGGATCGCCCCGCGCGGTTTCACCCTTCGCGATGGCGTTTGCCAGAGCGACGATGTGCTTCAGCGCGAAGGCCTGGGCGTTCTGCCAGCGGTTGAACAGATCGGTATCGGCGCGGATGAGCGTGAGCATGTCCTTGTCGCGCGCGCCCGCGTTGAGGTTGACGGGCGCCGAAAAGTCGCGCAGCAGCGACAGCACGGGCCGCGAGCCCACTTTCTCGAAAGTAAACACCTCTTTCTTTTTCGACAGCACCACCAGACCGCCGTCGACCGGCTTTCCTTCCACTTCGAGTGGAATCTCTCCGCCGTTCGGGCCGAGCAGCCCGAGCTTTACCGGAATGGGCACCGCCTTGCGCTTCGGCTGGCCGGGCAGATCGGGATAGGTCTGGCTCAGCGTAAGCCGCGCCTCCTTGGCCCCCTCCGAATAGGAAAGGCGCGCATCGAGCGTCGGCGTGCCGGCCTGATTGTACCAGAGGAGATAGGGGGAGAGGTCAGCGCCGTTCGCGTCGCCGAGTGCCGACACGAAATCCTCCACTGTCACCGCCTGGCCGTCATGGCGCTCAAAATAGAGGTCGAGGCCTTTGCGGAAACCGTCGCGTCCGAGCACGGTCTGCAGCACGCGGCACAGTTCGGCGCCCTTGTTGTAAACCGTGCGGGTGTAGAAGTTGTTGATCTCGATGAAGGACGAAGGGCGCACGGGATGGGCGAGCGGGCCCGCATCCTCGGTGAACTGCATGCTTCGCAGCCACCGCACGTCCTCTATGCGCTTCACCACTGCGGAGCGCTGGTCAGCGGTGAATTCCTGATCGCGGAAAACGGTAAGCCCTTCCTTGAGGCAGAGCTGGAACCAGTCGCGACAGGTGACGCGATTGCCCGTCCAGTTGTGGAAATATTCGTGCGCGATCACCCCTTCGATGCGCTCGTAATCGGCGTCGGTCGCGGTATCGGGCCGCGCCAGGATCAGCGCGTCGTTGAAAACGTTGAGCCCCTTGTTCTCCATCGCGCCCATGTTGAAATCGGACACAGCGACGATCATGAACATGTCGAGGTCGTATTCGAGGCCGAACCGGTCCTCATCCCATTTCATCGACCGCTTCAGGCTTTCCATCGCCCAGCCGCACCGGTCTTCCTTGCCGGGTTCGACATAGATCCGCAGCGTGACGTTGCGGCCCGACCTCGTGATGAAGCGGTCCTCCACCATGGCGAGCTTGCCTGCGACGAGCGCAAAGAGATAGGCGGGCTTCGGGAACGGGTCTTCCCACACGGCGAAGTGGCGCTCCCCGGGAAGATCGCCCGACGCGACCAGATTGCCGTTCGACAAAAGCACCGGCGTATCCTGCTTCGCCGCCTCTATGCGGACGCGGAACTTCGCCAGCACGTCCGGCCGGTCGAGATAATAAGTGATGCGGCGGAAGCCTTCGGCCTCGCATTGCGTACAGTAGACGCCGCGTGAGAGATAGAGCCCGCACAGCGCCTTGTTGGCGGCCGGGTCGCAGATCGTCTCGATTTCGAGCGTGAACGGCTTGGCGGGAACGTCGCGGATGGTGAGATCCCTGGCCGTCACCACAAGGCGCGACGCGTCGACCGGCGCCCCATCGATGGACACGCCTAGAAGCCGCAGCAACTCGCCGTCGAGCGCGATTTCCGTCGCGCGCCTCTTGACAGCCGGATTGGGCCTCACCGATAGCCGCGACTTCACGCGCGTCTCGGCGGGATCGAGCGTCACGTCGAGGTAGGTTTCGGCGATAAGGAAAGCAGGGGGGGCGTAATCCTTCAGATAGATCGGCTTCGGCGTGTCGGTTTTCATGCGTCTCCCCTTCGACTTCTGGCGGCAGGGATAGCCCTTTGCCGCGGCCACGGCAAACAGCCGCGCGAGTTTTCCTCATGACAACATGGTGTTCGGGCATCGACTTCGCACCGGACATGCCCGGAAACGCGCGAAGGGCTTGACCGAACGGGCCGACGCAGAAGACGGTGCGGGTAGAATTGCAGCCGGATTTTCCCTCATGCCGAAACCCCCCGTCCGAATCCTCGGGCTCGATCCGGGCCTTTGCCATCTCGGCTGGGGCGTCGTGGATTGGGACAGCCAGCGTCTGTCATTCGTCGCCTGCGGCACCATCGATACGGGCGCGGGCGAAGCGATGGGCCAGCGGCTCACCGCCCTGTTCGAGGGATTGACCGAGGTTGTGCTGGCTCATGCCCCAGACGAGGCCGCGATCGAGGAAACCTTCGTCAATACGAACGCGCGCGCCGCGCTGAAGCTCGGCCAGGCGCGCGGAGTAGCGCTTCTCGTCCCGGCAAGGCTGGGCCTCAGCGTTGCCGAATACGCGCCGAATTCGATCAAGAAGACCGTGACCGGCGCGGGCCACGCCGACAAGACGCAGATCCGCGCGATGCTGCGCTATCTGATGCCCAAGGCACAGCCCGCGACGCCCGACGCAGCCGACGCGCTCGCCGTTGCCATCTGCCACGCCCATCACAGGCGCGCGCTCGCTATACGGGCGGCGCTTTCGGCTCCGGCGTGATGTCGCCGGACTTCAGAGCGGCGATGATGTCTTCCGCCAGCGGTTCAAGCTCCGGCAGCAGAACCACGCTTTCCTGCTCGCTCGGGTCCGTTCGCGCGATCACCGCTGAAATCGGCCCGTCGCTCAGGTTGACGGGCAGGTGCGGCACGCCTGCGGGAATATAAAGCAGGTCGCCCGCGCGGGTCAGCGTCCGATGCTGAAGCCGGTCGCCATGGAGCGTCCACGCCTCGCCATCGAGAACGTAGATGGCCGTCTCGTGCTTTTCATGCAGGTGCACTTTCGCGCGGCCGCCCGGCGGGACCGTCAGAAGATGCATGCAGATGCCCTGGGAGCCCACGGTTTCCGACGCGATGCCGCGGCGGTAGGTCAGGCCCTGCTTTCCATCGTAGGTCGTGTCTGCCCTTACGAGCCGGCATTCGGGTTCGGTGCTCATGATCCTCCCTGTTCTTCGATTTATTCCCTTTATGTAGGCTACCGTTCACCGTCTCGCGGCGGGGCGCACAAGAAATCGAGAAGAATTGAAACAGGGACTGCTGACGCGAAGCGCAAAACCCGCTCGCGCCGCCGTCGCCGACTCGGGTTATGCTGAGGTCATGATCGGAAAGCTCAAGGGCATCGTCGACACCGTGGGCGCGGACCACGCCATAATCGATGTTGGCGGCGTCGGCTATGAAGTGGCCTGCTCGCCGCGGACGCTCGGTGCGCTGCGGCCCGGCGAACCGGTTGCGCTTTCCATCGAGACGCATGTCCGCGAGGACGCAATCAAGCTTTACGGTTTCCTCTCCGAGGCCGAACGTGGCTGGTTCCGTCTCCTGCAAAGCGTGCAGGGTGTCGGCGCAAAGGTGGCGCTGTCCATCCTCGCGACGCTCGATTCCACACAGCTCGCGCAAGCCATCGCCATGCAGGACCGCGTGAGCGTGACGCGCGCGCCGGGCGTCGGCCCGAAGGTGGCGCTTCGGATCGTGAACGAACTCAAGGACAAGGCTCCGCCCCTCGCTTTCAGCGTCGCAGCCAACGCCGCGCCAACCTCCGGCGCCGCATCGGCAGCGACGCCCGCCTCCGTCGCGCCCTCTCCCGCGGCGGAGGCGGTGTCCGCGCTCGTGAACCTCGGCTATGCGCCGCTTCAGGCGAACGCCGCGATTTCAGCCGCGCTCGACAAGGCGGGCGACAACGCGCGGACCGAGGATCTCATTCGCTTCGGCCTCAAGGATCTGGCGCGCTGAACAGCCCGACGCGCCGCGCCGAACGCCCGTTCCCTCCCCTTGCGCGAGGTCCGCGAGCGAAATCGCGCTCGTGTTGCTTGAGACTACCTAAAACTTATCGTAAATGCTGCTGAGACTGGGAGGGGCTATGACGGGCACATTCACGATACTGCGCGCGGCAGCGCTGGCGATTGTCTGCATGGTGGCGGGGGCTTTCGCGATTTCGTCCGCGCGCGCTCAGGCTCCTGCCGAGGGGCCGCTTGAACTTCACTTCTCTCATATCGGGGCTGAGGGATCGCTTTATTTCATCTCGGCGGAAGAATACGCGCGCCGTGTCGAAGCGATGTCGCGCGGGCGCATCCGCATCGTGCTTCACCCGAAAAGCGGGCTTGGCGGCGATGCCGAAGTGCTGAAGAAGATGCTGAAGAACGAGGTCGACATTTCCGTCATCGGCACGCCCATGTCGAACGTGGCGGGCGAGTTCGGCGTGTTCGAAATGCCGTTTCTCGTTCGCAATCGCGCCCATGTCCGGCAGTTCCGCGACAAGGCCATGAAGCAGTATCTTCAGGCGGCCGCCAACGCGAAGGGCTATCAGCTGCTGGCGATGTGGGAATTGGGTTTCCGCCAAATCCTGAACAACAAACGCCCCGTGGAAGGGCCCGGAAGCCTGAAGGGCCTCAAGCTGCGTGTGCCGAAGGGTGAATGGCGCATCAAGATGTTCAAGGCCTATGGCGTCGAACCGTTACCCGTCGAGTTCAAGGATGTCTACGGCGGCATTCAGCGCGGCGAACTGGACGGCATCGAATCCACGCTCGACCTGATCTACGGCGAGAACATTCACAAGGTGCAGAACTACCTCACCCTCTCTTATCACCTGTATACGCCGGGCTTCCTCATCATGTCGAAGGACCGGTATCAAGCGCTTCCCACATCCGCGCGCGCGATCCTGGCCAAAGTCGGCCTTGAAATGCAGGAATGGGTTCTGGACAGAGGCGAGCGCATCGATACGGAAATCGTGCAGAAGATGGGCTTGAAGACGAACGAAGCCGACCGCCTCGCCTTCACGATCCAGAGCCTGACCATCTACAAGGAATATGCGCAGGTTCCCGCCCAGAAGGCGCTCATCAAGCTCATTTTCGAATCCGACGTGAACCCGCTTGCGCACGATTCGCTAAGAGGCGCCCCCCTCTCCGGGGTTGCCGGGTCGAAAGGCAGCGACCTCAAGGCCGACGATAGCGCGGAGGCAAAGAACCCCTGGGCGCCACGCTGATTGCGGCGGACCGCGTAACGGGCGCCCTCGCCGATTGCGCTGTCTGTCGATTCGCCCATATACGTGCGGATGTGGCATCCGGTCGGATAGCATGTTTTCGAGTTACCGCCGAAAACGCCGCATAACCCCGCGCTCGGATCGAGTCCCCTGCGCGCGGATCATGCAAGCGCAGCGGCGCTCGCGCCATGTGCAAACTGGCTCCGGCGCAAGGCCAAAGGACACGGCAGGACGGTGACGTTTCGGGGCGCCGGTATTTTCGCACCCGAAACCTGCCATTTGCGAGGAAGCTTTATATGTCCCGTCAGGAACAGGATCTTATCGACTATATCGACGACAAGTCGCAAAACGAGGATGAAACCGCGTTTCTCCCGGTACGCCCGGACGGCTATCCGGACAGTTGGACCGTCTTTTTCCTCGGCATATTTTTCGCCATCGCCGCCGGGGCTCTGATCCCTGTCTCGCCCTGGCTTGGCGGAACGCTCGTTTTCGGCGGCTACGGCGCCGCCGCGCTGACGCTGACCGGAACGAAAAACCGCGTATCGCGCGCGCTTCGCTTCGGCTTTGCGGTCTTCGCCGCGATTGGCGCAGCCATCGTCACGGGCATGATCGCGTGGCCGACGATCACGCGATCGATGGTCGACGCGGCGGCGGAAACAAACCTCGTTTTCCTGTCGGTCGCTTTGCTGCCGTGGCTTCTCGCCACCTTCCGCTACATTCACATTCGCATCCCGGACTGACGCGCGCCGGAAGCTGTCTCGATCGGTCGGCATTGGGCGATACGCCGTGGCTCCTGTGTCGTGGCGATCGTCAGCGATCGCCCTTCGTGACAGCTCGTTACAATCTGACCGGCGAAAGGCCACAATCCTTCGCCAGATTGGTCATGCCGAGGGGGTTCCGTCATTCGGAGACCACCTGAATGAAAAAAATCATCTATCTGGCGCTTGCGCTTTTTGCTGGAGCCTTGACGTGGAGCGTCGCGCACACGTCGGCGATGGCGGGCGCAGCCGCTGCGGGCGTGCTCGCAGTTCACGATGAAGCCGCGAACAGCGACGTCATCAAGGTTCACGGACCGTGGGGCGGCCCCGGTTGGGGTTATGGCCCAGGTTGGCACCGCGGTCCGGGTTGGGGACCACGGCCATGGGGCTGGGGGCCCCGTCCGTGGGGCTGGGGCGGTCCGCGCTATTATGGCGGCTGGGGCCCCTATTATGGATGGCGTCCGCCGTATTATGGGCCTGCCTGCCGCTGGCGCTGTGGCCCATATCGCTGCTGGCGCGTCTGCTGGTGAGCCTGGCAGATAGGACGACTTGAAATCGGCCACACATTATTGCGAGTGCGTTGCCGGTTTCAAATTCATGAGGCGGACGGCAGCTTCAATTTCCGGGGCGCCTCATGGACCTTGAACGACCAAAGCCGCCTGCCTATCCGTTGGGCGCGCTTTCGCCAAGCCTCACGCAGCGCAACGTTGTCGATTTGTTTCGCTCATGCTGGCGCAAGTCTGTTTCCATCGAAAGGGCCGCATCCGTGGCCCTTTCTTTTTTGCGGAAGGTCGAGCAGAGGGAATAAGTCTCCGGCCTCTTCGGGGCCAATATTATCCTATTCACATCAATATCTGTTTGGCGTATACTTACATTTCAGTTTCGGATTGCTAGAAGGGCATAGATTTTATTTAGACCATGATAATGAAATTCTGGGTTCGACGTTGCATGGATAGCCGCCAGAAGCGAGTTTAGCGCAGGCCTGTACTTTGCAGGTATCGTTGTTTGCGCGAACACTGGAGAGGCTTCTAATGGCCACCAATCTTCTATCGACCATCACGCAGTCGTTTACTCCCGATATCGTGGGAAAACTGGCTTCGACGCTTGGACTTGAACAGCAGGCAGCTCAAAAAGGAATTTCCGCCGGCATTCCCGGCATCCTGACGGGCCTCGCGGGCATGGCACAGGGCTCGGACGGTCCGAAGCGGATCGGATATGCTCTCTCCCAATCGGAAAATATCGTCGGCCGCGACGCCGTGAACAGCGGCGATATCATCGGCAGCCTTCTTGGCTCTAACCGTGACATCCTGCAGACCGGCTGGAGCCTCATATCGTCACTCATCGGCGGAGGAACGCTCGACACGCTGACGTCCCGCCTCGCCCAGTATGCCGGCCTTGGCCAGGGCTCCGCGAAAAAGCTGATCGGCTTCCTTGCACCTGTCGTGCTTGCCTTCCTGAAGCGCCATCAGGCCACCGCCGGTCTCGACAATCAGGGCATCGCCAGCCTGCTTGTCAGTCAGAAAGGCGACTTCGAGCGCGCCATCCCAAGCGCTTCGGCGGTTCGAGCCGGGCAGGAAATACCCCAGGAAACCCGGTCCACATCACATATTCGTCAGGGCAAGTCGGCGTCGACCGGCGGCAGCGCAAATCTCGCCTATTGGCTTCTTCCGGCGCTCATAATTGCCGGCGCCGCACTCTACTTCTGGCCGAACGAAAACAGGGTGCAGCAGGAAGCCGAGCAGATCAATCGCAACACGCGCACCACCGCGCCCGAGGCAAAGATCGGCGAGCCGCCAACAACCCGTACCGGAGAAGCCGGTCGGAACGCTGCGATCAATGACAGCACGGCGCCTTTGCCCCCCCAGCCGTCCCAGGTCGCGGGAACGTCGGCCGTCGCTCTGCAAAACGATATCCTGACAAACATCTCGCGCCTCCAGACGGCGCTAGGCCGTATAAAGGACTCAGGGTCGGCTCAGGCGGCAATCGGCGAAATCCGCGATATATCGGATCGCTTCGCCAGCCTGAAAACCAGGGCTCAGGAACTTACGCCCGAGGCAAGGCAGGCGCTCGCGCAGGCGGTGCAACAACGCGTCCCGGACCTCAACTCAACGCTCGACCGTATCGGCAACGAGATCAATCTCGGTGGCGAGGCCAAGCCGGCTCTGGATACGCTGAAAAACGAGCTGGCCAAGCTGTCAAAAGCCTGAAACGGCCACCCGCCGTTCCTTATTGGCAGGCTCCCTATCGGCCCGTGCCTCCAGCTTTCGATGCTCCTGCGTTCAGGTGACAAGCCCGAACGCAGGACTCTCGCGATTCTCAAGGGCGATATTCGAACTGTTCCGGGCTGACGTCGCGGCTGGCGAGAGCCGTCATGATCAGGGCAATGCCGTACAGCAGGAGATAAACGCCGACGAGGATGCCGAGCACCCAGGCAGAATCGAGCGGAAACCCGCTGATGATGATGCCGGCGAGGACGAGATCCACAAGGCCGCTGAAGAGGAGCCAGCCCCACGAGCTGAGCACGCGGCGATGGGAGAGCGCCGCGAAGATCTGCGTGATCCCTTGCGCCAGGAAAAAGGCCGCCAAGACGAGCGTCAGGGACAGGACGCCGACGAGCGGCTGCCGCAGCAGGTAGACCCCGACGGCTATTGCGAGTGCCGCGCCGAGGAACGACCAGATGGAACCGGGCACCTCGCGGCCGGTGAAGAACGTGGCGAGGCCGATAATACCGCCGATGATGAACAGCCAGCCCGCGAGCTTGACGGCCACGACGGTCGTAAGGTATGGCGCGCCGATGGCGAGAATGCCAAGCACGGCCAGAAGTAATCCCTGAATGAGAAAGAGTATCCAGTGATCGTGAATGACCTCGCGCTCACGTTGGTGAGGGACGTTCAGGTCGGAACTTGCGCTGCTCATGGCTCCACCTTGCGATTGCGCTTCGAGATGCGGCGTCGCGCGGTGCCTCATGGGAATCGGCGTCGCCTTCCCGCGTCATGCTGACGCATCCGGGTTAGAGCAGCTGTAAGGACCGGAAGAAAAACTGAATCAAATCGGGAGCTTCATGTCGGGCTTACATGACGCGATTAGCCGAGCCCAGTTCGATAAGCGCGTCTACGACCGCGTTCATCCTTTCACGCGCAACGTCGGCGAATGTGTCGGCAACGCGGTCGTGGGCCTCGTTCGTCCTTTCGTCCTTCTCGGCCTCAAAGTGCAGGAGCGCCGCGACGACCATCATCGCATCTCTGAGGCAGGCGGGACAGGCGGAAACTTTCGCTTCCTTCGAGTGCTCATCGATCGCGCCGAGGATCTTCTGGACGAGCGTATACTGATGGCTTTCCCTGAAGCCGCAGTCATGCGGGTTGGAAGGATCAGATGCTCGTTCGCACATGTTGGGGCAACCTTGGTATGAAAATGCTCTGAGGACGGGAAAAACGTCTCGCCCGGAAAATTGCGTTTTTTCCGGTCGGCGGATTGTATAATTCGCTACTATTTGTCCCACATCTTCAACGTAAGTGCTCGGGAGCGTGTGGAGGCTGGATATGCACGAGAAAACTCGTGGACCGCTTCGAGGCAAACGGCGCCTTTCGGCGCACCGTGATGGCGACCGTTTTCGATTCGCCCGTATTATAGCTGTCGGCACGGCGGTTGCAGAGGGCGTCATTCCGCAGACAGATCGTCAACAGACCGCCGCTCGCCAGCGTGGATGGGGTTACCCACGGGGCGAAACCGGGATTGAACCCCGTGAATTCGCGCGTGCGCTCGCCGCTGTAGAACGCCGTCACCATGGCATAAGGCTCCGATCCCGCTACGGTCGCCAACGGAGCGCCTGTCGTATCCACCCACGCCGCGTGCGCTAGCTCCGATATCTCGACGGCGGGCACGACACTGAGTTCTTTTCCAAGCAACCCCATGGCATAGGGCGAGATCAGCGCGATGGGCATCGCCAGCGCATAGATCGCCGCGCCGACCAAAATCGTTCGACGGATCAGACGGCGCGGGTCGGGCCTCAGTGCCTGAAGGAGAACGAGCGGAACCAGAAAATAGATCGGGATCGCGAAATTCGTCGACAGGCGAACGTGAAAGGCCGCCGCAACGACAAGAGAGAGGGCGTAAGGCCCAAGTGCCAGAATTGCGACAAACCGGGCCAGGGTCGCGTCGAGCACATCCCCGCGCTTCGGATGATCGCGATCGCGCGCGGTGTAGATCAGCAATACGATCAGGGCATTGAACAGCAACACCGAAAGCATGAAGCTGACGAAACCGAAGCCGACACTCTCGTCGGTGAAATGCGTGCGTGTCTCCGCATAGGCGAGCGTCGGGAAGTCGTTATTGACGAGCCAGATGACGTGCGGCGCCATCAGGACGAGGAAACCGGCAAGCGCGACATAGGGAGCGGGCGAACGATAGAAGCGCCGCCATTGCGGATGCGCGAAGCTCGCCGCGAGGCATGACGCCAACAGCACCGCAGAGTAATATTTCGACAGCATGGCCGCCGCCGCGCAGGCTCCGAAGAAAAGCCCGTTACGCACGCCAGGCCGCTCCATCGCGAGCGCGAATGCGTAGGCAACCCACGGCCAGACGAGAAGCAGGATGCTGTTCGCGTTGAACCTCAGCGCGAGAAGCGTGTAGCACGGCGACGTCACCAGAAGCAGAAGCCCCGCGAAGCGATGCTCGGGTCGCGCATAGACACCGTAGAGTTTCCAGACGCCCACGAGCCCCAGCCCGCTTGTAAGCGACGACAGCAAATAGAACGCCCAGTTACTGCGGGGAAAAATCTCGAACCACGCGCCCGCGAGCCACGCCCACAACGGCGGGTGCTTGTAGTAGCCGAACTGATATTCCTGCCCCCACAGCCATGCCTCGATCATGTCGGGATGAAGCGGCCCGCTCTGATGCAGAACGCCGTAAAGCGTCCAGACGCATACATGCGCGGTCACGAATGTGCCGACCCAGAACGCGGCGTTCCGCGCGAGATTTGGAGCCTTGATCATGGTCGAACGGCATTCCTTGCCCAGCCTGAAGCCCCATAGCATGACACGCGAGTGCGGCGAAACTACCCGCGACAAAGTGGAAGAAGAGTGACCGCTTTGGCAAGCCGCGCACACTGGAAATAGACGAAATCAAAACTGACACTACCCAAATCTCAGACCCAACTGCATGTTATTTATGACATAATTAACTTTGGCACGGCCTTTGCTTGAAATGGTGCGAAGACGCGGCCGAGGGATGCCGGTCAAACGAACCATCGCGCGAAGGAAACGCCGGTCATGGACGAAACTTTCTACGATGTCTTGCGGCGGCAAGGGGTGTCACGCCGCAGTTTCATGAAATTCTGTAGCCTCACGGCCGCGGCGCTCGGCCTCGGCCCGCAGCTTGCCCCGACCCTCGCGCACGCGCTCGAAACGAAGCCGCGCATCCCCGTGCTCTGGCTCCATGGCCTCGAATGCACCTGCTGCTCGGAAGCGTTCATCCGCTCGGCGCACCCGCTCGCGTCCGACGTGATCCTGTCCATGCTCTCGCTCGACTATGACGACACCATCATGGCGTCGGCGGGCCATGCGGCGGAGGCCATCGTCGAAGAGATCGTCACCAAGCACAAGGGCAATTACATCCTCGCCGTGGAAGGCAATCCGCCGCTCAACGAGGACGGCATGTACTGCATCATCGGCGGCAAGCCCTTCGTCGAGCAGCTGAAATACGCCGCCGCGAATGCGAAGGCCGTCATATCGTGGGGGTCGTGCGCCTCGTGGGGCTGCGTACAGGCCGCGAAGCCGAACCCGACACAGGCCGTACCCGTCCACAAGGTCGTCCACGACAAACCGATCATTCGCGTCCCGGGCTGCCCGCCCATCCCGGAAGTGATGACCGCCGTCATCACCTACATCCTCACCTTCGAGCGCATCCCAGAACTCGACCGGCAGGGGCGCCCGAAGATGTTCTACGGCCAGCGCATCCACGACAAATGCTACCGCCGTCCGCATTTCGACGCGGGCCAGTTCGTCGAAGCATGGGACGACGAGAACGCGAAGAAGGGCTATTGCCTCTACAAGATGGGCTGCAAGGGGCCGACGACCTACAACGCCTGCTCCACGACGCGCTGGAACGGCGGCGTCTCCTTCCCGATCCAGGCCGGTCACGGCTGCATCGGCTGCTCGGAAGACGGCTTCTGGGACAACGGCTCTTTCTATAACCGCCTTACCAACATCAAGCAGTTCGGCGTCGAAGAAAACGCGGATGTCATCGGGGCGACAGCCGCCGGCGTCGTAGGCGCCGCGATCGCGGCTCACGCCGCCGTCAGCGCCATCAAGAACGCGCGCTCGAAGGGAGATAACGAATAATGGCGACGATCAGCACACCCAACGGCTTCACGCTCGATAACAGCGGCAAGCGCGTCGTCGTCGATCCCGTCACGCGCATCGAAGGCCACATGCGCTGCGAGGTGAATGTCGACGACAACAACGTCATCCGCAACGCCGTGTCGACCGGCACCATGTGGCGCGGTCTCGAAGTGATCCTCAAGGGCCGCGACCCGCGCGACGCCTGGGCCTTCACGCAGCGGATCTGCGGTGTCTGTACCGGCACCCATGCGCTGACCTCGGTGCGTGCGGTAGAAGACGCGCTGAAGATCCAGATTCCCGAAAACGCGAACATCATCCGCAACCTGATGCAGCTCACGCTGCAGACGCACGATCACCTCGTGCACTTCTATCACCTTCATGCGCTCGACTGGGTCAACCCCGTCTCGGCGCTCTCGGCCGACCCGGCGGCGACGAGCGAACTCCAAAAGAAGGTTTCGCCCCGCCATCCGAAATCGTCGCCCGGCTATTTCCGCGAC
The DNA here is from genome assembly GCF_003992725.1 of Rhodomicrobium lacus. Taxonomy (NCBI): domain Bacteria; kingdom Pseudomonadati; phylum Pseudomonadota; class Alphaproteobacteria; order Hyphomicrobiales; family Hyphomicrobiaceae; genus Rhodomicrobium; species Rhodomicrobium lacus. The sequence continues at coordinate 352,495 of NZ_RZNF01000002.1, read as the reverse complement.
GTGCAGAACCGGCTCAAGAAGTTCGTGGAATCGGGCCAGCTCGGGCCGTTCAAGAACGGCTACTGGTCGAACCCCGCCTATCTCCTTCCGCCGGAGGCGAACCTGATGGCGGTGACGCACTATCTGGAAGCGCTCGATTTCCAGACGCACATCATGCGCATCCGCACCATCTTCGGCGGCAAGGACCCGCATCCGAACTGGCTCGTCGGCGGCGTGCCGTCGGTCATCAACATCGAAGGGCCGGGCGCATCGACCTCCATCAACATGGAGCGCCTCAACATGGTGCGCTCCATCATCAACCAGTCGATCGAGTTCGTCGAAAACGTCTATATCCCCGACCTTCTCGCGGTGGCGCAGTTCTACAAGGGATGGCTCTACGGCGGCGGCCTGTCGTCGAAGAACGTGCTTTCCTACGGAGACATTCCGGACCGCGCCAACGACTATTCGGCGGAAAGCCTGCTTCAGCCGCGCGGCGCCATCATCAACGGCAATCTGAAGGAAGTCTTCCCCGTCGACCTGCGCGACCCGAACGAGATTCAGGAGTTCGTGCCGCATTCCTGGTACGCCTACGCGGACGAAAAGAAGGGACTTCACCCCTGGGATGGCGTCACCGAGCCGAACTTCAAGCTCGGGCCGAAGCTCGTCGGCACGCGCACGAACATTCAGGAGATCGACGAAAGCGCGAAATATTCCTGGATCAAGGCGCCGCGCTGGAAGGGCCACGCCATGGAGGTCGGCCCGCTCGCCCGCTACGTCATCGGCTATGCGAAGGGCGACAAGGAAATCACCGAGCAGCTTACGCTCGTCCTGAAAACGCTCGACGTGCCCGTTTCCGCGCTGTTCTCAACGCTCGGGCGCACGGCCGCGCGTGGCCTCGAATGCCAGTGGGCGGTGCACAAGATGAGCTACTTCCTCGACAAGCTCATCGCCAATGTGAAGGCGGGCGATACAGCCACCGCCAACACCGCGTCGTGGGATCCGTCGACCTGGCCCGCCGAGGTCAAGGGCGTCGGCTTCACCGAGGCGCCGCGCGGCGCGCTCGGCCACTGGATCAAGATCAAGAACGGCAAGATCGAGAATTACCAGTGCGTCGTGCCGACCACGTGGAACGGCTCCCCCCGCGACAACGAGGGTAACATCGGCGCGTTTGAAGCCGCGCTTCTCAACACGAAGGTGGAACGCGCCGAAGAGCCGGTGGAGATCCTGCGCACGCTGCACAGCTTCGACCCGTGTCTTGCCTGCTCCACCCATGTCATGAGCGAAGACGGCCGCGAACTGGCCGAAGTCACCGTCCGCTAAGGGAGAGATCCGAATGAAAAAGGGTTCCATCGTTCTCCCCCTCGCCCTCTCCGTGATGTAGGAGCAAGCCATGGTCATCGCCACCGACTTCGATCCGCCGCCACCGCAGGCGCCGAAACCCAACGGGGACGGGAACGGAAACGGGTTTCAGCCCGCGATCTATGTTTACGAATTTCCGGTCCGCATCTGGCACTTCGTGAACGCCTTCGCCATCGCGGCGCTGCTCATCTCCGGCTACTTCATCGGCAGCCCGCCGCCGACCCTTTCAGGCGAGGCGAGCGATCACTTCCTGATGGGCTATATCCGCTTCACGCATTTCGCCGCCGGGTACATCCTCATCATCGGAATGGCCGCCCGCACCTACTGGGCCTTCGTCGGCAACAAGCACGCGCGGGAAATCTTCATCATCCCGCTCAACAGCGCGAAGTTCTGGAACAATACGTGGAACGAGATCAAGCGTTACGGCTTCCTTGAAAACGAAGGCCGCAAATATGTCTGCCACAATCCGCTCGCCGCGCTGACGATGCACTTCATGTTCCTGTGGGGCATCACCTTCATGATCTTTACGGGGCTTGCGCTCTACGGTGAAGGCACGGGCATGGGATCGTGGCAGTACACGCTGTTCACGAGCTGGATCGTTCCGATTTTCGGAAACAGCCAGAACCTCCACACCTTCCACCATCTCGCGGCGTGGTCGATCCTCATCTTCGTGATGATCCACGTCTACGGCGCGGTGCGCGACGAGCTGCTCGGCCATCAGAGTATCTTCAGCACCATCGTCTCGGGCTACCGGACCTTCAAATCGCCCGGCAAGCCGGAGGACATGGACCGCGCCTGACCTTTTCAAGGACCTGAGTGAAACTGGCGCGGGCTTGTCCCGCGCTTTTTTTTGCGGGCGCGTTCCATTTCATACTTTTGTCGCGCAAAGAATGCGACCGGCACCGGGATATTGTGGAAGCCCTGTTTCCACTTCACCCCGGAAGCAGAAAAACAGGCGTATCTTTTCATGAAATGCGACGGGCGCATGAGAGCCGTCCCGAACATGTGAACTGGCCACTCCGTGCGGAGTTCGATCCTAATCCATTGACTTTACTGTATTTTCACAGAACGACTTTCGCCGCTGGGAGCGGACCGCTCTTTGTTTCCGTCCGCAAAGAGTATAAAACGCCGCAGCAGCGCGGCAATTTGGCCTGAAGCTTGCTGGCGCACCCCTCATCCGCTAAGAACGAGGATAAATCTAAGGAGCAACATGGCAAGGGTGCTGGTTCTCGGCATCGGCAACCTCTTGTGGGCCGATGAAGGTTTCGGGGTTCGCGCGGTCGAAGCGCTGAACCGCGAATACGCGTTCCCGGACGACGTCCGGCTCCTCGATGGCGGCACGCAAGGGCTTTATCTCCTCGATCACATCACCAGCACCGATATTCTCGTCGTGTTCGACGCGGTGGATTACGGCCTGCCGCCCGCCACGCTGAAACTCGCGGAAAACGACGACGTCCCGCAATTTCTCGGGGCCAAGAAAATGAGCCTCCACCAGACGGGTTTTCAGGAAGTGCTCGCCACCGCCGACCTTCTGGGCAAGCTGCCGAAGCACTTGTTTCTGATCGGGGTCCAGCCCGTGGAACTGGAAGACTACGGCGGCAGCCTGCGCGAAGAGGTGAAGGCACAGATCCCGGCGGCAATCGATCACGCACTCGCTTATCTCGCGCGCTTCGGCATCGAGGCGCAGCGCCGCGAAACGCCATTGCGCGAAACCGATACCATTGCCTGCGAACGCATGCTGCTGTCCCGCTACGAAGAGGAACGCCCCGGCGAGGACGACGCCTGCCGCGTAGGAGACGACCGCGTGCTTGCCATGGCAGCCGCAAAGGTCGCGGCCGACCGAAAGGGCCAGCTCTGATGTGCGTCGGCATTCCCATGCAGGTCGTCCAGCCGAAAGGCCGCTTCGCGCTCTGCCGCGCCGAGGGTAACGGGGGCGCCGAGCTTCGCGAGATCGACATGATCCTCGTGGGCGAACAGCCCGAAGACACATGGGTGCTGACTTTCCTCGACGCCGCGCGCGAGGTCATCAGCGAAGAGCATGCCCGCCAGACAGCAGACGCGCTGAAAGCGCTGGCTCTCGTCATGCAGGGCGAAACCTCCATCGATCACCTGTTCGCCGACCTCATCGGGCGGGAGCCGCAGCTTCCCGAGCACCTTCGCAAACCCGGGCCGGAGGACGCCGCCTGATGACTTCGCCCCTCATCGAAGCGCTTCCCGCCCGCCACGGCTTCGCCACCGTCACCGAAGTCACGCTCGACGCGTTTCTCGCCGTTCATGCCGACAGCGTGCTGTTCTTTCCGGGCGACACCGACCGGCTTGTCGAAAGCGCCGATGTTGCCGTCATTCTCCCGGAACTTCTGAAGAGCTTTCCCCATGTCGCCCCCGCGCTCGTGGAGAAATCGGCTGAACGCGCGCTGCAACTTCGGTTTCGCTTCAATGCGTTCCCTGCCCTCGTCTTCCTGCGCGGCGACGGTTATCTCGGCGCCATCACGCGCGTTCTGAACTGGCCCGACTACATCGCCGAGATTCGCGCGATTCTCGCGAGCGACCCGTCCGCCCCGCCGCCTTACAAATTCCCGGACCATTGCGTGCCTGCCGCGAACGGCAGCGCGCCCCTCGCGGAGGACCATTCCGAATGAGCATCACGCGCCCGCTCGCCGGCCCCGGCAGCCAGCCCGACGACGAGGACGGAGAACTCGCCTTCATGGAACTGCCGAAGGGCATGGCAACCTTCTCCATGCCGCAGATTCCTGAGCCGGATGTGGCGGCCGCCCACGCGCCCGCGCTCGAAAAACTCGACGAGGCGCTCGCAGCGCTTCGGGCCGCGCCTGCTCCCGGCACGTCGATCACCATCGACCTTCTCGACCTCGACGCCGGAAACCGCGCTTTTGTCGATCAGATGCTCGGCGAAGGCGAGGTGAGCATTGTGGCAGGCGCGCATGTACAGGCGCAGGAATCGGTGCTGGCGGGCGTCTGGCGCATCCATGTCGTCGGCAACGATGGCGCGCTGATCGCCGACGCCATCGAGGTGGGCGAATTCCCGCTGTCGGTTCTTGCCGCCGCGCAGGATGGCGGCGCAGCGAGCCTGCACGCAATCGAGACGGTCGCCGAAGACGACCTCATGAACGCGCCCGCGATCGCCGCCGAACTCGTCGACAAGCTCGCGGCCTTCGCTCCCGGCACACCGACCCACGCCATCAACCTTTCGCTGCTGCCGGTCAGCGACGGCGATCTCGCCTATCTCGACGCCCGGCTCGGGCAGGGCGCGGTTACAATCCTGTCGCGCGGCTATGGCAACTGCCGCATCTCGTCCACCGGCGTCAGGAACGCATGGTGGGTGCGCTACTTCAATTCGCGCGAAATCCTGATCCTCAACACCATCGAGGTCTGCCGCGTGCCCGATGTAGCTTGCGCCGCGCGCGAGGATCTCGAAGACAGTGCGGACCGTCTCGCGGAAATTCTGGGGGTTTACCGGTGAAGGATCACTTCTTCGCAGGCTCTTTCGGCGGCGATGTGACGAAGCTCGGCGATGACGCCCGGCTTGAATGCGGCATTTGCTGGCACGTCTACGACCCCGCCGAAGGCTGCGAGGAATGGCAGATCCCGCCCGGCACGCCGTTCGCCGCGCTGCCCGCGCAGTGGTCCTGCCCGGTCTGCGACGCGCCGAAGGAGAAGTTCTTGCTGCTGGGAGCGGGCGATGAGTGAGGCGCATGCGGTCGAGGCGACGGAGATTGCGCGGCGTCTCGAAACCGTCTTCTCGCGCATTCATGCCACGCGCATGGCGGACGTGCCGCTGTTGAACCCGCGGCTGGCCGTCGCCGCGGTCGGCCCGCGCGAGGTGGGCGGCCTGTGGCTCGCGGTGCTTGTCACACCCTGGTTCATCAACGCCATGCTGCTGCCGAAGACCGCCGATGACGCCAAAAGCTGGGCCGAGGCGCCGAGCGGCGCGAAAATATCCCACGCGCTGCCGGCTGGCACGTTCGAGTTCATCGCGGGCGGCGAGGCAGGACTTGGCCCCTATCGCATGTGCTCGCTGTTCTCGCCTGTCACGCAGTTCGAAGACCAGAAGGCCGCGCTGATCGCCGCCGAAGCGGCGCTGACTGCGCTGCTCGACAGCGGACATCATCCCGACGCGGAAGCGGCACGCCGCAAGCCGCAGCTTTCGCGGCGCGGTCTCATTTTCGGCCGCTCATCGGAGAACGGCGACCGTTCAAGCGAGGGCTCTACGAAAGGAGACGCGGCATGACGGCCGAAGGCCGGATCGAAATCGACATCTATCCCCGCGCGCCGCTCGGTCACTGCGTGCGCATCGAGTCCAGTCGCCCGCTTTCCATCACACGCCAGTTCACAGGCCACAGCCCGAGCGAAATCGCGCAGACGGTCGCGCTTCTGTACGCGACGTGCAAGGCGGCGCAGTCCGTCGCCGCCGCAAAGGCCCTTGAGGAAGCACGCGGGATCGCGGTGCCGCCGACCACAAGCCGCGTGCGCGAGATGCGTGTGCTTGCCGAAGCCGCGCGCGAGCATACGCTTCGCATCCTCATGGACTGGTCGCAGTTCCTGGATGCTCCGCAGCCTCCCCCCGCCACCGAGCTTCGCGCCGCCATGCAGGCGGAACGCGACCTCGCGCGCCATCTCGACGAGGCGCGCGCGGCGCTCCGCTTCGGCGGAACGTTCGTCTACGAGAGCGACGCCGTCGAGAATGACATAGCGGCCTGCGAAGCGCTCCTCGAACGCGCCATTTTCTCCGAGCCGCTGCGGATCTGGCGTGCGCGAGATACGAAGGACGATCTCATCAATTGGGCCGCGCCTCGACATACCATCGCCCAGCGCCTGTTCGATCAGATCGCGACCGATGGCTTGCTCGACGCAGGTGCGGCGCCGGTCTCGCCCCTCCCCGCTTTCGACCGCGACCGCCTCGCCGCAAGGCTTTTCGACGACGGCCGAGCCCACTTCGTCGCCGCGCCGGACTGGGAAGGCGTGCCGCGCGAGACATCGCCGCTTGCCCGCTCCATCGATCATCCGCTGATCCGCGCGCTGGAAACGGGCGAAGGCTTCGGCCTTGGCGCACGGCTCGCGGCGTGCCTCGTCGAACTCGCGAACGTGCCGAAGCGTCTGCGCGAGACGGTGGCGAGGCTCAACGGCTCCGAGATCGCGGAGCCCTCGCGAAGCGAAGCGATGCCCGGCGTCGGCCTGTCGCAGGTCGAAGCCGCGCGCGGCCGCCTCGTGCATGCCGTGGAACTCGCCGGCGGCAAGGTTTCCCGCTACCGTATTCTTGCGCCCACCGAATGGAACTTCCACCCCGAGGGCGCCGCGGCGCGGGGCCTTGCCCGCATCGCGCGCGGCGACGCTCACGATGTCGCTAGAATCGCTCGCCTTTTTGTGACCGCCGTCGACCCTTGCGTGGGCTATGAAGTGAGAGTGCACTGATGCACGAGATGGCGTTGGCGCAAGGAGTGGTGCGTATTCTCGAAGAGCAGGCCGCGGCGCAGCATTATTCCCGCGTCCGCGTCGTGCGGTTGGAAGTCGGGCCGCTCGCCACCGTCGAACCGCAGGCGCTGCGTTTCTGCTTCGACGCCGCAACGCGCGGCACCATCGCTGAAAACGCCACGCTCGATATCGTGGAAACGACAGCGGCGGCGTGGTGTTTCGCCTGCGGCGAAAGCGTCATCATAAAGGAGCGTAGCGGAGCCTGCCCGAATTGCGGCAGCTATCAGGTGCAGATCACGGGCGGCGACGAACTAAGAATAAGAGAGCTGGAGGTCGACTGATGTGTGGGACGTGCGGATGCGGAGACGGCGAAACGAAGATCGAAGCGGCGTCCGTAAACGCGGCGCACGGTGGACGACACGGCGACGCGCGGGGCCACGATCACGCGCATGATCACGATCATGACGGTCCTCACCACCACGACCACGCCCATGACCATGCCCACGAACACACCCATGAAGACGGGGTGACGCATTCTCACCCGCATACGCATCATCATTCCCACGATCACCAGCACGGCGAGGGTGAAGAGCATGGCGATGGCGATCACCACGACCATGGACACGGCCACCACCACAGCCACGCCCACAGCCATGGCGGCGATGATCATCGTCATGAACACGGGCATTCGCACTCTCACGAGCATGACCACAAGGCGCGCGTGGTGAAGATCGAGCAGGACGTGCTGTCGAAGAACGACGCGTTCGCGCGGGAAAACCGCGCCCGTTTCGCCCGCGACGGCGTCCTTGCGCTGAACCTCGTCTCGTCGCCCGGTTCCGGCAAGACGACGCTTCTCGTCGCAACCATCGAACGGCTCAAGGCGGATGTCCCTGTTGCGGTCATCGAAGGCGACCAGCAGACGACGAACGACGCCGAGCGCATCCGCGCGACAGGCGCGCCCGCGATCCAGATCAACACCGGCAAGGGCTGCCATCTCGACGCGCACATGACGGGCCACGCCGCCGAGAACGTGGCGCTTGCTAAAGGCGCAGTGCTGTTCATCGAGAATGTCGGCAATCTCGTCTGTCCCGCGATGTTCGACCTGGGCGAGGAAGCGCGCGTCGTGCTCTGCTCCGTTACCGAGGGCGAGGACAAGCCGCTGAAATATCCCGATATGTTCCGCACGTCGCATCTGATGCTCATCACCAAGGTCGACCTGCTTCCCCATCTCGATTTCGACGCCGACGCGCTGGCCGCCAACGCGCGCGCCATCAATCCGCGCATCAGGATCCTGCGTGTTTCGGCAAAGACAGGCGAAGGCATGGACGCCTGGGCGGGGTGGCTGCGCGCGCAGCGCACGCTCGCGCTGACCGGCCTCGAAGCGCCGGGGGCGTAATCCGGTGTGCCTCGCCATCCCCGCCGAAATCGTGTCCGTGAATGATGCCGCCGAAACCGCCGTCGTCGCGCTCGGCCCCGTACGCAAGGAAATCTCCATCGCGCTGATCGAGAACGCGAAGCCGGGCGAGTTCGTGCTCGTCCATGTCGGCTACGCGCTGCACAAGGTTTCGCCGGACGAAGCCGCGCGCACGATCGCCATGATGCGCGAAGCCGGCCTCGACGCGGAAATCGCCGAATTCGGGGAGGCCGCGCGATGAAGTTTGTCGACGAGTTCCGCGACGAAGCGCTGGCGAAGGGTCTCGCCGCCGCAATCGCGCGCGAGGCGAACCCGGCGCGGCGCTATTCCATCATGGAATTCTGCGGCGGCCATACGCACGCGATCTTTCGTTACGGCGTGCAAGATCTGATGCCGGAAAATGTCGGCTTCGTGCACGGCCCCGGCTGCCCCGTCTGCGTGCTCCCCATCGGGCGCATCGACAATGCGCTGGAACTGGCCGAAGAGCATGGCGTCATCCTCTGTTCCTATGGCGACATGCTGCGCGTGCCCGCGTCGAAGCGGCGGAGCCTGCTCAAGGCGAAGGCGGAAGGCGCGGATGTGCGCATGGTCTACTCGGTCGACGACGCGCTTCGCATCGCGCGCGACAATCCGGGCCGCGAGGTCTTGTTCTTCGCCATCGGCTTCGAGACGACCACGCCGCCGACCGCCGTGGCGCTGCGCATCGCCAGGGCCGAGGGGCTGAAAAACTTCTCCGTCTTCTGCAATCACGTGCTGACGCCCGCCGCGCTCAATCATTTGCTCACCGCGGCCGCCGTCGATGTCGACGCCTTCATCGGCCCCTCGCATGTGAGTTCGGTGATCGGCAGCCGCCCTTATGAATATTTCACCGAAACCTTCCGCCGCCCCGTCGTGATCGCGGGCTTCGAGCCGCTCGACGTGATGCAGGCCGCGCTCATGGCGATCCGTCAGCTGAACGCGGGGCACGCCGAGGTCGAAAACCAGTATATTCGCGTCGTCACGCGCGAGGGGAACCTGAAGGCGCGCGCAATCGTGGACGAGGTGTTCGAGCGCCGCGAAAGCTTCGAGTGGCGCGGGCTCGGCGCGGTGCCCGACAGCGCGCTGACGATCCGCGAGGCTTACGCCGCATTCGACGCGGAGAAGCGTTTTTCCATCGTCACGCGCTCCGCGCCGGACGCAAAGTCCTGCGAATGCGCGGAAATCCTGCGCGGCGCGAAGAAGCCGGTCGACTGCAAGCTGTTCGGCAAGGGCTGCACGCCCGACAGCCCGGTCGGCTCGTGCATGGTATCGTCCGAAGGTGCCTGCGCCGCTTACTGGACCTATGGCCGTTTCCGGCGGGAGGCCGCATGACCTCGTTTTTTCAACGTCCCTCCGGGGCAGGCCGAGCCTTGAGGAGCGCCATTCGATGAGCGTGATCGAGGCGCGGTTCAGCGCGCGCGAAGGCAAGCTGACGGGCGCGGTGGAGATGATCCACGGCGCGGGCGGCCGCGCCACCGCCGAGCTGATACGCACGCTTTTTCGCCGTCACCTCGACAACCCGCTTCTGGCGCAAGGTAACGATCAGGCCGCATTTCCGGTCGCGGCTGGCCGCATGGTGATGACGACCGATGCGCATGTTATCGCGCCGCTGTTCTTTCCCGGCGGCGACATCGGCTCACTCGCGGTTCACGGCACGATCAACGATGTGGCGATGGCGGGCGCGCGCCCGCTCTATCTTTCGGCTGCGTTCGTGCTTGAGGAGGGCTTTCCCCTCGCCGACCTCGACCGCATCGTCGCCAGCATGGCGCAAGCGAGCGGCGCGGCGGGCGTGCCCATCGTCACCGGCGACACGAAGGTGGTCGAAAAGGGCAAGGGCGACGGCGTCTTCATCACGACGACCGGCATCGGCATTGTACCCGACGGCGTCGAGATTTCGGGCGACCGCGCCCTTCCCGGCGATATGGTGCTGCTTTCGGGCAGCATCGGCGATCACGGCATCGCTGTGCTGTCCAAGCGCGAGAACCTTACCTTCGAGACGGAAATCCTCTCCGACAGCGCCGCGCTTCATACGCTCGTCGCGGACATGGTCGGGGCGGTGCCCGGCATCCGCGTGCTTCGCGACCCCACGCGCGGCGGCCTCGGCGCGACGCTGAACGAAATCGCGCAGCAATCGGGCGTAGGCATTCACCTCGACGAGGCCGCGATCCCGATCAAGCCCGATGTCTCGGCCGCGTGCGAACTTCTCGGCCTCGACCCGCTCTACATCGCGAACGAGGGCAAGCTGATCGCCATCGCGCCACCAGAAAAGGCACAGCTCTTGCTTGCTGTCATGCGCGCGCATCCCCTCGCGCGCGACGCTGCCATCATCGGCGAGGTCAAGCACGACCCTCACGCCTTCGTCCAAATGCGTACGAGGTTCGGCGGAAACCGCATGGTAGATTGGCTCGCGGGCGATCCACTTCCAAGGATATGCTGATGCAAGACTGTCCTCGTCATCTGCCCTTTTTCTGTCAAAGCGACTCCCGGAGAGCGCCATGACCGCGCTTCCGCCCGTGCTCGTGATCGACGACGAAGTTCGCAGCGTCGAGGCCCTCGAACGCATCCTCGAAGACGATTTCGACGTCAAGAAAGCCACAAGCGCACGCGAAGCCGAAGCCATCCTCGCCGACGAGGCTATTCAGGTGGTGCTGTGCGATCAGCGGATGCCGGACATTTCGGGCGTCGAATTTCTGAAAAACGTGCGAGAGCGCTGGCCCGACGTCGTGCGCATGATCATTTCGGGCTACACCCACGCGGACGACATCATTCAGGGCATCAACGAGGCGGGCATCTATCAATACGTGACGAAGCCCTGGCAACCCGACAGCCTCACCCTAACGCTCAAGAACGCCGCGCGGCTTTACAAGCTCCAGCGCGAAAACGAGCTTCTGGCCGTCGAACTGAGAATGTCCTCCACCCGGGCGGAGCGGGTCGTCGCCACGCGCCGTGCGGACCTGCGCGAGCTTTACGCGGGCGACGACGGCATCGTGCGGGAAAAGTCGAGCCCGATGAACGACGTCTGCGACCGCATGCGCCGCGTCGCGCCCTTCGACGTCTCGGTGATGATTACCGGAGAATCGGGCACCGGCAAGGAACTCATCGCGCGCGCCCTTCATTACAAGAGCCTTCGCTGGAACAAGCCGTTCGTGGTCGAAAACTGCGCGGCGTTGCCCGATGAACTCCTCGAAAGCGAACTTTTCGGGCACAAGCGCGGCGCCTTCACCGGCGCGGTCGAAGATCACATCGGCCTTTTCCAGCGCGCCGACGGCGGCACGGTCTTCCTCGACGAGATCGGCGAAGTGTCGCCGCGCCTTCAGGCGAAGCTGCTGCGCGTGCTTCAGGAGGGCGAGATCCGTCCCGTCGGCGGGCAGAAGACCCGCAACATCGACGTGCGCGTCATCGCCGCCACGAACCGCGACCTTGAAGCCGAGGTGCAGGCGGGCCGCTTCCGCGAAGATTTGTATTACCGTCTTGCGCCGGTCACGATCCACCTTCCGCCCCTGCGCGAGCGCCTGATGGACATCCCGCCGATCGCGCGCGCGCTCCTCGACAAGGCACAGAAGCAGCTCGGCAAGTGCGTCAAGGGCTTGTCGCCGGAAGCGGTGGCATGCCTCAAGGCGTACTCATGGCCCGGCAATGTCCGCGAGCTTCAGAACGAAATCCAGCACGCGCTCATCATGGGGCCGCAGGGCGGCGTGATCGGCGCGGAGCACCTGTCCCGGCGGGTGCAGCAGGCCGCGGCCAGCCCTTCGCCTGCGAAGCTCGATTTCGCGGGCGTCGATCTTTCGCTTACCGGTCTCGAAGGCACGCTGCGCGAGCGCATCGAGTCGGTCGAGGCGCAGATTTTGAAGGAAAGCCTCATCCGGCACCGCTGGAACAAGAGCCGCGCGGCGAAGGAACTCGGCCTGTCGCGCGTGGGCCTTCGCGCCAAGCTCGAACGCTACGGCCTCGAAAAGATCGAGGCGCTGCCGCTGGAGCCCGCCAAGAAGCGGGCCTGAGCATCCGCGCGCCGAAGACACGCGCATGAGGAAAACCGCCGATGCTGAAACAGCCCGAGCGCCCAGGAGACAGCCGCAGCCTCGTTGTGCGGGCCGGGGTGACGGGAGCGCTCGGCGACGGCGAGGCAGGCGAGGACGCGTGGATCGAAGTCATCCACAAGATGGATGCGGTCTATGCCGAGCTTGTTGAAAATCAGGTCGAGCTTGAAGCCAAGAACGCTGCTCTTGAAGAGGCGCAGGCGCTCATGGCGAGCGTATTCGCCTCCATGGCCGATGTGCTCGCCGTGTGCGACCGGGGCAATCGTATCGCGCGTGTGAACCGCGCCCTCGAAGCTGTCACCGGGCGTCGCGAGGCGAGTCTTGCCGGAGAGCCTTTCGCATCGCTGTTCGCGGCCGAAAGCGCCGGCCTCGTGGACGACATGCTGGCCCGTGCCCGCGAGGACGGCGCGGTGACGGATTGCGAGCTGTCCCTGCGCGACGCGGCGGGCGCGCCGTGGCCCTTCGCCATGAATTGCTCGGCGCGCTTCGACCACAAGGGCCGCTTCGCGGGCGTCGTCGTGGTGGGCCGCCCCCTCGGCGAATTACGCCGCGCCTATAAATCGCTCAACAACGCCCATCGGGAGCTTCAGGAAGCCCAGCAGCATCTCATCTTTTCGGAGAAGATGGCGGCGCTCGGCCGTCTCGTCGCGGGTGTCGCGCACGAACTCAACAATCCGATCAGTTTCGTCTTCGCGAACATGCACGCGCTGAAGAAATACGGAATGCGCATCCGCACCTATCTCGAAGCGGAGAACGCGGCGCTTTCCGGCGATGCGCTTGCGGCGCTGCGCAAGGATCTCAAGATCGACCGCATCCTCGCCGATATCGGCCCGCTGCTCGACGGCACGCTGGAAGGCGCGACGCGCGCAAGCGAGATCGTGCAGGATCTGCGGCGCTTTTCGGCGAATCAGGCGGAAGCGCCGGAGGATTTCGAGCTTGCGCGCGTGGTGCAGACGGCGGCGAACTGGGTGGTGAAAATCGCGCGCTCGCGTCAGGAGGTGGCGATCCGGGTGCCTGAGGGACTGACGGTGCATGCGCCGCGCGGCGCAATCCATCAGATCCTCGTCAACCTCATTCAGAACGCGCTCGACGCGATGGACGGCGATCCGCATCCGGTGATCGAGATCGACGCGACAGAGGATGGCAACGTCGTCGTGCTTCGCGTCCACGACCACGGTCCCGGCATCGCGCCAGACGACATGCAAAAGCTGTTCGAGCCGTTTTTCACGACGAAGCCCGTCGGCAAGGGGCTCGGCCTCGGCCTTTATCTGAGCTTCGGGCTGGCGCAGGATTTCGGGGGAGGCCTCGCGGCGGCCAACCACGAAGGCGGCGGCGCGGTGTTTACGCTGACCTTGCCGAAAGGAGTGCGGCATGCCGGGTGATTTGCCGCCCGATGCATCAGGGATCGCCGCGCGGGAAGCAGCGGATGAGCCCGGCCGCCATACCCTGTTCTGGCTGCAATCCGGCGGATGCGGCGGCTGCTCCATGTCGCTTCTCAACGCCGACAGTCCGGACCTGTTCGCGGCGCTCGACCTTGGCCGCATCGATGTGCTCGCCCATCCTTCGCTCTGCGAAGCCTCGGGCGAAGACCATCACGCGCTCATCGCCGAGATCCTCGCGGGCCGCCAGCCGCTCGACATCCTCTGCGTCGAAGGCGCGATCTTGCGCGGGCCTTCCGGCACGGGACGCTTTCATCTTCAGCCCGGCACCGGCAAGCCCGTGATGCGGCTTGTGGAGGAGCTTGCGCCCATCGCCCGCCATGTCGTCGCCATCGGCTCGTGCACGGCTTTCGGCGGCGTTTCGGCGGCGGGAGACAACGTCACCGAGGCGTGCGGCCTCGCCTTCGACGGCGCGGAGCCCGGCGGCCTTCTCGGCCCGGCCTTCCGCTCGCGCTCCGGCCTCCCGCCGATCAGCATCGCCGGATGCCCTACCCATCCGGGCTGGATCGTTGAAACGCTCGTGCAACTCGGCCACGGCACGCTCGGCGCATCCGACCTCGACGCGTTCGGGCGCCCGCGTTTCTACGCCGATCACCTCGTCCATCACGGCTGCACCCGCAATGAATTCTACGAATACAAGGCAAGCGCGAAGGAGCCGGGGCAGCTCGGCTGCCTGATGGAGCATATGGGCTGCATCGGCACGCAGGTCCACGGCGACTGCAACATGCGGGCATGGAACGGCGAGGGCTCCTGCATCCGCGGCGGCTATCCCTGCATCGGCTGCACCGAACCCCGGTTCGGCGAACGCGACGCGCCCTTCCTCGAAACACCCAAGCGCGGCGGCATTCCCGTGGGCCTGCCGACCGACATGCCGAAGGCATGGTTCGTGGCGTTGGCCTCGCTCGCCAAGGCCGCTACGCCGGAGCGCCTGCGCAGGAACGCGCTCTCGGAGCGCATCGCCGTCCCGCCCGGCAAGGCGTCGGGGAAACCCAAATGACACGCCTCGTCGCAGGGCCGTTCAATCGCGTGGAGGGCGACCTCGAAATCCGCCTCGACGTGGAGGACGGGCGCATCGCGGCGGCTTACGTGAATTCTCCGCTCTATCGCGGGTTCGAGCAGATCCTTGTCGGCAAGGCGCCCGCCGACGCGCTCGTTTATGTGCCGCGCATCTGCGGCATATGCTCGGTATCGCAGTCGATCGCGGCAGCGGCGGCGCTCGCAAACGCGCAAGGACTGAGGCCGCCCGAAAACGGCGCGCATCTGCAAAACATCGTCCTCGCCGCCGAGAACATCGCGGATCACCTCACGCATTTCTATCTGTTCTTCATGCCGGATTTCGCGCGCGGGATTTACGCAGGCGAGCCGTGGGCGAAGGCGGCGGCGCGCTTTCAGGCGATGGGCGGGGATGCGCAGCGGGAGTTTCTCCCGGCGCGCGCGGCGTTCCTGCGGATCATGGGTCTGCTCGCGGGGCACTGGCCGCATACGCTCGGCCTGCAACCGGGCGGCACGACGCGCGCCATCGGGCGAGCGGAGCAGACGCGGCTTCTAGGCTACATCGCGGGGCTTCGCCGCTTTCTTGAAGCGACATTCTACGGCGATGGGCTGGAAGCGGTTGCCGCCCTCGACAGCGCCGACGCGCTCGACGCGTGGGAGGCGGACGCGAGCGGCGGCGATCTCCGCGCCTTCCTCGCCTTCTCGCGGGGTGCCGGTCTTGAAAGGCTTGGCCCCGGCCCCGGCCTCTATCTCAGCTTTGGCGCCTATCCGCTGGACAGCCGACCGGCCTTCGCGCGCGGCGTCTGGGACGGCGGCGCGACCGGCCCGCTCCGCGAAGAGGATATCGCGGAAGACCATGCCCGCGCGTGGATGGTGCGCGCGGCGGAAGGCCCGCGCCCGCCATCGCGCGGGCTCACGCTGCCCGACGCCGACGCGGCCGACGCCTATAGCTGGTGCAAGGCTCCGCGTCTTGCAGGCCGCGTGGCCGAAACGGGAGCCTTCGCCCGCCAGCTCGTCGACGGACAACCCCTTGTCATGAGCCTGTCCACACGTTCGGGAAGTAATGCGCGCAACCGCGTGATTGCCCGCACCGTCGAGGTGGCCCGCCTTGTTCTCCTGCTGGAGCGCTGGACGGCGGCGGTCCGTCCCGACGACCCGTTCTGCGTCACCATGCCGATGCCCGACGACGCGCGCGGCGCAGGCATGATCGAGGCGGCGCGCGGAAGCCTCGGCCACTGGCTCGACATCCGCAAGGGCCGCATCTTCAACTACCAGATCATCGCGCCGACGACGTGGAACTTCTCGCCGCGCGACGGAAGCGGTCAGCCGGGCGCATGCGAGGCGGCGCTTGTCGGCGCGCCGGTGCGGCCGGGTGAGGCGACGCCCATCGCCGTGCAGCATATCGTGCGCTCCTTCGACCCCTGCATGGTCTGCACGGTGCACTGACCATGGCGGAGGCGGACGACATCGAAGGCATCTCGATCCGTGTGCGCGGTCTTGTCCAAGGCGTGGGCTTCCGCCCGCATGTGTGGCGGATCGCGCGCGAATTGGGCCTTCGGGGCGATGTGTCCAACGACGCGGAGGGCGTGCTGATTCACGCCTTCGGACCGCGCGCGGCGCTCGACGCGCTGCTCGACGCGATTGCCGACCGCGCGCCGCCACTCGCCCGCATCGAGCGCATCGAGACCGCGCCGCCGAGCGGCTGCGCGCCGGACGGCTTTCGCATCGTCGAGAGCGGCGCGGGCGACGTCACGACCGGCATCGTGCCCGACGCCGCCACCTGCCCCGCCTGCCTCGCCGACATCCGCGATCCCGAAAATCGCCGCTACCGTTACGCCTTCACCAATTGCACGCATTGCGGGCCGCGCCTGTCCATCGTACGCGCAATCCCTTACGACCGCGCGACGACGAGCATGGCGGCGTTCGAGATGTGCCCGGCCTGCCGCGCCGAATATGAAGATCCCGCCGACCGGCGCTTCCATGCGCAGCCGAACGCCTGCCCCGTCTGCGGGCCGAAGCTGCGGCTCGAAGGCGCGGACGGGGCGGCGCTTCCGCTCGCAGATGCGCGCGACGAGATCGAGGCCACCGCGCGGCTCATCCGCGACGGGGGCATCGTGGCGATCAAGGGCATCGGCGGCTTTCACCTCGCCTGCGATGCGGCGAATGAGGACGCGGTCGCGAGGCTCAGGGCACGCAAGCGACGGAGCGGCAAGCCCCTCGCGCTCATGGCGCGCGATGTCGCGACGATCGAACGTTACGCCACCATGGCGCCGCCTGAGCGCGCCGCCCTCGAAATCGCCGGCGCTCCCATCGTTTTGCTTTCCCGCCGCACCGACGCGCCGCCGCTCGCCTCCGGTATCGCGCCCGGCCAGACGACGCTCGGCTTCATGCTCCCTTACACGCCGCTGCATCACCTGCTGATGGACGATGTGCCCGGACCCGTCGTGCTGACCTCCGGCAACGTCAGCGACGAGCCGCAATGCATCGCGAACGATGAGGCACGCAGGCAATTGGCCAGCATCGCCGACGCTTTTCTGACGCACGACCGGGACATCGTGAACCGGCTCGACGACAGCGTGGTGCGGCTGGCGGCGGGTCGCGTCCGTACCATACGCCGCGCGCGAGGGCTCGCGCCCGCGCCACTTTCGCTGCCACAGGGGTTCGAGCGCGCGCCCGCCGTGCTCGCCATGGGCGCCGAGCTGAAATCCACCTTCTGCCTCGCAAGCAACGGTCGGGCCGTCGTTTCGCAGCACATCGGGGACCTTGAAAACGCCGCCACGCACGCCGATTACCGCGCGAACCTCGCGCTTTTCGAGCGGCTGTTCCGTTTCGCGCCGGATATCGTAGCCGTGGACGCGCATCCCGATTACCACGCGACGCAACTTGGCGAAATCCTGACCGCGGAGCGCGGGTTGCCGGTCGCGCGGGTGCTGCATCACCACGCCCATGTTGCGGCGGCGATGGCGGAACGGGGCGTGCCTCTCGACGCGCCGCCCGTGCTCGGTATCGCGCTGGACGGCCTCGGCATGGGCGATGGCGGCGAACTTTGGGGCGGCGAGTTTCTCGTAGCGGATTATCGCGCCTGCCGCCGCGTTGCCGGCTTCGCGCCCGTGCCGCTCATCGGCGGAGCGAAGGCCATGCGCGAGCCATGGCGGAACCTTCTCGCGCATCTGCACGTCGCGCTCGGCTGGGACGAGGTATCGAAGCGCCAGCACGACATCCCGATCCTGCGTCGCCTCGCCGCGAAGCCCGTCGCGCCTGCGCTGCAAATGATGGCGCGCGGTTTGAACGCTCCGCCCGCTTCGTCGGCCGGTCGACTGTTCGACGCCGTGGCCGCCGCCCTCGGACTCTGTTTCGACGAGGTCACCTATGAGGGGCAGGCGGCAGTGGAGCTTGAGGCGCTTGCGGCGACGGCAATCGCCGACCTGGAGACTGTCGAAGCGTGGGGCGCCCCGCACTCCGACCCGATGACCGCAGAAGACGCCCCGGGAGCGCGCCCCATCGTCTCGCCGTTCCCGACGGGCGGAGGAAACGCCTCGAACGCGCCGATGCGCCTCGGCTGGTCCTTTCTGTGGCGTGCCGTCCTCGCCGATCTGGAGAAGGGCGTCGCGCCCGCAATCGTTGCGGCGCATTTCCACATTTTCCTCGCCGAAACGCTGGCTGATGCCGGTCGCCGCCTCGCCCGTCGCGAGGGCTGCGTCACCATCGTCCTGTGCGGCGGCGTGTTTCACAATCGCCTGCTGCTCGAACAGGTGTCAGCGCGGCTTGCCTGCGATTTCGAGGTGCTCGCCCCTGCCCTGTTCCCGGCGGGAGACGGCGCTATTTCGCTCGGGCAGGCTGTCGTCGCCGCCGCGCGCGGGTAGCTTTCGGTTGGTTCGACCTGACCGCGGGAGCCTTCTTCCGCGTAGCATTTCCGCCTGACGGATGTCCGTGCGATCGGTCGAATCGAGTCAGGGCGCTCGGAATTACGGCAGGGGCTTCGACAGCGTGAAAGCCCCCCGGATGTCGCCCGCGCTGTAGCCCGTCGCCTTGTCGTCGGGATAAAGTTCCGCGAGCTTCGCCTTGACGGGCTCGGCAAGGTTCGTCCCGTGGCATGCAAGGCAAGGCTCTGCCGCTGTCGGAATTGCCTTCATATAGCGGAAGCGGCGTGCTCCATCGCTTTCCAGGATTTCGGCGCGTTCGAGCTTCGCCGGATCGGCACCGCCCGCTTTCGCGGCTTCAAAGCGGGCGAGCGTTTCGGTCTCCCACGCGTCGGGCGCGGTGGCTGGATTGCGCAGCTTGAGCGAGGTGCGCCGCACGATCCACCCGCCAGCCGACGCCTCGGAGGCAATCGCGGGCGCGGCGGTGTTGCAGACGCCGATGGCGGCGACGGGGCCGCCCTCTTTCATCGCGGCGACGAGTTCGCCCTTCAGCCTGTCGGCGAAGCGGCCGACGATGCCCCGTGCTTCGGATGCGAGAGCCTCGGGAGTTGCCGTTTCTCCCGCGTCAGCCGCCGCGATGCCGAGAATCGCCGTGCAGATCGTGACCGCGCCGATCCGAAAAATCATGATGCCCCTCCGGTTTTGCTGCTACCGCCCTAAAGGCGGTATCGCATGCCAATATATTCGCTGGTACGCATATATCATGCTCGCAAACAGCGGAAGACCGCAAAAAGAATACCGGCTAAAGAGGAGGCAACAGCGATTCCCGTACTTGCGCATTTGCGAATGTACCCGGGTCGTCGCGTGCCGTTCCGCCCGGACTGACGAGCCTGTCGCGCAAGGTGACGACGGTGCCGAGAATGACGAGCGCCGGGCCGCGAATGCCCTCGCTCGCGGCCGCTCCGGCGATGGTCTCGACCGTGCCCACAACGACGCGCTGATTCGGCCGCGTTCCGTTCTCCACGATGGCAGCGGGAAGCGCGGGGTCGCCGCCATGGGCGACGAACTGTTTCATCAGGAATTCAAGCTGGCCAAGCCCCATAAAGATGACGACGGTCTGATGCGGCTGCACGAGCGCTTCCCAGCCGAGGCTCAAGCCGCCGCCGCTTCGCGCGTGCCCCGTCACGAACACACAGGCCTGCGCGTGATCGCGATGCGTCAGCGGAATGCCCGCATAGGCCGCGCAGCCCGCCGCCGAGGTGACGCCCGGCACAACCTGCACCGGAATGCCCGCCGCAGCCAGCGCCTCGATCTCCTCCCCGCCTCGCCCGAACATGAAGGGATCGCCGCCCTTGAGGCGCAGCACGCGCTTGCCCTCCTTCGCGAGTTGCACGAGCTTCGCGGAAATTTCCTCCTGCGTGACTGCATGCCTGTCCGGCTCCTTGCCGACATAGATATGCTCGGCCTCGCGGCGCACGAGATTCAGGATGCCGGGCGGCAGCAGGCGGTCGTAGAGCACGACGTCGGCCCGCTGCATGAGGCGGAGCGCGCGGAAGGTCAGAAGGTCCGGGTCGCCCGGCCCTGCCCCCACGAGATAGACCTCGCCCTTCGCAAGCGCCGTGTCGTCAGCCGCGTCGAGCGCGTTTTCGAGTTCGGCCCGCGCTTCATCCTCGCGCCCCGCGAGAAAGCGGTCGGCCACGCGGCCTTCGAGCGCCCTTTCCCAGAAGCGGCGGCGTTGCGAAAGGTCCGAAAGCCGCTCTCCGAGGCGGTCGCGATATGAGCCGACGAGCGCGACAAGGCGGCCATAGGCGGCGGGGATTGTGCTTTCGAGCCGTGCGCGGATCATGCGCGCGAAGATGGGCGACGCGCCGCCGGTCGAAATGGCTATCACAAGCGGATCGCGTTCGACGATGGCGGGCATGATGAAGTCGCAAAGCTCGGGCGTGTCGGCGACGTTGACGGGCACGCGCGCAGCACCTGCGAGCGCCGCCATCGCCTCGTCTTGGGTCCGGTCGCCGGTCGCGGCGAAGGCAAGCGCGAGGCCCGCCATGTCGCCGGGCGACGGGGCCCGCGTCTCGTGCCTGAAATGAGGATCGTCAATAAGGGCGCGAAAATCGTCGCTCAGATGGGTGGCGAAGACGCGGACGCGCGCGCCCGCGCGAAGGGCAAGCTCCGCGCGACGGGCTGCGGGCGCGCCGCCACCGGAGACGGCAACGTTTTTGCCCTTGAGTTGGAAGAAGATGGGAAGCTGTTCCACGGGTCGGCTCACTTTTTGGGCTGTAGGGCTAACCCATCGCGCGCGGTTTTGCGCGGGAAAAATGATGCCGTGCCATACAAGGTGACGATTCGGCCGTCCTGGCAGTTCGCCCCCGCCCCGCGAAACACGAAAAGGCCCGCGCGAGGCGAGCCTTGTTCGGTGCGGCTCAAGCCGCCAAAGCAGAAGCGTGTCAGTGAAGCGAACGATGCCACTCGTCGACCTGACGCTCCGCTTCCTCCTTGGTTACGCCATAACGTTCCTGAATTTTGCCGGCGAGTACTTTGGCATCGCCCTTGGCTTCGGTCAGGTCGTCGTCGGTAAGCTTGCCCCATTGCTGTTGCACCTTACCCTCGAACTGTTTCCAGTTCCCAGAGATCTGATCCCAATTCATGGATATATCCTCCGTTTGACTGAAGAGGTGAACGATTTCCTGCGGGGAAAGTTCCAGGCGACGGTTGAAACCTTGGACAGAGCCTTGGCTTATTTGCTGCCGAAGCGGCGGCAAGGGAACGAGACCGCCCGGGCCTTGTTTCGCGCGGAGGAGGACTGAACATGTCAACAGACGCGATAAAACCCGGCCGGAAGCTGATTTCGAGCGACGATGTCGAAGGCGCTTATGTCTACGGCGGCGACGATGAGCGGATCGGAACGATCGAGGAAGTCATGATCGATTGCCTGGGCGGACGTGTCGCCTATGCCGTCGTGGACTTCGGCGGATTCCTTGGCATCGGACGGAGCGAGCGCCCCATTCCGTGGTCGGCGCTGAGCTACGACGCGGACCTCGACGCTTTCCGCACCGACATAACGAAGGAACAGCTCGAAAACTCGCCGCCGCTCGACGACGACAGCTTCGCGAACGCGGACTGGGAAAGCCGCACGCACGAGCATTACACCGTGCAGCCTTACTGGTCGAACCCGTCGATCAATCGGTGAAGATGAGCGAATACCGGAGCGCTGGCGCTCCGGTATTGGATGCGATCAAATTCCGGCGAGTGCCTGCGCTATGTCTTCGATGAGGTCGTCCGGGTGCTCAAGACCAACAGAAAGCCTGAGCGTTCCCGGCGTGATGCCAAGTTCCGCCTTGGCTTCGTCCGACAGTTTCTGATGGGTGGTCGTGGCCGGGTGCGCGATCAGCGACTTGGCGTCGCCGAGATTGTTCGAGATCTTGATAAGGCGCAGTGCATCCATGAACCGGAACGCGGCGTCCTTATCCACGTCGAGCGAGAAGGCCACCAACGGGCCGCCGGATGCCATCTGCCGTTTCGCGAGCGCCGCCTGCGGATGGTCCGCGCGGCCCGGATACATCACGCGCGCGATGCCGCGCTGTTCGCTCAGAAAATCCGCGATCTTCGCCGCGCTTGACGTTTCGCGCTCGACCCGCACGGGCAAGGTTTCGAGGCCCTTCAGCAGCACCCAGGCGTTGAACGCGGAGAGTGTCGGGCCGGTCTGGCGCAGAAAGCCCTGCACATGATCGGTGATGAATTTCTCGGTCGACAGAATGACGCCGCCGAGGCAGCGCCCCTGCCCGTCGATGTGCTTGGTCGCCGAGTAGATCACGACGTCGGCGCCGAACTTGAGAGGCCGTTGCAGAAGCGGCGTCGCGAAGACGTTGTCCACCATCAGGATCGCGCCCGCGTCATGCGCGATGCCGGCGACGCCTTCGAGATCGACGAGATCGAGCGTGGGGTTCGCGGGGCTCTCGCAGAACAGCACGCGCGTATTCGGGCGGATGGCAGCGCGCCAGGCATCGAGGCTGCTGCCGTCCACGACGGTCGATTCGATGCCAAAGCGGGGAAGGATATCCTCGATGATGGCGCGGCTTGCGCCGAAGACGGCCTTCGCGCCGATCACATGATCGCCAGCCTTGAGGTAGGAAGCGAGCGAAGCGAACACCGCCGCCATGCCCGAAGCCGTGCCGCGCGCGGCCTCGGCGCCTTCGAGCGAGGCGATGCGCGTCTCGAACATGGTAACGGTCGGGTTGCCGTATCGGCTGTAGACATAGCCTTCGGCCTCGCCCTTGAAGCGGGCTTCGGCCTCGGCGGCGCTTTCATAGGTGAAGCCGGAGTTCAAATAGAGCGCTTCCGAGGTCTCGCCGTGGGGCGAGCGCAGCGTGCCTGAATGGACGAGAAGCGTATCTTGATGGAGGCCGTCGGGCCCCTGTTGGTCGGACATCGTCACTCTCTCATGGGCGCTAAATGCCGTAAGCCTTCGGGAGAGAGGGCGAGCGGCCTTTTAGCAATTTGTTTAGCGTGGCTGCAAGCCGGCCGGCAAAAGGACCACGTTCTGCATAGAAAACGCCGCGTTGCGTCTCATGTCAAGAGGCGGCGGCGGTTGCGAGCGGATTTACGGAGCCTGGAACGAGGCCGAATGCGGTCATTGACGGGCGCTCGAAGCGGCAGCAATTAGAGGTGGTGAGCAGACATTTCTTCTTGCCCTTTTTGTGGGTTCAGCTCCAAAAATCTCTTATTGCCTCCAATCGGCATAGCGTTCGGTCGCGATGGACGCTAGTAGGTGCTGCGCAAAGGTTGATTCCAAGGTATAAAGCATGACGGCCACTAAAATTTGGTACTTCATCAAATTCTTCAGCGAAGAACGGTACGCAGAATCATTTATGCGGGGGCAACTTTACCTAAATCGTCTTTCGTATTTTAGGAAACTGGAGTGTTCCATCGATGATGATGGCAGGGCGGACACGCATGAAGGCGTTGCAATGTGGTGGCAGCCACAAGATATTCGTATAAATCTGAGTGTTCCCGGAATCGGTGATATCGAGATAACAAAAGATGACTTAGCAGCTCCCGTCTCAACATCTTATCAATACCACGAAGACCTACATATAATTTGTCTATATTCTATATATACTAACGGATATGGTGCAGTAGATGGAAAATTCCATCTTGACAAAGAGCAAGCAGCGGATTTCCAAAGCCAGATTTTGATTGATGAGCGATGCCTGAAATTTGGTTCATATGCCGTTATCACGCCCGCCGTACCATTCCTGGCCCAGGTCAAGGAAGCGTTGCAGCGTCGCGGTCAATGGTTTCGAGGGAGTCTCGTGGAATACTATGACGATGAGATGTTCCACGGCGAATTTGCATCGCAAGATGTAGCATTCAAGAAGCAAAAGCAATTTGCCTATCAAAAAGAATTCAGGATATGCCTGCAAACAGGCACACAAGGAGAAGACCCTATTTTCCTCGAGGGTTAGGGATTTAAACCACATAAGCGCGAAGATGAATTCTTCAAAACTCAACGATATTTTTGAACTCAAATTAGATAAAACCCCTGCAATAGCATCACACGAAACTCCCTAAACCAACAGCTAACCTGCAAGGTGTTTTGCATGATTGGCGACAGCCGTTTAATGCTTCTAGCTTAATTTCCGCTTGTTGGGGCTCTCCGGCATTAAGTTCGAAGATTCCGAACGGCTGCTATCGCCCCCTCTCCGCCTTCGCCATCCAGCCGATTCCGTGCCGGAACCGGCTGGATCGCCAAACCGCTGCAAAAGCGATTACGCGGCAAGCGAGGCGGGCCGTTCCGCCGCGATCGGCCGCGCGCAGGCCCATTTCGCCACCTGCTGGATGTCGTAGAAGCGGCAGGCCTCCATGAGCATCCGGCATTCGGTCCACACATCGCCGTCCACGATGGGCATGAACAGGTCGTGGATGTTGTCGACGCCGAGATAGGTCCGCACGCCCGCCGCGAGCAGCTTCGGGAACGGCGCGATGGAATTGTGCAGCGGCGCCGTCATCGGCAGTTGCGCCATGCTGAGCGCGGCGGACGGACAGATCACGATGCCCAAGTCGGCGTCGAGGATCTTCTGGATGATGCGGTCCTGCTCGCGCTCGCTTTTCGCGCCGAGCGAAATCGCATGGACGCCGAAGACGCGGCCCTGCATGCCGTGCTCGATGGTCTTTTCGGCGAGAAGCTCCGTCTCGTTTTCGAGCGGATTGTTCTCCTGATCCACGTGCACGTCTACCGGCTTGCCGAGGCGTTTCGCGAGGTCGAGGATCGTGTCGAGATGCGCTTCGGGGCGGGGACGGTCGCGCGAGGGGAGCCCTCCGCAATAATCGGCCATCGCGCAGGCTTCGGCGTATTGCTCGTAGGACGCCGGGTCGAGCACACCTTGCAGCGGTTGCACGCCGACCTCGAAGTGAATTTGATCCGCATAGCGCTTCTTCACCTCGACCGCCGCCTTGATCGGCAGCAGCCCCACGGTCGAGTCCGCGTCCACCATCGTCCGGCAATAGGTCACGCCTTGCGCGATCATCGTCTCAAGGCCGCGGCTGATGCGCTCGACGAGGTCGTCGTGGGTGTAATTTTCCTTGAGGTAGCGGTAGATCTCCCATTTCTTCTGCATGTCGACCTGGCTGAGACGCAGGTTCTCCATGTTGACGAGGTAGGCCTTGTCGAAATGGGCGTGATGGCTCGCGAAGCCGCCAAGCTTCTCGACCGCCTCCATGAAGTGAAGGCGAAGGTTCCATGGCTCGGAGTTGTCGGAGAGCTTGTAGCGGAAGGTGCCCTTGTTGGTATCCCGAACGATCTGCTGCAAGGTCTCGATGCCGACGTCGCAATCGGTGATGAGCGGGATGCCGTTCTCGATACAGAGCTTGCGGATGAGCTTGGCGTCGGACGATTCATCGTAGTCGTTGTCGCCAGTCAGCACATTGATGACGAGATCGAAGCGGTTCTCGTTCAGGAAGGTGCGGATGTTCGGCGCGCGTCCATCGGTGATCTTGTGAATTTCAACCGTGTCGATACCATGCCGCGTAAGAAACCTGTGCGTGCCCGGCGTTGCAAAGACATCGACTTCAAGGCTTAGAAATTGCTGGATCGCGGGAAGCATTCTTGCCTTGTCGTCCTCCTTGCCCGCGCTGATCAGAACTTTTTTTCTGCTCTTTCGCCCCAAAAGCTTAAGATTGAAGGCGAGCATTTCCAGCGATATACCGTCGTTCATTCCATTTACCCCTTGCGTGATATTCCCCCCTTGTGCTACGTCTCCGGCTTCTCCTTCTTCCATGCGCCGATGAACTTGCCGAAACTTGCCCCTCCGCAAATGGCCGCATGGTGATGAAATGCGCCTCGCTCGTCAATGACGAAATCGCACTTTCGGGAAAATTCACGTTTTTGGGAAATTCAATCCGGCGTTCGCGTATCGCGACCGCGCGTCTTGCGGATGGCTGGCGTTCGGGAAAAGTCAAAACATTGCGATAGGCGCCGAGATCCGCGGCGCTGACGTTCTCCCGCCTTGCGGCCGGGAGCGGCGTGCTCAGGCGGGGGGCTTCAGCAGGAAACCGGCCTTGTTCATGCACGCCGTGAAGGTTGCGGCGTACATCTCGTCCGCCTGCCGCCGCGTCCGGATCGTCGCACCGAGATTGACGTTGTCGCCGGAGGACGAAGCCCGTTGCGAATGGTCGGACTGTCCCGCCTTCTGCACGGAAACGCTCGCCGCGAGCGCCTTGGCCTTGCAGTCGTTTTCGGCGAATTGCTGGGCGAGTTCCCGCTCCGTTGCCGTCTTGTACCGTTCCGGCTCGGTCAGAACAAACTGATTCGCTGTCGGGGCCGTCGTCGCCGTGGGAGCGCAGGCGACGGCGACGAGCGGCAATGCCATAAGCGGAAACGAACGCAGCACGGGATTTCGATCCCTGATCGATAGGATTTTATGTGCTTTAGCAACAAAATGCGCCGAGTGGAAGCCTGAGCTTCGTCCATGCTTAACGGGCGGCGGTCGCCATGCTCAGGCTACGGGGGGAATGGCGCGCCATAGACAGTGAAGATGAGAACTCCTATGTGCTGCGCTACAACAACTGGTTGGTCAAGGTCGGGTCCACCAAAATTTAGAAAAACAACTGAGCTAGGATCAGCATCATACATTTCACATGCTTTTCGCATCATGCCGATTGAATGTGATCCGATCCATAGCTGGGATTTCCCGGGTCGGAGCTCTGTCAATTCTCCGAGCAAAGCGCCTTTGACTTTGGTATTCATATGACTTTATCTGGAATATCACAAATCACCAGATTAGAAAATCTGCGAAATTCCTTTAGTCGTTCGCTCGATATACGCAGATCCCCCAAAAAAGTCATCTTGCATGAGCATTAAATAGATTTACAAAATGTATCCATTCAAACAACTCCACCAGCCCCCCGTAAAGCCCCGCGCGCCGATCCAGTATTCATCGATCTCCGCGACGTCGAGGCTCGCCACCAGCACACCCTCGTCCGTGTCGGTAAGTCCGCGACGAACTCGCCCGTGTCGTCGGCGATGAGCGCGCCCCGCCAAGTCTTACTCTTGACCAAATTTCGCGGGAGACTTGGTCAACACGTTTTTATCGGCAGTAACGCAACGTGAGCCGCACATTTCAACAGAATTCGCCCTGCGCGAGGCGTCGACCAGCGGGCGGGCGAAAGGTGTGCAGCCACGAACGTCGGAAAGGGGCGCAGCAATGCTTAAGAAAATCGGGCTGGCGGCGATGTTGGGGTTGGCGGCGACGATGCCGGCGCAGGAAGCGAGCGCGCAGGATGCTCTTGGCGGGGCGCTGTTTGGCGGCGCGGCCGGCGCAATCCTCGGCGGCGCGGTTGGCGGCGGCCGGGGAGCCGCTATCGGCGCCATCGTCGGCGCGGGAACGGGAGCGGCCATCGCCGCCGAAGGCGAACGCCGCCGCAGCGGCTATTATTACTACCGTGACGGCTGCTATCTGCAACGCCCCGATGGCGTTTGGGTCCGGGCGCATCCGCGCTATTGCTATTAATCGGGGATAGTCGGCTCGTCCTTGCTCTTTGGACGGGCCATATTCATCGTTCAGCACGAACGGAACGGGGCGCAGCGCGCTCCTCTTTCCGTTTCACTCCACCAACCCGCCATAAAGCCCCGCGCGCCGATCCCGGAAAAAACCCCAGTCGGCGCGGTATTCCTCGATTTCCGCGAGGTCGAAGCTCGCCACCAGCACGCCCTCGTCCGTGTCGCCGAAATCCGCCACGAAGGCGCCCGTGTGGTCGGCGATGAAGCTGTGGCCGTAGAAGCACTGCGCCGCGCCGTCGTTATCCTCAAGCCCGATGCGGTTCGCCGCCACCACGGGGATGGCGTTCGATACGGCATGGCCCTGCATCGCGCGCTGCCAGCGGCGGTGCGTGTCGAGCGCGGTGTCGTAGGGCTCGGAGCCGATGGCGGTGGGGTAGAACAGCACGTCGGCGCCCTGGAGCGCCATGGCGCGCGCCGCTTCGGGAAACCACTGGTCCCAGCAGATGCCGACGCCGATGGTCGCGAAGCGCGTCTTCCACGCCTTGAAACCGGTGTTGCCGGGGCGGAAGTAATATTTTTCCTGATAGCCGGGGCCGTCGGGAATGTGGCTCTTGCGATAGACGCCGAGCACCTCACCGTCCGCGTCCGCGATGGCGACACTGTTGTAATAGGCGGGGCCGTCCTTCTCGAAGAAGGAGATCGGGATCACGAGCCCAAGTTCCCCGGCGAGTTTCGCAAGCGCGGTCACGCAAGGGTGCTCACGCGCAGGGTATGCCGTGGCGAACCATTTCGGGTCCTGCCGCGAGCAGAAATAGATGCCCTGGAACAGCTCCGACGGCAGCACCACCTGTGCGTCGAGCGCGGCGGCTTCGCGGATGAAGAGTTCGGTCTTCGCGATGTTCTCCGCGATATCCGGGCCGTAGGCGGTCTGGATCGCCGCGACTGTAAGCTTTGCCATCAGGCCGGTTCCTGCTGAGTGATGCAATGGAATGAGCCGCCGCCCGCATCGCCGAAGCCGAGGAGCCCGCGCGAGGGCACGCCCGCGACGCGGCGGCCCGGGAAAACCTCGCGGAGCGCGCCAAGCGCCGCGTCCTCGGTGGCGGTGCCGTAAACGGGAACCACGACGACGCCATTCGCGATGATGAAATTCATGTGCGAAGCGGGTGAGATTTCGCCAATCGGGTTTCGGTAGCGGCCGACGCCCGGCACGCGCACCACATCGAACTTGCGTCCGAGGGCATCCCTCGACGCTTCGAGCGTGGCCGCAATGGCGTCGAGCGTCGCGGCGTTGGGATCGTCGTCGCCTGCTGGCGCTTGGCAGACGACGACGCCCGGCGCGACGAAACGCGCTATGTTGTCGATATGGCCATCGGTGTGGTCGTTCGCCAGCCCCTCGTCGATCCAGACGATCTTTTTCGCGCCGAGCGCCACGCCGAGCGCCGCTTCCGCATCGGCTCGGGTCCAGCCGTTGCGGTTGGGGTTGAGGGTCGTCTGGCGCGTGGTCAGCACGGTGCCCTGCCCGTCATGATCGATGGCGCCGCCTTCCAGCACGAAATCGAAGCGGCACACGGGCGCGCCCGCGCGCCGTGCGATCTCGTCGCCGACGGTCGCGTCGTCCGGCAGGTCGAACTTGCCGCCCCAGCTATTGGTTGCGAAGCGCAGCGCGATCTTTTCGCTTGTGCCGTCATCGTGGGAGCGGCGCGCGAAGATCGGCCCGGTATCGCGCAGCCAGATGTCGCCGTAGCGCGCGGGCACGATTTCAGCCGCGCCGCCGAGCGCCGCGCGCGCCGAAGTCTCCGCCTCCGTGCCGTTCACGAGAAGCCGCACCGCGTTGCCGTCCGCCAGCGTTCTCACGAGCGCCGCCACATCGCGGCGAGGCGTTTCGAGATCGCCATTCCATTCGCGCGGATCTGCGGGCCATGCCGTCCATATTGCCTTTTGCGGCGCCCACTCCGCCGGTACCGAAATCGTATCGCC
This sequence comes from Rhodomicrobium lacus, assembly GCF_003992725.1. Classification (NCBI taxonomy): domain Bacteria; kingdom Pseudomonadati; phylum Pseudomonadota; class Alphaproteobacteria; order Hyphomicrobiales; family Hyphomicrobiaceae; genus Rhodomicrobium; species Rhodomicrobium lacus. Next base: position 322,994 of record NZ_RZNF01000002.1, on the reverse strand, counting down.
GCCCATCGCTCTCGTGTCCTTCTCTCATGCCGACATCTAACGCGTCTGCCGAGGAGTTCAAGCCGACAAGCAGGCGGCGCTCATGAGATCGCAACGCCCGGCAAGCGCGAGCAATCACGCCCGCGCCGGTCGCCGCCGCTCATGGAACCACACACGATAGTCCTGCATCTTCGTCCGCTGGGCCGCGGGCGCGCGACGCTTGCATGTCGAGGCCTCGTCGGTTCCTTCCGCCGCGGCCCAGCGCAATTCCACACAATCGTTGACATTGTAAGCCATTTCCAGCGCCACCGACCGCTCGACCACGTCGCGAAGGGCAAGCGTCCATGGAGAACCATCGCTTCTCGTGTAGGAGAATGTGCGGCTCGAAAGCTCCGATGCGAGGGTGTTTTCGAGCTCGGCTTTTACGTCCGCCGCGCTCTTGTCCTTTGGCATGGCGTAGCGCTCAGGGCGCCGGGCGACGCGATCCGGGAAGCCGCGCGCGACATCGATTGCAATCAGAAGCCGCAAATCGCGCGATGGCGTCGCGAAGTCCTCCCACGCACCCGCGGCCTCGAAGATCGACGGGCCATCGGGCATCTCGGCATCTCCGCGATTGCCGCTCTGGAACTTCCGGCCGTTCTCGACCGACGTTATGCGCGCCTTGACCTGCTCTTCGAGCGCGGCGATCACCTCCAGCAGGGCGCGGGACGGGTCCAGCGGCTCCGGCGACATCACATCTTCCATGCGGTCGTAAAAGTCTTCGACGCCGAGCCGGGACTGATCGAGAGAGAAGTCGCCATACTGTGGGCTGTTCGAGATTTCGACGTTCGATAGACGTCTCAGCGCGCCGCCATCTTGCACGATCGGCCGGAAACGCTTGAACCCCGGGCTTCCAAGCGCGGGATTTTGCGCAAACAGGAAGTTGCCGCGCCAGAAGCGCTTGCGGGCGACGGTGCCGTCCGGCTGTCCATCCACCGCGAGGAAGACGCCGGCCCTTCCTTCGGACTGTGGCACATGCTTCACCAGCATGAGCACATGCCCGTAAGGGTCGGCATAGATCGTCCCGGGCCGAAGCGTCTGCGCACTGAGCGGCACCGGGTAATAATCGGTATTGCTGTCGTTGGCCGAGGTGCGCGCGGACCCGGAATGGACGCCATCGGCCACGGCGGGGAGATAACGCGCGAACGACGCGGCGAGTCCGAGTTTTTGCGGCGGTGTTCGGGATGGCGGCGCTGGCTGGCGGAACAGCACCGGCAAGGGCGACGCGCCGTCCGGCCTCGGCGGCCGCGCCGGCTCGAAAGTCCGGATGTTCGACCACTCGAAGCACCGGGGCCCATCACCGCCGCCACCGCGCGAGCATTTCGAGAAACCGAACGGCAGACCCATCTTGAAGGCGAAATAAGCGCGCAGAAAGTAAGGCAGATCGGCGCAATCGGGCCGCATCACGATGCCCTTCTCGTCCTCGCGCAGCCCCAGATGATTGAACAGGAGATTGCGGGACCGGTCGCGCATGACCTCGTGCAGGACGGGCCAGGACGGCGAAGCGTCGAGAGGTGCATCGAAGAGCGTCTCGATCCAGGCCGAATAGAGGTTTTCGGTCGCACGATTCCAGGTGGCGCGCAGAGGCCACACGCCGGGGTCCCCGTTTTGTGGCGCCCCCAGCTGGCGGTCGCGCACGACGATCTCGCGGATAACGGCCTCGCAAGAGCCGGATGAGGCGAGCTTTGCCGTCCATGTCCCGGCAGCCGGAGAGGCAACCTCCAGACTCCAGAAATAGGGCGGCCCGCCGCGCCTATCTTCCGTTTTTACCGCAACCACGCCGCCGGGCGCCACGAGCGACAACTCTCCGGCGATAGGCTTCTCCGACGCAAGGACGACGCGCAGAGGCGCCCCCTTCCAGGGTGAGAGCGGGGAACTCAGCACCGCGATGTCGGATGCGTCCGCGCACCCGTTTCCAAGCGGCTCCGCAGCCGCCGGAAGACAGACCAAAAGAGCGACCGCGAGAGGAAACAAGATCTTGGCGATAAGCCTGCGCGCTAAGAGCACTGTAGCCCCCCTTTCTGATGACCTGGGGGCAAGCTATTCGGTGTGGCTTGAGTGAATCTTGTCCGAAGATGTCCGCTTTTACAAGCGAACCAAATAGCCTTTTGGCGCCCGCCGCAGCGGCTCTATCAAAGCCGTAACCTCGGTGTCATAAAGCTGGATCTCAAGCGAACACGGATCGTTTTTTCGGGGGACGTGTTTGCGATAGCCTGACGATTGAACGGCGGCGACGAGGGGCATCGCAGATGGCGACGGAAGCATTGACCAAGGCCGAGCCGCAAGCGCTTCGCAACGCAGCCCTCATCGGCGCGCTCGGCATCGTGTTCGGCGACATCGGCACGAGCCCGCTCTACGCTTACAAGGAAGCATTGAAATCCGCCGGCGACATCGATTCGCTGAGGCATATCGCTTTTGGCTGCGTGTCGCTGGTCTTCTGGGCGCTGATCATCGTCGTCTCGATAAAGTATGTGCTTGTTATCATGCGCGCCACGAATGACGGCGAGGGCGGCATCATGGCGCTGACGGCCCTTGCCACGAATGGCCTCAAATCCGAGCGGGCAAAAGAAGCCGCGATCCTTGTCGGCCTCGTCGGCGTCGCGCTGTTCTACGGCGATTGCATCATCACCCCGGCGATCTCGGTGCTCTCGGCGGTCGAGGGGCTGGAAGTCGCCACGCCCGTATTCAAACCGTATATCGTGCCCATTGCGGTCGGCATCCTCGGAGGCCTGTTCCTGCTGCAGTATCGTGGCACGGCCACCATCGGGCGCGTGTTCGGCCCCGTGATGCTTGTCTGGTTCATCGTTATCGGCGCCGCCGGCCTTCCTTATATCATCGCGAGGCCGGACATTCTGTTTGCGATCCATCCGTCCTACGGGCTGGATCTGATCGCCACGCATGGCTGGATCGGCTTCCACGTGCTCGGCTCGGTCTTCCTGGTGCTCACAGGTGCCGAGGCTCTTTACGCGGACGAGGGCCATTTCCAGGGAAAGGTCATCCGTATCGACTGGTTTGCGGTGGTGCTTCCCGCGCTTCTCCTCAACTATTTCGGCCAGGGCGCGCTCGTGATCGAGTATCCGGAAGCCCGGGACAACCCGTTCTTCCATCTGTTTGCCGACTGGCTCACCTATCCTGCCGTTGCGCTTGCCACCGCGGCGACCATCATCGCAAGCCAGGCCGTGATTTCCGGTGCCTTCACCGTTACGCAGCAGGCCGTTTCCCTCGGTTTCATGCCGCGCATGGAGATCCGCTTCACCTCGAAAACCGAAGCGAGCCAGATCTACATTCCGCAGGCGAACTGGATCCTTGCCGGGGCTGTTCTCGGGCTCATCCTGTATTTCGAATCGTCGTCCGCCCTCGCAAGCGCCTATGGCCTCGCTGTCGCGGGAACGATGGTCACATCGACGTTCCTCGTCGCCGTGGTCGCTCGCCATGTCTGGGGGTGGAGCCTTGTTCGAACTTCCCTCGTGATCGCCTTCTTCCTGACCATCGATCTCGCGTTCTTCGGCGCGAACCTCATCAAGTTTTTCGAGGGCGGCTTCCTGCCGGTGCTTGTCGGCGCGGGGATTTTTGCGGCCATGGTCACATGGCGGCGCGGCCGTTCGGTGCTGAACCAGCGCATCGCGCGCGAGAATCCGCCGTTCGACGATTTCTGGGAAGAAATTCGCGGCCCCGATATCTGCAGGGTGCCGGGCATCGCCGTCTATCTGACCAGCAGACCGGACCGGATTCCCCCGTCGCTGCATCTCAATGTGCGGCATAACAAATGCCTGCATGAAACCGTGGTGCTGCTGACGGTGATCACCGAGCGTATTCCTCGCGTGCCGAAGGAACGGAGAGCGTTCGCCGAGCAGCTTCAGCATGGATTTATCCGCGTCGTCCTGCGGTTCGGTTTTGCGGAGCCGCCAAACGTGCCGCGCGCGCTGAGACGGGTGGCGGCGGAGAGGCGGGCGGAGCTGTTCTTCGATCCGGCGGCGGACGTGTCCTATTTCGTGGGCCGCGCGATCCCGGTGCCGTCAACATCCCCCGAGATGTCGACGGTGCAGGAACAGATGTTCATCATCCTCACGAAGAACGCCACGACAGCCACGAACTTCTTCTGCATCCCGACCGAGGACGTCGTCGAACTCGGCACCTTCATCGAGATCTGAGACCGACTCGTTTTCGCTTTCTCCAATCGCACCTCTCGCCCTACTCTTCGTAGTGACGCGATTCCGAACGGGGAAACCGGTTCTCGGTTTTCCGGAATTACTTCATGGCGCCCGCGTCTTCTCGATCTCGGCGGACATCCAGTCGAACGCCGCGTCTCTCAGTCCCGCCCATTCGCCCCAGTCCATGGGGTTGATGCCATCGGCAACGGGTATGGCATAGGTAAGAGGCGCGCCTTCGACGGAACGTCGCCGCCGTGACGGATACGCCCCGAGCGCGGTTTCGATGCGTAGACGCTTGTCAATCGGCCCCGGAGACTGGAACGGCGCCAGCCGGAACTGGGAGCCGCCCACGGCCTGACGGTAGGACATCGGCGACGGGCCCAGTCCGGGCACGGCGGGATAAAGAAGCACGGGCGGCGCGGGCGAAAGCCGCTCCGCAGCTTCGAGAAGGGCCTCGATCTCGCATTCGCCGCTGACCAGTATCGCACCGTCTTCCGTTATGAGCGGCGGGAGCAGCCCGGGCGGCAGAAGCCCGGCGCGAACCGCGACATGGAGGCCGCCGCCGCAAAGGATGGCGGGCGCACCCGTCGACAGCGAGAGGGAAAGCGCCGTGAACGGCCTCGATGCGAGCGCGATGTCGAGCCCGGCCAACGCAGGGCCAAGCAGCGCGTCCACCGGCGAAGCCTCGTACAGGCCAGCCTCGATCCGGCCGGCTCGTTTCCACAAAAGCGGGTTGGCAAGCTCGCGAAAAAGGTCTTCGGCATCTGCCAGCGTCACGCCGCATGCGAGCATGCCTGCGGGCAGAACGGCGCTTCCGGCAACGGCGAGCGCAGTTGCGGGTGTGCCGCTCGCCTCGAAAGCCTGAAGCGCGCCGAGGATCGCCGCCGCATAGACGCCGGTGCTTGTGGCCGCAACGGTGTTTCCGCGCCCGAGCAGTGCGCTGGCAAGCTGCGTCGTTGCGCGAGGCACGGAGAAATCGATGAAGAGCGAGGCGCGGTAGGGCCTCGCCGGCAGCCATTCCGCCGCCTTCCTGTTCTCGATTCCGTCGCTGGCGATGATGAGACTGCAGCGGTCCGGCCCACGCAGCTCGATGGCGTGGCGTTCGAGGTCGGAAAGCGCCGTTGCGCTGCCCTGCGCCAGAAAGACGATATCGTCGGCCTCGCCTGCGGCGTCCGCCGCGAAGGCGTCATCGGAGCCGTTGGCGATCACCACCGTGACGTCAAATTTCAGTTCCTGTTCCTGAAGCCAGTGGGCCATCGCCGGATCGTCGAAGGCGAGCGCGCCGGGAAGGCCGCCGCCGAACGTCTCCCGCCGAAGCACACGAACCTCGGCCATCTCTTCCAAAGCGAGAAGCAGCGCGTCGAGCTGGGCTTCGTTGAGGCGCGCATTCGTGCCCGCCGGGCAAATGAGAAGGCGCGGCGACGGCTTTACGCGGCTAGCCGCCGCGCCGCGCCTCTCGAACGCATGCGAAAGGCACGATCCGATGAGCGCGGGCATCGCGGCGAATTCGGCGACAAGGTCATCCCAGGCGATGGAGAGAAGCACGGTTTCGCGCAACGCTTCATGCGTCGACGAAGCAGGACCACGCCCGAAGAACGCCGCCGCCTCGACCGCATCGCCCTGCCCGGTCTCATGCCCCGAGGCGCCGCCCTCGCGCGCCTTCAGACGCCCCGAAACGACGATCGCCAGATCGTCGACGGGCTCTCCTGCCATCGTGGCTGTCTCGCCTCGCCCGAGGACGCGCAGCGACGTGCACGCATAGAGGCGCTCAAGCTCGGTGACGCTTAGCCCCGCAAAGGCCGGGAAAGCCGTCAGAAACCGGAACGTGCGCGACGCCTTCTCCATGCCCTCCCCTTTGAGTGGTTCCGATAAGATGTCACCATCTTACGATCGCCAAAGCGGTCTCTACCTCAAGCGAGGCAGATACCGGTTCCCTGACAAGAACAGCGTTCTGGTCGGTATTTAGAGGCTCATACCCTTTCAGACGAACGCGAACAGGCTGCCTCCCCCTTTTCACCGCATTGTATGCGATTTTTCCGAAAGCGCAGCGGCCCTTATTCCGCATGGGGGCGGTACGCCGGTTCGCACGGGACTAGGCACGAAGCAAGCGTTACTCCGCTGACACCACCTTACTTTTTCATCGTGAAATCGGTCCTCAGCCTTCCACCCGGATGGCGATACTGTTAAGACGATGCAAAATGAAGACGATGCGCGCCGGACCGGCACACCGGCCGCCCCTCCGTGGATGTATTTTTGGGCACCAGACTTCGCCATAACCGGCTCCGGTTCATGCGCGCGCTTGTTTTCTGCGCGGCTGTGCTCGCTTTTTCTCTCGCGTTCCCCCGGCTTTCGGCCCTGGCGGGCAGCTCAGCACCGGACATCGTTACCCGCGCGGCGTGGGGGGCGAAGCCGCCGAATTACGCCCTGATGCACGATCAGAAGCCCGCTGAGATCATCATTCACCACACCGCGAATCGTCAGCAGCCGAGGATCAGTCTCGAAGCCAAGATGCGGGGACTTCAAGAGTTCTCGTTTTCGCCCGGCCGCGTGGGCCTTTTGCCGAAACCTGCCTGGGGCGACGTCCCCTATCACTATTACGTCGACGTTTCGGGGCGGGTCGGCGAAGGCCGCGACCTGACTTTCGCCGGCGACAGCGTGACCGCTTTCGACAATGAGGACCGTATCCAGATTGCTGTCGAAGGCGATTTCGAGCGCGAGCAGCCGTCACAGGCCGAGGCCGAATCGCTTACCCGGCTCGTCACGTGGCTCGCCGCCTCGTACGGCATCCCCGCGAGTGCGATTTTCGGACATGGCGATTTCGACCAGACGAATTGCCCGGGAAAAAATCTCAGGCCGATTCTCGAAGAAATTCGTGAGGCCGTGCGCGCGACGCAGGCGCGATAGCCGCATACGCGCTTGTTTTGCCACCCACAAGCCTCAGAATTGGCGAAAGGTTCGGGTTCCGCCGGTCAGGAGCCGTTTTCAACTCCGCAGCGCGGGCACATCGCGCACAGGACGCTTGACCGACGTTGTATCAGAGGTTACATGAACCCAAGCTAGGCGAGCACGCCATTACTTCCAATTCCAATATCTAGGTCCGATCATGTCGCGCCAGTGCGAACTCACAGGCAAGGGTGGCCTTGTCGGTCATCTCGTTAGCCACTCCAATATCAAGACGAAGCGGCGCTACCTGCCGAACCTTTGCAATGTCACGCTCATCAGCGATGCGCTCGGGCGCGGCGTTCGTCTGCGCATCAGCGCGAACGCTCTCCGCTCCGTCGAGCATCGCGGTGGCCTCGATGCCTTCCTGCTGAAGGCTCGTGACGAAGAGCTTTCCCTGAAGGCACGTCGCCTGAAGAAGGAAGTCTCGAAGGCCCGCGCCGCCGCTGCGACCGAGACGGCTGCGTAAGACGCATCCCCTCAACGCGCGCCCGAATGAACCGTTGGTGCGCGGACGAGGAACGTCTCAGGCATTCACCAGTGGTGATCCGCTGCTGCGGGCGCAATCCGACAAAGACAGTCTCGATGGCCGGGTAATCCCGGCCATTTTCGCGTGCGGGTTTCGCCCGCTTAACAGCGTCTCGCGGCAAATCAGACGCGTCAGGCGCTCGGAGTTCTGGTTGTCGATCAGCTTCGCCCCATCAAATCCGGCTCGATTTGACGCGGCGCTCTTGAGCGCGTCCGATTGAGCGCTTCTGATTCGATCAAGAGCGGATACGCCCCAGACCTGATTTCACCTCCACGCCAGCTCCTTCCATGATGACGCGCGCCCCGACGTTCCAGGCCGCAAGGCGGGGTGGGCGGCTCACGCCACCCGCCAGACCTTATCGCCATGCAGCATGAACAGGCGCGGCTCATTCCCATGCAGCGCGCGCAGAACCGGCGCGGCGCAGGATAGTCCTCCGGTATAGGCGCCGAAAGCAGGCAGAATCATCAGATCGTCGGACACGCAAAAGCATGGACCGGAAAAGCTGGCGACGCCCGCATTGAGCCGCGCCTTCGGATGGAAATGGCCGACGATTTCAGGCGTGAGGCGCTTCGTGCCCGGCTGGTGGTCTTTATCCGGCTCATGGCGGAGCACGACGCCGTCGACACGCAGTTCCATCACCCGAACGCCCTCGCAGAAATCTGGCGCGTCCGGATCGTGATTGCCGCCGATCCAGATCCATTCGTCTGCCAGCGCGCAAAGCGAAACAAGCGCCGCGCGATCCGCCGCCGCCATGCGCGCCCCCGCCGCGCCATCGTGAAAGCTGTCGCCGAGGCAGACGACGCTCCGCGGACGCCAGGCTTCGACCACGCGCCGGAGACGGGCGAGCGTATCGTAACTGTCGAGGGCGGGCACGAGACGGCCGCGCGCGGCAGCACCCGAGCCTTTTTCAAGATGGAGGTCGGAAACGATCAGCATCCCGCACGCGGGCACATAGGCAGCGCCCGAACCATCGAGGACGATGCCGAGCCCCGCAAAGCGAATTGAGCGCGAAGAGCGCCCTGCCCCGCCAGCCGAGCTTGCAGGCTGCGCGGTTAGAACGCTTGGTTGCGTCTTTGTCGGTGCTCGCAACGCCGCCGCTCCCTGAAGCGGATAGGACCGGATGGAAACAACCCGATCGGTGAAACCGTCATCTGACTTCAAAGCGGAGCCGTCTTGCCGGTGCAATTAGATCGGAATCGGGCTCCAGGCGCATGAACGGAAAACATGGATGCCTGTTTTGCGATGGATCATGCTCAAACAAAGACCGGATGCGGCGCTTCCAGACCCGTCGAGAGTGCGAACGGTGCAAGCGTTCAAGGACGGCGAAACTGTGCAAGCCCCCATCTTCAGCGCCATTCGCCCTTCGGGCCTAAGCCAGAACGGTCGGCGCCACCCACCAGTTTGGATGTGCCGCCGCCAGAGCGCCAGCCGCCGCCTTCGCCTTCTCGGCCGAGACGAACACGCCGAAACAGGTGGGCCCGCTACCCGACAGGCGCGAGAGCACGCAGCCGTCGAGCGCGCGAACCGTATCGAGAACGCGCGCGACCTGCGGCTCAAGCGCGATCGCCGGTGCTTCAAGGTCGTTGCGGCCATGCGCGAGACATTCGGCGGCGCCTTCCGGCGAATCCCAATCCGTCGCAACCGAGAACGGCGCGTTTTCCTCACCCGATGCCAGCGGCCCGGCTGCGAGCGTACGGAACACGTCGGCCGTGGAAAGCTTGATACGCGGATTGACGAGGATGGCGGGCAGCGGCGCGACGCGCGGCACAGGCGTGATGCGCTCGCCGAGACCGCACATCCACGCAGCCCGACCGTAAAGGCACACGGGCACGTCTGCGCCGATCATCTTGCTTGCTTCGATGAACTCTTCGGGCTTGCGATTCTCGCCGTAGATCGCAACGAGCGCCCGAATGGTTGCGGCTGCGTCCGACGATCCGCCGCCGAGGCCCGCCGCCACGGGGATGTTCTTGCGAAGCCGGAAATGGCCGTGAATGTCCATGTCGAACCATTCGGCGACGGCGCGCTTGGCCTTCATGATGAGGTTGTCGCCATCGAGAAGCGGCGCGAATGCACCGTCGATTTCGAGCCGGTCGTCGATATCGGGGCTGAATTCCAGCTCGTCGGCCACGTCGTTGGCGAACACGACGAGGCTTTCAAGCTCATGATAGCCGTCCGGGCGCTTGCCCTTCACGTGAAGCGTCAGGTTGACCTTGGCGCGGGCGCGCTCGCGGATCGTCACGGGCCAGGTATCCTCATGGGCGGTAGCTTGGATGATGTCGGCTTCGGAAGAGTGAGTCATGGCAACCTTGGCTTACTCTGCGGATGTCGTGTGCCTGACTGTGTCGTGCGGGTCCGTATTGATGGCGACCTTATGGGATCTGCACCACACGACCGGACGCGCCGACGCGGGAAACCGCTCGACACGACGCCAGCAGCCCATGTCTAAGCGGCCTTGCCCCGATTGTCGACTCCGGCGAACGCGAGGCGCACCGTGCCGCATCCGGCGCTTTCCGACTTACGGATTTGCCGTCTCCTGAGGCTGCGGCTCGGACGCGACGGCGGGAACCGCCTCCGGGTGCGTCTGCAATTCCGCATGAGGGCCTGCTTCGTCCGGAAGTCCGGCTTCGAGCTTCTTCTTGATCTTGACCACGTCCTCAGGCTCGGGATTGAGGCTCAGCGCCTGCGTCCACTGGAACTTCGCTTCGAGCTTGCGCCCTAGCCGCCAGTAGACATCGCCGAGATGATCGTTCAGCGTCGGGTCTTCGGGCCGAAGCTCCACGGCCTTGTCGAGATGCTTCACGGCCTGCTCGTAGTCCTTCTGGATGTAATAACCCCAGCCGAGACTGTCGATGATGTAGCCGTCGTTCGGCTTCAGGCGAACCGCCTTCTTGATCAGCTCGAAGGCCTCGGGAATGTTGATGTTCTGGTCGAGCCAGGAATAGCCGAGATAATTGAGCACCGCGCCCTGCTCGGGGTCGAGGTCGAGCGCCCGCTTGAAATCCGCCTCGGCCTTGGCCCATTGCTTGGTACGCTCATAGGCGATGCCGCGCTGGTAGAAAAGCGACCAGTGGCGCTTCTCGGGCTCACCGATCAGTTCGATCACGCGCGTGTAATACGGGATCGCGGCCTCGTAGCGTTTCGCGGCGCTGTCGATGGAGGCGAGCGTCTGAAGAACGGACTCTTCCTTGGGGTGCTTTTCCGCAAGCGCCGCGAGCAGCGCCGTGGCTTCGTCCGTCTTTTGCAGGGCGTTGAGGTAGAGCGCCTTTCGTACCTGCGCGTTAAGCCGGAAGGGCGAGGTCTCGCGGATCCCGTCGAGCACCGCCACCGCCTTGTGATAATGTTCGAGATTGCCGTAGATTTCGGCGAGTTCGAGCTTCGCGATCTCGGATGCCGGGTTGAGATACAGCGCGAGGCGCAGATAAATCTGCGCGGCGTCGACGCCATTGTTCGAGGCGAGCACCTGCCCGATCCCGAGGAACGTCTCGGCAAGCCCCTCATCCACGGTCGAAACCATGAGTTTCGGCGTCCTGCCTGCCTTCAGATCCGCCGCCAGCGCAGATCCGAGCGGCGTCTCTTCGGCTCCGCTTTCCTTCAACACGTCGAGCGCCTGCTGCCTGTCGCCCCAAACGGCGAGGTGACGGGCGTAGCCCTCGGCGATGCGCATGTTCGTGGGCTTTTTCTCGTAGACGGTCTTGTAGGCTTCGGCCGCTGCCGCCTTCTTTTTCGCGACATCCGCGACGAAGGCGCGCTGGACGGTTTCAAAATGCGTGGCCCACGCCGCCTTGCTCGGCTGGGACAGAATGGCGATGGCCCGGTCGGCCTGGCCCTGCGCAACCGCAACCCAGGCGCGGGCGAGCTTCATCGTCGGCTCTTCGGGCGACGTGCCTTTCGCCGCCAGACGGAAATACTCGTCCGCCTTCGCGTAATCCTTGCGCTTGAACGCATCGAGGCCCAGAAAATCATATGCGATCGCGGCTTCGCCGGGCCGCTTGATCAGCCGCAGCGCGAGGGTTTTCGCAGATTCGAACTCGCCCGACGCCAGATCCAGCTGGAAGGCATCGTCGAGAATATCGGAATTCGACGGATCTTTCTGGAGGGCGCGCCGATAGTAAAGCGCCGCGTTCTCGCTGTCGCGGGCCGAGCGCGCCACATGCCCCGCCAGATAGCTCCCGAGAAGCGAATTGCTGCCATAGCTCACAGACCCGGTGGTGGCCTTCGCCTTGTTCGGCGCCGCCGCGTGCGCATCTCCCGGATACGCCGCCAGAGCGGCAAGGCAGACACCCAGCAGCGCACCCAAAGCACCGCGTGGCGAGATCCGGCGAACGAAATCCGATGTCAGCATGTCAGATGCCTGCAATGTCGTGTCCTGGTGTTTTGGCGATGAACGGCTTCGTCGGATCGGCAATGCCCTGGGAAGGCCGACTTAGGGACAGTTCTTTTCGATACGAGTCGAAACGCTACCCCCTCGACGCGTCACTGGCGAGGAGAGGTTCGCGCTTGAGGCACAAATTCGGTTTATAATGAGACGGAATAACGGCACCTGCGCAATTCGCGGCGCTATTCCCGTTTTGACGGCGGCTTTTCCTCGCGCGATTTTCGCAGATCCCGCCGCGTCTTGATGAGTTCGTAGATCGCGAAGGCGAGAACTCCGAGGACCAAAAGAAGCTCAGCTTCCACTCCCATGTGTCATCTTCCTTCGACGCGCGCACCCTATACGAAGCGCATTTTGGCGCCCTTTCGCTATTCGGCCGCCGGTTGCGCCACGGCTTCGTGCTCGCCATGCGCGAGTATCCCGTACCTTTCCGCTTCGGCAAAGACGATGTCTGCGGTTTCCTGCGGTTTTTCCTCGTGGGCGAGATGGCCCATGTGTCGCAAGAGGATGACTTTCGAGTCGGGAACCATGTTGTAGACCTTGAAGGCCACATGACTCGGCACGGCCTTGTCCTCGGTACAAGCGATGAGCGTGAGCTTCGTCTTGAGGTTCGGCAGGTCGCTCGAAAGAGAATGCAGATCCCAGTTCGCCATCATGCCGAGCGCGGATGCGATGTGCGTCGAATTTCCCAGAAGGAGCCCATATTGGGCAAGGCCCTCCGCATCGATCCGGGAGCCCGTCCCTTCAATCAGCCGGCGGACCGTTATCCGGTCGCGCGCCTTCCACGCGAAATAGCCGGGCACGAAGGGGTTCAGAAACAGCGCGCGCGCGATCATGGGGAAGAGTTGCGAGGCGATGCCCGGAAACGGAAGGAATGCGCCGTTCAGGCTGACGATCGCCTGCGCGCCGAGCTTGCCATCGAGCGCCATGCGGCAGAGTATCGCCGAGCCTGCGGAATGGCCGACGGCGAGCACGGGCTTGACCTGAAGGGTGTCAAGCAGCGTCGCGATCGACCGTGCCATATGCGGCAGCGTGAGCAGCGTCGATGTACGCGGCGCTTCGGTGAAACCATGGCCGGGAAGGTCGGGCGCTATCACGCGGAAGCGCTTCGCGAGAATAGGCGCGAAATGCCGCCAGGAGTGAGTGGAAGCGCCGGTACCGTGCACGAGCAGCACGGTCGGCCCGCTGCCCATCTCCTGCACATGCCAGCGCAGTCCGCCGGCAGACACAAATCGACTCGCGGCACGGTTCGGCCAATCGAGGCCGTCCCGCTCCCATTTCAACGCTGTCATCCCTTCGCAGCCATTTTCGCAGCCTTCGATATAGCGGCCGCGTTGGCGTAAGGCATTGGCACATAGCGCGCTGCCATTTCCTGCGCGAGCTTCTCAGCCTGCGCCTGCGGCCTCGGAGAGGTATCTACCAAGATTGTGGCGATACCTTCCGCGCGCAAGCGCCGACCGGCTGTGTTCGCGTCATTTTGAGCGCGCTCGCGGCCCGGCTTCCCGTCTGCCGCGATATTGGCTTTCCCGTCCGTTAAGAACACCACGAGCGGAGCGACGCCCCGGCGCCGGATGTTGAGCGCGAGCGCCCCCGCCGCATCGATGCCGGAGGCGAGAGGCGTTCCGCCGCCGCCGGCGAGCGCCGCGAGGCTTTTCTTGGCGCGGGTGAGTGACCGCGTCGGCGGCAGGAGGATTTCCGCCCGCGTGCCGCGAAAGGCCACGAGCGCCACCTGATCGCGGCGAATGTAGCACTCCGCGAGCAGAAGCTCGACGGCGCCCTTCGTTTCCGCGAGGCGCTGCATGGCAGCCGAGCCGGACGCATCCACGGCGAAAATGGTTGCGGTCTGCGAGCGCGCCTTGAGCCGCTTGATGCGAAAGTCGTCGCTTCTGACCTCGATCTTGCCGATGCCGCCGGTGTTTGCCGCCGCCCTTTCGAGCATCGTCTTGCGGATCTTCTGCCAGGGTGCCGCAGCCCGCAGCGTTTCGAGCAGGCTCAGCGGCGATCCGGGCTTCGGCTCGCCACGCCGCACGCCCGCCGGACGCCCGCGCGCGGCGTTGGTGCGCTCGGCACCCGCCTTGCCCATGGGCGCGGATGGCGGCACGCGAAACGGCTTCGCGGCGGCCTTCACGAGCATTTCCTTCGGCATGGCGGCAGCGGCGGCCGCGATGATCATATCGGTAAGCGCCTTGTCGTCGTCGGGCGCGGTCTCGTTTTCCCCGCTCTCGCCGCCGCCCTTGCCGTCTTCTTCCTTGTCGTCCTGCGGCTCGGGCGGGGGCGGCTCCGGCGGAGCCTGATCTTCCATCGGCTCCGGCATGCGCGTCGCGCGAGGCGCCAGCACAAACATCGCGGCAAGCCCCGCGTCTTCCTCGTTGGCCTCGTCGCGGCCCGCGAGCGCTGCGGACGCTCGGGCGGCGCGCACGGCGAACACCGGCGCGCGCATCGTCTGGACGCCGAACGACACGGCGGCTGAGACAAGGCCAGCGATGATGCTGTCCGGCACTACGACGTTCGGCAGTCGCGCCTGAGCCGCCTCGATCTCTTCGAGCGTCGTGTCGGACAGGCCGACATCGCGCCAGGTCACGTCGGTCAGGTCGATGCGAAGGCCGAGGCGTTCCAGAAGCGCGGCAGGCGGCGTTTCGTCGTCGCCCGCCTCGCTCTCGTCGAGAGCGATCACGCCGAAGCGCGCCGGATGCAGCAGCGAGGCCGCCTCGCGCTCCACATGCACCGCGCCCGCGTCGATCACGAGGCCGAGCCTAGAGGCAAGTCCCGCCTCCATGCGCTCGGCAGACGGGATCACGAGAAAACCACGGTCCATCTCTGCCAGAAGACCGCGCTCGGCGACGGGCTTGCCATGCGCGAGCGTCGCCGCGAGGTCGAGGCCGCCAAACAACCGCTCGTCCGCCGCATAAAGCGGCAGTTTGCGGAAGGGCGCCCAGCCGGGCACGATACTTCTTAGGAAGTCCATCCAGCTGTCGCGCACCGGCCCGTATTTCGAGGCGACGGCGATACCGCCAAGCCCCACCGGGTCCACGGCGAACAGGGAAGCCGCCATGACGGCCTCTTCCCACAGCGAGCGTTCCTCCGCCTCGCCGCCGCCGTTCATCATGCGCTGAACGCTTTCTCAAGCGCCATGTCGACGCGCACCGAAGAGCCCGCCTCGTCGAGCGGATCGCGGCGCAGACGGTGGCGGAGCGCGGACGGCGCGATGGATTTCAGATGCTTCTGCGTCACGGTTTCCGCGCCCTCATAGGCGGCAAGCGCGCGGGCCGCGCGCATCAGCGTGAGTTCGCCGCGAAGGCCATCGGTGCCGAGCGCAAGGCAGAGCTTCGCGGCATCTTCAAGGATCGAATCCGGCACGGCGATGAGGTTGACGCGCGCGCGCGCGGTCGCAACCTTCCTGCGGAGCTTGCGGTTTTCGCCGCGCCAAGCGGCAGCGAAACCATGCGGGTCGCGCTCGAACGCGTCGCGGCGGCGGACCACCTCGATGCGCGAGGGCAGATCCTGGGGCGTGCGAACCTCGACGGAAAGGCCGAAACGGTCGAGAAGCTGCGGACGAAGCTCGCCTTCTTCCGGGTTGCCCGAACCGATGAGCACGAAGCGCGCGGGATGGCGCAAGCTCATGCCCTCGCGCTCGACGACGTTCTCGCCGGAGGCGGCCACGTCGAGCAGCAGGTCCACGAGGAAGTCTTCCAGAAGGTTCACTTCGTCGATGTAGAGAAAGCCGCGATTGGCGCGGGCGAGCAGCCCCGTCTCGAAAGCCTTTTCGCCGCGCGTCAAAGCCTTTTCGAGGTCGAGCGCGCCAACGACGCGATCTTCCGTCGCGCCGAGCGGCAGGTCGACCACCGGCACGCGGATGAAGCGCGCGACGAGTTTCTCGCCTTCGCGCAGCTTCTCGCGGCACTCCTCGCACAAATTGGAGCCGTCCGGATCGCAGTTGAAGCGGCAGGCGCGCACGGCGCGAACCGGAGGAAGCAATGCGGCAAGCGCACGAACCGTGGTCGACTTGCCGGTTCCGCGATCGCCGAAAGCAAGCACGCCGCCAATCGAAGGATCGATGGCGGATATGATCAAGGCAAGCTTCAGCTCGTCTTGTCCAACGATGGCGGAGAAAGGATAAATGGGGCGGGTCATTGGCGTTCTTCTAGCGCGGTCTGAATTTGCATGTCCAGTTCTGCTCCCATGAGTGCGGCAAAAGCTGTCAGCCAGAGCCAGTAGAGCAGAATTACGACGGCCCCGAACGAGCCGTAGATCCGGTCGTAGGAATTAAACGCAGACACGTACCATGAAAAGCCCGTTGATGCCGCAAGCCAGAGCGCTGTTGCCGCAAGCGAGCCGAGCGAAACCCATCGCCAATGCGCGTCTTTCCGATCCGGTCCATAGCGATACACCACCGCAAGGCTGAAAGCCACGATAATGGCGAGCGCGGGCCATCGCGCATAATGCAGCACCGCGTTGGTGAACTCCGAGATCCCGAACAGGCGGAAGATGCCCGGTACTGCCGCGACCACGATGATATTGAAGGCAAGCACGGCCAGCGCGCCGAGCGTGAACAGGATCGCAAGGCTGTTGGTGTGCGCAAAACTCCGCGTCTCGGTGCGTCTGTAGACGATGTTGAGCGCGCTCATGAGCGCGTAGGCGCCAAGCCTTGCGTTGATGAATGCGAGTCCGAGAGAGATGATCGTTGCGAGCGAAAGCGACGTCGTGTTCTGGCGGACGAGCACCGCGACCTGCGCGTTGATCGCCTCCCACGCCTCCGTTGGCAGCAAGTCCTTCAGCGTGACGAGAAAATTCTGCACCTGCCCCGTCTCGGCGAGGAGACCGAAAACCGCGACGAAGAACACGAGGCCGGGGAAGATCGCCAGCAATGCATAGAACGCGACGCCCGCTGCGAGGAGGCTCACATTGTCCGCCGCGATCGATTTCCACACGCACACCAGAACATGAAGCGGCGTGTGCCGTCTCCGTTGCCTGGCGAATGCCAGTTTGGCAGCTCTGGCCCGGATATTGAACGACAAGGCGGCATTCCTCAGGGAGTCGCTGAACTTCGCATTCGAGCGTTTACGAAACGATGATTGGCCCAATGCGCGCCGTCTCGCAATCGGAAGCTTGCGCGCGCGAGCGCGGACTTGACCCTTCGCCTGGCTGTTCCCATAGTCCGGCATAGTCCCGCCTCCGCCTGCCGAATGCGCATCCCGTTGCCGCTTGCGCGCGATGCCCGAAACGAATCGAGGCTGGACAAGCTGCGGGTTTCCGTGCCCGTGGCTCGCCCGCCGCAAAAATCGACCCGAAGCCCCGTAAGCTCCGCATCGAATCAATTTTCGCTTTCTGGTGAACAGAGTGAGAAAGATCCTGATCCGCGCCACTGCTTTCCTTGCGATGGCCGCGTTCTGTGGCCCGAGTGACGCAGCCGCGCAACCCTGCAAGCCCTACGCGTTCGAGGGCAACGGCTATACGCTGTGCGAGGCCTCGCTCGACCGCTTCGCGATCAGGCTTTTCTGGCAGAAGCCGGACGGCACCCCGTACACCTATCTGAGCGCCGTGCCGAAGACGGACGAGCGCGGCGGACGGCTCGCGTTTGCACTGAACGGCGGCATGTTCCACCCGGACTACAAGCCCGTGGGGCTGCATGTGGAAAACGGCCGCGAACTCGTGCGCGCCAACACGCGGCCGGGCCCCGGCAATTTTCACCTCAGGCCGAACGGCGTCTTTTATGTCGGGGAGGCGGAAGCGGGTGTGATGGAGACAGGCGCCTTTCTCAAGAAGAAGCCGAAGGCGAGCTACGCGACGCAATCGGGACCGATGCTGGTGATAGACGGCCAGTTGCATCCGCGCATCGCCAAGGCCAACGTCTCGGCGAAGCCGCGTGACGGCGTCTGCGTTCGCGGCGACAAGACCGTCGTCTTCGCGATCTCGGACGGCGGCGTGCCGTTCGATACGTTCATGCGGTTGTTTCGCGACGGCCTGAAATGCAGGAATGCGCTGTTTCTCGACGGAGGCACCGCGCCCGCCCTGTTCGTGCCGGGCGCCCGCAGCGGCAATGTGCTGTTCGGGCTGGGACCGATGATCGCGGTTTATGAAAAGGAGCGGCGCTAGAAGCCCTTCCGGTCTGATCGGATCGCAATCAGACCGGAAAACGGTCACTTCCTGAAAGGTCAGGAGGCCGAACCTGATCGGATTCGGCTCAAGATCAGCCAGCCAAAATGTTTGACGCAGAGTAGCTGATCGATAACCGCGACATACCTCGTAGTGCCGTGCCCGATTTGCGGCATGACACTGCCGTCGGGTTGAGCGCGTTGCTTCGGACTCAAAAAAATAACGGCCGAAAAGCGCGGCCGCAGGAGACTTTTTAATCGAAAAGACCGGGAGGCGCTGACGGACGCCTAGGCGGCGTGAGAGGCCGCCTTCTCGGTGAGCACCGCATAGATCGCAGCGCGGTCGCGGCACGCGCGCAGTTTCTCGACGGATTTCTGATCGCGCAGCAGGCGCGACACGCGCGCGAGCGCCTTGAGGTGATCCGCGCCCGCGCTTTCCGGCGCGAGCAGCAGCATGATGATGTCGACGGGTTCTTCGTCGATCGATTCGAAGTCCAGCGGCTCTTCAAGGCGTGCGAAAACGCCGACACTTGCCTTGATGTTGGTGAGCTTCCCGTGCGGGATCGCGATGCCGGAGCCGACCCCGGTCGACCCCAGCCGTTCGCGCTGGATGAGGGTGTTGAAGATCTCGACGCTGTTCAGCCCTGTCAGATCGGCCGCGCGGTCGGACAGGATTTTGAGCGCCTGCTTCTTGTTTGCGGCCTTAAGAGAGGGAATCACCCCGTAGGGCGTTATCAGGTCGCTCAAATCCATATCGTCTCCCACGCGTAATCCTCCATATGCTGCCCGCATCAAAGCACCATTACGATTTCGCGCTTGTGACAACGCCGCCGGTGTCGATCCATCCGATATTGCCGTCAGCACGCCGATACACGACGTTGATCCCGCCATGCGCAGCGTTGCGAAAAACGAGGAAAGATCTGTCGGAAAGATCCAGCTGCATGACCGCGTCGCTGACCGACAAAGCCCTGACCTGCACCGGGTTTTCTGCGATTACCGCCGGAGCGCCCTCGCCATCGTGCGCGTCATCGGCATGCTCATCGCGCTCCACATCGATAACGTAGTCGACACCCGCGCTCTCGAACTGCTGCGCGGCCGCGTCGCCCTTGCCATGGTCATTAATCCGGCGCTTGTAACGGCGCAACCGTTTTTCCAGGCGCTCCAAAGCGGAATCCACACTGGCGTATCCATCAACACCCGTGCCTGTCGACTGGAGGTCGAGGCCGCTTTCGAGATGAATCGCGCAATGCGAGAAGAAACCATCGGTGTTTTTCTCGACGCTGATTTGCCCCGAGACGGTGCGACCTGAGTATTTATCAAGCGCAGACTCGACCCGATTGAGAGCGTATTCGCGGAGACTTTCTCCGAGATCGATATTTTTGCCGGTTACTTTGATTGTCATTTCAGTATTTTTGTGTTGCACCGTTCTGGATTTAGCCGCCGCTCACCCGCCCATCATAATATAGGATCGGGCGAATATTGGGCAACAGGTAATAAAGTTATTTCAACACGAGGAGAACATGCGCGCGTTTGCGCAAAGAATCAACCGGGTTGACAGACCCGGCATCCGCGCCGCGCGGCGCATTCTCAGCCGTGCTGCATCTGGCGTTATCGCGGTGCGAGCACCATGATCATCTGACGCCCCTCGAGGCGCGGCTCCAGCTCAACCTTGGCGATGGCTGTCGTTTCCTCTTTTACCTGCTGCAGAAGCTGCATGCCGATGTCCTGGTGAGCCATCTCGCGGCCTCGAAAACGAAGAGTGACCTTGACCTTGTCGCCTTCTTCGAAGAACTTCTTGATCGACCGCATCTTCACGTTGTAGTCGTTCGTGTCGATGTTCGGACGAAGCTTGATTTCCTTGACCTCGACTGTTTTCTGTTTCTTGCGCGCTTCTGCCGCTTTCTTCTGCGCCTGAAACTTGTACTTGCCGAAATCCATGATCTTTGTGACGGGAATTTCCCCGTTCACTGCGATCTCAACGAGGTCAAGACCGGCTTCCTGGGCTTTCGCAAGCGCGTCGCGCTTCGAAACTGTTCCGTGATTTTCGCCAGCTTCGTCGATCAATTGGACATCGCGAGCAATGATGGCTTCGTTAATGCGCGGCCCTTCTTTAACGGGGGCGCCTCTCATGGGACGGCGTATCGGACTCTCCTGTCGTTGTTTATGGAAGCAGCAATTCGGCCGTGCTCGACCCGAGCACGCGCCCATAAAATGAGGATAAAAATCCGCCTAGACAAGTCAAGCGCCATATTGATGCATAAGAATTTGGCGCCGCGTTTTAAGGACATCGCGCGGCGGACTCAGCGTGAAACGGCATTGGCGAAATTCACCGCAAGCTGCGTTCCGATGAGGCGATCGTAAACCGCAAGCGTCTGATGCTGAAGGGCACGTTTTGAAAACGACGTGCGCGCACGATCCATGGCATGCTGGCGGAACGCATCGAGCGCGGCCGGCTCAAGCGCAAGGGCGGCTGAAAGGGAATCGCATAAAGCTTGGGGATTACCCGGCTCGAAAAGCCACGGTCTCTGCCCGGCCGGGGGCACCGCCTCGTTAAACGGGCCTGCTCCCGCGCTTGCGAGAATGCCCGGTTCCGGCGCGATCGTCTCGGGAAGCGCGCCGATGTTCGACGCAATCACAGGGCAACCCATCGCCTGCGACTCGATCGAGACGCGGCCAAACGCTTCGGCCTCGACCGACGCAACGACCGTCAGCCACGAAGCCTTGAAGGCTGCGGGCATGTCGTCGCAATGGCCCGCGATGATCACGCGGTCGGCAAGGCCGCGCGCTTCAACAAGGGCGGCCAGTTCCTCGCGGTACGGCGTACGGCCCTGATCGTCGCCGACGAGCACGAAAACCAGGTCGCCAGCGCGCGCGCTCAGGAGCGCGGCGGCCTCGACCAGCACGCGCTGACCTTTCCAGCGGGTCAGGCGCGCGGGCATGAGAACGATGCGTTTGCCGGACGGCACGCCCCACGCCTCGCGAAGGGCGCGGACACGCTCGGTCGATACGAGCGCCGGGTCGAACCGCTCGACATCGAGCCCGCGATAGATCACGCCGACGCGGTTCGTCGCCTTCGGGTGACGCTCGCGAACCACCCGCGCTGTGTATTCGGAATTGCAGATCACGGCGTCGCCTCTGGCCATGACGCCGTTATAGAACGCCTTGACACGGCCTTTCTGGTTATAGATGCCGTGATAGGTGGTTACGAAGGTGCGCTTCAGACGCCGCGACGCGATCCATGCGCTCCAGGCGGGAGCGCGGCTTCTGGCATGCACGAGACTGACGCCGCGCTCGCGGATGACCCGCGCAATCCGCATCGCGTTGGCGAGCACGAGCGCCGGGTTCTTCGTCGCCGCCGACATGCGGATGAGTTCGCCGCCAACGGCAGCAAGCTCGTCTTCGAGGCGCCCGCCCTCGGATATCACGAGGGCCTTGCCGCCGCCGAGCGTCACGGCTTCGGCGATCTCGATAGCCGTCCGCTCCGCGCCGCCCGTGGAAAGCTCGGGGACAACCTGAAGAATGAGTGGCCAAGGGCTTCGTTTGAGCATCATCGCCCCCAAATTTCACAACTGTACGGCGAGGGGTCGCGACAAAGGGCGAACGGACCTCACTGTTCTGCTCGGTCTCATGGGAGAAGCATAAGATGAACAGCGAAAAACTGCAATTGCTCCCCGTTCCGGCAGCGGACGGCAGTACTAGCTCTATCGCGTGGCAATTTCGGAAAGCTGAAGAAAATAGGACGACATTCGTCTGGTTCTCGGGTTTCAGATCGCAGATGGACGGCGAGAAGGCGACGGCGCTGGACGCGTGGGCTGCCGCGAATGGCGCGGGATGCCTGCGTTTCGATTATTCAGGCCATGGCCGTTCCGGCGGAGCCTTCGAAGACGGCACGATCAGCCGCTGGCTCGGCGAGGCGAACGCGATTCTCGGGGCGGCGGCGATTTCCGCTCCCTCGGTGTATGTCGGTTCGAGCATGGGCGGCTGGATCTCGCTCCTGCTTGCTCGACGGCTGGCTGACGAAAACCGCGCTCCGCCCGCCGCGCTGGTGCTGATCGCGCCCGCCTGGAACATGACGCGCCTGATGCTCGACCGCTTCCCGGCGGAAGCGAAGGCCGCGCTCGCCCGCGACGGCGTTTTCCTTCGCCCCTCCGCTTACGGCGCGGAGCCTTATCCGATCACGAAGACCCTCGTCGATGACGGCGAACGCCATCTGTTCGGCGAAACAATCCCGGTCCGCACTCCCGTGCGCATCATCCACGGGCAGCAGGACGCGGACGTGCCGTGGCGGCATTCGCTGGATTTGATCGAGCGCCTTGCCGCGCCCGATGTCCGCCTGACGCTCGTCAAGGACGCCGGGCATCGTCTGTCGCGCCAGCAGGATCTCGCGCTCTTGTTCGCGACGCTTGCCGAATTTCTGTAACCGCGCGTCAATTCTCCCTTGCGAGCGCGCGCAGGCCTTCGCGATAGGTGGGGTAGCGCAACAGCACGCCAAGCTCGCGCTTGATCTTGGCGTTGTGCACGCGCTTGTTGCCTTCGTAGAAGCTGCGCGCCATCGGCGACAGTTCGGCTTCCTCGTAGGGAATGAGCGGCGGCTTCGGCACGCCGATCAGATCGGCCGCATAGGCCAGAACGTCCGGGTTCGGGGCCGGTTCGTCGTCCGTCACGTTGAAGATATGGACACCGCCGAGCCGGTCGCGGCGAATCGCGGCGATGACGGTCTGCGCGATATCATCGACGTGGATGCGGTTGAACACCTGCCCCGCCTTGTGAATCCAGCGCGCCTCGCCCGACCTGATGCGGTCGATCGGGCTGCGGCCGGGGCCGTAGATGCCCGCCAGCCGGAAGATGTCGAGCGCGATGCCCTTCTCTTTCGCGAGCGCCGTCCATTCGATCTCAACCTCGGCGCGCGCCGACCGCCGTCCAACGGTGGCGGTCACGGGCGTTTCTTCATCGACCCACCCGCCGCCATGGTCGCCGTAAACGCCGATCGTGGACAGATAGCCGATCCAGTGAAGCTCCGGCGCCTCCAGCAGCGCGTCGCGGTAGGCGAGGAGCGCAGGATCGCCCTCGGCTTCCGGCGGCACCGATACGAGGCAGTGGGAGGCCGTTTGAAGCGCGGCCTCCACGGCTTCGGCGTCGCTGAACAGGATCGGCGTGATCCCGTCTCGCGCGACATTTTCCAGCTTCTCGCGCGAACGCACCGTGCCCGTCACCGGCCATCCGCCCTCGGCGAGATGCGCGGCGGTCGCAAGCGCGGAATATCCAAGTCCGAAAACGAAAAGGCTGCTCATGGCATCCGCTCCCATTCCTCGCGCACGGTGGCGTCTTTTTCTTCTGAACTATATCTTTCTTTCAGTTTCGATTTAAGCTCAAGCCCGCCTAATCGTGACACCGCCCAGACTGCCATGCCCCGCACGAGCGGCGAGTCGTCGCAGATGAGCCGCAACGCGTCGTCGAGAAGCGCCGGATCGCCTGAGTTGCCCGCCGCGACGAGCGCGTTCCTCACAAATCGGTCGCGCTTGATGCGCTTGACAGGCGAGCCCGCGAAGCGCGCGCGAAAGGCGGCGTCGTCGAGGCGCAGAAGCTCGTGAAGTGGTGGATTGTCGGCCGCCTCGCGCGCATGGAAGCGAACCTCGCTCGCTTCCTGCGCGAACTTGTTCCACGGGCACGCCGCGAGGCACTCGTCGCAGCCATAGATGCGATTGCCGATGGCTTCACGAAATTCGGGCCCGATCTGCCCCTTGTGCTCGATGGTGAGGTACGAGATGCAGCGGCGCGCGTCGATGCGATGCGGCTCGGGAAAGGCCCTTGTGGGGCACGCGTCGAGGCAGGCGCGGCAGGTGCCGCAGCGGTCGCGCTCGGGCGTGTCCGGCGCAAGTCTGGCTGTGGTGAAGATCGCACCGAGGAAGAACCACGAACCGAGATCGCGCGAGACGAGATTCGTGTGCTTGCCCTGCCAGCCGAGGCCCGCCGCCTGCGCGAGCGGCTTTTCCATCACCGGCGCGGTGTCGACGAAGACCTTTACATCTTCGCCCGCCATAGCGGCGAAATCCCGCGCTACCGCCTTGAGCTTCGCCTTGATGATATCGTGATAATCGGCGCCCTTCGCGTAGACGGAGACGGCCCCTCGCGAAGCATCCGCGCGCGCGGTGCGCGGATCGGCGTCCGGGCCATAATTCAGCGTGACGAGGATCACGGAGCGCACCTCCGGCCACAGCACACGCGGATCGGCGCGCTTGTCCGCGTTCGCTTCGAGCCAACCCATGTCCCCATGAAAGCCGGCCGCGAGAAAACCCATAAGCCCCTCGCCCGCCCCGCCAATGGCCGCCGGGTCCGCGATGCCGACCGTGTCGAACCCTTCAGCCAGCACGCGCGCCTTCACGACGCCGGAAAGATTATCTCCGGCCGCCGCCGTTCGCACGGGCTCAGAAGTCAAGATCCGCATAAGTCTCCGGAGGGCTGAAGCCCGGTATGCGATCGGCGAGGATGGATCTGAACGATGGCCGCGATTTCAGGCGCTGATACCATGCCTTCGCCTCGGGAAACTCCGTCCAGGGCACTTCGGACAGATAATCCATCACCGAAAGCTGCGCCGCCGCCGCCACATCGGCGAAGCTGATATGATCGCCGCCGAGCCATTTCCGCTGATCGCTCAAAAAGCTGACATAGGAGAGATGATAGCGCAAATTCGAGCGGCAAGCGCGGATAGCCGGAAGATCCGGCGCGAGTCGCCCGCGCGCCATAGGCTTGAAGAGCTTTTCGTCGAGCAGGGTCTGGCTCACCTCGCCGTCGAATTTTGTGAGAAACCAGTCCGCCACACGCCGCGCCTCGGCCCGCTCGGCGGGCAGTCCGGGCCAGATCTGCGCCCGTGCCGCCGCGCCTGTCTCGCGCGGGGTCGTCTCCGCGAGGTATTCGATGACCGGATACACCCCGCATATCGCCCTCGCGTCGAGCATGAGAACGGGCAGCGTGCCGGCAGGGTTGATATTCAGGAAGTCGCGCCCGAGCGCCCAGGGCTTCACCTCCGACAGATCCGCCTCCACGCCGCACTCGAACAGTGCCACCCGCGTCGCGCGGGAGGCTGGGCAGAGCGGAAAATGCAGCAGCGTCGTCGGCATCGGCCTTGTTGCTCGCTAGGCGGCGCGCGGAGCTAAAACGCCGCGGCGCGGCCGGTGGAGAACTCGCCCCTCGGCCGGTAGCGACTGAGATAGGGCGGCACGATCACCTCGATGCTTTTCGGCTCCGTGACGCCTAGTCCCTCAAGCGTGCGCTGATCGCGGACTGCCTCGGCGCTGACGACATTGTCGTGCTGCAAGAGGCGCACCTGATCGAGCGTTATCGGCGCGCCCGGAAGCGCCTGAACGAAAAACGCCTGTAACTTCGCCGCCCAGAACGGCACCGGCAGCAGGACGCGGGGCCGCTGCGTCCACTCGCAGACTTTCTTGAGAATTTCGCGGAAACTGTAGACGCTCGGCCCGCCAAGCTCGTAGACGGCGCCCTCGGTCGCTCGTCCCTCCACCGCCGCCGTCACGGCGCGCGCGACATCGCCGACATAGACCGGCTGGAAGCGCGTGTTGCCGCCGATGAGCGGCAGCACCGGCGACAGGACCGCCAGCCTCGCGAAGCGATTGAAGAACTCGTCCTCCGGCCCGAAAACCAGCGACGGACGCAGAATCACCGTTTGCGGGAACGCGGCGAGAGCGCGTGCCTCGCCCTCCCCTTTCGTGCGCGCATAGGCCGAGCGCGAAAGCCGGTCGGCACCGATGGCCGAGATATGGACGAAACGCTTTACGCCCGCCGCTCGCGCCGCCTTCGCGATGGTTTCCGGCGCATCCGCATGCACCGCCTTGAAACGCTGTCGCCCGGACGGTGCGAGGATGCCGACGAGATTGACAACGGCGTCGGCGCCTCTGACCGCCTCCGCGACGGATTTCTCGTCGCGGACATTGGCGCTTACAATCGCGATCTGGCCGACCGAGCCGAGCGGCTGGAGATACAGCGCCAGCTCGGGACGGCGCACCGCAACCTTGATGCGGAACCCGGCCTTGGCCAACGCCTGCACCACATATCGGCCCAGGAACCCGGAGCCGCCGAAAACGGTGATCACGGTCGAATTTCCATTTGCATATGCCATGCGAAACCCTGTGGAGATCGAAGCGCGCGTGAGGGAAAGGGAATTAAGCATAACGCATATCGCGGCTTCGCCCGAATGAAAAGCTGCGATGGTCAAAAGAGCGTTCCGACGCGATTGACAAAGGGCGCAACGCCATCTACGTACTACCCCCACAGCCCAGATGGCGGAATTGGTAGACGCACTAGTTTCAGGTACTAGCGCTGCAAGGCGTGGAGGTTCGAGTCCTCTTCTGGGCACCATCATGACTTCAAGTCCTTAAAAACACTCAAGGAATTGGCATCGTTAAGGTTCTGGTCGCCCCACTGTGACACACGGGTGTGACACACGATGCTATTTGTGAACCGTCCGATGCAGCGAGTCGGCTCTTCTCTCATCCAGTTCCGCAAGCGCGTTCCCGACGACGTTCTGAAGGTCGCCAAGGGAAAACTTGTCACGATATCGCTTCCACCCGAAGACACAGACGGCGATCCTATCCTCGTGAATGTCACGATTGGCCCCGACATCCGATTCTCCCTGCGCACACGCGATCCAGCTCTCGCGAAGATCAGGAATGCAGCCGCCACGGAACAGTTGGGCCGCGCATTCAACGCATTCCTGCGGGGCGCGCAGCCACTCACCAAGAAACAACGCATCGCGCTCTCGGGGCTCCTATACAAAGCTTTCGCGGACAATCTCGAAGACGACCCCGGCGACCCCGAAATCTGGAAACGCGTGCAGGAGGCCAACGAATACGCGCTGAAGGGAAAACTACTGACGATCGATACCTTCCCCGGTGAGGGGCGTTTGCGGTTGCTTGATGAGCGTTTCGGCGCCCTCGTGGATGCCATACTGCGACGTGAAGGGATCGTTACCGATGTCTTGAGCCGGAGGTTTCTCCTTGAGGAGGCCGGGCACGCAATCAACGAGGCGGCGAGAAAGCTTCAAAGGAACGCAGAAGGCGACTATTCGCCGGACCCCGTAGCTGCCAGATTTCCGGCATGGGAAGGAGCTCAACCACAAAGAGCCGCGCCACTGTCCTCCTCTTCGCGTCCATCGTCCCTTACATTCGAAAAATTACTGTCAGTGTGGGAGCGTGAGGGCGACAAGTCTCCAAGTACGAAACAGGCCTTTCGATCCGTCGTGAAAGCATTCTCGAGCCATTTGGGCCATGCTGAACCGGCGCGCGTAACCAAGGACGATGTGAGAGCTTGGCGCGACACCCTTCTCGAGAAAGGGCTATCTGCGAAGACGATCAACGGGACTTATCTTGCACACATTCAGGCTCTTTATCGCCTCGCCAAGAGGGAGGACTTGATCGACTTCGACCCCGTCGATGGCACAAAGGTGCGCATGAAGAAGAAGGCGGGGACTGCAATGAAGCCCTACAGCGATGAGGAAGTCTCGCAAATCCTGGCTTTCGCGGACAAGGAGACCGCTTCAGCGTTGCACTGGGTTCCTTGGATTCTCGCTCTGACCGGCGCCCGTGTCGGCGAAATCGCCCAACTTTGGGGCGAGCACATCAAGCAGATCGACGGCGTTGCCGTATTGACTCTCACGCTTACCGAAGATGGCGGGACCGTGAAGACAGCAGCGTCTGAACGCGATGTTCCGATCCATCCAGCGCTCATCGAACGCGGCTTTTTGGACTTTGTAAAATCGCGTGGCAGCGGGCCGCTTTTCTACGGCGGAAAGCTCGGAAGAGCCCGTCCGAGGAAAAACGAAACGGCAGCTCATGCCTCGAAGGGGACTGCCAATCGTGTCCGTGAGTGGATCAGGGGCAAAGGCTTCAACGATCCTCGAAAGGCGCCTAACCACGCTTTTAGACACTGGTTCAAGTCAGCTTGCGTGAAGGCCGGCATCCTCGAGAGCGTTGCAGACGCCATCCAGGGCCATGTCGGAAAGCGCGGAGAAGCAGACACCTACCGGCATTTCGATCTGGCCACGCTGCGGGAGGCAATATTGAAGATCAAGGTGCCACGACAGCCCGCCAGCTAATTAGGTGATAGGGCCCAACAACAAATCGTCCTGAGCATCCAAGTTACGACAGTGATTGTGGCCTCGTTGATGAGATTCGAAAATCCATCTATACATAATATAGATTGACACATACAGCGAACAATTACATACCCTCTACCAGGGATGCTGCTTTGGGATCATAAATATAATTGAAAATCGATCCATCTCTTATCTTTTCGACTGCCTCGTCGATAACGAAGAGCGGAACGAGAAACCATTCTCGGGGGATCACCGGCTGTCCGAAGCGATCCTTGATCTCGATTTCGAGACGGGCTGGGCCGAATATGCGATGAATCAGGTGCTCAAGCCTCGCCCGGTTGATGTTGAACAGCTCATAGGTGGCGACGACTTCCACATCAGCCATGAGAAAGGTCGGTTGAAGGCGCGCTCCTGCTATACGCTGCTCGACGGCCATGTTGGTAACACCGATCTTGTGCACGAGCTCACGATTTGCGCTAACCATGGGATGATCGGACTTGCTCCGCAGAACGTAAATTGTGCCGCTCGCTTCGTCACCTTCCGACCGCATGCTGGAAAACAGCGGCCCGGCGACAGGATCGGTAATCCGGCGGCCAGCCTCGTCCTTGTTCAGCGCGCGCTGAAGCGATCGCATGAGCATGTTGCTCTGTGTGCCATTGTCGAAAATAACGCGCAATCGAGCATCTGTGCGCCCTTGGGCATTTGTAAAAACTTCGCCCGATTCGGCCACATATGCTTTCAGCCCCCCGACGATAAACCATGTCCCAGGGCGAATTTCCGCTTTCAGCTCGAAAGGGCGGAGCTGCCGTTCACCATTTTCGATTTGGCGCTGCACCTCCTCGAATAGCGGTTTGAAGCGGTTGAAATCCTCGCATTGTTCTCGATTCGCGATTTCTTCAGCCGCACGCTTTTCTTCAGCCGAGCGAACGTGGCGGAGTTCCGTGAGGCCGCCCGTCTCGCTCTGCACTCCAAGCTGAGCCAGTAGTTCGTCATCGTCGAGTTCGTCGGGGACGCTGACGGGAGTAGGCGACTCACCTGCTAGAAGACCTTGATGGTCGAGGGGCTCTATGACGACGCGGCAATCGGCCTTCGCGCGGATTTGATCGAGGCGGACAGCATAAAGGCGCTCAAAAATATCACGATCCTCGCCGTGCTGTGGCGCGCGGCCATGCTGTTCAACGAAGCGCTGGATTTCCTCGAAGCCAGCGATGATGCGCTCTTCGCGAGGTGTCCGGCTCGACGCTTTGCTCCCTTCAGCCTCGGCGCCAAGCGCGGTTAGAATCGCGTCGTCTTCGTCGGTAAAATCTTTAGCCACGCGCCGCCTCGGCTTTCATGCGCTGAAGAAAGGCGACGCCTTCGGCCATCCGTTTTTCCCAAGCATCTGGCGACGTGATCGAAGGCAGACGACCGCGCTCCTGTTTGAACTGCAAGGCCCGCTTGGCGAGCATCCGAGCTTCCTCGACAGTAAGGCTCACACGTTTGCCTGCGATAACGGCTTCGACCTGCTTCAGGCTCTCCTCACTCATCGTCTTCGCCAGGATTGCATAGGCTCCGCTGAATGGGTTGATGCGATCGATCAGATCAATATCAAGCTCTCGAACATCCATGGCATATCTCCGCACACTGTCCACGAAGGCGGTGTTGGGAGCGCTCTCGCCTTCGCCGTTTCCGCGAGTGGTGGCTTCCTTGGCCTTTTGTGTGAGGTTCAGTGCGGCTATCGCATGCTGGCGGACAGCCTCCTGATCTTCGGCGTCGAGACCGGGATACTTGTCCTTGATGATCTTGCCCATTCGCGCGACGGTCAGTTCCTCGGGCATCAGTTCCTTGTCGAAAAGCCCGCGTTCGAGCGATCGCTTATCCTGCACGAAAGCCGCGACGACCTCGTTTAAGTCCTGCTGGCAGATGCGTTGCGCTTCTTCGCTCTTCGGCTCAACGAGCCCCTTGATTTCGATTTCGAATTGCCCGCTTTCCTCATTGAAGCCAACATTGCACTTGTTCGCGTCGTAACCGCCTTCGCCGTAGTCAAAGCCGGGCGTCGGGCCACTCTGCGGGTTCTTCGGCCTGAACTCAAAGCGAGGCGCTAGCACTTGCTCCATGAGAAGGCTCGCCGCGATGGCTTTTAGTGTGTCGTTGACGGCCTCGGTTACGGCTTCATCGGACGCATCGACCGCAGCGATCAGGTTGGAAAAGCGGGCGCGATACTTTCCCGGTGCATCGCGTGTCGCGCGGCCGATGATTTGCACGATTTCGGTGAGGCTCGACCGATAGCCGACCGTCAACGCATGCTCGCACCAAATCCAGTCGAAGCCTTCCTTGGCCATGCCGAGAGCGATGATGATGTCGACATGATCGCGGTTGTTCTTGTGCGCTGGGTCTTTAAGCGCAGCGGAAACCCTGTCACGCTTGGCCGGATCATCGTCGACCAGGTCCGCTATGCGCAGGATGCGGCCCTCCTTAGTCTTGACGAGTTGGAAGCCAGTCGCAGCGTCTGTTCCCTGCCATTCTCCCAACTCCTCGATGATGTGCTCGACTTCCCTGATCTTGTCCTTCGTGCTCTCGCGCGAGTTGACGTTCGGGATATGCACAATCGTCTTCTCGGCTGGATCGAGCACCTTCAGGATGTCGTCGGTGTAGGAGCCGGAATAGAAGAAATAGCCGATGTCGAGCTGCTTCAGATACTCGTAGCCGTTGAGCTGCTCATAATAGGTGTAGGTGACGGTGTCGAACTTCTCCTCGTCCTGTGGCGACAGCACGGCTTCCGCGTCACCCCGGAAATAGGAGCCGGTCATCGCCACGATATGCACGCGATCGCGGGCAATGAAGTCGCCAAGGTGCAAGCCGAGCTTGTTGTCGGGGTTGGCGGAGACGTGGTGAAACTCGTCAACGGCGATCAGCCGATCGTCAAACGCCTCCACGCCAAACTTGTCGACGGCGAAGCGGAATGTTGCGTGGGTGCACACCAGCACCTTGTCATCGCCCTCAAGGAAGGCCCCAACCGAATTCACCTTGCCGCCATTATCCCCGCCGGGCGCGTTGCAAAGGTTGCATTTCGGAGCAACCGTCCAGTCCGACCAGAAGCCGAACTTGGATAAAGGCTCGTCGTTGAAGCTCGCGCCGATCGACCGTTCCGGCACCACGATGATCGCCTGTTTAAGCCCCTGATTGGCGAGCTTGTCGAGTGCGATGAACATCAGCGCGCGGCTCTTGCCTGATGCAGGCGGCGACTTAATCAGGAGATACTGTTCGCCGCGCTTCTCGTAGGCACGCTCCTGCATCGGTCGCATGCCAAGCTCATTGGCCTTGGTCGAACTACCGTTGCGAGCGTAGCGGACAGAGACTGAGGGGACTGATTGGACACCCGAATTCATTTTCTTTCCCCCGCAACGCTGGCAAGCGCCGCCTTAAGCACCTGAAAGCATACTTTCGCCGTATGCTCATCAGGCGTGAAGCCGGATACCATTTGTTCGTATGGATGGATGTAATTGCGAAAATCTCGAAGTCCGTGACTGAATTTCTTCACGTCCGGTTTCAGCAACCCAGCCTCGCAAGCGACATCTATGAACTGCGCAAGGCTCCATTCAGGAAAACGCTTCACGCTGCCGTCCACGGCCTTTGGACTGGCCGAAGCCCGGTTGAAGCGCGCAGGCTCCTTCTGTGCCGCCCCGAGAAGGACGGCTTCTAATACGCTACCGCAAAGGAAGATGGTCGAGAGGTATGCGCCCGCTCCCATCGCCGCGCGCGCTTCTTTTAAGCGGCTTTCGATGATGGGCACAACCATTGCCTCAATCGGCAACTTTTGGATGTTGGGAATCGAAAATTCGCTATGCAGAAAATCGTCGACAGTCTGCGTTGGCTTTGAGGCCGCAGGTACACCGCACAGCCGAGCGATAATCCCGCGTGCCTTTTCGAGAACAGACACCTCCGCGTCACGGTTATTCAGAGTGCAATCAGCCTCATAAGCGTCCAACAGCTCGTCTAGCACTTTTCCGACGATTGCATCCGGCTCTTGCTCCCAGAACGCCCGAATTTTCTTGGCCTTGGAGGTTCCGTAGGTCTGATACTTCTGGCCGTGAATGTTGATCTTGTGGCGACTGAAGAACTCACTAAAGGTCGCATCAGTGTAATCCAGAACGTAGCCGCTCTGCATTCCGAGCAACTTTTCGAAATAGCGTTTTTCGATGTCGGTGAGGCTACTCATGGTGCACCCACCTTTCTTTTCTTTGCCGTACCAAGTGAGGAGGTCATTTTTGTATACATCTCGAACAGCTTTTCCAGCCGCTCGGTGTCGTTGCGGAAGCGGCGGCCGATATAGATGCGCTCAAGCACCTCGTCGTTGCGCTCATGCGCCTCGCGCAGGTTCGCGGGCATGTTTTCGGGATCGTAAAGATCGGCGATGGTGGCGGGGAAATGCGCCTCGCGCGCCAGAAGGATGTCTTCGGCGCAGCGGGTAAGGTCGGCTTTGTTCTTTTCAGTGAGTGTTGGGACCGGGAAGGTGTTCCAGCCGAGGGTGTTTGAGTAAGAGAAACGCATCTCCAAGCGCACACAAACCGTGCCAATCCAAACCCAATGCAGGCGTGAGGCGATCAACGCCATGTTCCAGAGGGGCGCGTCGTAGAGGGCGTAGCATTTGTTTGAGATTATGGTTCCGGGAGGAAGCAACCCGCATGGCAGATAATCGCGGTTCTCTGAACTGATTGCAGCGACGGCGATAACGGCCTCGTCGCCCTTCTGTCTGACTTCGCCAAAACGGTAGGGTGTTACAGCAAGTGCATTGGTCGTTGCGCGACCCGATCCGCTTCGTTGCGCACAAACACCTTCAAACCGCTCTTTCAGCCAAGCATTTCCACTGGCGGCCTCATATTCGTTGTCAGCCACCCAAATGCATCGTCGCTCGATCCCTCGGACGAACTCCTGTGAGCCGATAAAGGGGCGAACGTATTTTGGGGGGACGGCATGATTCTTGATAGCGGTTGCCGCTTCGTCAGCATCGAGCAACAAATGCCCGCCATCGTTAGGCATGTTGCCGAAACTCATGTCACTTAGGCCGTTGATCGGCCGTGAAAGCGGACCAACGATGACATTCGGACCTGGCACCAAATAGGCGTTGATGTTCTCAACATCTTTGACGGTCGTCCCGTTATCGCCGGTATCGGAGAACAGGAGCCGCGTTCGGCCAGTGTGATTGGAAATGCCAACGATGACAACGGTAACACCGGCGCTGTGGCTGGCGAGATTGGCCCATTTGAACGAGGTATGGGCAAAGGCAATCTCATGCCCAGTCTCGAAAATAAGAGACCATAGAGTTTCGACCTGTCGGCCCTGGCAGATGGAATTGGTGGACACGAAAGATGCGACAGCGTTGGTTTTAGTTCCGTAGTCCGCCGCCTTCATGAACCAGCCAGCCACATAATCGAGAGACTTCCAGTTGGTTGTGCGTCCCTCGAAAATGGCTTTCAGATCGGACTTCTGCTCATTCGTCTGCCATTGGCTCCCTCGATAAGGCGGGTTTCCACAAATGTACGTCTCCCCGCCCTCGTTCTCGAAGTCGATCTGCGACTGATCGAGCGGCGTGTGCAAAAGATCGTCCGCGTGAAATTTCACGCCTGTTCCCGTAGGCGGACAAATGCTTAGCCAGTCGAGCCGGAGAGCATTTTCACGGACAATCCAGTTCTCAGTGTCGAGCGGCAGGAAATCCTGCAACGCTTCCTTCTGACCGCGATAGAGCACGTCGCACTGATATTCGGCGATAACGAGCGCGAGCCGCGCGATCTCGGCGGGGAAGTCTCTGATCTCGATGCCGCGAAAGTTGGTGAGAGGGATCACCGTCTTCTCGCCGGGAAAATTCACCGTGTCGAGTAACGCCTCGTCCGTCGCCGCGCCGCCCTGAAGCGCCACCACGATACGGCGTTCGATCTCGCGCAACTGCTTGTAGGCGATGACGAGGAAGTTGCCGGAGCCGCAAGCCGGATCGAACACGCGGATACGCGCGAGGCGGTTTCGCAAATTCTGGAGCTTGCGTTTGTTCGTTCCGGCCTCGGCAAGCTTCTCGCGCAGATCGTCGAGGAAGAGCGGGTTGAGCACCTTCAGGATGTTCGGAACGCTCGTGTAGTGCATGCCGAGCGCGCCGCGTTCCTCGTCCTCCGCGACGGCCTGGATCATCGAGCCGAAGATGTCCGGGTTGATTTTCGTCCAGTCGAGATGGCCGATATGGATCAGGTAGGAGCGCGCGATCTTGCTGAAGCGCGGCACATCGGTGCTTCCGGAAAACAACCCGCCATTCACATAAGGGAAGACATCGGCCCACGGGCGGAGATTAGCCGCGCCGCGATCCTGCATCTTTGTGTTCATCGCGCGGAAGACTTCACCGATCACGAAATGCGTGTCGGAGCCGTCGCGCGCGCACATCTGCTCGATGGTGGCGGTGAAGAGGCCCGAGCCGTTGAAGATGTCGGTGTCTTCGGCGAAGAAGCAGAAGATGAGCCGCGCCATGAAGTGGTTCATGTCGTGGCGGCGATCGGCGCTTCCCCAGTCGGGATTGATTTTCAGAAGCTCGACGTAAAGGTTGTTCAGGCGGTTGGTGGCGCGGATGTCGAAGGCGTTGTCGCGGATTTGCTTGACGGTGGTGATGCCCGCCAGTTCGAGGAAGAAGCCGAAATGGTTCGGGAAGTCGGCATAGGCGCAAGCGACGGTTTCGCCTGAAACCAAATCCTCCGCTTCGAAGGTATCGCCGTCTGTTGCGAGCACGAACTTCGCCTTGGCCTTCGCCGTAGCAGGGCTCGCCTTGAGCGCGGCGAGCGTCTTCGTAACTTCGCCCGGCGCAGCCACAGCGATGTGAATGTTGTTTGTCTGGAGCACGCCCCCTAGGTCGGACTTGTTCGTCTCCCCCTTGCGGAGCCGCTTGAGCGTAGTTTCCTTGTTACCGAAGGCTTGCAGGAAGGCGAACGGAAACTCTGCCGGGTCGAACGGCTGGTCGGCGAGCGCGGAAATAGCCTGTTCAATCTCGACAGCGTTCATGGACCTGCCCTGCAATACGACTCATTCGAAATGAGATGAATCGTTAATGCATCGCATGGGCTTTGTCATCGGCCATGGCCGGCCCCTGACAACGGGAAGCGGTCACCCACTTCTCTAAGCGCTTGGCTTACGGCTTGCGAGAGGTGAGGATGAGACTGTAAAGGCCGCACTCGTTGATGATGGTGTGGTTCGGTTTCCCTATTTCTCCCTACAATGTAGTGGGTATTCTTTCCTTCGGGGTCCAGGCTCCGGCTCGCATTGTCGGATCGAAGCTCTAGCACCTCGCAACGTCCGACAAGACGAACCAAGGCTCCTCCTCGCGGTCGATTATGGCACCGGATGATGATCGAAGTGGAACATTTTCGGCAGGTTGTCATCCATGTCAGTGGCTCCATAAGTCTGCGAAGGCTTCGCCGGTAATGGCCTCGATAGCCCGGATAGAGCGCTCCTTCAACCACTCCTCAGGGATGTCTTGGCGGCCCACTTGCGGCCAAGGTGATCACACCAGTCCTGATTCTTGGCGTTCGGGTTCGAGAGAGGAAACGAATGGCGTCTCTTACGGGTCTTATTGATGGAGGGGGAGGATGTGAATGTTGATTGAGGGTGTGGTGTAGAGGATCCCCCCGGAGGAACATCAATATAGATGGCAGCATGAAATAGCCATCATACACTCACGGTCTTTACCGACACAGGCAAAGAAGCCCCTGCGATCCTTCGAGCCTGTTCACGCATTACTTCCTGAGCCCGGTCTTGCCGAGACATCGCCACTAATAGACCGTCGTGAAGCCCAAGAGCCGGGATATTCTCTTGAACGAGCGCCTGGAGGATGGCAATCATGATCTCGCTTTCGATGAACATGAGCCTGTAGCCGAGCTTTTTCCCCCATGCAGCCTTCAGAACGGGGTGGACCGTCAGTATAGCCTGCTTCGTTCGCCCGACCGTCCAGCCTGCCGGAAGCCTTGCCTCAAAGCCAGCCGCCCTCCCCTCGGGATCGTCGATGGCCTCCTGATCGCTGCCGACACCAACTCCGAGTTCTGCGGGCCACGACAGACGGGGACCACCGTCGAAGAGAAAGCAATTCATGGCGAGTTTGATGCCGCTGCGGTATCCCTCCGCGCCGGGGATGGCATATAGATCGCCGTCAGGCGGTGTCGCGCCGAGCTCGCAATAGGCAAGGCGTGTGAACATGGATCTGTAGTCGAGCACCGCCACCGGCTCGCCATCAATGCGGACTTGTCGCCTCCGGGCGGACTTGAGGTTTTGCCAGAAGCCGCCATATAGGCGCCCTCCCTGGTCGAAGCGAGGCTCCTGGTCCTTCAGAATGACAAAACGTCGACGCAACGTCCTGTCGAAGGGATCGACCCGTGGCTCACCTCCATCGTCGAGGAAGTCGATGTCCGCCTTTTTGAGGAAGAGGTTCAGACTCAGGAGATTTTCCCGATGCAGCGTCGTAAGCGCGTCGTCCTCGTACTCAATCGGCTCCCTGATCTTGCTTTCAGAACTCGTCCGGGTGTTCCGCGTGAGGTGGACGAGTTCCTCCGCAACGTCGCGCCCGAAGTCCCCGAGGGTTACACCGAACTCCTCAACCTTCCGCGCGAACCAGGCCGTCGGCTCGATGGAGGAGGCCTCCCCGCGCCGTACGGTGGGCGCATGGACATACAGCATATCGATCGCATCGAAGGCGTTGATCAGCGGTGAGAGCGTCTTTCCCATCACCGGGCTGTCGTATCGTGTTCGTCCCTTTCGTCCATTGCCGAGCTTGACCGCGATACGGCCCGAAGGCGGCGGGAGCAGAACCGCATAAGCGAGATTGCACACGATGGCTTCGACACGGGCCTTATGGTGGGCAAGATCGAGCGGCCGCCTCGACCTCACCCTCATACCCGTGTGATTTTCATGGAAGTCGATGAAGCTGAGTGTTCGATCCACAAGAGCCTTCAGCCCGTCGCCGTCGGCCCTCAGCCAGGCGTCAAACCAGCGGTGGCGCTGAGGCTGCGGGGGTTTGGGTTTTCGACGTGGAGAATGGGCCGTAGCGTTCGATTGCACCTCTTCCATCATCTCAAACAAGCTCCTGAAGTGCCACGTGCAGCTTCTGCCGTTCGGAAGACTGACGGTCGGCCTCCTCCTTCTCGAGTCTCGCGATGTGCAGCCCGCCTATGCCGAGCGTCTCGGCGAGCCAGCGCCCCATCAAAATCGAAGCGCGCAGCGACAGGTCACGATAGGTCCGCTTCACGCGCCCCGTCGTGTGCACGTAGCGCTCCCCGTAGTTCATGTCTGTGAGCGCCCTGACGCGCCTGGCTAGCTGGACCCAGAACGCCTCATCGGAGACGAAGGCATGAGGTTCGAGCTCCCAAAGCACGACCATGGCAAGCGTTGTCTCCACCACGGTACGAGCAGGCACGTCTTCAGCAAGCTTCAGAAGCTCACAGGCGGCCAGACGCTCGACCTTTGAGATTGGCGTGCCCGCACGATAGCGCGCCGTCATGGCCTCTGAAGTGTCCCTGAGGGCCAGCCAGCGCGCGTCGAGGATCGCCCAGGCGTCGCTATGGGGGTTTCTGGCGATCCGTTTCCGGACCCTGTCGAGAAAGGGCTTAAGCCTTGTCTTGGTGATGGCAGGCTGTGTCGCCGCGCCATGACGGCGTGCTCGCGCCTTATGTTGATAGCAATACCGCGAGAACCGGGACGCGGCAGGGCGGCCGCAGCCCCGCACGATGCATGTGTGGTGCAATGATACCTCTTTAGTTGTGACCGTGAGTGAGAGGACGGGCGCGGAAAGATTCCCGGCGTGAAGGGGCAAGGCCCTGCCCCCTACCTCTATATCTTCGTTCAATCTCCGTTAGCGAATGCCCGCAGCCTCAATGGGCCGTTTTTCAATTCGTGTTATCCTTTACTACCCTGTAGACACTTGCACGACCGATCCCGAGTTGCTTCGCGATCTCGGTCGCGCCCAACCCCTCCGACTTCAACGCCCGCACCTTGTCTGCATCGATGTCTGGCTTTCGGCCCTTGTAGACGCCCCGTTCCCTCGCGGCTGTTATCCCTTCCATTTGCCGCTCACGGCGCAGGTTCGTCTCGAACTCGGCAAACACGCCCAGCATATCGAGAAATGCCTTGCCGGCCGCCGTCGAGGTATCGATTGGTTGTTCGGTGGCCTTGAGGTGCGCTCCTCTGACCGTCAGGTCGTGAACGAGGTTTTGAAGATCTCTTAGACTGCGGGCAAGGCGGTCGATGCGTGTCACGACGAGAGTGTCGCCGGGGCGCAGGAAATCCATGATGGTCGACAGTTCAGAGCGGCCGTTCAGGCTTTTGCCTGACGCCTTCTCGGCGCGAACGACCGTGCATCCGGCCGCCTTCAGGGCCGTCTCTTGAATGCTCAGGTCCTGGTCGATGCTCGAGACGCGTGCATACCCATAAAGTGCGCCCATAATGTCCTCCGGAATGTCTCGATTGAGTCTAGACCTTAGCATAAAGGTGTCTCGAAAATCAAACATCGACTCAAATGAGACTTAAAAACTGTCTCATGGCAGCGTATCGCCGAGGTATACCCAACCGATACGGCGATTCCCGCTCAGTGCGTGTCCACCCTTACGCCAAAGGGAGAGATCCGGGTCTCGTCCGTTCCGTCCTCCCACAGGATCAGCAATCGGGCTTTTCGCTTGCCGCTCGCTCGCGCTCCGCCAATGACGCATCCCTTACGGCCTGTCTTCTCGTCGACGACGGCAACCCCTTGTGAGACCCAATCCTCGAAAAATGCATCATCAGTAGCCATTTGCGCCTCCTTCGTATCGCTTCGACTCCACCGCAGTCCGCACGATCCTCCGGCCGCGCTCCATGGGGAGGGCACGACAGGGAAAGCGCGGGCGTTGGGGCTGTGGGTCGGCCGGAAGCTTATACTTGAGCATTCTTCTGGAGACGGCAAGAGCTGGCCATGCTGACCTCGAGGGTGAGCCTTAGTTCTCTGGGCAACGCTGTGGTCGTCAGGCATGAAGCATCGCCTCGAGGCCCCCCACGGGGGGGATTTCTGCGCCGGTCGAAAGTCCAACCCCGGTTTCGACGGGTGCGCCAAAACATCCGGTCCCTTCTCCAAGCTTGGCGCTGACAGGGCACATGGGCTGCCAGCCTGCTGCGGACCTTTCCTGTAAACCTGTGGTGCGCTATATTGCTGTCCATGGAGAAAGGCCTTGTCCTTCAAAGACTGCGCGATCAGGAGGCCGAGCTGCGCGAGTTCGGCGTGAAGAGCCTGTCTGTGTTTGGATCGGTGGCACGCGGCGATGAGAGCGACGAGTCCGATATCGACCTTGCTGTGATCTTCGACCCCTCGCAAACGCCACGCGGCCTTGCCTATTTCGGGCTTCTGGAGCGCTTGC
The DNA here is from genome assembly GCF_003992725.1 of Rhodomicrobium lacus. NCBI lineage: Bacteria > Pseudomonadati > Pseudomonadota > Alphaproteobacteria > Hyphomicrobiales > Hyphomicrobiaceae > Rhodomicrobium > Rhodomicrobium lacus. The sequence continues at coordinate 283,403 of NZ_RZNF01000002.1, read as the reverse complement.
AGGGGCGGCTTGCGGAGACATTGGGGCGCGATGTCGATCTCGTGCCTGAACCTACGGCCAAATCATCTCTCCAGAACGAGATAGACCGTGACCGCGTCGTCGCGTTCTAAGACCGCACGAAACCTCGCTCAGGTCGTCGAGAACATCGACGCCATCGAGACCTATGTCGCAGGTCTCGATGAGGGCAGTTTCCTGACCGATGCAAGGACGCGAGATGCCGTCGAGCGCTGTCTTCAAAGGCTCATCGAGGCCCTCGATCGTATCCGCAAGCGCGGCGATGAAGGCGTTATTCCCGGCTTGCCATGGGCGGGCATTCAGGGCCTCGGCAACCGCCTTCGGCATGAATACGACGCCATAGACGGCGCGCAAATCTGGGCGATCGTAAAGGAGGATTTACCCTCCCTCAAAACGTCAGCGCTGAAAACTCTGGAGGGACTTTGATAGCACCTTTGGGCTCCCCGAAGCGGCGATCTTCGGCCTTGCTAATGGCACCGATTTGTGGCACACAAAAATTCACCTTGGCCGAATTTTATGGTGCTAATTCAATGAGTTGAAGTCGCACCCAGCAAGTCCTCTTCTGGGCACCATCGTGACTTCAAGTCCTTAAAAACACTCAAGAAATTGGCATCGTTGGTCTCCACCACGGTGCGCGAAGGCACGTAGTCAGCGAACTTCAGAAGCTCACAGGGGCCAGACGCTTGCACGACCTGTCCCGGAGTTGTTTCGCGATCTCGGTCGCGCCCAACCCCACGGACTTCAACTAATGGGGCCATAATTGTCCGATTAGCGGCGTCGCTGGCGGTTGCGTGCGGGGCGGGTCCTGGTCGCACGGATGCCTTACTGGAGGATTTTCGCACTGCCGGAGAGTCCGACCCCATCTTCCAAGAGTTCAGCAAAACATCCGGACCTTGTGCAAGCATCGGGCATTTAGGTCGCCGCGACCTCACAGGTAGGCGAGAACTACTCATTCTCAGTCAATGCCCTCGTCGTGCTCCTTTTCTACAAATCCTCCGTGCGCTATATTGCGCGCATGATGAGAGGTCTTGTCCTTAAGAGGCTGCGCGATCAGGAGGCCGAACTGCGCCAGTTCGGCGTTAGGAGCCTGTCTGTGTTCGGATCGGTGGCGCGGGGCGATGAGAGTGACGTGTCCGACATCGACCTTGCTGTGACATTCGACCCCGGGCAAACGCCACGCGGCCTTGCCTATTTCGGACTTCTGGAGCGCTTGCAGGGGCGGCTTGCGGAGACTTTGGGGCGCGATGTCGATCTCGTGCCCGAACCTACGGCGAAACCCTCTCTTCAGAACGAGATCGACCGTGACCGCGTCGTCGCATTCTAACACCGCACGCAACCTCGCTCAGGTCGTCGAGAACATCGACGTCATTGAGGCCTATGTCGCAGGTCTCGAAGAGAGCGCCTTCCTAGCCGACGCAAAAACGAGAGATGCCGTCGAGCGCTGTCTGCAACGGCTCATCGAAGCCCTTGATAGGATCCGCAAGCGCGGCGATGAAAACATCATCCCCGGCTTGCCATGGACAGGAATTCAGGGCCTCGGCAACCGCCTGCGTCACGAATATGACGCCATAGACGGTGTCCAGATCTGGGCGATCGTAAAGGAGGATCTACCCTCCCTCAAAACGGCAGCGTTGAAAGCTCTGAAGGGGTTTGGATAACACCTTCGGGTTCCCAAAATCAGGCGATCTTCGGCCTTGCCATGGCACCGATTTGTGGCACTCAGAAATTCAGCTCGGCCGACTTTTATGCAGTAAATTCAATAAATTAATATTGAACCCAGCAAATCCTTTCTGGGCACCAGCGTGACTTCAAGTCACTAAAAATACTCAAAGAATTGGCATCGTGAAGGTTCTGGTCGCCCCACTGTGACACACGACGCTATTTGTGAACCGTCCGATGCAGCGAGTTGGCTCTTCTCTCATCCAGTTCCGTAAGCGTGTCCGGCCCGCAGCCACTCACCAGGAAGCAATGCGTCACACTCTCGGGGCTCCTATACGAAGCTTTCGGTTGCCCGCACGCGAACCACAGCGCGCCCGCGCAGGAAATCACGAAGTGGTTCGACACGAATTGCCATGACACGGTGACGCTCGCCGTGCGTCAGCCGATAAGGCTTCCGTTTCTGGCGGTGCCGGACATACCCCCGTATGGTATATTTCATCGGCGCGGCGTTCGCGAAGACGTGTGTTGTCATCACCCCCAACCTGCGGTTCTATCCACGCCTGGGCACGGTTTCGAACCCGCCCTCATCGCCAAGTATGCCTTCAATCGGGGGAGGAATGGTCACAGCGGCCTTCGTGGCGACATCGGCCATGGTCCTTCTTATGCCGGGACCGACCAACACGATGTTGGCGGCGTCCGGCGCGACGCTTGGATGGCGCAAGGCCGCGCTCCTGCCCGTGGCCGAAGCGATGGGCTATGCGGTCGCCATCTCGATTTTTGCCCTTTTTGCCTCGATCGCGAAGAACGACGCTGCGGCTATGACCGCCCTCAGGCTTGTCGCCGCGGTCTGGCTGCTCCACACGGCGCTCCATTTGTGGAGGACGCCCTTCGCAAGCGCTACGACGCGGCCGCGCGAAGCCTTCGCCCGTGTATTCGTGACGACGCTGCTCAATCCAAAGGCCATGCTCGTCGGAACCGTTCTCATCCCTGCCGACGCCGCAATGACGAGTCTGTGGATTGCCACGTTTGTCTCTCTCTCAACGCTGGCCGGCTATGTGTGGATGCTCGCGGGCTCCCTCGTTCCGTTCGGGCTTCGGCGGCACGCATACAAAGCGACGTCCGTCATCCTTGGCGGATTTTCGATTGCGGCGGCGGCTGGCGCATTTGTGCCAGGCGTTTAGCCGGTCACGCCGACCGCGCAGCGGCAAGCAGGCGCTCAACATAGGCGGGTACGACCTCGGTAGCCGGGCCGTGGATCGCGTCAATGAAGCGGCTGATGCCGTGCGAGGGCTCGAGATTGAGTTCCAGCGTATGCGCGCCGACGCGAAGCGCCTCCTCCACGAAACCGGCGGCGGGATACACCGTCCCGCTGGTGCCGATGGAAATGAACAGCTCGCAACCGAGAATCGCCCGATAGATGCGCTCCATCTGGTAGGGCAGTTCGCCGAACCAGACGACATCGGGACGCAACACCCCGGTTCGCCCGCAGGACGGGCAGACGCTTTTCAGCGTGATGTCATGATGGATCGCGTGGCGCGACGCGCAGGCCGAACACAGCGCCTTCATGAGTTCCCCGTGCATGTGCACGAGCTTTTTCGAACCGGCCATCTCGTGCAGCGGATCGATGTTCTGTGTCACGATCAGCACGTCGCCGGGATACTCCGCTTCGAGGCGTGCGAGGGCCCGATGCGCCGCGTTGGGCTGAACGTCTGCGTTCTGCCTGCGCCGCTCGTTATAGAATTGCAGCACGAGCTTCGGGTTGCGTTTGTAGCCCTCGGGCGTCGCGACCTCGCGGTAATCGTATTGTGCCCAGATGCCGTCCTTGTCGCGAAAGGTATGGAGACCCGATTCCGCCGAAAGCCCCGCGCCTGTCAGGATGACGATGTTGTTATAGCGGGTTCGCGTTGAAGCGCCTCCCCTTGACTTGTGCGGCATGCCCAACCCACCTCAATCATCACAGCGGTGTACAAGACTAACCGATTTTCCGCAGGAGATGACATGTCAAATCGGCTTGAAGGGGTCGCGCATCTTGCGGGGCAGACGCTTCGGACGGTGAGCTATGCCGCGCTCTACCGGTACACGACGCGGCGTTCGCTTGCGCTGGGCGCGGACGTCGACAAGGTGCAGCTTACGAGACCGGCGCCTGGCCTTTTTCCGCTGGTGCAGGACGTGCTGAAGCTTCAGGCCAAGGACGCCAAGGCGGTCGCGAACGGGCTTTATCCCATCCCGCTGGAAGAAAGCGGCTCGTTCGCCGAGCGGATCGAGGCGGTGCGCCGCATGCTCGACGATTTGCCGAAATCGGCGGAGCGGCGCGCGGAGAAGCGGTTCGACGAGGCGGCGGCGCTGCCGGAGGCAGAGGGGCTGCCCGGTTATTACACGCAAAACTTCCATTACCAGTCCGGGGGCTGGCTCACGGACGATTCTGCGAGGCTCTACGACATTCAGGTGGAGACGCTGTTCATGGGGGCAGCGGGCGCGATGCGTCGGCAGGCTATTCCTCCCATCGCCGAGTTCGTGAAGGGCCGCGACCAGCGGCAGCTTCGACTCGTGGATGTCGCTTGTGGAAGCGGCCGCTTTCTTGGGCAGCTCGCGCAGGCGTTTCCCGCGCTGCCGATGACCGGCACCGACCTGAGTCAGGCCTATCTCGATGAGGCCGCGCGCTTCCTCAGCGATAGACGAAATATCGTATTCCGTCAGGCGAACGCGGAAACCCTGCCATTCGAGACCGCCAGTTTCGACATCGCAACGTGCATCTACCTCTTTCATGAATTGCCGCGTGACGTACGCCGCCGCGTGACGGGGGAGATCGCCCGCATCCTGAAGCCCGGAGGCCTGTTCGTGTTCGTCGACTCGATCCAGTGGGGGGATGTGGACGGCTATGACGGCCTGCTGGAAGCCTTCCCGCAGCGCTTCCACGAACCCTACTTCCTCGACTATTGCGCCGACGATCTCACCGGCGCCGGCGGAGTATTCGCCGATGCGGGTTTCGAGATTTGGGACGCCTTCCCGGCCTTTTTGTCGAAGGTTGTCGTCTGCAAGAAGAAGAGCGCAAGCTGAAGGCCAATTTTATTTTCGTCCGTATTCGCATAAGGGAACATGCGCTCGCCGGTGTCATTGTCATGGAAAGACAGAATGGAGGTATTACCATGGCAGAAGACGCAGAACGCGCAAAAGACGTTTTCATTACCGGCCTTCAAAATGCACACGCGCTCGAAAATCAGGCTCTGGAACTGATGAACAGGCAGGTCGAGCGCATCGAGAACTATCCGGACATCAAGGCTAAGCTGCAACAGCATATCGACGAGACGCACGGGCAAATCGAGCGGCTGGAAAAGATCCTCGAACAGCGCGGGCAGAGCAGATCGGTTTTGAAGGATAATCTTCTCTCAATCACCGGCAACATGGCCGCGATAACGCACGCTTTCACGCAGGACGAGATCATCAAGAACTCGATTGCGAACTTCGCGTTCGAGAATTTCGAAATCGCGTCCTACAAGTCGCTGCTGGAGCTTGCCGACCTCACCGGGCAGGCAGAAGCGAAGCAGCCGCTTGAACAATCGCTGCGTGAGGAAGAGCAGATGGCTCTGTGGCTCGATCAGCACCTTCCGCAGGTGACATCGACCTACCTTCACCGCTACGCGGCGAACGAGAAGGCCGGGCTTTAGCACGCTGCCGCTTCCTGTCCGGTTTGCCCGGATAGAGCCTGAAGCGCGCTTTCTTCATGGAAAGCGCGCTTTGGATATGGGGGATTGGCCTTGCCGAGGGGGTTGTGCGGTCCGACACTTCGATATCGCACCCTCGAAGGCCGGATTACCCGAGCGTGATCGGCTGGTCCGGAAAGGCGAGTTGATCCCTGTCGCGCCATGTCGGGCTGACATAGTTGATTTCCATCAGACGGCGGACGCCGTAGATCGGGCGCGGTTCGAAACCGTGCCAGCTATGCGGGCCAGAAATGAAAATGACCGCCGAGTTGAATTCCGCCGTCCCGCGCCCGCACCACTGCTTGTCGTGATCGTAGATATCCGTGCCCCAATCCTTCGCGAAGGGACCGGTGCAAAGGTAGATCACCATCGAGAACAGCTTTTCCTTGATATCGCGGTGCGGCTCCAGCCACATGCCGTCGAGATCCTGGATGTATTCCATACGCAGATAAGCGCCTTCGACGTTCACGTGGCAGGTCTCCGCGAACTGGCGCGCGACGAGGCGAGACTGCATCGCGTCGCTCAGCACCGACATGGCGGGGAAAAGTTCGCGCATCTTCGGCGTGAAGAAGATGCGCTGATTGTTGAAGGTGTCGCGTGCGCCCTTGGTGTCGATGGTGACGACCGGTGGCGCGATCGGAAGCGTGAGTATCCCCGTGCACATGGCTTCCGGCAGACAATCGAGGACGCGCCAGCGGCGATAGGGTTCTTCGATTATGTCGGGCCGCGAAAGCGCGAGGGCAAAATGCTCCGCCACCTCGGACGGTTCTGGAAGGAGGGGATAGGTCATCGGCACGTTCTCCCTTTGCATGCGTTACTTTTGCTTTTGCCTTCTCCGATTGTTCAGAATGCCGGCAGCGAGCGATTGTTTTCGCTGACTGCGGCAATCCCCTCGATTTCGACAAGCCACTCCGGGCGGCAAACCGGCCCGTGGACGACGACGGCGGGCACATCGGGGAAGCTTTCGCGCAGCATGCCGCTTATGCGCGGGTAGTCCGACGCGTCGCGCAAATAGACAATCAGATGCTGCATGTCGTCACGGGAGGCGCCCCCCGAGCGAAGGAGCGCGTCGACGTTCGCGATGGCGCGGTCGAGTTGACGGCATACGTCGCCGGGATGCAGCACGCGTCCCCTTCGGTCGATGCTGGCGGTTCCGGAAATATAGAGATGAGCGCGGTCGGCGAAGGCGATTCTCGTGCCGCGTTCGAAGGTGACACCGTAGTCTTTCGTCGCGCACAGCATGTCGAAGTCGTTGAGATAGGAGACCTGCCCCGGTTCGAGGTCGAGGAGCGACAGAGCGTCCATCGAAACCACCTCATGGCGGTTGGGCGAACCGCCTTCGATCCCGGTGCTCGCGATATAATGCGTCTCGGCGGTGAGACCGGCGCGCTCGAACAACTCCCGCCGCGCCGTCACCATTCCCTGGTAGAACACGTCCGCGTTGCGCAGATAGATCCATGTGCGCACGCAGTTCGCCGCGAGAGAGCCGCCGAGGCCGTGCAACGCGTCGGCGAGCGTCGCGAAAATGGCATTCGTCTGTTCCGCCGCGTCTGGCTCAGGGTTGGACGGAAGCGAGCCGAGCCCCGCGCTCCAGAAGTGGCGGCGGCCGTTTCTCGTGACGAGCACGTGCCGCGCTGCCAGCCGCGTCTTCGTCATCGGCGCCTTGCTGTTGATGTGATAGGCGAGGAGCGCGATCTTCCCGCCGGGCAATGGAGGTTGCTGCACGATGGAGGTGGCGACGGGATTGCCGCACCGATCCGCTGCCAGATCGCTGTCCTTGACGAGAGCGGTCTGATTCAGCGCGTCACTCAGAAAGAGACGCCGGAACACGGCGCTGCCCGCGTCGAGGCCGAGCGACTTCTGAACGTCCTCATAAGCGGCTTGCATGTGCCGCAACTGGGCTTCGAAAGCGAGATGACCCGGCGGCACGATGACGATCTGGTATTCCTCGTCGCCATCATCGCCGCAAAACCGCTTGAAGCTGACGCCGTCCCTCGCAATAACCTTCAACATGCCTTCTCTCCCGCCGCCGGCAGCATCGGCGGCCGAGGCAAAAAATCGCTGTCGCACGCACTCTCAAGAAAGCTGGGCGGTGAAGTTCTCACGCCTTAACAGCATGACTCTGTTTGCTGTTGCCATTCTTCATGGCTAGGAGGATCGGCTTGCGGGGGGCTTGTGCGAGGAAGGCGCGAAGCTGTTTTGCGCATCCTTTCAACAGCTCTTTCGGGAAACGGCCGTGAGCGGCCAATCGAAGATCCTGCGTCTCGTCAGGCAACCTCGTCGTTGAATCAGAATGTTACCGATGCAAAAGGGCGCCGAGCCGGTTTCGGCGCGACGCCCTGGGCGTGACGGAAATCAGAGGACCCTTGCGGAGCCTTTCCGCCGTCGCGTCAGGTTCTGATCCCGAGCAGGCGGTAGGCGGGGCAGAAACCGATAAAGGCGGTTGCGAGCGGAACGACACCGAGCCAGCCCCAGGGCGTCTGCGGTCCGACGTAGACGAGCGCGATGAGACCAAGGCCCACGACGATCCGCAGGATGCGGTCAAGTCCGCCGACATTGCTTGTCATGTAAAATCCTCCACATTTCTTGATGCTGTCTGATGGGGGGAGGCTAGGCGTTCCCTTGCTGCGGGTCTGTGACTTAGTCACGGGAGCGAAATTTATCGCTCTTCTTGCGATTGCGCCCATTTTTGCGGATCAAATTCCCGCCCGAAATCAAGACCGGTTCGATCAGATGACGCGCAGCCTGATCCAACCGGTCTCCAACCTTGCGAACGCATGCTCGGAGCGATACCGCTCACGTGTCAGCCGAGCTTGATCTTCGTGTCGCCGATGAAGTCATAGGGCGGAATATCGAGGTTGCGCGGCGCGGGGCCTCCACGGACGCGGCCGGCCGTGTCGTAGATCGAGCCGTGACAAACGCAGAACCAGCCGCCATAAGGCCCGCGCGGGTCGCCGGGGTTCTGACCCTTCGGCACACAGCCGAGATGCGTGCATATGCCGATGGCCACAAGCCAGTTTTCCTTGCCGGGCTTCGTGATGTTGCCGTCGGTCGCGGGGATCTCCGCGGTGCTGCCAAGGATGCGCGCCACGGGATCTTTCAGATCGCTGACGGCCACGTTCTTCGCCTTCTCGATTTCTTCGGGCGTCCGGTTCCGCACAAAAACGGGCATGCCGCGCCACAAAATGGTGATGGCCTGGCCGTTCTGGATCGGAGCGAGATCGACTTCGATTGTCGCCAGAGACAAGGCGGACGCATCGGGGTTCATCTGGTCGACCAACGGCCAGAGCGCTCCCGCTGCACCGATCGCGGCAAACGCGCCGGTGGCGAGATAGAGAAAATCGCGGCGCGATACGTCGCCTCCGATATCTTCAACAGTCGCGTTCATCAGAGCGACCCTCCTTCTCGAATGAAACCGATAAAGAAGGGTGGGCGCGTGCGGAGCTGCCGTCTGTGACTAAGTCACAGAACCGTGATCGCTTGAGCGCGCGAAGTCGAAAAGTGCGCTGTCAGCCGGAACGGAAACAAGCCCCCGCCCGATCTTGAGCCAGCCCCGGCGCTGGAATTCCTGCAATTGTCGGCTGACCACCTCGCGCGCCGTGCCGAGTTCGGTCGCGAGTTGCTGATGCGTCGCCTCGACGTCGCCATTCGCATTGCGAAGCTGTGCAAGCTTCTGCGCGAGCCTGATGTCGACCCGCGAGAAGGCAATCTCGTCGATGATACGGAACAGGTCGGTGATGCGGTCGCTGAAGGTCTTGAAGACGAAGCGTCGGAACGGAGCCGACAGGGCGATGAGATCCTCGAACGTCGCGCGCGGCGTGGCGACGGCTTCCACGTCGGTCTCGGCGACAGCCTCGGCGCGGTAATCCTCATAACCGAGAATGCAGGCCGTCGTCAGCGCGCAGCTTTCGCCCGCCGAGATGCGATAGAGCACGATTTCGCGCCCGTTTTCCGAAACCTGCTGAACGCGGACGCTGCCGCTCAACAGGATCAGAAAGCTGGACGGCGCCTGACCCGGGCCGAAAATGCGCGTGCCTTCAGGCAGGGCCACAAGCCGACTCTCATTCAGGAGCCGCGCGCGAAGGGTCGCAGGAACTTCTTCGAGGGCCGGGAATCGGCCGATCCAGTCGCTCATCGAGATTCGTCTTTCTCCGGCAGGACAAGCATGCCGCTGACCCGCAATCAGCGTCATTAAATAGAAATTTCCGTTGCCTTGCGCCGGTTTAGATCAAACCTCGGTGCGTAAATTCTAGGCACGAGCCCTCACTGCTCCGGTGAAGCTGGTGAAAATATAGGCATCGTCACACAATTGCAACTCTCGGAGAGCTTCGAACAAGGAGTCGTTATCTCGTCGTTGCGACCGCCCTATAGCCGCGCAATAGTTCAGCTGGGTGCATATGGGCAATTAGAGACGGAGTGTATATAAAGTGGCACTTGGGGGTGTTTCGAAAATTGGGGCGGGCTTGCTGGCTGGCGCGGCGCTTGCTCTTACTACAACGACGGCGATGTCGGCCGACCTGTACAGCGGCGGCCTGAAGGATGGCCCGGTTGCGGTCAACCCGTTCACGTGGTCGGTCTGGGCCGGCGTCACGACCGACTACCAGTTCCGCGGCATCTCGCAGAACCGTCGCGATGCGACGTTCCAGGGCGGCGCTGACGTGTCCTATGGCATCTTCTATGCCGGCACGGCACTTTCCGGCGTGAACTTCGATTCCAGGTATAATAACAATTTGCAGGTCGACTCGAACCTCGAAGTCGACTTTTACGCGGGCGTCAAGCCGGTGTGGAACGGCATCACCTTCGACTTCGGCGTCATCACGTACAACTACCCGAACCAGTTGAAGGGTACCGCCGACCTCAACTTCGTTGAGATCAAGGCTGGCGCCAGCAAGACCATCTGGAGCGATCTGACGGCCGGTGTCACGGCTTACTATTCGCCGGACTACACGGGCGAGGTCGGTGGCGCGTGGGCCGTTGAAGGCACGCTGTCGAAGCCGGTCTACAAGTATGCCGACGTCGATTTCACGCTGAGCGGCACCGTTGGCCATCAGTTCTTCGACGAAGAAACTAAGTACGGTCTCAATGACTACACCTATGGCAACGTCGGTTTGACGGCCGCTTACAAGGCGTTCTCGGTCGACTTCCGCTACTGGAACACAACCCTCGATAAGGGTGAGGCCCCGGGCGGTGCAGACACGTCTTATGCCCAGGCCGGTTCGGCTTTTGTCGCAACCGCGAAGGTTACGTACTAGTCGCTTCCGCGACCCCTTCCGAACTTCCGAAAAGGCCGGGGAAACCCGGCCTTTTTGCTGCGTGCTCGATTCTCATGAAAGCCGCTCCGTCCTGGCCAAACGACGCGCTAAACCGGCGTGACGAGCTTCCCGCCCTTGCGGACCTTGTAATACGCCCATAGAAGCCGGGCGGCGGCGCTGCGCCACGGCGTCCACGCATCCGAAATCTCGCGCAGCGCCCGTGTCGAAGGCCGCGCGGGGAGGTCGAACGCGAGCCGCATCGATTCCTGCAGCGCAACATCGGCCGCCGGGAAAATATCGGGGTGTCCTGCCGCGAACAGCAGATAGACTTCGGCCGTCCAGGGCCCGATGCCCTTGATCGCCGAAAGCTCGACGATGGCGCGCCCGGCGTCCATGGCTTCGATGGCGGCAAGGTCGAGGCCACCGGAAAGCGCCGCCTCCTGAAGCGCGCGCAACGTGCGCATCTTGGGCCTCGAATACCCCGCTTCGCGCAAGATCGTGTCGTCCGCCGCGGCGAGCGTCTCGGCGGTGATATCGCCCAGCGCGCCCTCAAGCCTGCCGTAGATCGCCCTGCCCGCCGCCACCGAAATCTGCTGCCCGGTGATGACGAAGACGAGGCCCCTGAAGCCCCGGTCCAGCCAGCGCACGGGGACGACGCCCGCCGATTCCCGGAGCGGCGCGAAGACAGGGTGCGCACGCACAAGCTCTTCGATGTGCCCTGCGAGATCCTCGTCGGAGCGGATGAAATGCATCAGGACGGCGCTGCTTCGACGGCTTCGCTGAAAGGTTCTGCCGCGGCGCTTGCAAGAATGTCGGACAGAAGCGTCTCCCTGATCCGGAAACCGTCCCTTCTGTTCTCGACAGGCCCGGCGAGACAGACCGCGTAGTCGTGCCCGACGAGCTGCGACATGAGCCAGAAATCGTAGCTCGCGTTCTTGACGCGCCGCCCGTGCGCATCGAGATCGGGAAAAAACTCCCGAACCTTCGTTCCCGGCTTCGCCCAGGCGATATGCGCGAGCCCCGCGCCGTGCGGCGCGACGATCGCCTCTGCATTGCGGAACAGCGCCACCTGGCGCTCGATGGGGAGCTTGCCGAGCACCAAACGCTCGAAACCGAAGGCTTGCAGAATCGGCAACAGTTGCTCCTCGTTGAGCACGCGCCGCAGACGCGCATCGTTGCGGCTGATATAAAGGCGCTTCGGATCGTCCGGCCGCTGCGAGCCGCCAGCCACGAAACGTCCGAGATCGTCAAGCAGCGCAAGTGCCAATGGCGACTGTAATCCGCGCGGATTATGGGGCACAGGCACGTCCGCCAGAAGGCGCGGCACGGTCGCCGCGTCGGCGGGGCCGAGAGCCTCGACAACGCCGATGCCGTAACGCTCCTTCAGATATGCCAAGGTGCGGTCCTGAAACGGGCTCGGAGTCGCGTTGACGAGAAGTCCCGGCTTCTCCGCTGCCCTTCCGCTTTCGAGGTAGGCGAGCAACGGCAGGATGTAATTGCAAAGCCAGTGGAAGATGTGGCCGCGCGCCGGCACGGGCGTCATCAGGTTGAACCACGGGCGCTCGGCCGACAGGGCGCGCATGCGGTGCGGACGCGCGCGAAGGCCGCTTACCCAATTGTGCCGCGGCCGAACGGTGAGCAGCAGGCCATCCTTGATCATCGCGCCCGCCCAGCCGGTCACGATGACATCATCGAGCGTATAAATGTGGTCGGTCAGTTGCAGCGGTGACGGTGGAACGAGGCCAAGCGTCCGGTGCACATCCGGCAGCGGGGCCTCGACGCGGACCGACGGCAGAGCGATATCGCCGGACGCCACATCCCCGATGGGTACCGGCTCGACAGGAAGCAGCCAGCGACGCTGGAGCGCCGGGAAAAGCCGCGCGGCCTGATCGGACAGGATGTAACGCAGGCTTCGCGCCGTGAATTTTCCACGGTGTATCCGGCCCTTATATTGAAGGGATACCATCGTTCGGGCTCCGCATTTTTCGCGTGCATAAGCATAAGGCCACTGGCGCGCAAGCGATTTCCGGGGAACCCCGCGCCTTTGAAGACACGCAGGCACCGTCCAGGCTCCCGCCGCCCCCGCCTTATCCGACACCCTTCTGGCGATGGCTGGAAATTCCCGCCCCAAAACCGGAAAATGTGCTTGTGCGACCGGCATCATGTGTTATGTAAACGAAATGCGGACGCCACTCGCGCTGTTCGCTATTCCCCGGTAGCTCAGTCGGTAGAGCAAGCGGCTGTTAACCGCTGGGTCGCTGGTTCGAGTCCGGCCCGGGGAGCCACTCTCCTGTTTCTTCTGATGTTTCAGGACGTGGCTTCGATAAGGCCGGCTCCATGTGTCATCGCCAACGGTCGGCGCGGGCATCGTCGGTCTGGTGCGCATCCACCCAGCGCCCGCCCTCGTTTCCTTCCTCGAATTTCCAGAACGGCGCGTCGGTCTTAAGCCTGTCGATCAGGAATTCGCAGGCCGCGAACGCTTCCGCGCGATGCCGTGCCGCCACCCCCACAAAGACGATGATTTCGCCGGGCATCATGCGGCCCACGCGATGCACGATGCGAACATCGGAAAGCGACCAGCGCCCCCTCGCCTCCGCTTCGAGTAAAGAAAGCGCGCGCTCCGTCATCCCCGGATAGTGTTCGAGCGTCAGTGCGAAAAGCGTGCCGCCTTCGTCGCGAACGAGACCGACGAAGGTTGCGATGGCACCCGTACCACCGGCGCGGGCGAGGTGGGAGATTTCCTCGCCCGGATCGAACGCGTCGCTCTGTACCCGGATCATCTGGCCTCCTGACCAAGGAACCGCGCGCAGGTGCGGACGGCTCCTGGAAGCCTTATATAGGATCGGCAATCGGCCACTACCGGGGAGACAGCCTATGATTCCTATCGGCATCGTCACCGTTTCTGACAGGGCATCACAAGGCGTCTATCGCGACGAAGGCGGTCCGGCAATCGAGGCTTGGATGTCGCGCGCGCTCGTCTCGCCATGGCGGCCCGAAAGGCGTCTCGTTGCCGACGAGCAACCGCACATCGAGGCGGTGCTGCGGGCGCTTGCCGACGACGACGGGTGCGCGCTCGTCGTCACCACGGGCGGCACCGGCCCCGCTCCGCGCGACGTCACGCCGGAAGCGACAGCCGCCGTGTGCGAGAGAATGCTTCCGGGATTCAGCGAACTGATGCGCCGCGAGAGCCTGAACGCGGTGCCGACGGCGATCCTTTCGCGGCAGACCGCCGGGATTCGCGGGCGAACGCTGATCGTAAATCTGCCCGGCAAGCCCGCCGCCATCGACGTCTGTCTTCGCGCTGTCATGCCGGCGATCCCGTATTGCATCGATCTCATCGGCGGCGGTCGCCTCGAAACGAACGCCGACGTATGTGCCGCCTTTCGCCCGCGCTGAACCGATCAGACTTGATCGACCTGATCGGATGCGACTCTAGTGGAGCGAATTTGACATTTGAGTCCCGGTGGCTGCGCGCTCTCGCTCAAATGTCAAATTCAAAAGCTCCACTAGAATCATGATGTTGCTAGTGGTCTTTTCGATTCCGACATTTGCTCGCAAGCATGCTGCAAACGGATGCAAATGTCGGAATCGGACCACTAGTCGAGGCGTGCCGCCACGAGATGCTCGGACAGGAACCACACCTGCTGTTCATGCAGGCGTATCAGGTCGCTGACGAGCAGGTCGTTCGTGCCGTCGTCACCCGATTCGGCGGCAATTTTCGCCCCCTCGCGAGCTTCCGCAAGAATGTGCCGGTGCGCTTCCAGCAAACGCGATATCTGTTTCGCGGGGTTCTCGCGCCCCTTGGGCGGACGGCGGATCATCGTCATTTCGGCCACGTCGGGCGCCATCGCCACCTGCACGCCCCCAAGCCCGCTGATGCGCTCTGCGATGGTGTCGACAAGCTCGTTCTGCTCGCCATAGTGCTTATCGAAAAGCAGATGGAGCTGGTAGAAGGTGGGGCCGCTCACCTGCCAATGATGCTTCTTGTACATGTCGCGCAGCGTGATCGTGTCGGCCAGCACCTGATTCAAGGTCTCGATGCTCTGCGCGCGCACATTCTCCCCGAGCGCGATGGGAAGGTCCGTCAGCGTGCCCCAGGGTTGTGTCTCCTGCCCCTTGTCCAGATCGAGATGCGGTTGCGCTTCGGGGGCGCGGACGACGTGCTTTGCTGCGTATTTGTCGCTCATGGCGGATATTGCCTCGTTCGTTCGGTAAGTTCCCCGGGAGAAGCTCGCAAAGGTTGAAATGTTCCGGCATGACCACAAAGCTCGCCCGACTGGCGGCAATGCCGTGCCCGCATGGATAAGGAAAATTGATCGAGCCTTAGACAGATATGTCTTGCCGCGCTTGCGCGTTTCGTCGTTATGGGCGCATATCCACGGTCGTCATGGAACAAACGAGCCTGCATTTCAGGGAGAACGCGGCGCGCGCGCTCACCGATTCCCGCCTTCAACGCGCGCTGGGCAACGTCAAAACGGGCTTCATCCTGAAGCGCGCAGCCGCTCGCGCGGCGTTACCAGAGTTCGACGCGCTGCGCGACGAAGCAACGGCCATCAAGACGCACGTCATCGGCCACCTCGATATTTATCTGGAAGAATACGAGCGCCGCGTGCTGGCCTCGGGCGGCCACGTCCATTGGGCGCGGGATGCCGCCGAGGCCCGCGACATCGTGCTCGCCATCTGCCGCGAAGCGGGCGCGAAGACCGTCACCAAGGGCAAGTCCATGGTGTCGGAGGAGATCGGCCTGAACCCCGCGCTCGAAGCGGCGAACATTCGGCCCGTGGAAACCGACCTCGGCGAATACATCATCCAGCTGAGGGGCGAAACGCCGAGCCATATCATCGCGCCGGCCGTGCATCTGAACCGCGACCAGATCGAGGGCGACTTCCGCTCCGCGCATTCAGACCTGCCGCCAGAGCGGGATCTGTCGGAGATCGTGGACCTTGTAGGCGAGGCGCGAACGGTGCTCCGCCAGAAGTTTCTCGCCGCCGACGTCGGGATCACGGGCGCGAATTTCCTCATCGCGGAAACGGGCAGTTCCGTCATCGTGACGAACGAAGGCAACGGCGACCTGACCCAGCTTCTGCCGCGCACGCATATCGTGGTCGCGAGCATCGAGAAGCTCGTGCCGACGCTCGAAGACGCATCCACCATCCTGCGCGTGCTCGCCCGCTCCGCCACGGGGCAGGAAATGACGAGCTACACCACGTTTTCCACCGGGCCGCGCCGCGACCAGGATCCGGACGGCCCCGACGCCTATCACGTCGTGCTGCTCGACAATGGCCGCTCGGAGATGCTCGGCACCGATTTTCAGGACATGCTGCGCTGCATCCGCTGCGGAGCCTGCCTCAACCACTGCCCGGTATATGGTGCGGTCGGCGGCCATGCCTATGGTTCCGTCTATCCCGGCCCGATGGGCGCGGTGTTGACGCCGCATCTTGCAGGCATCCATGACGCAGCACATCTGCCGAACGCCTCCACTTTTTGCGGGCGCTGTCAGGCTGTCTGTCCGATGCATATCCCCTTGCCGAAGATGATGCGTCACTGGCGCGAACGCGATTTCGCCCAGCAGTCCGCGCTCGCCGCGCCGAAGCTCGCGCTCAGGGCCTGGGCCTTCCTCGCGAAGCGGGCGGGTTTCTATCGGCTCGCAACAGCGGCGCAGGGGCGTCTGTTCTCGCTCATTCCTCGCTCGATGCTGACGAAATTGCCGTTGACGAAGGGCTGGACCGCTTTCCGCGCGATGCCGAAACCCGCCTCGCGCCCCTTCCTCGTGCAGTGGCAAGCGCGGGAACAGGAAAAGCAGCGTCTCGAAAGGCTGCATCATGGCTGAAAAAATCTCGGCTGGGGAGACGGGGAGCGCGCGCGACGCGATCATGGCGCGCGTCCGCAAGGGGCTTGGCGTGCGCGGCGACGAGCCGGGGCGGCGCGGCGTGGTGCAGACGAGGCTTCGCAATCCCGCCGCCAACCTCATTCCGGAGCGAGCCAGAGGCACGAAGCCGGAACTCGTGAAGCAATTCCAGACCACGCTCGAAAACGGCGGCACCGGCGTCGTCCGCGTCCGCACCTACAAGGGCGTGCCCGAAGCGGTCGCGGCGGCGCTTCGCGAACGCAATCTGCCAAGCCGCGTGCGCCTTGGCAGCGATCCGTTCTTCAGGACGTTCGAGGCCGAGCCCGGTCTGCTCGAAATCCTCGGCGGCGCGGCGGAGGCGACCGACCCGATCGGCTTGAGCCATGCCTTCGCAGGCGCTGCGGAAACAGGAACGCTGTTCCTTGCGTCCGGGCCGGACAACCCTTCGACACTCAACTTCCTGCCCGAGCACCATTTCGTGCTGATCGACGCGGGCGACGTCTTCGGCTCCTATGAGGAATGCTGGACGAAGTTGCGCGGCGTCTATGGTGCAGGCGTCATGCCCCGCACGGTCAACCTCATCAGCGGCGCGTCGCGCACCGCCGACATCGAGCAGACCATCGTGAAGGGCGCTCACGGCCCGAAAAATCTCGTGGTGTTCATCGTCGGCTCGGCGCGCGAGTAGCGCGCCCGCGTCCCGCGCGCGATCCTTTTGCGCCGACCGGCAAAGGCGTAGCCCCTCTCCCACAGCACCCGCTTCGGGCACACGGTGCAGTTTGGTGCGCCGTTGCCACACACCTGTCATGAGACAGCGCGATGCTGTGATCTTGGAGGCTCGATGAGATACCTCCGGGAAGGGCCCGGCCAAACCCCGCACCGGGCTCTTCCCCGCCCATAGCGGTTGATGAAGTCGCGGCGCCCATGGCTTTGCTTTTGGCCGCTTCCTGGAGCGCGACCGGAAAGCGAGAAGCGGTTTCCCAACAAGATGCGCGTCTATCGGAGATAGGGCGCGCTTGAGAGGCTAGAAAGTCGCCATGAACTCGCGGTAGCCGGGGTTCTGCCGGAGGAGGCTTCCTGCCGACGAGATGAGCAGATCGACATCGTCCTTCGGCAGCTTGAAGCGCGTCGGGATCTTTTCGAGGCGCGCGCGCACGGACGCCTCGCGCATCTGGTCGAAGCTCACCTTCGACACGGTGAGCGTGAGATCGCGGCAATCCCAGCCCTCGGTCGTACCGCGATACGAAACCACTTCCGGCGGCGTCAGCCCGCAGCGATATTCGATCATGCGGTCGCGCCAGCTTTCCATCTGCGCGACAAAGGCATCGTAGGCCGCGCGCACATTCGCATCGACAGCCGTATCCGAGACGGCCTGAATGAGGTCCATCAGCTCCGGCGACTCGGCGCTTTTCGCGAGATCGCCTCCGGGCGGGCGCCCGGCGTCCACGACCACGAAGAGGAAGCGCTTGAGGTTCACCACCTGCTTCGGCGTCAGCGGCTCATAGGGTTTGGTAGCCGCCGCGAGTTCGAGCACGAAGCCGGAGAGGCCGAGATTGTCGGTCATGCCGCCGTCGAGGAGCTTCACGAACTGCACGTCGCTTTTCTCGCGGTAGCGCTTCAGCGCCCCCGCCGACGCGCGAAGGATCGCAGGCGCGCCAGCCCGATCGGCCGAATAGGTCCAGTCCGGCATGTCGAAGCGGCAGCGGTCGGCATAATTCTCGATCACGATCGGCGCGAACACGAAAGGCACCGCCGCCGACGCGGCGACGGCTTCGGAAAGCGGATAGCGGCGCAGATCGGAGCAGAGCGCGCCGAAATTCGTCTGATTGTAGATGAAGGTCGTCCGGTTGTAGATGTCGGACGCGTTGATCCAGAGCTGCGGGCGTCCCGGCTTCAGCACATCCGCGAAGGTCGCGCCTCGAAACAGGTTCTTTTCAAGCCATGTCGGCAGGCCCGAGCGGTCGTTCACGCCGCCCTTGGCGAGCAGCATCAGGTTCGGCAGGTTGACCGAGGTCGAAAGCGACGCCTCGACATCCTGCACGAGAAAACGCCTGCGGAAGTCTGCGAAGGTGTCGCGGCCCTTCAGCGCGAAATACGCCGCCGTGACCGAGCCGCCCGACACGCCCGAAACGAGCGAAACCTGATCGATGAGCGGCTGCGGACCGGCCTTCCCGCGGGCTTCCGTGCGGGCGAGTTCCTGTAGCACGCCGAACGCGAAGGCGCTGGCGCGCGTGCCGCCGCCCGAGAAGCTGAGGCCGATCACGGTGTCCGACTCCCCGCTGGCAACGGTGGGGCTTGCGGTCTGAACATAATTGCCCGCCTCGGCGGCCTCCGCGCTGTCGGTCAGCGCCGAGTTGATCGGAGCGTTGCGGATGCTGAGCCCCGCGCAGCCGGAAAGCGCGACAGCGGCTCCGAGACACGCAGCGGCGGCGGCAAACACACGAACCCGCGCGGAAACTCCGGCACGAATGGCAAAAAACGGCGGCAAAATCGCTACCCTCTTGCGCCTCTCAAAGGCATTGGCCGGTCTCGCCGACCGGCTTCACCGTTCCCGGACCCCGCGCCGTTTGCGCGACGGAAACGAAATCGTCAGCCTAGGGAGGTGCATCACGGACACGTCCAAAATGTGGCGTCGCACAAATTCGGTCAGCGCGGGGCATGGCTCGGGGCTTATAGGAAGGGCGGGTGTTTTCGGATGTCTCGGATCGCCCTTTCGGGTATAGTGGGGCCGATGACTAAGCCGTTCTCATGGTTGGATCTTTCGCGTTGGCGAGGGTTTCCCCGCGCATGCGTCTGCGCGCTCGCGCTGGCTCTCTCATTGACCTTTGTCGCAACGACTTATGCCCAAACGCCGCTGCAGGAGGCGATAGCGCGCCTTTCTCCGCAGCAGCAGGGGATCCTTCGCGCCTACGAATCCGCGCGCATCGCCTACGCAAAATCGGTTGACGCCTACTGGAAGCGCGTGGAGCTGAAGCGCAAGCGCCGCAAGGCGAAAATTGCGCGCTCCCTGCCCCTGACGCTCGACGATTACGTGGCCGAGCAGCCACCCGTCTATAACGGCCCGAAGCGCCCGGCCGAGATCATGGCGATGCTTCCGAAGCCGCCGAAGCCTCCGGTCACCGAAGCGCCCACGCCGATTCCGGTCGTCTCGGATTTCCTGCGCGAGGCAGAGGCGACATACGGTTTTCGCCCGGATCGCGTGCCCGAAGACGATTTCATGATCGCCTATGCTCTGGAGGCGGTTAAACTCGGCCTGAGCCGCGATCAGGTGGTGCGCGTCTACGCGCTGGAGACCGGCGGCATGGGTACGCACGATCTCCAGTCCGGCTATAATCCGAGAACCGGCCGGGCCGCCTCGACGGCGCTCGGCTATGCGCAGCTTCTTGCGGCCAATTCCATTGAACAGGTCCGCAAGGAGGGCGATGAGTTCGCCTCCCGGCTCGAAAGGCTGGCGCAGGAACCCGGCATGCCACGCGCAAAGGCGCAGTCGCTGCTTTACAAGGCGGCGCTGGTGCGCCGCATGAACGCCGACGCCCGCCGCGTGCGGGACGGCTGGGCCGCGCATGTGGAATACGCCAAGACGCCGAGGGGGCTCGCCATGCACGCCCTCAACCTCGATGGCGATATCGGGCCGTGGATGCAGGTGGTGAAACTTCGCAGCGTCGTCGAATATGCGCGAAAGAAGGGCCTCGGCAGGCTCACGGGCGCGCAACTCGAACTCATGAACCTCGCTGGACCCGGGAGCGGCTTCGAAATGCTGGTGCCGCCCGGCCGCGACATGCCGACGTCAAACTTCTTCGAGCGCGGCGGCTACGAGAGGAACCCTGTCGTGCACGACAGGACAGGCGCGGAATTGCTGGCGAAGCTCGATGAGATCATGGATCGCAACATCCAGAAGCCCGGCGCGCAGAAATTCGCGGCTATCTTCGACCGCATTCAGCGACGTCTCGCGCAAGGCGGACACGCGCAGAGCAGCACGGCCGAGCAATCGCCGCTCTCGTTCATCAATCCGTTCTCGCGGTGACGAACGGCGGAGCGCCGACAGGCGGGCCGGTGCGCCGACGAAGACGGGAGCCTTCGGTCTGAACGTGTCGGCGACCATTCCAGATAGAGATCGAGTTACCGGCTTGACGCCCCTTTGGGAACAGCTTGCGGTTACGCGAAAGGGTTCTTCACTTTCGCGGGAGGCTCGGCTGACGCGACCACGACGGGCAGATCGCCGCCGGTCTCAAGCTCTTTCACGATCCGGTCCACCGTCTCCTTCAGAACCTTTGCAGCCTGAAGCCCGGCACGGTCGCGCGTGATCGCCAGCGTGCCATACACTGCAACGCGATCCTCACGATTCTCGATGGTGAGCCCTCCGAGCGTGATCGCGTCCGTTTCGTTCCTGAAAGGCGAAAAGTTCATCATTGTCTCCGGCCGGCCGCCTCGGAGGTCTGGAGCCGGCACCCGAAATGCGGCTTGGGTCTCGGAAGGATCATAGCACGCCGACGCGCTGCGCCGTCAAGTTGCGGGAACACATCGACACCAACCTTGGACTCAAGCTCGTCGATCGAGAGCGCCTCCCACGCCTGGCTGTCATCGTTCGGCGCGAAGTAGGCGGCTGCCGCGTTGCGCGACGGGACATAGACGGCCTTGAAGATATGGGTGGGGACCAATACCCTGCCCTTCAGGCTTTCGAGTTCCGCGCCGAGAAACGCCGGGCCAGTGACGACATACACGATCTCGCTCTCGGCGATGGCCCGCACAGCGGACTCGATGCCCTCCCATAGAACTTCGTTGTTGCAAGGATGCTGCGGGATCATGTTCGCGAGCGAAAACGACTCTTCCTGCGCCTTGCGCGTCGACATATCGCCGTTGGGGGCCATGTGGCCACGGTCGTAGCCGCTGCGCTTGTAGTCCGACAGCTCGGAACGAACCTGCGACGGCAGCATCGTTTCATCGTGGAAGCTGTTCGAGCTGATGCGCGTGAGCGTTTTGGCGGCGGTGATGCGGGCGGGCGTCAGCATCTCGGCGGCCCAGAGCGGCGTTCGCGACACACCCGAATAGAGCACCGCGATTTCAGAGAAGCACAGGCCGTAGGTTTCCCGCGCGAGCTGTTCGCTCTTGATGGCCGGGAACCCGCCGCGATAGAGCTGCGCGTCGCAGCCTCGTTCCTGCGCCTGCCCCTGCGTCCCGATCTGGACCGAAGCGAGAAACACGAAAAGAAGGGTCGACAACCCGTTAGCGCGGAGGAGAAGCGAAGCCATGGGCAACCCTGGAATAAGAGCATGAGTCTTCTCCGGGGTACGCGATTCGCGGGTAACGCCCTATGGGTTGCACGAATAAAGTGCAGCTTGTCCCGCGCCTTCGCGGGCAAAAAAAATGGCCGGAAGTCCGGCCATTTCATGAGGGGATTTGCGTCCAGATCGCTATTTGCAGGATTTCGCGAGCCCGTCGAGCACGGTCGAGGCGTCCTCATCCATTTCGGAGTCCATCACGTATTTCTCGAAGTCCGGCCCGAGTTTCTTGGCGCCGTCCTGCATCTCCTTGTCGAGCGCTTCCAGCTTCTTCTCGTCCTTCTTCTCCGCGGCGGCCGTGAAATCGTCCTGAAGCTTCACGAGCTTGCAGAACTGCGTCGTCTTCGCCTTGTCGGCCTTGATGCCGTCGACGACCTTCTGGATGTCGGCCTTGGTCGCCTTGGGCGCTGCGGGCTCTTCCTTCTGCGCCGGTTCGTTCGCGGGCTCCTGCTTCTGCTGCGCGAACGCGGGCGTGATGGCAAAGGCGGCTACGACCGCGATGGCGGCGGCGAGTTTCGTGTTCATGAAAACGGACTCCTGAACGGGATGGTTCTTGGGGTGCAGCGAAATCGAAGGCTGAAATTGCGTGACTTGTTGGCCCCGATCCTTGCCAAGAAATGGCGGCGATTTCGCGACTCCCAAAATGAATTCTTGTCAACTTTTCCAGATCGACCAGCGTGAGCCGGAACGTCGTTCTACGGCAGGACGATGGGAGGATAGAACCGAACCTGCACGCTCGTCGGTGGCGGAGCGCCTTCGGGGAAAGCGCACAAAAGCGGATTGACCGCGAAAAAGGGCGGAGAAAGCGGCTTGCCGAGGAACTGTTCGCGCGGCCGCTTTCGCCGGAGGCCTGCTAGCGGAGCGAATTTGACATTTGAGTCCCGGTGGCGGCGCGCTCTCGCTCAAACGTCAAATTCAAAAACTCCACTAGAATCATGATGTTGCTAGTGGTCCTTTCGATCCGCCATTTGCTCGCAAGCGTGCTGCAAACGATGCAAATGTCGGAATCGGACCCCTAGCGGGACGCCAACCTGCGCCGACTGCTGCCAGCGTGGCGCGACCGCTTGCCAGACTTCGCGTAACGCGCCTTGCCGCCCGCCTTGGCGTAACGGGTGTTGCGAACCCGCACGGTGCGGGTTGTCTCGTTCGACCGGACCATTTTGATCGGCTCGCGCAGTTCCGCGCTTTTCACGGTGCGGCTGCTGCCATAGCTCACGACTTCGAGGCAGACCGGCGCGAGACCATCCATGCCGAGCGCGTTCTTCGCGCCGGTGGACAGATCGATGATGCGCCCGCCCACGTATGGACCGCGGTCGTTGATCCGGACGGTAATGCTGCGCCCGGTCCGCTGATTGCGGACCACGACACGAGAGCCGAACGGCAGGGTCTTGTGAGCTGCGGAAATGCCCATGTGATTGTAGGCTTCCCCGTTCGCGGTGCGCGAGCCCTCCGAGTAGGTGGAGGCAATGCCGCACTCGGCAAACGCTTGCTGGCTGGCAAAAGACATCGCAGCCATCAGGACAACCGCACGGATACGCTTCACGTTGTTCATCACAACCTTTCCTTGTCAACTTCCGACCGGCGCGATTGAGAGGGTAAATAAGGCGTAAATTGGGAAGCACCCGGCGATTGGCTGGCATGCATAAATTGCATGCACTCCGGTAAAGGCACATGATCCGCCAACGGAAACAGGCTGTTAAAATTAGAAAGACGCCCGTTAATCTTTTTAAATGTAACGGCTTATGTCAGAGCCTGTAAAAAGTTTTCTCCATTTGACAGACAGGGCCGCAAGGGTTTGTGCGTCAAACCGGCGCACGAATGTTTAAGACTTAAACGGCATCATTTTCGAGGGCGCTTTCGACGAGATTTTCGATTTGCGCCCATAAAAAATGATCGACGGGCATGCGCCGGCAAGTGACCTGCGGGACACACACAGTCCGGTTGTGAAAGGCTATCCGAGCGATCAGGGCCGAAATCGGCGATGACTTGCGGCTTATTGGAAATAGCGCCTTTTTAGTGGGTTCCCTGAAATTTCAGTCAAGTAAAAGCCGGGAGAACTTGTATGAAGTACTCACCCGCGAGCATGAGTGCGGTTTCCCTCGGGCTGCTCTCGCTTCTCGCCCTGTGGCTGGTAATCCAGCAACACCCCGTGCCCGTAAATCTCGCCCTGATCCTCGGCCTGTTTTTTGCGCTGCTTCTGCCCGCCGTCTTCGTGATCGTCCGCAATCAGACGCGCGCCGACCGGCTCCGCACGGCGGCGCTCATTCGCGAAACGCTGGATCCCGGCCCTCGCACCGACCTCTATTTTGAGTTTCTGAAACGCAAATATCTGACGCGCGAGGACGAGGCGCTGCTGAAACCTCAGCCGACACCTGCGCGCCATCCCTTCACAACGCTGAACGACTG
The DNA here is from genome assembly GCF_003992725.1 of Rhodomicrobium lacus. NCBI lineage: Bacteria > Pseudomonadati > Pseudomonadota > Alphaproteobacteria > Hyphomicrobiales > Hyphomicrobiaceae > Rhodomicrobium > Rhodomicrobium lacus. The sequence goes on along the minus strand of NZ_RZNF01000002.1, from coordinate 259,246 downwards.
GGTGATTTCCCTCGCCTGCATTCCCTTTGTGCTCTTCACGGCTGCCGGCTTCTTCGTTCTCTTTCTGCCTGCCAACCAGCTCCCGGATATCCTCGGCGGGTCTCTTGGCGCGAATGTCCTGAGTGTCGGCGGTCTCGGCGCTCCGTCGTCGAAGGATTACGAAGACGTCGTGACCATCGCCTCGCTCGCCTTTGCCGGTGCCTACCTGTACAGCGTCCGTCTTTTAATGAAATCGCTGATCTCGTTCGATTTCTCGGTGATTACGCCGCTGCGGGCCTTCTTTCACATCCTCTTCGCGGTCATGCTCGCGGTGGTCGTCTGGCGCGTCGCGCCGGAAGCGAAAACAGTGTCCGCGCTGATCGCGACGCCGCAGCAGATCGCAGCCGAGCAGAAGGCGCATCCCGCCGTGGAAACGCCTGCGGCACCCGTCCCCGCTCCGCTGCCCAAAATCTGGCTTCTGTTCGCCTTCGCCATCGGATTCGTGCCGGACGCGGCTTTCACCTGGGCGGCGCGGCGAGCCCGCCTCACCCTCGACAACCGCTATTCCGGGTCGAAACACAGCGCAATTACACCGCTCACCGTCATCGACGGCATCGACTTCATGACGTCCTATCGCCTCGAAGAGCGGCGCATCGCCAATGTGCAGAACCTCGCGACCGCCAACCCCATCATGCTCCATGTCGAGACGCCGTTCTGCGTCTTCATTATAATGGACTGGATCGCGCAGGCGCAGCTCTGCGCCGCCGTCGGTCCGCAGCGCTTCCTTCTCTTGAGGAAGCTCAATCTGAGAACGATTTTCGATCTCGAACACGCTGTCCTCGATCCGGCTGCCCCGATGGGGCTCAAGCACATGGTGGGCTCTGTCCTGCTCGCAAATGACGGCAAGACCAACGTCATGCGCGACTTCGGTATCCGCCCGCTCGAAGCCACCTATCGCGATTTCGACAAGGCGCTGTCGTCCTGGGTCAACATCGAGGTCATCGAGCATCTGGTTCGGGTGATCCTCGACGATCTGCACGTTCAGCGCCTGCGGCAGGTCTGGCAGGACATCGAAGCGTCGATGCATGTCGAACCCCAGGCGGAGCAGCCCCGCCCGCAGCTCAAGATCCCGGCGTCGCCCCCCTCCCCTCGCTCCAACGGCTATTCCAACGGCATTGGCAACGACCGGGAATATTCGCGCGTTTCGGAGTGAGTCCGTAAAGCCGTCATAGAGAGACTATAATGTGACGCCGCCCGGCCGTGTTTGCCTGGCGGCGTTCCGCGTCCGAATGCGCGGTCGGAGAGCGATCCGTACGAAATCAGCCCCTTTGATTGCAATCTTGCCGGAAGTTCCTATACTGCCGGCGCGCAGCACCCCATTGCCAGTCAGAGGCCGTATGTCCACCGCATCTTCCGCCGTCGCATCGTTTTTTTCCGCGCCGCTTTCCGACGCCGATCCCGACATCTATAAAGTGCTCGGCCGCGAGCTTGAACGCCAGCGCGATGAAATCGAGCTGATCGCGTCCGAGAACTATGTATCGCGCGCCGTGATCGAGGCGGCGGGCTCGGTTCTTACCAACAAATATGCGGAAGGCTATCCGGGCAAGCGTTACTATGGCGGCTGTCAGGAAGTCGACGTCGCCGAGGAACTGGCCATTGCCCGCGCCAAGCAGCTTTTCGGCTGCGATTTCGCGAATGTGCAGCCGCATTCCGGCAGCCAGGCCAATCAGGGTGTGTTTCTCGCGGTCCTGAAACCCGGCGACACCATCCTCGGCATGGGCATCGACATGGGCGGCCACCTTACCCACGGCGCAGCCCCGAACCAGTCGGGCAAATGGTTCAACGCCGTTCATTATGGCGTCCGCCGCGAAGACGGTTATATCGACTACGAGCAGGTCGAGCGGCTTGCGAAGGAGCACAAGCCGAAGCTGATCATCGCGGGCGGCTCCGCCTATGCACGTCAGTTCGATTTCAAGCGCTTCCGCGAGATCGCGGACGAAGTGGGCGCGCTGCTGCTCGTCGACATGGCGCATTTCGCGGGATTGGTCGCGGGCGGCCAGCATCCGAGCCCGTTCCCGCACGCGCATTTCGCCACGACGACAACGCACAAGACGCTTCGGGGCCCACGCGGCGCCATCATCCTGACGAATGACGGCGACCTCGCAAAGAAGGTCAATTCGGCGATCTTCCCCGGCCTTCAGGGCGGCCCGCTGATGCATATCATCGCCGCGAAGGCCGTGGCTTTCGGCGAAGCCCTGAAGCCCGAATTCCAGCAATATGCCAAGGCCGTGGTGGATAACGCGAAGGCGCTCGGCGTGGCGCTCAAGGAAGGCGGCGTCGATCTCGTCTCCGGCGGCACCGACAATCACCTGCTGCTCGTCGACCTGCGTCCCAAGGGCCTCACCGGCAAGGCCGTGGAAGCCGCCCTTGGTCATGCTCATATCACGGTCAACAAGAACGGCGTGCCCTACGATCCCGAGAAGCCGACCATTACCTCGGGCATTCGCGTCGGATCGCCTGCGGGCACCACGCGCGGCTTCGGCGTCGCCGAGTTTACGCAAATCGGTGGCCTGATCGTAGAGGTGCTGGAGGGCCTGAAGGCTGGCGGAGACGCCGCCGCGAAGGCGCAGGAAAAGGTCAAGGCCGAGGCGCTGGCGCTGTGCGGGCGCTTCCCGATCTATCCGGGCATCAAGGCGTAAGGACAACGGCGGAGAGTCCGCCAGAGCAGGCCAGACCAATGCGGTGCCCAACTTGCGGTGCGCTCGATACCCAGGTGCGCGACAGCCGCCCGTCAGAGGACCACACGGCGATCCGGCGGCGGCGCTCGTGCGCAGAGTGCGGGGCGCGCTTCACCACGTTCGAGCGCGTCCAGCTTCGTGAGTTGACGATCATCAAGCGGAGCGGGCGGCGCGCGCCGTTCGACCGCGAGAAGCTCAGGCGCTCGATCGAGATCGCGACCCGCAAGCGTCCCATCGGGGAGGATCGCATCGAACAGTTCGTGAGCGAAGTCGTGCGCAAACTCGAAATCTCGAATGAGTCGGAAATCCCCTCCGAAACAGTGGGCCGCCACGTCATGGAGGGACTGAAGGCGCTCGACGGCGTGGCCTACGTCCGTTACGCCAGCGTCTATCGCGACTTCAGCGAGGCGAAAGACTTCCACCGCGTGCTTGGCGAGCTTGACAGCGCAGCATTCGCGCGCACCGCGGACGACAAATGAACGAGCCTGCCGCATCTTTCAACGCAACGTCGGTGACGGCGTCGGATGAAGCCCCGCCTCTCCCTCTTTCCTCGACCGTCATCGAGGCGCTTTGTCGTCGCGCTCTTTTCGTCGCCAGGACCAATATCGGCGCGACCTCGCCGAACCCGAGCGTCGGCGCCGTCGTGGCCGACATCGCCACCGGCGAGGTCATCGCCAGCGCGGCAACCGCGCGTGGAGGCCGTCCGCATGCCGAGGTTCTCGCTCTTCGCGAAGCGGGCGAGCGGGCGAAAGGCGCGCTGATCGTCACCACTCTCGAACCGTGCAGCCATTTCGGCGCGACCCCGCCTTGCGCGCATACGATCGTGGATGCGGGCATTTCGCATCTGATCTACGGCTCGCTCGATCCCGACATGCGCGTCGCGGGCCGGGGGCTGACCTACGTGGCGCAGCATGGCGTTCGCGCGATACGCGGCATCGCCGGTTTCGTGCGCGATTGCGACTGGCTGAACCTCGGCCATTCCTTCCGCGTCACCGAACGGCGCCCTTTCGTACAGGTGAAGCTCGCGGTCGATGCAGAGGGCTTCGTTCCCCGCGGGAACGGCAAGCCCGTGTTCATAACCGGCGATGTGGCGCGCGCGGCGGCCCATCTCCTTCGCGCCCGCGCAGACGCCATCCTCGTCGGCCGCAAGACGGTCGAAGCGGACGACCCCGAACTTACCTGCCGCCTGCCGGGCCTCGACGACCGCTCGCCGGTTCGCGTGGTGCTGGCGTCGCGCTGCAATGTCCCTCCCGCGGCAAAACTCTTCGCCAATGAACGCCCGCCGGTGTGGATCGTCTGCGGCGACTCATCGGAGGGCGCGGCTTTCTTCGGGCGCGCCGGCGTGCGCGTTCTCGACATAGGCGCGTCGCTCGCCGGCCGCCTCAACCTCCGGCTCGCGATGATGCGGCTCGCCGCCGAAGGCATCACGCGCCTTCTCGTTGAGGGCGGCCCGTCCACCGCGCGCGGCTTCATCGACGCCGGGCTTGCCGACGAAGTCATCATCATGCACGGCGCCCGGACGCTCGATCCGCAGGCGGGCATGCCGCCTTTCGGCGACCGCGGCCTCGATCTCGTTGCCGCCTCGCCCCAATTCACCCTGTTCGACAAAAGAAAAGCGGGCACGGACACGATTTCCATTTATCGCTCAACCGCACACTGGCAGAATTGACGCATGTTTACCGGGATCATCACCGCACAAGGGACCGTCCTTGAGGCCGATAGCGGCCGTTTCGCCATATCCTGTCCGTGGGAGGCGTCGGGCATCGCGCATGGCGCCTCGATCGCCTGCGACGGCTGCTGCCTCACGGTAACCGGCGTCGAATCGTTCGGCGGAGGCTCGATCTTTCGTATCGACGTCTCGAACGAGACGTTGTCCAAGACCACGCTTGGCGGATGGGCCAGGGGGCGCAGGATCAATCTCGAACGCTCGCTTCGCTTCGGCGATGAAATGGGCGGCCATCTCGTTTCGGGCCATGTCGACGGCGTGGCCCGCATCGAGAGCATCACGCCGGAGGGCTTTTCGAAGATCTTCGCCATACGCGCACCGGAAGAACTCGCGAAATTCATCGCGCCCAAGGGGTCTGTCGCTCTCGACGGCGTGTCGCTCACCATCAATGACGTGAGCGGCTCGCTTTTCACCATCAACCTTATTCCAACCACACTCGAAGTCACCGTATTCGGTGAGAAGCAGCCGGGCGACGCCATCAACATGGAAGTCGACCTCATCGCCCGCTACGTGGGGCGGCTGCTCGGACAACAGGCTGAAAACTCATGAAACCCGACCAGTTGCGCGTTCTCGATCCCGCCGCCATCCGCGGACAGCTCGCCTCGATAGAGGAAATCCTCGAAGATGCGCGGCAGGGGCGCATGTTCATCCTCGTCGACGCCGAGGACCGCGAGAACGAGGGCGATCTCGTCATCCCCGCGCAGATGGCGACGCCCGATGCCATCAATTTCATGGCACGCTTCGGGCGCGGGCTTATCTGCCTCGCGATCACGCCGGAACGCGCGGACGTGCTGCACCTTGAGCACATGGCGCGCTCGAACCGCTCGCGCAACCGGACCGCGTTCACCGTTTCCATCGAGGCGAAGGAAGGCATCACCACCGGCATCTCGGCCTTCGACCGCGCTCATACCGTCTCCGTCGCCATCAATCCCGAGAAGGATTTTCAGGACATCGTCAGTCCGGGCCACGTCTTCCCGCTCATCGCGCAGGAAGGCGGCGTGCTGGTCCGCGCGGGCCACACAGAAGCCGCCGTCGATCTCGCGCGGCTTGCGGGGCTTATCCCGGCGGGTGTCATCTGCGAGGTGATGAACGACGACGGCACCATGGCCCGCATGCCGGACCTGCTCGCCTTTGCGCAGCGGCACGGCCTCAAGATCGGGACCATTGCCGACCTCATCGCCTATCGCCGCCGCACCGAGAGCTTCGTGAAGCTCGTCGACGAGCGCAATATCACGAGCCCCTATGGTGGCGCGTTCAAGCTCCGCGTCTATGTGAACGAGGTCGACAACACCGAGCACCTTGCGCTCATCAAGGGCGACGTGTCCGGACCCGAGCCGGTGCTGGTGCGCATGCACGCGGTCAACATTCTCGAAGATCTGTTCGGCATCGGCAGAGGCGACGACAACCGCCGCTCGCTCGTCGAGCGCGCGATGCGCCGCATCGGTCAGGAAGAACGCGGCGTGGTCGTCGTCATCCGCGACGTGCGCGAAGGCACGATCCGTTCGCGTCTGTCGAGCATCGCCGCCATAGCCGAGGGCAAGGCGCCCGAGAACCGGCTCGTCGATTATGGCATCGGCGCTCAGATCCTGCTTGATCTCGGCGTCCGGAACATGGTCCTTCTTTCGAACTCGCCGACGCCGAAAGTCGTCGGTCTCGAAGGCTACGGCCTCAACATCATCGCGCGACGCCCCATCGAAGACCAATGACAAAGCCCATTCATATCCTCATCATCGAAGGCCGCTATTACAACCATATCGCGGATGCGCTGCTCGAAGGCGCGACGCGCGCGCTCGACGAGGCGGGCGCGACCTGGGAATTGAAGACGGTTCCCGGCGCGCTCGAAATCCCGCAGGTTCTGGCCCTCGCCAAGGACGCCGACCTGTTCGATGAGGGCGGCGACCGTCCTTTTCATGGTTATGTGGCGCTCGGATGCGTGATCCGGGGCGAAACATCGCATTACGACATCGTTGCAAACGAATCGGCTCACCAGCTTCTATCCCTCTCGATCCGGCACGGCATTCCGTTCGGCAACGCGATCCTGACCGTCGAGAACGAGGCGCAGGCGCTGGCAAGGGCTGACGTCAGCCGCAAGAACAAGGGCCGCGAGGCCGTTCTGGCGTGTCTTGAGGTGCTCCGCCTCAAGCGGTCGTTTCGCCAGTTGGCGTGACGCTCAGCCAGAGCCGATCGGGGGATTCGACCTGATCGGGTGAACCCATCCGGGTGCCGCATTGAAAGTCCGGCGCTCTCTATTCTGGAACGCATTCCCGCCGCGCCCATGCGCATGGCGGTGTGATATGATCGGCGCGAGTTGCGCGGGCTGCTCGCGGCCTTGAACCGAAAGCTTGAACGATGGACTTGGAAGACGGTCACGAAGCAGGCCCGGTAGCGGACCTGCCCGAAGGACAGCCTCGAACGCGCGCGAGACTCGCCGCCGTGCAGGCGCTCTATCAGATGGAAATGACGCAGCGCGACCTTAGCCTCGTGCTTCAGGAGTTTCTCGGCCGCCGTTTCGAGACAGTGGAGATCTATGCGGGCGCGGATCGCCAATTCTTCCGCGATGTGGTCGAGGGCGTCGCGCGGGGGCAAGCGAAAATCGATCCCGAGATTGCGGGCCATCTGGCGTCGGGCTGGAAACTCTCGCGCATCGACAGCATCCTGCGGGCTATCCTGCGGCTTGGCGTTTACGAACTCACCGAGCGCGCCGACGTGCCCGCGCGCGCCGCCATCAACGAATATGTGGAGATCGCCAAGGATTTCTTCGGCGGCGAGGAACCCGGCGTGGTGAACGGCGTTCTCGACCGCGTGGCGCGGACAAGGCGTCCCGGCGAATTCGGCCGCAAGTCGGCCGGCAAGAGCGGTCCGGCGAAGAGATGATACGAGCAAGACCCGAGCCGCAAAGACAAGAGGCGCAAAAATCAGAGGCAAAAGGGCGTCCGTGTGCCGGGGCGTTTACGCTGCCGGGTCGGCCCGGGTCAAATCGGGTCCGATTGGACGCTGGGAGGTAAGCCGATCGAACGCCAAATCCCGCAGCGTCGGGCCGTATCTGATCTACCGCACGACGCCGTAGCGGTGTGACATGCGCAGACTCGGTGAAAACGCTCTCATTGCTGAGGTTCTGTCTCCGCTCGCAACCCACCCCGGCGCGTTCGGCCTGTCCGATGACGCGGCGCATTTGTCGGCACTGCCATCGAGCGGGCTTGTGATAACGACCGACGCGCTTGTCGCAGGCGTGCATTTCTTCGAGAACGACCATCCGGGCGATGCGGCTTACAAGGCCGTCGCGGTGAATGTGTCGGACCTCGCGGCCAAGGCGGCAAAGCCCTTCGCCTATCTCCTGACCCTTGCCCTTCCAGCCGCGCCGACCGAAGATTGGGCGCGCGCTTTCGCGGACGGCCTCGCCCGCACGCAGTCGGCGTTCGGCATAAGCCTTATCGGCGGGGATACGGTAACAGCCAGGGGCCCGTGGTGGCTTTCTGTGACGGCACTTGGCGAGGCGCCCGCGCGCCCGCTTCTGCGCGGCGGCGGCAAGCCCGGCGATGTGCTCTATGTCACCGGCACGCTCGGCGACGCGGCGCTCGGCCTGAAACTGCGGATTGGCCTTGCCGACCTCGTCGGCGTGCTTTCGGCGGCTGAGACGGACCATCTGGCGCGCCGCTATCTTTATCCCGAACCGCGCCTGTCGGCGAGCGCCGCGCTTGTCGCGCACGCTTCGGCATCGATGGACATATCGGACGGGCTCGCACTCGACCTCACGCGGCTTTGCGCAGCTTCGGGCGTGACCGCGACAGTCGACACCTCTGCGCTGCCGCTTTCTGGAGCTGCGCGCGCGGCCGTCACCGCCTGCCCTGCCCTCCTCGAAACGATCCTCACGGGCGGAGACGATTACGAGATCCTTGCCGCCGTGCCGCCGGACAGCAGCGCATCTGGTTTGGGACCAGAGGCTCGCTCGCTCACCTTCGAAGCCGCCGCCCGTGCCAGTGGCTGCCCCGTCTCGCGCATCGGAGCACTCGCGGAAGGCGCGGCGGCCCCGTCCTTCCTCGGCCAGTCCGGCGAGCCGCTCATCCTTTCGGCCAAAGGCTTCGAACATTTCTCACTTTGAGTTTTTCTCGGCAGCGCTTTCGCGGCAAAGTGCCGCTTCGGCTTCACAGCCGCCTCGCCCTTCGTTTCAACCCGCCCCCGGCCCCACATGACACTCGAACTCGTTCGCCTGCCCGCTGCCGCGCCCGAAAAGCCGGTACGGCTTCTGTTCGTCCACGGCATCTGCACCGGCGCATGGGTATGGCGGCAAAGCTTCCTGCCCTATTTCGCAAGCCTCGGCTATGACGCGTCGGCGCTCTCGCTCCGCGGACACGGCGAGAGCAAAGGTCGCGAGAGCGTGCGCAGCCTGAGCCTCGGCGATTTCGCCAACGATGTTGAGTGGGCCGTAAACGAGATCGGCGGCCCGGTCGTCGTCGTGGGGCACTCGCTCGGCGGCGGCGTCGTGCAGAATTACATCAGGCGCGGCGGGCGCGCGGCGGGCGTGGTGCTGATGTGCGCCGCGCCGCCGCACGGGCTGATGCGCGCGTCGGCGGAACTCTTCATCCGCAATCCGGCGCTCTTTCGTGAGTTGCAGCGCGTGCTCGAACGCGGCATCCGCAACGCCAACCTCGACATCATCGAGGACGGCCTGTTCGCGGAACCGCCATCGCCCCAGCTCCGCCGCCTCTTCTTCGAGCGCATGGACGATATCGCCGAGACCGCGAGCCGCCAGCTTTACGGGTTCACATCCTTCGCGCCGCTGCCGTGGAGCATGCCGAAGCTGATGGTGCTCGGCTGCGAAAAGGACGAGTTCGTGCCGCCCGCCGATGTGCGTCTTACCGCGATCTATTACGGCGCGCGGTCGGTGATCGTGAAGGGCGGAGGCCACGCCATCATGATGGATTCGAACTGGCGCGATGCGGCGGAGCCGATCGCCGGCTGGCTCGATCGGGAATTCGGCGGCGGCGCTTGAGCCGAGCTTTTTCGGATGGCGGGCCATAAGGAGCCGTTAGCCCTGTTTCGGCTTCTCGCGCGCCTTGAATAAAACACGAACCGGCACAACCCTATCCTGCTAGGCTGACAGGCCAAAGGCCCGTCGCTCCTTTCCGCACAGGAGGCCACGCATGCCTAGACTCTTCACCGGACTCGAATTGCCTCACGATGTGGTCGGATACCTTTCCGGTCTCAGGGCTGGGCTATCCGGCGCGAGCTGGATCGACGCGGAGAATTATCACATCACGCTGCGTTTCGCGGGCGACATCACCGACGCGCAGGCGAACGACTTTGCGGACGCGCTGGCGGACATCCGTTTCGAAAGCTTCGACATCGCGGTTTCCGGCCTCGGGAGCTTTGGCGGAAACAAGCCACGCTCGCTTTGGGCAGGTGTGAAAGCGTCGCCGATGCTGGAGACGCTGCAAAAGGCGCACGAGCGGGCGGCGCGCGCGGCGGGCCTGCCGCCGGAGCCCCGCAATTTCACCCCGCATGTGACGCTCGCGCGGCTTCGCAATGTGAGCCCCTTCGCCGCCGCCGACTATCTCGCGCGCCACGGCGGCTTCACCTGCGAACCGTTCACGGTGAGCCGGTTCGTGCTGTTCTCGTCGCGGCCCAATCAGGGCGGCGGCCCGTATATCGTGGAGGAGGCCTACTCGGCTTGGGATGCACTTTTCGCGGAGGAGGAAGACGTGATCGCGCATCCTTACGGCCACCTCTTCCCGACTACGCAATCGCGCTGATAAGCCGGGCGGATGGGGCGCGGCGAACCGAAGGAACCGCAAGGCCCGCAAACCGATGAGGACGGACGAAGCATCGAAAATGGCCGCCAGCCTCAACAATCACCCGGTGACGATGGAACCTTGGCGCGCGCCGCGAACTTTGCTGAAAAAACATCAAGGGCTTTTCGCGCGGCGATCGTGTCGCAGCGGTCGCGCTTGAAAAAGGAGGAGAGTGAGGCCTGACGCGGCAATGAAGCTGCGAAAGAGCTTCAAGGATGGTGGAGCGATGAGCGTGAGCGGGAGTTGTCTTTGCGGGAGCGTACGCTATGAGGTCGAACGCCTCGACGCACCGATCCGCGTCTGTCACTGCCGGAGCTGCCGGAAAGCGCACGCCTCGGCGTTCAACGTCTCGGCCAAGGTGGCGCGCGAGCATTTCCACTGGATAGCGGGCGAGGACAAGCTCACCTGCTACGAATCCTCGCCGGGAAAATTCCGACGCTTTTGCTCGATCTGCGGTTCGCAGATTGTCGCCGAATATCCCGACAAGCGCTATGTGACACTGCGGGTGGCGACGCTCGATGACGATCCCGAGGCTCGCCCGAGCCAGCACATGTGGCTGTCGCACGCCGTGCCGTGGGCTGAGCCGGGAAACGCTATCCCGGCTTACGAGGAGTGGCACGAAGACGTGGAAACGCCAAAAGAAGTGGAAGCTGCTATGGTTGGCCGAACCTGCGGCGTCCATCGATAAAGCGGGCGCGGCGCTAGGTTCGTATTGTCCATCAGCTGTCTGCGTCGAAACCGCTCCCCATGGGAGCGGTCGGTCGACTGGAAGGCGATTGCCGAACGACCCCCCGATTCGTCAGACCGCAGCGGCGTGCCGCAGCTCCTGGTTCTGCTGAAGGTAGTCGTCGAACACGGAGCACACGACGCGGAGCGCGGGCCGCGCCGCATCCGGAACGCGCACCTTGCCGCCGTCGATTTCGCAAAGGCCCTCGTCCTGCAGCGCGCGAAGCTGGGCAAGCTCGTCGTAGAAATCGTCGCGGTTCGGTGCGTAAAGGCGGCGCATCTCGTCGAGGTCGACTTCCATGTCGCACATCAGGCGTTCGATGATAGCCGAACGCAGCTTGTCCTCGCCACGGAACGTCACGCCCTTCGCCACCGGCAGCTCGCCCGAGTTGACCGCGCGCGAGTAAGCGCCCGTCTCGACGATATTCTGCATGTAGCCGTCGGGCGTCTGGGAGATGGCGCTCGCGCCGAATGCCACGATGGCGCCCGCGAGATCGTCTGTATAGCCCTGGAAATTGCGGTGCAGGCGGCCTTCGCGCAGCGCGATCGCCATGCTGTCCTCGGGCCGCGCGAAATGGTCGAGGCCGATGCGGACGTAACCGGCCGCTTCCAATGCGTCGCCCGCAGCCGTCGCCTGCTCGAAGCGCATCAGCGCCGTCGGCAGCGCGTCTTCGGGGATCATGCGCTGGTTCTTCGCCATCCACGGAACATGCGCATAACCGAACAGCGCAATGCGGTCCGGCTTGAGCGTCGCAGCCTGTTCGACGGTGCGGGTGAGCATTTCCGCCGTCTGATGCGGCAGGCCGTACATGAGGTCGAAGTTCAGACCCTTCACGTTCTGCTCCTGCAGCATGCGGATCGTGCCTTCGATGACATTCATCGGCTGGACGCGGTTGATCGCTTCCTGAACCGTGGGATCGAATTCCTGAATCCCGAGGCTCGCGCGGGTGCAGCCGATCTTGCCGAGCGCGTCCGCGTTGTCCTGGGTGAAGGTGCGCGGATCGATCTCGACCGCGATTTCCGCGTCGGGCAGAATGTCGAAACGGCTCGCCACCGCCTCATGGATGCGCACCATATCCTCGCCGTTCAGCGCCGTCGGCGTGCCGCCACCCCAATGGATGTGACGCACCTTCATGCGCTTCGGAAGCTTAGCGCTCGCAAGGTCGATTTCCTTGACGAGCGTGGCGACGTAATCCGTTACCGGCGAATAGCGCGCGATGACACGCATGTTGCAGCCGCAATACCAGCACATGCTCCGGCAGAACGGAACGTGGAGGTAAAGCGAAAGTTCCGTCTCGGGATCGAGCCGCGCGAGCCACGAGCCATAGCGCTTGGCGTCGACCTCGCCCGTGAAGTGCGGCGCGGTCGGATAGCTCGTGTAGCGGGGAACCCGCGCGTGGAAGTATTTCGCGATACCTGGAATCATGATGCTAATTCCCGTTGACGGTGGCTGCGGGGGGCGTGTTCTGCTTTTTGGGCCGCGCTTTTCGGCCATGCAATTTCGAAGATGCAGGCGCTGCCGCCCATCGCTTCGCACTCGATCTCGCGGACGGTGGTGTTGCGGCTGACGAGCGTCTCGAACAGGCGCTGGAACGTGCCAGCATAAAAATCGCATTGTGGTTCGGCGCCGTGACGGCCACGGCAAAGCGGACAATTCGCGATGGAAACAAGCACGGGATAACCGGCCTTCGCCTCGAAGGTGCCGCTTCCCGCGAACGTCCAGGAGTGCTTGCCGATGGCCGAAAGCAGGGTGCGCGCGGCCATGCGCGGCGGCAAGCGCTTCAGCACGAACTGGGCGAATTTCGGAATACGGCGCGCGAGAAGATAGTCGCCCGTGCGCAGCCCAGCCTCGAAGGATATCCTCTTCGCGTCTTCCCCGGCGAGACCCTCGAACAGCGCGGTTTGCAGCGCGCCGACCTCCGTTTCCGGAACCATGCTTTCAGGCGGGGTAACAAGGCGCGTCTCAAGCTTCGCGCGGGCGAAAACTTCCAGAGCCGCATCGTCGCCAAGCCGCTCCCGAAGCGTCTCGGCGACCCGGATTATGGCATTGGGGCCAATAAGGCCCGCATTCGCATGCGCCATAAAGCGCGCCTTCTTGTTATAGGGCAACCGGGCGCAGCCGCAAGGCGGTGCGCGGCACAGGATGCCGTTTTGTGTCAGTCTAGCTTGACAAGGCAGGTGTCAAGCAAACCTTACTCCTACTGAATAGCAGCGTTTTGACTTAGATCAAGATTTTTTCGAGAATAATCCGCGGGAGGGTCGAAAAGTCCTTGCGAAGGCTTCTCTGAAGGGTATCCGCGCGTTTGTCGATCTGAAAGCTTCACGCACCTGAATTTGAGGCATTTCTCGCGGCGACACGGCATTTTCTTCGCTTCGAGACGGCCCTAGCAATCGCGCATTTTTCTTGCAAAATCAAGCGCGGTTTTGATGCGACGCGCAAGCGCACGCCCCGATTGTGTCGACAAGGCGCCGTCGGAGGCTGGGGCGAACCTTGATCGACCCTCACCTCAAGCTTGTCCCGGATGAGGCAAAGCGCGCAATTGCGATGACACGACCTTCGCCGAACGCATCGCGGCGCGCCGCCGTCACGCTCCGAATTGAAAAACGACGCAGAAAGCACCGCGCTTTGTCGCGGGGGTCTCTGGCGCGCCCGTGAAAAAGGCAACGCGCCGCTTAGACGGTTGGAGCCGTCGGGAACCGCAAAACCGCGATTGACCTAAGCTTGCTCGTCGTCGGTCTCGAAGCCGCGAAAAGCCCATCTCGTGGCCAGGCCGAAGAGAAAAAGCGCGAGCGGGGGGCCGAAAAGCACGACCGGAATGCCGAGCAGCTCCTGCCGGGTTTCGCCGTTGATGAATTCGATGGCAAAATAGAGAGACCAGCCCATGATCCAAGCAGCCGAGGCCAAGATCCAGAGCCGGATCATGCCGCGCCGCCAGTTGATCGGAGGCGCCTTCTCTCTTTCAAGATTGAACCGCCGGTTTTGCATCATTTCTAGCCTCACTTTTTCAGTGAAACGCGGTCGCCAACCTTAAGCCCGAGTTTCTTCGCCTGCCCTGCCCCTATTTCGAGCACACGCGACGCGGGCCGACGCGAAGATATGACGTCGGTTGAAAATGGCTCGGCGTTCTGCGCGATGGAGACAACCCGCCAGTCGTCCCCGATGAAAACCATGTCGAGCGGGATGAACGTGTTCTTCATCCACATCGTGATCTCGCGCTCCCGGCCGAAAAGAAAAATCATGCCGTGATTGTCTGGCAGCGAGCGCCGGAACATAAGCCCCTGTTCGCGCTTCGGATCGGTGTCGGCAATTTCGACATCCAGAAGAACGGGCCCATTCGCAGTCTCGATCGTCAGGCTCGCTTGATTGAAAATCACGTCTCCAAATGCTGGCGCCATGATTGCCCGGCTGAGAACAGGAGAACTCAAAAAGAGAAGGGCCGCAAGCGCGGCCCTCGTAATATTTGGTCGACCCATGGTCATGGGGTCATGATCCCTTAATGCGAGGACGGATAGCCCATCGTGCCGTCGGGACGAAGCTCCGCGGCCATGAGGCCCTTGTCGCCATGGCCATAACGCACCTGAACGATTTGTCCAGGACGAAGCTCGGCAAACCCGAAGCGACGAAGCGTCTCCATATGGACGAAGATGTCTTCCGTCCCGGCGCCACGGGTGAGGAACCCGAAGCCCTTGAGGCGGTTGAACCACTTCACCATGGCCCGTTGCCAGTCGCTTTCCGGAACCACATGGACGTGTGTCCGCTGGGGCAGTTGCGAGGGATGGATGGCGGTACTCTCGTCCATCTCGATCACACGGAACGCCTGAAGTCCGCGGTCGCGCCGCAGGACTTCGCAGACAATTCGGGCGCCTTCATACGCAGTCTGATAGCCGTCCCGCCGCAGTACGGTAACGTGAATCAGGATGTCGGGCAGACCACCGTCAGGGACGATGAAGCCGAAGCCCTTAGACACGTCGAACCACTTGATGTGGCCTGCGATCACGAAGACGTCTATGCTTGGTTGCTCTGCGATGTCGTTAAAAGAGGTAATGGTTGGAGGTAAATTGTCCCCCATTTTGTAGTCCCCCGCTTCACTGAAAAACGTGGCGCCCGCAAAGATCTCGCCCAAGACCTCAACGCCCGCCAACTCACATCCGAAACATAACATTCCACGCCAGCGAGGCTAGAGAAAATTAACTCTTTCCCCAACACGCGACGCGGTCCGCCTTGCCTGCCGCTGGCCCTCACCGCGGCAAGTGATTGATATTCCGTGCTAAACTTTGACAAAAATGTGACATAAATCCACATAGACCGCAGAGCCGGACCTTTCGCAAGGCTTTCTTAACATTTGGCGAGGAACGAAAATCCACCCCGGAGCGGAAACACGGCCTGCGAATCAATGGCATGCCGCTTCGGCCATCGATTGCGGCGCCTCACTATCCACACCTGTTGAAACGCGCACCTGCATAACGGTCATGATTGTATCCTAAGCGCTCAAACGGGTTGCGGCACCCGCCATCGTGCCTAAATGACGGTCAAGCTGGAGGCTCGAAATGAAATATCTGCACACCATGGTCCGCGTCAGCGACCTCGACCGATCGCTCGACTTCTACGTGAACAAGCTCGGCCTGAGGGAGGTGCGCCGCCTCGAACGGCCCGAGGGACGCTACACACTCGTGTTCCTCGCCGCGCCGGGAGACGAGAGCGCGCTCGTTGAACTCACTTATAACTGGGATCCGGAGGAGTACGGCGAGGGGCGCAATTTCGGCCACCTTGCCTACGAAGTCGAAAACATCTACGAGACGTGCCAGCGCCTCGCCGACGCGGGCGTGACGATCAACCGGCCGCCGCGCGACGGGTACATGGCCTTCGTCCGCTCGCCGGACAACATCTCCATCGAACTCTTGCAGAAAGGCGCGCCTCTCGCGCCCGCCGAACCTTGGAAATCATTGCCGAACATCGGCAAGTGGTAAGGAGACAGTGTCGTCATGATACGCCAAGACTACGCTGCAGGGCTGAAAGTCCTGCATTGGGTGATAGCCGCCCTTATATTTTTCATGCTCTATCTCGGCTGGACGATGGGTGGCATCGGAAACGTCGTGGAGAAAATCCAGGCTTACAATCTGCACAAGTCGCTCGGCTTCACCATCCTTGCGCTGATGGTGCTGCGCGTGCTGTGGCGTGCGTTCACGGCGACGCCGCCTGAGCCCGCCACCATGTCCGGGCTGGAGAAGCTCGGCGCGGCGCTTGCCCATCTCGCGCTTTACGGCCTCGTTTTCCTGATCGTGTTGTCCGGGTGGGCGCTTATCTCCACGTCTGACAAGCCCTCCCTCCTGTTCGGTCAGCCCTTCCCGCTTCTTCCCTGGTTCGTCGCGCTCGGCCCCGACGAGAAGAAGAGCATCCATCACGCGCTGGAAGAGGTGCACGAGTTCGCCGCTTTCGGTCTCGCCGGGGTAATCGGTTTGCACGTGCTGGCGACGATCTGGCATGTAATCAGGCGTGACGGCATCTGGTCGCGCATGGCGCCGCGCTTTCTCGGCGGTGGCGTCGCGGTGGCGTTCGCTGTGACGGCGGGCGGCGCGGTCGCGCTGCTTGGAGCGCATGACGCGCGGGCGAGCGAATGGAGCGTCGATCCCCAGAAGAGCGCCATCGCCTTCGAGGCGAACGGCAGCGGCTTCGTCACGAAAGGCACGTTCAAGACATTCAAGTCCGAGGTGGAGTTCGATCCGTCCCTGCCTGAGCAGACGTCGGTCCGGGTTCTGATCGATGTAAAAAGCGTGGACACGGGCCAGAGCGACGTCGACCAGACGCTTCTTTCGCCGGACTTCTTCGACCCCGCACGCTTTCCAACCGCAGAGTTCGTCGCGAGCGGCGCGAAACCGGCCGGGAAAGGCAAATACGTGCTCGAAGGCCGTCTCACTCTGAAGGGCGTCGCAAAGCCTGTCTCCCTGCCGTTTACGATTGCCACGACGAACGGCGCGGCATCGGTGAAGGGCGAGACGATCATCGACCGCCTCGAATTCGGTGTCGGGCCGAAATCGGTTGCGGGTTACGCGGTCGAAAAGGACGTGAAACTTTCTATCGACCTTGCCGCTCTGAAGCTCACGAATTAGCCAAAAGGCGGGCGGCGGGAGACCGCCGCTCCCTTGATTGCGGGCGAGCGCGTCATAAGCTAAGTGAATTGCGTCAGAAGCGCTTGAGTTGTCAGAGTGTCCATGGATACGCGCCGCCCTACACTGATTTCGGTCGTCCTTCCCGCCTACAATGAAAGCGAAGGACTGCCCATCGTCGTCTCCTCAATTCTTCATGCGCTCGCAAATACCGGCTTCGCCCATGAGATTTTGGTGGTCGACGACGGCAGCACGGACGGCACGCGCGAAGTGATGCTCGACCTCTGCGCGAAGCAGCCGGCGCTGCGTTACATCCGCTTTTCCCGGAATTTCGGCAAGGAAGCCGCGCTGTCGGCGGGACTCAAGACTGCGGCGGGGGACGCCGTCATCCTGATGGATTCGGACGGTCAGCATCCCCCGGCCCTCATCTCGGTCTTCCTCGATAAGTGGAGCGAAGGGGCCGAGGTGATCGCGGGCGTGCAGAACGAACGCCTCGAAACCTGGCTGAAGCGCCGTTTCAAGGCAGGGTATTATTGGCTGATGCAGGCCGGCAGTCATGTGGTAATCCCGCCCGACGCGGGCGACTTCCGGCTTCTGGACCGCAAGGTGGTCGACGCGATCAACGCGCTGCCGGAGCGGAACCGGCAGATGAAAGGGCTTTTCGCCTGGGTCGGCTTCCGCACAGTGCTCGTGCCTTTTCAGCCGGAACCGCGCGTTGCGGGCGTCACCAAATTCACATGGCGGCAACTTTTCAAGCTCGCCTTCACCGGGCTTACCTCGTTCAGCGTCGTGCCGCTGCGGCTTGTTTCGCTGACCGGGCTCGTCATATCGAGCACCGCATTTCTCTATGGCTGCTACCTGCTGTTCGAGCATTACGTGCAGGGCAGCCGCGTGCCGGGCTGGCCGACGCTCGCGGTCGGCATGATGTTCCTCTCGGGCGTTCAGCTTCTCGCGCTCGGCATCATCGCGGAATATCTCGGACGCACCTTCGAGGAAGCCAAGCAACGCCCCATCTACATCGTTGCGGAAGACAGCCGCGTGAAGTCGCCGCCGCGTGCGGCCTCCCCCGTTTACGACGCGACCGCTCTGGTCGTGGAGGCACAATCTTCCGGAACGGACAGGCGCCTGTAATGCGGCAGATCGCGATCTTCGTCGCTGTCGGCTGCGCCGCCGCGCTCACGCATCTCGGCGTCGTGGCGCTCGTTGTCGAGCTTTTGAGCCTTCAGCCGCTCGCCGCAAACGCGATCGGCTTCGGTGTGGCTTTTTTCGTCAGTTTCGCAGGCCATTCGCGCTTTACCTTTCCTGTGTCCCGTGAGAGCCTTGCCGTCGCCCGGCGACGCTTCTTCGCGGTTGCTTTCGCCGGGTTCGCAATCAATCAGGCCGCCTACGCCGAGCTCTTGCGCGTATTCGGTCCAACCTATTACCTTCCGATACTTGCGGCCGTGATTTTGGGTGTCGCTGTCGCCACGTTCCTCCTCTCGAAGCTCTGGGCCTTCGCTCAGCCGCAAGGCTAGCTCTTATGAAAAACATCATCATCAACGCGGACGACTACGCGCTGGACGAACGTGTGGACGCTGCGATCCTCGAACTGGCTGGCAAGGGTGTCGTGACCGCCGCGAGCGCCATGGTGCTTTCGCCCCGATGGATGGTTGCGGCGCGCTCATTGCGGACCGCGCCGCTGTCTCGCGGCCTCCATCTCGACCTCACCAGCCCGTTCGTGGAAGGCAAGAGGCCGAACCATCGCCTTTCGACGCTCATCGCATTGGCGCATGCTCGCCGCCTCGATCTGAAGCTCGTGCGTCAGGCCATCGCGAAACAGCTTCTCATCTATGAAGAAGGCATGGGCGCCGCGCCGCAGTTCGTCGACGGTCATCAGCACGTGCATCATCTTCCCGGCGTGGCGGAGGTTCTCGTCGATGTCCTGTCAGACCGTTACGCGGGCAATGCGCGGCTCGTTGGCCTTCGCATCTGCACACCCAAGGTCAAGCGCGGCACAAAAGCGGCGGTGATCGCGCGGACGGGAGCGGTGCGGCTGTCGAAGCTCGCCGAAGAGCACGGACACATCACCAACACGGATTTTGCGGGCGTTTACGACTTCTCCGAAACAGCGAGCCTTCCGCAACTCTGGCAGGGATGGCTCGAAAGTGCCGCAGGCGCGTGGCCTCTCGTCATGTGCCATGTCGCCAAGCCGGGCGGCGGCGATGGAGAAGGCGACCCCATCAGAGCCGCCCGCATCCGCGAATATGACTGGCTTCGCAGTCCAGCCTTCGCGGCGCTTAGCCAGCGGGCCTCGGCGACACCGGCAGGCTGGCCTCAGGCCTGATCCGCGGCATCCTCGGCGGCAGGCCAGGTTCGAGAGACTTCCCTTCGAGGCGCGCACGGACTTCCCTTGCCGCGCCTTCCACCGGCTTGAATTCGAACCGTACAAGATGCCTGCCGGACGGCACCTGCACCGCGCGGAACAGCACATTCGCGCGGTAGATGTCCGTCGGCTTGCCATCGACAGTGGCGAACCACCATGGGTGCCAGTTGTCGTTCAGCACGACGAAGCCGGGCGCTGACGTCTCGACCTCTATCTCGACGACGGTATTCCGATAACTGCGCAGGGACGTCCGCGCCTCAGGCATCGACACGGGCTTCGGCGGCAGCACGACCGTCTGCGGCCGCTCGGCGTGGAAGAGCACCGTGCGCCGCGGATCGAAGACCGGCCAGCGGCCATCCTTCTTGAGCTGCGCGAAATTCGCGGGCTGCCAATCGAAGGCAAAAAGCACACGCGGCAGCGCGCGGGGATTCTCGTAGATGTAAGCGTCCTTCGTATGCGCGACGAGCTTCAGATCGCCCGGCTTCAACTGCTTGTCGAGATGTTCAATCGGCTCATCGATGGCGATGTAGCGAATGCCCATCATGTCGGCGAGCGTCGAGCGGTAGGATGGAAACAGCCGTGTGAAGTCGCGCTGATAGGTTTCAGCGGTCGTTTCCACATCGCCCATCGCTTCCACGAACTCCGCGATGCGCAGCGGGTTATAGCCGAGCGAGTGGTCGAAGCCGTGCACGAGGCTCGTGTTGGGCCACTCGAAGCCGAGGCCGACGATTTCCACGCGGTCACGCCGATCTGAACCGGGCCGCTGTGAAAGCCGCTCCTTCAGGAGCGCGAGCGTCTCGTTCTTCGAATCCACGCGCAACTCGTCATAGGTGGACGGCGGCAACGCGGTTGAGCGGTTGGGACCGTTGTTGATGACGAGATCGGCGGTCATGAAACCGCCAAGCGCGAGCACGGCCAGAGCGCCCTGACCTGCGGCGTGTCTGCGCGCAAAGGCGAGCGTGCCCCACGCGACGGCGAACACCGCGAGCGCCAACGCTACCGGCTCCATCGCATCGAGAAGATGCTCATGAAAGGCCGCGACGCCGAGACCCGTGAGGCACAAGCCCCCGATCGCGATTGCAAGCCACTTCGTCTGCTCCCGCGTCAGCTCATCCGCGCCGGTGAGGACGCGGTGAAGCATGTAGCCGCCAAGAATCGCCGTCATGGCGCAGAGCGCATAGGTCGCGTCGGCGGGCCTGCGGAACATGTCGACGCCGGGCAGATAGTAATAGAGGAGCGTGAAAGCGCCGGTGTAGCGCCCAAGCGCGTAGAGGAGAAGGCCGGTGATGGCGAGGGTGAAGAACCGGATTTCCCGCGCAAAGATGCGCCCCTTGAGGAAGCCTACGCCCAGCAGCAACAGCACCGGCAGCGCGCCGATATAGAGCTGGCCCATGTTTTCCGTCATCGCCAGCCAATCGGCCGGCCATTCGATGCTCGCCGGGCCCCAATAAGGCTCCTCGGTCTTGACGCCGAAAAGATCCGGGATGAGCGTCGTCAGAAGCGACGCCGGGTGCAAGGCGCCGCGCGCGGCCTCGTCGAACGGAATTTCAGGCCGGTTCGAATGTTCCACGAAAAGGAACGCAAGCAGGATCGGCCCCGCGGCGATGAGCGTGGCGGCGATGGTTCCGCCCGCGAGCGGAAGAATGCTCTGACGCACCGCCGGCCAGAAGCGCGGCGACGCGATCCAGTGATGGACCGTGTAGCCGAGGAGCACATAGGCGCCGATCAGCGCGATCTGTCCGGGCTGGATGATCATGCCCGAAGCGGCAACACCGGCAAGCGTGCCGTAGAGGATCGATTTGCGGTCGAGCGCGCGCGCCAGAAGCCACAGGCAGAGCATGAAGAACGCGAAGGCTTCGATCTGCGCGATGTGCTGGATGCGCCAGATTGCCGAGCCGCCAAAAGCCGCGCCGAGCGCGGCAACCGTTGCCGCCGCCGGATGCCAGCCCCGGTCGCGGAACAGCATCAGAACCGAGAATGCCGCGATCCCCAGCAACAGAAAGCAATAAAAATCGAGTTGCCTGAAGCTCGGGGCCGGGTCAAGGTAGGCGAGAAGGAAGGCTGGCGAGAAGATCAGCGATTGCGGATCGGCGATCTGCGGCGATCCGCCGAAAACATTGGGCGCCCAGAATGGCGATTGCCCCGTATGGAGCGCATTCGCCAGAAACTGAAGCTGAGGCTGAAAATGTGCCTTCGCGTCATAGGGGATCGTGACATCCCCGGACAGCCATGGCCACGAGAAGATGAGCCAACCGAACGCGACCGCGATGAATGCCGCAGTGTAGCCGCCGAGATACCGTAACTTCATGTGACTGCCGATCCGGAATAAGAAGGATGCGCGCTTGTGCAACCCTAATTTGTCTTTTTTTGTAACGAACATTCTGACGCTTCCGCGACAGAGGTTTTTCGTCGTCAAAATTCCAACAACCGGGAGCCGGGAGCCTTGCGCGAAGATGGCCTTTCGGTTGTGGCAATATGAGGGCCTTTTTAGAAGGCTTCAAAAAAAGAATGCGGCGACTTTGCGTCTGTTTTCTTAATGCGACGCGCGGGCGCGTTCAATCGTACCCGAAAGCCGCCCCGCTGAGCCGCCGGTGGGCGGACCGACCTCTCCCATAGCCGTCAGCCCGTGCAAAAAGATGCGGAAGGAACGCCAAAAAACCGCGCATCTGGGCTTGCAGGCGCTTCGCTGATCGCTATAGTGCGGCCTCGCGCTGCTTCGGCTTCGGTTTGTCCGGCGCGTCTGGAGAGGTGGCCGAGTGGTTGAAGGCGCACGCCTGGAAAGTGTGTAGGCGGGAAACCGTCTCGAGGGTTCGAATCCCTCTCTCTCCGCCAGATCTCATCGCCCCCCTGCCTTCCTCCGTTGCTTCCGAATGGGCTCAAAAAAAGTCGCGGTTTCGCCGCCATTGACAAAGCACGCCAGCCGCTTGGACCGGCTCACCGGCATAAGCAAAGGCGATCTCATTCCTGCGTCTTTGCTTCAAAAGGTTGGATCAATCTTTCGCATCGCGCTGTTTATTACTTCACATAGCTGTCATAAATATCCCCGATATTGAAGCGTTGCGAGCCCCGCCTTACCGCAAGAGATTGCGGTATTACTTTCTTGTGTCTCCTCTGGCTTCTCGCTTTACAACAACAAACCGCCTAAATATATCAAGAGCCCGCACAGGCGCGGGGCGAAAACCCGGGATGAACAATCTCCCCTCCTGCCCCAGGAAAAACGGACAGAAGCACCCATGAACAACGTTCTCATCATCGGCGGCGGCGCGGCCGGCGCGGTAGTGACCAAGAAATGCGCGATGAATCGCGACGTTTTCGACGGGACCATTCATCTTGCGTCGCGCACCCTGTCGAAATGCGAAGCGATCCAGAAGCAATGCGCGAGTGAAATCGAGATTTCGCAGATCGATGCGGACGATACCGCCGCGGTGGTGAAGCTCATCGAACGGGTCAAGCCGCGCCTCGTCATCAACATGGCCCTGCCCTACCAGGATCTGACGATCATGGAAGCCTGCCTCCAGACCGGCGTCGATTACATCGACACCGCGAACTACGAGCCGAAGGACGAGGCGAAGTTCACCTACAAATGGCAATGGCCGTTCGATGAAAAGTACAAGGCCAAGGGCAATCTCGCCGTGCTCGGCTGCGGCTTCGACCCCGGCGTGACGAACGTGTTCTGCGCCTACGCGCAGGAAAGCCTGTTCGACGAGATCCACGAGATCGACATCATCGATTGCAACGACGGCAGCCACGGCAAGAGCTTCGCGACCAACTTCAACCCGGAAATCAACATCCGCGAAGTGACCCAGCGCGGCAAATATTGGGAAAACGGCGAGTGGATCGAAATCGACCCGCTCAGCATCTCCTGTATGATCGATTATCCGGAAGTCGGCCCGCGCAAATCCTACCTGATCTACCACGAGGAAGAGGAATCGCTCGTCCAGAACATCCGCGGTCTGAAGCGAATCCGCTTCTGGATGACGTTCTCCGACAATTACATCAAGCACCTCGACGTGCTGCAGAGCATCGGCATGACGCGCATCGATCCCGTCAAGTTCAAGGGCATCGACATCATCCCGATCGAATTCCTCAAGGCGCTTTTGCCCGAGCCTTCATCGCTCGCGCCGGACTATACGGGCAAGACCTCCATCGGCACCGTGATCAAGGGCGTGAAGGACGGCAAGCCCCTCACGAAGATCATCTATAACGTCTGCGATCACGCCGAGAGCAACCGCGAAGTCGGCGCGCAGGCCGTGTCGTACACGACGGGCGTCCCGGCGGTGACGGCGGCCATCATGATTCTGAAGGGCATCTGGAGCGGCAAGGGCGTGTTCAACATCGAGCAGATGCCGCCGAAGCCATTCCTCGAAGAGCTTGCGAAGCAGGGCCTTCCCTGGCACGTGAAAGACGCGCCCGAGTTCCCTTGCTGACGGAGAGAGCATGACGCTTCTGGACCTGCTGGCCGACATTCCGACGCCGGCTTACGTCGCCGATCTCGCGCGCCTCAAGGCCAATCTGGCGACAGCCGCCAAGGTGCGCCGCGAGACCGGCACGACCGTGCTTCTCGCCACGAAGGCGTTTGCGATGCCGGCGTTGTTCCCGCTCTTCCGGGACACGCTCGACGGCAACACCGCGAGCGGCCTGTTCGAGGCGCGCATGGGGCGCGAGGAATTCGGCAAGCAGGTCCACGTCTATTCACCTGCTTACAAGGAGAGCGAGTTCGAGGAGATTCTCGGGCTCGCGGACGACGTCTATTTCAATTCGGCGGAGCAGGTGGCGCGCTATCTGCCTCGGGCGAAGTCGGCAGGCCGCAAGGTCGGCCTGCGCATCAATCCCGGGTTCTCGAATTCGACGGTCGGCGGCGATCTCTATAATCCCTGTTCGTCGGGCTCACGCTTCGGCGCACCGGAGCACACGCTCGGCGATATCCCCTGGGGCGACATCGACATCCTGCACGCACACGCGCTGTGCCAATCGGGCCACGCCGCGTCGATCGGCCTGATCGAGCGGATTGCGGGCGCGTTCGGGCATCTCGTCAACAAGGTGAGCGCCGTCAATTTCGGCGGCGGCCATTATTTCAACGATCCTGCCTATGACGTCGATGCGCTCATCGCGGCGCTGAACCGGTTCCGCGACACGTTCCCGCATGTCGAGACCATCATGGAGCCGGGCGGCACGCTCGTGATGGACGCGGGTTATCTCGTGGCGACTGTCCTCGACGTCTACCGCAACGACAAGACGATTGCGATTCTCGATGCTTCCGCGCCCTGCCACATGCCGGACGTACTGATCGCGGGCTGGCATGCGCCCGTCATCGGCGCGGGCGGACCGGGCGAGAAGCCGCACACCTATACGCTGGCGGGCAACACCTGCATGACCGGCGACATCATCGGCGAATATTCCTTCGACGCGCCTCTTAAGCCCGGGGATCGCGTGATCTTCGGCGATCAACTGCAATACAGCTTCGTTCAGGCGAGCACGTTCAACGGCGTGCCGCTGCCCGATTTTTACGCGCTGCATGAGGATGGCAGCACCGAGCGCCTCAGCCGCTTCTCTTATGACGATTTCCGCTCAAGGCTCGGCAACGGAACCGCCGGGTAACGGCGTGATGGTCTCTGCCGACGCCTACGACATCCTTAACCTCAGGCTGAAACAGGGCCTGCGGCGATATTGTTATCCACCATGTCACCAAATATATGCATGGTTTCGCTCATGGTCGTCATGCGGTGGCGCCTCCTTAAGTCGCTCTGCCGCCCCATTTTTTGAGGTTTGAACGATGTCTGGCAAAACGCGCAGCACGAATGCGGCCATCCTTGCGATTTTGGCCGTGGGTGTGGGCATTCTTCTGCTCGCAGGACGTCAGGATGGCATAAGGCCCTGGGACAGGGATGTCGCCTTCGTCGCCGGTGCGGGCGGATTTTCAGCCGAAGGCAGCGTCAAGGATTACAAGAGCGTCGTCCGCTTCAACCCCGAGGCGCCCGAGCAAGCCCTGATCGAACTTACGCTCAACATGCGCAGCACCACGACGGGCTTCAGGGCGGCGGACGAAGTTGCCCTCTCGGAAGAATTTCTCGATGTGGAACGCCATCCAACCGCGAAGCTGATCGCAAAGGGCGCAAAGCCTGTCGGTGACGGCAAGTATGTCGTCGATGCCGAACTGACGTTGAAGGGTGTGACGAAGACCGTAAAGCTTCCGCTCGTGGTCCAGATCAAGGAGGGCGCCCCCGTCCTTAAAGGTTCGGCGCCGGTGAATCGTCTGGAGTTCGGCGTCGGTAAGGAAACCTACAGGGGCTACGCCCTCGACAAAGAGGTTCAACTCGCGTTCGCCCTCGTCGGCGAGAAGCTTGGGAACGCGATCACACCGCCGAAGCCGTGATCGAAGCAAAAATCATCGCCCTTTTGGAGCGGCGGCTTTGAATCGGTCTCACCTTTGTGGCGAGTGTTTTCACAAGCCGCTCCCGGCGAGAGCAAACCGCTGCCCTTGTCTCTGTTTGTGCGCGACGGAACGACGATTCGAGCGGACGAAGCCGCTTGAACTGGACCGCTGAAGGTGAAGCATCACGGCTACTCGCCCGGCTGGCAGCGTTACGACGAACTCATCGCGCCGAGACGAATACCCACGCTCACTTCACAAAGCCTACGACCGGCAGCTGCGCGATCCTGCCCGCTCTTCTCAAGGAGCTGCACGGGAGATCAGCGAGTTTTTCGCGCACCTTGCCGGCCCACGGCGAAAGCCGCTGTCGCACGGTGAAAACGGGCGACGCAATTAATTGCGCGATACTCCAAACTGGCAATATTCAGCATCGGCGTACTCAAATGCACCCCATTTCGTAGAAGTACTTTTTGCCATCAGGCGAAACCGGGAAAATATTAGCGAATGCCGCGACCTGGTTCCGTTTATATTGAAGCGAAGTGAAAATAGTGCGAAGCTTCGGCCATCAAACGCATGTTCGATCTGATCAAGAATGCAAGAAAAAGTGAACGCTCTTCGCAGATGAAGGGCGGATATCTTTTATGCATTCTAGTAATTATGGCTCAAAAGAGAACAACCGATGGCCGATACACCTGTCAATACTGCGCTGGGTGACGTTGCCGCGAGACAACTAGCCAACGCCACAAAGACTGTTGCCCAGTTTTCCCGCATCACGCCGCGCTGGCTCGTCCATTGCTTGCAATGGGTGCCCGTGGAAGCTGGCATCTATCGTCGCAACCGCGTCAAGGAATCCCGCGACATCGCGGTCGACTGTTCCCAGCGCGACGAACGGACGCTGCCGCAGACATTCGTGGATTACGAAGAGCATCCCCGCGAATATTATCTGAGCGCGGTCAATACTGTGCTTGAAGTGCACACCCGCGTTTCGGATCTCTACAGCGTGCCGCACAATCAGATCGCAGAACAGCTTCGCCTCGCGATTGAAATCGTGAAGGAGCGGCAGGAAAGCGAACTGATCAACAATCAGGAATACGGCCTCGTCGCCAACACGATTCCCTCGCAGCGCATCAAGACACGCACGGGCGCGCCGACGCCGGACGATCTCGACCAACTGATCACCAAGGTCTGGAAAGAGCCGGGCTTTTTCCTGGCCCACCCGCTTGCCATCGCTGCGTTCGGTCGCGAATGCACGCGCCGCGGCGTACCGCCGGCGACCGTTACCATGTTCGGATCGCCCTTCCTCACGTGGCGCGGCATTCCGCTCATCCCGAGCGACAAGCTTCCTCTCGAAGGCAACAAATCGAAGATCATCCTGCTTCGCACCGGCGAATCCCGCCAGGGCGTTGTCGGCCTCTATCAGCCGGGCCTTCCCGGCGAGCAGAGCATGGGCCTGTCGGTCCGCTTCATGGGCATCAACCCGAAAGCCATCGCGCAGTATCTCATCTCGCTTTACTGCTCGCTCTCGGTTCTGACTGACGACGCAATCGCGGTCCTCGATGACGTTGAGGTGGACAAGTATCATGCCTACGCTGACACCTATCATGGCTGATGCCCCGTTTTCCGAAGCGGCACCGGTGGCCGACGTCGGGAACGGCATCGCGGAAACGCTGGGCGGTCTGCCCGCTCCGACGGGTTGGCCGAGTGCGGACACGCTGACGCGGCTCGCGAACGAAATGTTCGCGACACCGCCCGGCGGAAGCCTGCCCTCCACGGCCTCACCTCTCACCAACGGCAGCCGCGCGCCCATCGAAATGACCCGCTCGGCGGACGTTCCGCTCGCGGGTGCTCCGGGGCACAGCTCAAGCTATAATCCGCAAGCTCACGGCGCGCCGGTCTCCGGCACGCATCACCCCGCATCCTCGCCATCCGCCGCTCCCCTGCCGGTCGAAGCTCATGCGAAAGCGGCTGCGAGCCCGCACGTCCCGCAGGCTACGGCGCCGCAGCCGACGTCCTACGCACCTCCATACTTCGGCGGCGCTCACGCTCTGCCGCTGTCTGCGCCTTCTGCGCCGGCGCAGATCATCGGTGGACCCGGCCATGCCGAAACCGCCGCGTCGAAGCCGGCTTCCACCTATCCGGGCCTTGAGGAAATCGCTCGCGGTTTTCCCGACATCCCCGGCCTCACGGGAGTGACCTCGCCCGGAAAGCCTGCCGGTCAGGTTCCTGCTACCCGCGCGGCGGCTGCACCGAACAACGGGCGCCCAGGCTCGCAGTTCTACTTTCTGGACGAGAGCCACCTGTCGCATTCGAAAAACGCGAAAGGCGGTCCGGTTTCGCAAGGGCCGCAAACCGGCTACGATGTGCTCGCCGTTCGCCGCGACTTCCCGATCCTGCACCAGCAGGTGAACGGCCGTCCGCTGGTCTGGCTCGACAACGCCGCCACGACACAGAAGCCGCAGGCTGTCATCGACCGCCTCGTGCATTACTACGCGTGGGAAAACTCCAACGTCCATCGCGGCGCGCATGAACTTGCCGCGCGCTCGACCGATGCCTATGAAAACGCGCGCCAGAAGGTGGCTGGCTTCATCGGCGCGGACATGCCCGAAGAGATCGTCTTCGTTCGCGGCGCGACCGAAGGCATCAACCTCGTGGCAAAGAGCTGGGGTCGCCAGAACATCGGCGAGGGCGACGAGATCATCGTCACATGGCTTGAGCATCACGCCAACATCGTACCGTGGCAGCAGCTGTGCACGGAGACGGGCGCGAAGCTCAAGGTCGTGCCGGTCGACGATCACGGCCAGGTGCTTCTCGACGCTTATGAGAAGCTGCTCGGGACGCGCACCAAGCTCGTCGCCTTTACGCAGGTGTCGAACGCGCTCGGGACCGTCACCCCGGCCAAGACGATGATCGACATGGCGCATCGCTACGGTGCCCGGGTGCTGCTTGACGGCGCACAATCGGTCTCGCACATGCCCGTCAATGTGCGTGCGCTCGATGCGGACTGGTTCGTGCTTTCGGGTCACAAGGTGTTCGCGCCGATGGGCATCGGCGTCGTCTACGGCAAGAAGGATCTGCTCGACGCGACGCAGCCCTGGCAGGGCGGCGGAAACATGATCAAGGACGTGACCTTCGAGCGGACGGAATACCATGCCGCGCCGACGAGGTTCGAGGCGGGCACGGGCAGCATCGCGGATGCGGTGGGGCTCGGCGCAGCCATCGATTACCTGAACGGCATCGGCATGGACGCCATCGCCGCGCATGAGCACAACCTGATCGCGTATGCCACGAAGGTTCTGCCCGAAGTACCGGGGCTTCGCATTATCGGCACCGCGCCGGAGAAGGCGGGCGTGGTTTCCTTCGTCCTCGCGGGCCAGAAGAGCGAGGCCGTGGGCGCGGCGCTGAACCAGCACGGCATCGCGGTGCGCTCGGGGCATCACTGCGCGCAGCCGATCCTGCGTCGCTTCGGCCTCGAAGCGACGGTGCGGCCGTCCTTCGCCCTCTACAACACCTTCAGCGATGTCGACGCCCTCGTCACCGCGCTGAAGCGCATTCAGGCCGGGCAGAACTCCTACGTCGGCTAAGCCGTACCTTCAGAACAAAAAGCCGGAGCCTTGCGCTCCGGCCAAGACTGCTGAAAAGCTCCCGCCTCGGCCGGAGCTCAGACTGCTGACAAAGCTCCCGCCTCGGCGGGCGCTTTTTGATTCTGTGGGGCATGCTGAAGAAGCCGATTCCCCCGACAGACGGCGCTTGAGATGGTGAGCATCGAAGGATTGGTGCCGAAGGACCACCTTCTGCGCAGGATCGAAGCGGCGGTCGACTTTTCCTTCATCCGCGACCGGGTTGCGGGTCTCTACTGCGCCGATAACGGCCGCCCTGCTCTCGATCCCGTCTTGATGTCGAAGGCGCTGTTCAGTTGAAGGCCCAGTTCATCGGCTCTCTGTTCGGCGTGCGCGCGGAGCGCCGAAGCCTCGTGATCCGGCTTTTTCGCGCGCGGTTTACCTTGCGGATGCGCGGAGCAAGCGCTGTTGTTGATGCTCTCCCGAACTTTCGCTATCTTTACCGAGCGTAAGCGGAGCGAGCCCCGCTTTATGGCCGTGCCGTCCCGCCAAGCATAGCGAGGCCTCGCGCGCGCCGATCGGGTTCTGGTGCTGAGCGGAATTCCGCGCTCGACAGCAAGATCGACGCGCTTACGATCCGGCGGCAGCGCGACCTTTGGCAGGCAGAGAGCGCGAAGCGTCATGCGCCCGAACCGAAAGGCTGCGCGAGATCGGGGTCGCGGCCCGAAAGCTCAAGAAACAGCCGACGCCACACCCTCATCGCCGATGCCTGCTGCTTCGCAAAGCGAGGGCGTGGAAGCAGCACGATTTTCATCTGCGCCGCGCTCAGGGCGGGCCGGACCTCCGGCAGCAGCCGCTCGCTCAGCGACGCCGGGGTGAGCGACCCGTTATAGGCCGACGCGCCGGGCCCGTGCTCCATCATGTCCGAGATCAGAACAACCCGCAGGGGCCCGTCCGGCTGCACATCGAGGCTCTGCACGCCGAGCGCCAGTGCCTCGGCGATCGGCGAGGCCGTTGCCGTACCCTC
Source organism: Rhodomicrobium lacus (assembly GCF_003992725.1). Classification (NCBI taxonomy): domain Bacteria; kingdom Pseudomonadati; phylum Pseudomonadota; class Alphaproteobacteria; order Hyphomicrobiales; family Hyphomicrobiaceae; genus Rhodomicrobium; species Rhodomicrobium lacus. Next base: position 228,867 of record NZ_RZNF01000002.1, on the reverse strand, counting down.
CCGCCCAAGTTCGGCCAGCGCGTCATCGACCGGCTGAAGAAAGGCGCTCTCATAACGGGCCGCGATCCGTTTCGAATTTTCAAAGAACGGATTCGCTTCCGCGCCCGGATTACAGAGGTCCACCAGCGTTTCAAGCGCCACGCCGAGGCCCCGTTCCCGCTCTCGCAGCACCTTGACGGCGATCCGTTCACCCCGCGCCGCCGCGTCGCGCTGCGTGGCGATCAGGTCTTTTGCGAATGCCTGCTCGACCGGCGTCAGCGGATCGGTACGATCGATAAGGATCAGTGTGGCGCTCGTCGCGCCGTTACGCGGGCAGAGCGTCGCGGTGTCGATCATCTCCGCCTTCAGGCTTGCGGCGGCATAAAAGCCGCCTCCCGCGAGCGCGGCAGAGCAAGCGATCAAAACCACTCCGAAGACCGATCTCAGCATGCGGTCGCCTCCACGTTTCCACCTTGTCCCGACGGCTGCGCGCTATCGAAGCTGGCTCGAACGGCTTCGGCGAGGACGCCCTCAAATCCATCGGCCGCGGAATCGAGAAAGCGAAACGACTCGTCCTTCTCCCCCTGGACGGCCTGTTGCAGCGCTTTCAGGTTCTTCTCCTGGGTTTCCAGAAACTTGCCGCGGTCTGCGTCGAGAGGAGGAAGTTGTTTCGCTGCGAGCGCATACACGAAACTCCCTCGCACCGACCGGCGGGAAAGGCGCTCCAGGCTCTCGATCTCGGCCTCCGCGCGCCGCACGGCGTCGTCGAGATCGGCCTGAAGGCGACGGCGCTCGGCGGCAAAGGCATCGTGACGCGACGACAACTCGGCAAGCGCCGTGGCTTGCCGATCGAGCTTGCGGTCGAGGGCCTGAAATGCGCCGCTTGAACTTCCCCGCGCCCGATGCATCGCCCGGCGCAGCGTTGCCGCCGTGGCCGCACGAGCGCGCCGATAGCTTCGATGCCTCCGACCGTAGCCCGGGATCGGGTCGTCAAATTTATAGCCGTCGGCCGCCGCGATCAGCGCGGCGCACAAGCCGATGATCAGGAGAAACAGGCTGGAAAAACCTTCGATTCGGAAGGGGTTCTCGACGAGCCTGCGAAGCGCGTCCGCTTCGGTACTCTTCGATCCTGACGCGGGAAGCGCAGCGTCTTTCATCTCGCTCGCCGATCTCACGGGCAACGCAGCGAGACCTTGCCGTACCGCGCCGGCAGGAGCAGCCGACTTCGTGGTCGGGCGGCTCGTCGCGATGGCGTCGTTGAAAGCGCGCTCGCGAAAATCGCGGTAATGCGCCCCGAAAAGGTTTATCGCAAAGATGACGGCGATGCCTGCGAGGACGAAGACGCACGCGCCCGCCTTTGCGACGAAGGAGCGCCGGTTGAGCTGCGGCAGAGCGAAATAGCCGATGAGAAAAGCCGCGCCCGCATTCGCAATCGCAAGTACCAGCGCTTCTAGCCAGCCACCGAAAAGGCCCTGCTCGCTCGTGCCGGCGAACAGGATGCCGTTCACCGTTGTTTCGGCGATGACGAGCGCGCAGAGAACGCCGAGCCCAAGAACCGGCGACGCGGCATAATGCGGCTCGCGCGCGATGCGGTATCGGGCCTTGAACGCGGCGAGATCGGCGAGCCGGCTCCTCTCCTCGCTCAAGCGCTCGGCAAGTTCCGGCCCGCTTTCAATGACCACGGATTGGCGGGCGAGACGGGCCGCGCGCATCTCGTCGTGAAGGCTCGGCGCAACGCATTTCTTCTCCTGCGCCGCGATTGACTCCGAAAGCGTCGAAAGGCGGTTGGCTGACGAGACGAAAGCCGCGTCGATTTCAGCCTGAAGGCGCTCCACCCTCTCGGCAACCGGATCGACCGAAGCCTGAACCATGGCCGCGCGCATGATAGCCGTGTCTTGCTGCAGATCCGCGACAAGACAGGCCGGGTGGCTTTCGCGCCGGGATGGGACAACACTGTTCGCGGGAGGGCCAATTTCGTCGGGCGGGCGCTGATCGATATCGCCGGACCGGTCGATGACGCGCTCGCCATTCAACTCATGAATACTCATACAAACGCTCGATCACTTTTTCTCAATATGAAACAGTTTTATGCATATGCTGACTAAAAAGAAAGAGGGCCTTGAGAAGGTTCGCCTTTTTCGGGGCGATGATGCGTGCCTGCAACGCCGCGACAACAAACGCAACCAAACGGGGACTGGACATGCGAGCCTTGTTTGCGGCAGTGGCCGCGCTGATGATCGTGACGGCGTCCCAGTCTTCGTCAGAGGCGGCCTCTCTCGCCGAAGGCGACCGCCGCGGTCCATGGCTCGCGCGGTTCTCGGTTCCCGGCGCTCAGTGCCCCAGACTGTGCGTGGAATGGTTCGACGGCTGCAACAATTGCAGTTGCGGCGGCGGCCGGATCGACGTCTGCACGCAGCACATTTGCTTCGGTCGCAAGCGGGCACGCTGCCTTCGCTGGGGCTTCTAGTGGTCTTATTGATCCCGGCATTTGCTCGCGGGCGTGCTGCAGGATGCAAATGCCGGAATCGGACCGCTAGAATGCGGATTTGAACACGCCGCCATCCGCGCGCAGAGCCGTGCCATTGATCGCGCTCGAAAGCGGACTTGCGAGAAATACGACCGTCTGCGCGATTTCCATCGGATCTTCAAAGCGCTGCAAGAGAGACGTCGGCCGCGCGGTCTTGAAGAAATCGGCCTCGACGGCCTTCTCGTCCTTGCCTTCGGACTTCGCCAGATCCCTCACGAAGTCGATCACGCCTTCCGACGACGTCGGGCCGGGCAGCACCGCGTTCACCGTGACTTGCGTGCCTTTCGTCAGTTCCGCCAAACCGCGGGAGATCGCCAGCTGCGCGGTTTTCGTCGCGCCGTAATGGATCATCTCGACCGGAATATTGATCGCGGACTCGGACGAGATGAAGATGATCCGGCCCCAGTTCAGGAGCAGCATCGGCGGGAGGAACGCGCGGGAGAAGCGCACGCCGGACATGACGTTGACCTCGAAGAAGCGAAGCCACTCCGCGTCCGGAATGTCCTGAAACGGCTTCGGCTGAAAAATTCCGGCGTTGTTCACGAGGATTTGCACGTCTCCGATGGCCTTCACCTCTTCGACGATCCGGTCGACGTCCGCCTTGTTAGCGAGGTCGCCGTAAACCGCATGTGCGGTGGGCAAATCCTGCTTCGCCCGCTCCACTGTCTCGCGCGAGCGACCGTGGATGATGACGTGCGCGCCCTCCTGCAGGAGAAGCTCCGCGGTCGCCCTGCCGATGCCCTTGGTGGAGCCTGTCACAAACGCAAGCTTGCCTTCGAGATTGTAGTCCACGGAAGTCCTCCTAAATCCAGAGTGGCGAAGCGTTTCCCACATTCATATCGGCGCGCCCGGCCTCTTGATCCAGCCTCTGAAGGAGAACCCCCCTTATGTTTATCGCCATGAACAGGTTTCGCGTGAAGAGAGGAAGCGAGCAGGATTTCGAAGGGGTCTGGCTCAAGCGTGATGTCCATATCAACCGCGAGCCGGGCTTCGTCGCATTCCACCTGCTCAAGGGGCCGGAGGCGGATGACCACACACTTTATGTGTCGCACACCATCTGGGCGAGCAGGCAGGCTTTCGAGGACTGGACGCGCTCGGAAAGCTTCCGCGCGGCCCATCAGGGCGCCGGAGAGCGCAAAGTGTTCTATCTCGAAGGACCGCATTTCGAGGGCTTCGAGTCGATCCAGGAGGTGAAACCCGCCTGACGACAGGATTTCGGCCGAGGGATCGATATGCCGATCTCCCGGCCGTCGCGCGACTTAGTCGAATTCCGCGCGAACAGTTCCTCTCGGATCCGTGACCATCCCGAACCGCGCGCGGGAAGCGCCTAACCGCGCAGGACCGGCGAGTTTGAAATCGGCCTCGCTTTTGTGGCGCGTACGCTGCCGATTTCAAATTCATAAGCCGCTCCAGAACTTTGATGTCCGGAGCGCCTTATGGGCATTAAATGCGACTGAAGCCGCCCGACGAGCGCGGCGAGCGAGCCGCCGCAGTGAAACGCGTAACAGACAGAAAGCGCGCGGGGGCCTCTTCATGGGCCGCATTTGAAGCCCGGCGCTCCAAGAGACGCAGAACTCGCACACCGTGTTCCCGGACGCCGCGTAGCCGCTTTATTTCTTTGCGGCGGACTTCGCGGGCTTCGCCTCGGCGCCCGGCTTCGCCTCGGCCTTGGCGGCCTTCGGAGCTGCGGCGGGTTTCACGAGGCCTTCCAGCTTTCCGAAATGCTCGGCGAGCAGGTAATACACGGTGACGCGTTCTTTCGAGCGGTCGCCCTTCAACTTGTCGATCACCGTCTTGATTGCGGCGTCAAGCGCTTCGTCGCTCTCGGTCAGCGCGAGCTTCTTCTTGAGCCAGCTTTCGCGCACGCGCTTCAATTCTTCCGGATCGGTGCCCGCGACGAGAGATGAATCGCGGTTGCGCAGCGCGATGCCAAGATGGCGCACAATCCCCGCGACGGCGTCCTCATTCGGATTACTCACGTATTTTTTCACGTGGGCGAGATATTTTTCTGCGTCGGCCATGTTGCGAATCCTTTTTGGCTTTCACGACGTGCAGAAGATGGCCCGCGGTCTTGAGCGCTACAAGAGACTTCGCTGAATCGGATGCGGTTATTCAACCGCTTTGCAACCAAAAGCGGACAGGCAGGATTCGTTCCGTCTCCCGAATTGTTCAAATTCGGCCCATAAGCGCCGATGCGCCGACGCAAGAAGTGGAACGCTCATGGCGTGGGCGCGTTCACAGACTGAAGACGGGCACGGATTTGCCCGACAGTAGATCGCTCAACGCTCGAATTGATGATTGGAGCGGGAGCAAGTTGATCGAAATCGACAGGGACAATTCGAAAGGACATATATCATGGCCAAGGACAGCATTCACGAGATCAACTCCACCACAGACTATGCTGCCGACAAGAGCAAGAATGAAATCGACGATCTTCGGGCGCAGGTGAAGGAGCTTACTGAAAAATACGGCTCGTATGCTCAGGACAAGCTTAGCGACGTGAAGGAAACGGTGCAGCAGAACATCGGCGACGTCGAGAAGCAGATTCGCGACAAGCCGGTTCAGGCAACGCTCATCGCGGCAGGTGTCGGCTTCCTCGTCGGCGCGCTTCTCACGCGCTGAAGGAGTAACGCCCATGTTTGGAGCAGCTCTGAGGCTTATGGCCGTCGGCGAAGCAGGCCGGCGCTTGGGCGATTACGCGAAAATAATGGCCACGCGGTATCTCGTGCTTTCAGTGGCGGCGACGGCGTTTCTTGGAGCGATCGTCTTCGCGCTGTTGGCGGGCTTCTGGGAGTTAACCTCGCGCAACAACGATCCGGTGACCTCAGCCGCGATCATGGCTGGAGTCCTGACCGCAGCTGGATTGCTGATAGCATTCGTGGCTTATGGAACTACCAGGGACAAGACACCAAGCGTCAGTGAAGCGTTCGAACGTCCCGTTCAGGCTTTTCAGGCGCAGGTGCCGGCGACCGTCAACGATATCGGACGGCAGATAGAATACGCGGTGCGGACTTACGGGCCGGTCAAAGTCGCAACGGCGGCAGCGGCAGGCGGCCTCGTCGCCGGTTTGCTCGCCAGAAAGTTCCGTCAGATTTAAAGAACTGCCCGCCGCGTTGGCCTCGATGCGGCGGTTCCTTCTTCCCGAAAGGCAAAGCCCATGTGGCCCGATTGATCGCGAACCGCGAGGGAACTCGCGGTTTTCCTTTTGGGCGAGGCATTTCCACTGCCTTATTCGCCGATCGCGCCGCTTTCACGCAATGCCGAGATCGCATCTGCGTCGAGGCCGATGTCGAGAAGCGTCCGCTTCGTGTCTGCGCCGAGAAGCGGCGGCGCGCGGTTGTAGAAGACGGGCGTTTCCGAAAAATGCAGCGGATTGCCGACGAGGTTGACTGTCCCCGCCGGATGCTCCATGCGCACCGCCATGCGGCGATGTCGGATCTGCTCATGGCCGAAAACCTGCGCGACATCGTTGATCGGTCCGCACGGCACGCCCGCCGCCTCAAGCGCCGCAATCCAGTCCGCGCTGGCGCGTGCGGCAAGGATGGGCTTCAGGAGCGCGACAAGCTCTCCCCGGTTGCGCACGCGCGCGGAGTTGGTGGCGAATTTCGCATCGTTCGCCAGAGGCTCGCATCCCGCCGCCGCGCAAAAGCGCGCGAACTGGGCGTCATTGCCGACCGCGACGATCACATGGCCGTCCTGCGTCTCGAAGACCTGATACGGCACGATATTCGGATGCGCGTTGCCGAGCCGCTTCGGCACCACGCCACCGACGAGCCAATTCGTCGCCTGATTGGCAAGCACCGCCGCCTGCACGTCAAGAAGCGCGAGGTCGATATGTTGGCCCTCTCCGGTGCGGTCTCGATGCGCGAGCGCCGCGAGAATGCCCACGCTTGCATACATGCCGGTGAAGATATCGGCGAAGGCTACGCCGACCTTCATCGGTTCCCCGTCCGGCTCGCCGGTCAGGCTCATGAGCCCGCCCATGCCCTGGATCATGAAATCGTAACCCGCGCGGGACGCGTAGGGGCCTGTCTGGCCAAAGCCCGTGATCGAGCAATAGACGATGTCCGGTTTCACCCCGCGGATCGCCGCGTAATCGAGGCCGTATTTCGCGAGGCCGCCGACCTTGAAGTTTTCGAGAAACACGTCGCAGGTCGCTGCGAGGCGGCGAACGAGCGCGTTCCCTTCCGCCTTCGCGATGTCTATGGCAACGGACCGCTTTCCTCGATTGGCCGACAGGTAGTAGGCGCTTTCCGCCGTCTCCGCGCCGCTCCCGTCCTTCAGGAAGGGCGGCCCCCAGCGGCGCGTATCGTCGCCCTCGCCGGGCTTCTCGATCTTGAAAACGGTTGCGCCGAGATCGGCGAGAAGCTGGCTCGCCCACGGCCCCGCCAGCACGCGGCTCAGGTCGAGAACACGAACATGCGCGAGCGGCCCCGGCTTCGGCGGTGCTCCCGCTTCCTCGGCCGCGCTCACGCCGTCTTCGCCGCGTCCGCACGTTGCTTCATCGCGTCCGCACGTTGCTTCATCGCCGCGTCCGCTCATGCCGTAAACGCCTGAATGCCGGTCTGTGCGCGGCCGAGGATCAGGGCATGCACATCCTGCGTGCCCTCGTAGGTGTTGACCGTTTCGAGATTCGCCATGTGCCGCATCACGTGGAAGCTGTCCGCGATGCCGTTGCCGCCGTGCATGTCGCGCGCCGCCCGTGCGATGTCGAGCGCCTTGATGCAGTTGTTGCGCTTGATGAGCGAGATCGCCTCGGGCGCGGCGGTGCCGTCGTCGAGCATGCGGCCGACACGAAGCGCGGCTTGCGTGGCGAGCGCGATTTCCGTCTGCATGCCCGCCAATTTGAACTGGATGAGCTGGTTTGCGGCGAGCGGGCGGCCGAACTGTTTGCGGGCGAGCGTATAGTCGCGCGCGGCGTGCCAGCAGAACTCGGCCGCGCCCACGACGCCCCATGCGATGCCGTAGCGCGCCTTGTTGAGGCAGCCGAAAGGACCGCCAAGCCCCGCCGCGCCCGGCAGGAGATTTTCCTCCGGCACGAAAGCCTCGTCGAGCACGATTTCGCCTGTGATGGACGCGCGCAAGCTGAGCTTGCCCTCGATCTTCGGCGTGGAGAAGCCGTTGCCGCCGCGCTCCACGATGAAGCCCTTGATCTTGCCGTCATGCGCGTCGGACTTCGCCCAGACCACCGCGATATCCGCGATGGGACTGTTGGTGATCCACATCTTCTGGCCGGAAACGAGATAGCCGCCGTCGACCTTTACGGCGCGGGTGCGCATGCTGGCGGGGTCGGAGCCCGAGTCGGGTTCCGTGAGGCCGAAACAGCCGACGATTTCGCCCCGCGCGAGCCCGGGCAGCCAGCGCTTCTTCTGCGCGTCCGTGCCGTAGGCGTGGATCGGATGCATCACGAGCGAGGATTGCACGCTCATCGCCGAGCGATAGCCGGAATCGACGCGCTCCACCTCGCGCGCGATCAGGCCATAGGCGACATGGCCCACGCCCGCGCCCCCGAATTCCTCGGGGATTGTCGGCCCCAGAAAGCCGAGTTCGCCCATCTCCAGCAGAATGTCCCGGTCGAACCGTTCCTCGCGATAGGCCGAGAGCACGCGCGGCTGCAATCTCTCCTGGCAATAGGCCCTGGCGCTGTCGCGGATCAGACGCTCCTCCTCCGAGAGCTGATCCTCAAGCAGGAACGGGTCTTCCCAGCTGAATGATTGCATGGCGCGTCTCCTTGCCTGGTCTTGCGATGGATATTGGCAGTGGTCATCGCAACGAAACATGTATCGTGACGCCGCGCATCCGGGATCGCGCGGGCATCGGGGAAAGGCGCTGGTTCAGGGCGTGCGCGGCGTTACCCTTTTCTTGCCCAGCGCCTCGAATGCGAACCGCGCCGCCTCGATGACGGCGGCGCGATCCACGCCCGTCTCGAAACCGAGGCCGTCGAGCAGATAAACCACGTCCTCCGTCGCCACGTTCCCGGAGGCGCCCGGAGCGTAAGGGCAACCGCCGAGACCGCCCGCCGCGCTGTCCACCACGCGCACACCCTCTTCGAGACAGGCGCGGATGTTCGCGACGGCTCGCCCCTCGGTGTCGTGGAAATGGACGGCAAGGCTGTTCATCGGCACTCGCTCCGCCACCGCCCGCAGCATCGCGCACGCGGTGTCCGGCGTGCCGACGCCGATGGTGTCGCCGAGCGAAATCTCGTAGCAGCCGAGCGCCGCGAGCCGTCGAGCCACGTCCGCCGCGCGCGCAAGCGGCACCGCGCCCTCGTAGGGGCAGCCGAGGACGCAAGACACATAGCCCCGCACCGCCACGCCCTCCGCCCGGGCGCGCGCTACCACGGGGGCGAACCGCTCGAAGGATTCCTCAATCGAGCCGTTGATATTCTTCAGCGAGAAGGTTTCCGACGCCGCCGCGAAGACCGCGATCTCGCGCGCACCCGCCGCGAGCGCCGCCTCAAGCCCGGTCATGTTCGGCACGAGCACCGGCAGCGACACACCGCGCCTTCCCTCGAACGCCTTCAATATGGCCGCCGTTTCGGCCATCTGCGGAACCTTGCGCGGCGAGACGAAGCTTCCCGCCTCGATCGTCTTCAATCCAGCCGCGATCAGCTTTTCGATGAAGGCAACGCGTGTGGCAACGGGCAGCGTCACGGCCTCATTCTGGAGGCCATCGCGCGGCCCCACCTCGACGATGCGGATGCGCTCAGCCATTGCGCGGCTCCCCGGCCTCGAACTCCATCAGCGCCGCGCCCTCGGAGACGAAATCGCCGACGGCGACGCTGTAGCGAGCGACGCGCCCGCGCGACGGCGCCCGCACCGTGTGCTCCATCTTCATCGCTTCGAGGATGAGGATCGGATCGCCCGCTTCGAGGCTCGCTCCCGGCTCCGCGAGGAGCGACAACACCGTGCCCGGCATGGGCGCGAGCGTGCCCGTGGTGGGATGATGAGTGGCCGCTTCCGCCGCGAAAGGATCGACGAACGCAAGGCGGATCGGCTGCGGGCCGTCGAAAACCGTGACCGTGCCGTCGTGCAGGACAGCGCCGACGGTGTGCCGCGCGCCGCCGAGTGTGAGCGCGAAACGATGCGGATCGCGCTCTTCGCGCTCGAACGCGAAAAGTGCCCCATCGCCACCGAAGACGAGAACCATGCCCGTGCGCTCCTGTTCAAGGCGGACGGCGAAGGCTTCGCCATTCTTGCCGCGAAACTCAAGAACGCGGGTCCGTGAGCCGAACAGCATCCACGGCGCACCCGCAGACCATGGCGACCAAGGGTCCGCCGGATCGCGACGCGTCTCGTCCGCCTCATGCGCGAGGATAGCCGCCACCGCCGCCGCGAGATGCAGCGCGCGCGGTGCGGGGCTTGCTTCGAGGCCCGCGCGTTCGCGCTCGATATAGCCGGTGTCCAGGAGGTTCGCCGCCACCGCATCCTCGCCGAGAAGCCGCGCGAGAAAAGCCACGTTCGTGGCGACGCCCGCGACCTCGAAGCTCGACAGCGCGCCGCGCAGACGGGCGAGTGAGGCGGCGCGTGTCGGCGCGTGCGCGATCACCTTCGCGAGCAGCGGATCGTAGTGCGGCGTAACCTCGTCGCCCGCGCCGAAGCCGGTGTCGATGCGAATGCCGAAGCCCGCTTCCGGTGCGCGCCAATGCGTGATGGCGCCGGTGGACGGCAGAAAGCCCGCGTCGGCGTCTTCCGCGTAAATGCGCGCCTCCACCGCGTGCCCGGCGCGCTTGATCTCGTCCTGTCGCAGCGGCAGCGTCTCACCCATCGCGACACGAATTTGCCATTCCACGAGGTCGAGGCCGGTAATCGCCTCCGTGACCGCGTGCTCGACCTGAAGGCGCGTATTCATTTCGATGAACCAGGCGTTGGCAGCGTCGGCGACGAACTCCACCGTGCCCGCGCCGACATAGCCGATTGCCGCCGCAGCCTTTCGCGCCGCGTCGTACAGCGCTTCGCGGCGGGTCTCGTCGAGCGATGGCGACGGCGCTTCCTCGACGACCTTCTGGTGGCGGCGCTGGAGCGTGCATTCGCGCTCGAACAGCGACACGACATTGCCATGCGCGTCCGCAAAGATCTGCACCTCGATATGGCGCGGTCGCTCGACGAAGCGCTCCATCATCAGTGTCTCGTCGCCGAACGCCGCCGCCGCCTCTCGTCTGGCCGCCGGAAGCGCCGCTTCGAGTTCATCCGCCGCGCGAACGATGCGCATGCCCCTGCCGCCGCCGCCCGCGACCGCCTTCAGCAGCACGGGAAAGCCGAGCCGCTTCGCCTCGCGTGCGAAGGTCGCCGCATCTTGCTCCGCGCCGCCGTAGCCGGGCACGACCGGAACGCCCGCAGCCTCCATCAGCGCTTTCGCGGTGGCCTTCGATCCCATCGCCTGGATCGCGGCGGCGGGCGGACCGACGAAGACGAGCCCCGCGGCCGCGCAGGCTTCCGCGAAGGCAGCCCTCTCGGACAAGAAGCCGTAGCCCGGATGCACCGCCTCCGCGCCGCTGGCTCTGGCGGCATCGATGACGCGGGCAATGTCGAGATAGCTGTCGCGCGCGGGCGCGGGGCCGATAAGCCGCGCCTCGTCGGCGGTCGTCACATGGCGCGCGCGGGCGTCAGCCTCCGAATAGACGGCGATGGTGCGAAGCCCCATGCGGCGCGCCGTGCGCGCGATGCGGCAGGCGATTTCGCCGCGATTGGCAATGAGAAGCGACGTGAAAGGCCGGGCGCTCGACATGTTCGCCTCACATCCTGAAAACGCCGAAGCGGCCGCGCTCGGGCGGCGCGTTCAGCCCCGCCGAAAGCGCGAGCGCGAGCACCATGCGCGTGTCGGCGGGGTCGATGACGCCGTCATCCCACAGCCGCGCCGTCGCATAATACGGGTCCGCCTGCTCCTCGAACTGCGCGCGGATCGGCGCTTTCAGCGCCTCTTCCTCCGTGTCGGTAGGCGAAGCCCCCTTCGCTTCCAGCGACTGCCTGCGCACGATGGCGAGGACGGTCGCCGCCTGCTCGCCGCCCATGACCGATATCTTCGCGTTGGGCCACATCCACAGGAAGCGCGGACCGAAGGCGCGCCCGCACATGCCGTAATTGCCCGCGCCATAAGAGCCGCCGACGATGACGGTATATTTTGGCACGCTCGCCGTCGAAACAGCCGTGACGAGCTTGGCGCCATCCTTGGCTATGCCGCCGGCTTCGTATTTCCGGCCGACCATGAAGCCCGTGATGTTCTGGAGAAAGACGAGCGGAATGCCGCGCTGGTCCATCACTTCGATGAAATGCGCGCCTTTCAGCGCGCTCTCGGAAAAGAGGATGCCGTTGTTGGCGAGGATGCCCACGGGGTAGCCGTGGATGCGTGCGGTACCGCAGACGAGCGTCGGACCGTAGCGCGCCTTGAATTCGTCGAAGTCGGAGCCGTCGACGAGGCGGGCGACGATTTCGCGGACATCGTAGGGCTTTCGCGCGTCGGCTTCGACGATGCCGTATAGCTCGTCGGCGGGATAGGCCGGAGCGCGGGGCGCGGCGATGTCGAGGACCGCGGGCTTTGTGCGGTTGAGGCGCGCCACGATCGCGCGCGCGATGCCGATCGCATGCGCGTCGCTCTCCGCATAATGATCGACGACGCCGGACTGGCGGGCGTGCACATCCGCGCCGCCAAGTTCCTCCGCCGTGACGATTTCGCCCGTCGCTGCCCGCACGAGCGGCGGCCCGCCGAGAAAGATCGTTCCGTGGCCCTTCACGATGACGCTCTCGTCGCACATCGCCGGCACATAGGCCCCGCCCGCCGTGCACGGTCCCATGACGAGCGCGATCTGCGGAATGCCTTCAGCCGACATCCGCGCCTGATTGTAGAAGATGCGGCCGAAATGGCGCTCGTCGGGGAAGATCTCGTCCTGCATCGGCAGGAACGCACCACCCGAATCCACGAGATAGAGGCAGGGAAGTCGGTTCTGGCGGGCGATATCCTGTGCGCGAAGGTGCTTTTTCACCGTCATCGGGTAATAGGTGCCGCCTTTGACCGTCGCATCGTTGGCGACGATCATGCATTCGCGGCCCGAAATCCGCCCGATACCCGCAACGATCCCCGCCGCGTGTGCGTCGCCGCCATAAAGGCCGTGAGCCGCGAGCGCGCCGATTTCGAGGAAGGGCGAGGCGGGATCGAGGAGGAGCGCGATACGGTCCCGCGCGAGAAGCTTTCCGCGCGCTGCGTGCCGAGCACAAGCCTCGGCCCCGCCGCCCTTTTGGGCGGTCGCTGCCTTTTCACGAAGCCTCCCGACAAGGGCCGCCATCGCCACGGCATTCGCCTTGAAGGCTGCGGAGCCCCTGTCAATGGCGCTTTTCAGGACTGCCATGCCCGCTCCTCGTTTCTGCCGCGCAGGCGGAACCCCATGTCAAACCAGAACGAACGGATAAAGTGGTCGGGGCGACCCGAAAGGTCGCCCTAACGCAAGACATGCACCTCCACGGATAGCTCGATGTCGCGCCAGGTCCGGTCGGCGGTCAGCACCGGCACACGCAGTTTTTCGGCGAGCGCGAGGCAGGCGCGGTCGCCGAGCGAGAGGCCGAAGGGCTTCGTTGCGACGCGCAGCGCGCCCGCGCGAAAGGCCAGGTCTTCGTCGAACGGCATAATGTCGAGGCCATAGCGGGAAAGCGCCGCCCGCACGAGCGGCAGCGCGGCGCCGCGCTCCTGAAGTTTCGCCACCACCTCGGAGAGGTTGACCGTGGAGATCGCGGCGTTTCCGAAAAAAGTCTCCGCCCGTTCCGCCCCCGGTTCGCCGCCGAGATGGGCGAGGATGGCCGAAGCGTCGAGCACGATCGCGGCGCACATCAGCGGCGCCTCGCTGGAACGCCCGCAAATCTTCGAGAGGCCCCGCCCGTGGAAGATCGAAGCGGTTCCCTTTTTTCGCCCCGCGAAGCGGTCGCATCAGCCACGCGCTTCCGCCTCCGCCTCACGGCGCCGATCTTTTATGAGGTCGTCTGCAAGACCGCTTCCGAGCAGCCCCTTCATCATCGCCTGGGCCTGTCTCGCGCCGACGCGCGGGCTGAGCAGATGAAGTTCGCCATCCTCAAGCCAGGCGAGAAGCGCATCGCCCTCCTCCACCTGCATGGCCTCGCGAAGCGCCGCCGGGATCACCACGCGGCCGCCGGGGCCGAGCGTCAGACGCAGGCGGTTCGCGACGCCGAAGCCGGGTTTTTCAGCGGTGTCGACAACGAACGGAGCCTGCGGCGCTTCCTCGAAGCCCCTCCCGCGCAATGGCGCATCGTCCGGCCGTTCGTCCTTTTTTCTGCGCGCCATGTCCGTCCTCCATTTTGCCTCATCATACAATGATTTCGCAAAATGCCAATTCCTATTTATTGGCATATCATCAAATATGACACGAAATCATATTTTGCCAAATAGTTCGCGTCCGATAAGCATACGGCGGATTTCGCTCGTGCCCGCGCCGATTTCGTACAGTTTCGCATCGCGAAGGAGCCGCCCCGTCGCCGTGTCGTTCATGTAGCCGGTGCCGCCGAGGAGCTGGATGGCGTCCAGCGCCACGCGCGTCGCCGCCTCCGCCGCATAGAGAATCGCGCCTGCGGCGTCCTCGCGCGTCGTCTGGCCCCGGTCGCAGGCGCGAGCGACCGCATAGACGTAGGCGCGCGCGGAATTCAGAGCGACCGCCATGTCGGCGACCTTGCCCTGCACGAGCTGGAACGTGCCGATGGGCTTGCCGAACTGCTTTCGCTCGTGGATGTAGGGAAGCACGATGTCGAGCGCCGCCTGCATGATGCCGAGCGGCCCGGCGGCAAGCACCGCGCGTTCGTAGTCGAGGCCTGACATGAGGACGGCGACCCCGCGTCCTTCGCCGCCCATGACGTTCTCCCCCGGCACCTCGCAATCCTCGAACACGAGTTCGGCGGTATCCGACCCGCGCATGCCGAGCTTGTCGAGCTTGGGCGAGACCGAAAAACCCGCGATCCCCTTCTCGATCAGGAACGCGGTGATGCCGCGCGGCCCGGCGGCGGGGTCCGTCTTCGCGTAGACCACGAGCACGTCGGCGTGCGGGGCGTTGGTGATCCACATCTTCGCGCCGTTCAGCACGTAGCGGTCGCCGCGCTTGTCGGCACGCGTGCGCATCGACACGACATCCGAACCGGCTTCGGCTTCCGACATGGCGAGCGCGCCGACATGCTCGCCGGAGATCAGCTTCGGCAAATAGCGGCGTTTCTGCTCGTCCGTGCCGTTTCGTCGGATCTGGTTCACGCAGAGATTCGAATGCGCGCCATAAGACAGCCCGACGCTTGCGCTCGCGCGGCTCACCTCCTCGACGGCGATGCAATGATGCAGATAGCCGAGGCCCGCACCGCCCCATTCCTCTTCGACCGTGATGCCGTGCAAACCGAGCGCGCCCATGGGCTGCCAAAGGTCGCGCGGGAAGGCGTTCGAGCGGTCGATTTCAGCCGCGCGCGGCGCGATCCTGTCGTCGGCGAAGGCGCTCACGCTGTCGCGCAGCATGTCGGCTTCCTCGCCGAGCCCGAAGTCGAGACCGCGATAGGATGGCATTGAAGCGCTTCTCCCTCGTTATTTTTTTCTCATGAGGCGCTTGAGGCAAGGCTTGCTGTCAACATGGCGGAACGGCTATTCCGCCGCCTCGCGCCTGTGGCCGCCGGTTGCGAGCGCGGCCTCAAGCTCGGCATAGCGGGCTTGCGCTTTCGCCATGTTGGCTTCCTTCACATGGCCGAAGCCGCGAACGATGTCCGGCACGGCGGCATAGGCGGTGGCGAGTGCGAGATTGGCCTTGGTCAGCGTCGGCAGAAGACGCTCGATGCGCGCCTCGTAGTCGGCGAGAAGCGCGCGCTCTGCCTTTCGCTCGGAAGCTCGTGCAAACACGTCGAGCCATGTGCCGCGCAGGCGCTTTCCCTTCGCGAGAAGCCGCAGTACGGGCAGCATCCAGGGGCCGAAGGTCATCTTTTTGAGCTTCCCGGTGTCGGGATCGCGGCGTCCGAGGATCGGGGGCGCGAGATGAAACTTGAGCTTCACGTCGCCGTCGAACTCGGCCTTGATCTGCGCGGCGAACGCGCCATCGGTGTAAAGCCGCGCCACCTCATACTCGTCCTTGATGGCCATGAGCCGGAAGAGGTTCTGCGCGACCGCGCGGGTCAGCACCTCGCTTTGCGGCGCGACGGCAATTTCGCGCGCGCGGACCCGGTCGACGAAGGCGAGATAGCGCGCGGCGTATGCCACATCCTGATAGGCCGCCAGTTCGGTCGCGCGAAGTCCGACGATATCGTCGAGCGTCTGCGCGAGCTTCGGCGCGGGATCGAGCAGCGCAGCGACGCGTTCGGGCCAGAGAGCCGCCTCGCGCCCGATTGCGAAGGCGCGCTTGTTTGCGTCGACGCTCGCTCCGTTCAATTCGATGGCGCGCAGGATCGCGCCGCGTTCCAGCGGGACAAACCCGTTCTGCCAGGCGAAACCCGTCAGCACCATGTTGGCGAAGATCGCGTCGCCGACGAGCGCGACCGCAATGGCCTGCGCCGGGCATTCGTCGAGCGCGCGGGCGCGCTTTGCGAGCCTCGCGGTCATGGCCGGAGCATCGAAAGCGACGGCGTTGTCGCGGACGAATTCGGCCGTGGGCGTGACGCGCGGATCGGCGACGACGGCGGTGCGCGTCTCGCTCATCATCGGCAGGCTGTTCTTGCCATGGGCTACGACGATATCGGCCGCCAGCACGAGATCGGCCTGCCCCGCCCCGATGCGCGGGCTGAAAAGGTCCGTCTGCGGCTCGCCGATGCGCAAGTGGGAATAGACGCCGCCGCCCTTCTGCGCGAGGCCGATCTGGTCGACGATGCGCACCTGACGGCCGTGAAGATGAGCCGCCATGCCGAGGATCGCGGCAAGCGAGGTGATACCGAGCCCGCCGATACCCGTCATCAAGATGTTGTAGCCGTCTTCCGGGATCGCGGGCAGCGCGGGCTCAGGCATTTCGGGTGAAAGATGCTTCACCTGTCTTCGCCTGCGCGTGCCTCCGTAGACCGACACGAAACTCGGGCAAAAGCCGTCGACGCAGGTCGCGTCCTGATTGCAGGTTGATTGATTGATGCGTCGCTTCCGGCCGAACTCGGTCTCGACCGGCTCGACCGAAAGACAATTGGAGGCGCGGGAGCAATCGCCGCAACCCTCGCAGACGCCTGTATTGATAAAAAGCCGCCTATCCGATTGTTCCATAAGGCCGCGCTTGCGGCGGCGGCGCTTCTCGGTGGCGCAAACCTGATCGTAAATAAGAACGCTTACGCCCGGAACGGAACGAAGTTCGCGCTGCACAGCGTCGAGGCGGGAACGATGGTCGAAACTCGTGCCCGCCGGGATCGCGGGGTCTTTCGCGTGGCGGTCGGGATCGTCGCTCACGATGGCGATGCGGGACACCCCCTCCGCTCGCATCTGAGCCGCAATCCGAGGCACGGTCAGTTGACCGTCGACCGGCTGGCCGCCCGTCATGGCGACGGCATCATTGTACAGGATCTTGTAGGTGACGTTCGCGCGCGCCGCGATGGCCTGCCGGATCGCGAGACTGCCCGAATGGAAATAGGTGCCGTCGCCGAGATTGGCGAAGACGTGCGTCTCCTCCGTGAACGGCGCCTGCCCCACCCACAACACGCCCTCGCCCCCCATCTGGGTGAAAACGTCGGTGTTGCGGTTCATCATGGTCGCAAGATAGTGGCACCCGATACCCGCCGTGCCGCGGCTTCCGTCCGGCACCTTCGTCGAAGTCGAGTGCGGACAGCCCGAACAGAAATACGGAGTGCGCAAATGGATCGGTGCGGCGGCAGCCTGTTGCGCGGCCTCCGCGAGGCGCGCCTCGACGGCTTTCATGCGCGGCGTCTTCATCGCTTCCGGCAGAACGCGCAGGATCGCGCGCGTCACATGCGCGGTGTCGATATCGAGCACGTCGCTGACAAGCGGGCGGCCTTCGAGGTCGCGCTTGCCGACGATGCGCGGGCGGCGCCCGTCCGGCAGACCGTATAGCGCCGCGCGAAACTGGTGCTCGATCATGTCGCGGTGCTCTTCCACCACGAGCACGGTTTCGAGCCCGTTCGCGAAGGCGCGCGCGGCGTGCTCCTCCAGCGGCCAGACGAGGCCGATCTTGTAAACGCGAAAACCGAGCGCGGACGCCTCCCTATCGGTGAGACCGAGGTCGCGCAGCGCCTGCCGTACATGCAGATAAGCCTTGCCGGAAGCCGCGATACCGAAACGCGCGGCGGCGCCGTCGATGACGAGGCGGTCGAAACCGTTCTCGCGCGCGAACGCCATCGCGGCGGGAAGGCGGAAATGGCGATGGATTTCCTCCTGCTCGGGCGGCGTGCGACCGAGCCTTGCGTTGCGGCCGCCGATCGGCTCGGCGACGCCGTAGGGCGTGAACGAGCGATAGCGCAATGGATCGATACGCACGGTTGCGCTCGCGTCCATGGTGTCGGAAACGGCCTTCAGGCCGACCCACAGCCCGGCGAAGCGCGAAAGGTCGAAGCCCTTCAGGCCGAATTCGATGATCTCGGCGATGTCCGACGGGCCAAGAACGGGAATTTCGGCATCCGCGAAGGCGAAATCGCTCTGGTTCGGCAGCGTGGAGGATTTGCAGGAATGGTCGTCGCCCGCGATTGCCAGCACGCCGCCATTTTTCGCGGTCCCGAAAAAATTCGCGTGCTTTAAGGCATCGCCGGAGCGGTCCACGCCCGGCCCCTTGCCGTACCAGATGCCGAAAACGCCGTCATGGCGCGCGCCCGCAAACAGCGCCGCTTGCTGGCTGCCCCATACGGCGGTTGCAGCCAGTTCCTCATTCACGCCCGGCTGGAAGACGATCTGGCTTTCGGCGAGGCGCTTCTTTTCCTGCCACAGTTGCTTGTCGTAGGTGCCGAGAGGAGAACCGCGATATCCCGAGATGAAACCGGCGGTGTCGAGCCCCATGGCCGCATCGATCTGGCGGCGCAGAAGCGGAAGCCTGACAAGAGCCTGCACGCCCGTAAGAAAAACCTGGCCTTGATCGACGCGATACTTGTCATCGAGACTGATGGAGGGCGCAGACGCGAGCGTGTCCATTGGCTTCTCCCATGGTCGGATTATGAGTATCCCATGGGAAAACTGAAAAGACTTTGCAAAGTTCGGTGAGGCGCTGGAGGCGGCGAGTTAAGGCTTTCACAAGCCGCGATTGAGAGCATAATTTATGCGCAATCGCGCCAATATGCCGCAGAGGAGACGCATCGATGCCCGGTTCCACCCCTTATCCGCTCGATCCCGTCGACCGCACCATTCTCATGCTCCTGCAGGCCGACGCCTCACTTTCCACAGCAGAAATCGCCACGCGAGCTGGCGCGTCGCAATCGTCGGTGTGGCGGCGCATCGAGAAGCTGGAGGCGGCGGGCATCATCCAGCGGCGCGTCGCCATCCTCGACCGCAAGAAACTCGGCCTCAACATGATGGTGTTCGCGCATGTGAAGCTTCAGGCGCACGGCCAGCGGACACTGCCCGCCTTCGAGGACGCGATCCGCCGCTTCCCCGAGGTCGTCGAGTGCCACACGCTTCTCGGCGAAACGGATTATCTGCTGCGCGTCATCACGCGCGATACGGAATCCTACGAGACTTTCTTCCGCAAGCATCTGAGCCAGGTCGCGTCCGTGCAGTTCACAAACTCGTCCATGGCCATATCGGAAGTGAAAAGCACGACCGAACTGCCGCTGTCTCTGCTTTGGTGACAGCGGCGTTTTTCGTCCGGAGGCGCGCGCTTACGGGAAGAGCTTGAGGTCGAAGGTGTGCGCGGACTGGCGCGTGGCGTCCTTCGTCTTGTATTTCACGCGGAAGGTGAGCGGGCCGTCGAAAGGCTTCTCCACCTTGCCGACCGTGGCCACGACCACGCCGCCGTCCACCTTGTCCTTGCACTTACCGCCGGGCGGCAGGATCTTGTCCGGGCGAACCGAGAGCGTCAATTCGGGCGCGCCCTGAAGCACCTCGATCTCGGGCGTCGCCGTGAGCAGCGACTTGCAGTCCTTCACGCCGTACAGCGGCATGATGTCGGAAGTTTCGTTGCTCTTGAGCGCGAGCGTCTTTTCGGCGGCGGAAGCGGCCAACGGGCTCGCGGCGAGGAACGCCACCGCGGCGGCGGCGATGGAAATTCTGAGCATGGTATTCCCTCTATGCTGTGATGGAGCGAAACTTAAGGAACGGCCCCGCGCGGTTCAACGCGCTGCGGCTTTCCGGGCGCCTTAATTCTTGTTTAGTCAGGCGTGTCCGCATGGCGTCGAAAACATGCCAGAATTACGGCAACGGATAGGTAAAAGCCGAGCACACACGTCAGAGGCGATTGTGGATGTGTGTTGCGGCGCGGGCAGCCTGCCCCATGCCGACCACGATCTGATTGAGCCCCTCCGTCACGTCTCCCGCCGCGTAAAGCCCCGGTACGGTGGTTTCCGCATGCGCGGCAACCTTGAGCGCGCCCGCCTCATTGACCGCGGCGCCGAGCGCCTTCGCCAGGCCCGAGCGGTAATCGCAGCCGATGGCGGAATAAACGATGTCGAACCGATGAACCGCGCCATCATACCCGAGCGCCTCGATGCCGTCGCCGACGCGAACGAGCGTGCGGATCGGTATCGGCACGAAATCGACGTCGTGCTCGGCGAGCGTGCTTTGTTCGGCGCGTTCCGGCACCAGCGGCTCGTCGAGCGAAAGCAGAGTGACCTCCGCGCTCCAGGTGCTCGCGATGAACTTCGCTTCCCCGAGCCCGCAGGCTCCGCGCCCGATCACCCCCACCCGCTTGCCCTTCGCCTCATAGCCGTCGCAGATCGGGCAATAGCGCACGAGACCGGAGAGAACCGCCGCATCGGCGTCGGCAAGCCTCGGCGGAATGTCCACCACGCCGCTCGCCAGCAGCACGAATCGCGCGCGAAGCGTCTCCTCGCCATCCCGGTGGCGAAAGCCGACCGCGAAACCGTCGCCCTTCATGGCGAGCGTCGTCGCCTCGCCGGACAGGATGCGCGCGCCGTATGTCTCGGCATGGTCTCGCGCGCGGCGCAACATCTCCACGCCGCCGACGCCTTGCGCGAAAAACGGCACGTTGTGGCTTTCCGGGATGAGGGCTGCGCGCGGTTCGCCCTTGTCGATAACGACGAAACGCCGCTCGAAGCGTGCGAGATAGAGCGCCGCCGTCAGCCCCGCCGGGCCGCCGCCAATCACGATGCAATCGAGTTCGTCGGCATTCTCCATAAACGGAGAAGCGCCGAAGCCCGCGCGTGTTCCCGCCGTATGTCAGTCAAGCGTCTGCTGGAGCCGCCCCGCCAGATCCTGCACGAACTGCCACGCCACGCGGCCCGAGCGCGAGCCTCGCGTCATCGCCCATTCGAGCGCCTGCGCCTTCAGATCCTCCGGTGCGATGGTCAGGCCGTGATGCGCGACATAGCCCTCGACCATCGCGAGATAATCGGCCTGCGAGCAGTTGTGGAAGCCGAGCCAAAGGCCGAATCGATCCGAGAGCGAAACCTTCTCTTCCACGGCCTCGCCCTGATGAATCGCGGTCGAGCGCTCGTTCTCCACCATCTCGCGCGCCATCAGGTGGCGGCGGTTCGACGTGGCATAGAACAGCACGTTCTGCGGGCGCCCCTCGACGCCGCCTTCGAGCACCGCCTTGAGCGACTTGTAAGCCGTATCGTCCGCGTCGAAGGACAGGTCGTCGCAGAACACGATGAAGCGATGCGGGCTTTCGCGCATGTGCGACAGGCAGCGCGGAAGGCTCTCGATGTCCTCGCGGTGGATTTCGACAAGCTTCAGCGCCGACGCGCCGTTGGCGGCAAGCTTCGCGGCCACCTCAGCATGCACCGCTTTCACGAGCGAGCTTTTGCCCATGCCGCGCGCCCCCCAGAGCAGCGCGTTGTTGGCGGGAAGCCCGCGCGCGAAGTTTTCCGTATTGTCGAGCAGCTTGTCGCGCACGCGGTCGACGCCCTTGAGAAGCGCGATCGGCGTGCGGTTCACGCGGCGAACCGCGAGGAAGCGGCTCCCCTCGGCCTGCCACACGAAGGCATCCGCGGCAGCAAAGGTTTCCTTGCCGCCTTCCGGCGGTGCAAGGCGCTCCATCGCCTCCGCGATGCGGATGAGAAGCGGTTCCAGGGGGTGCGGTGTCTGGGGCATGGTGTGAGGTCGCGGTTGTGGATGAAAAAAGCGCAAGGTCCGCGCGCCGATGTGGAAGAACGTGAAACTATGCGCTATTTAGCCACGGACGCAACGGCGCAGAAGTTGCCATATCAGGGCAAGCCATTATAAGAAAGCCACGACCTTCCGCGCGAAAAGGCTCGCGCCCATTCTTTCCGCACATCACGGAGTCCTCTCGATGATCTCTCCCGCATACGCCCAAGCGCCTGGCGCCGGAGCCGGCGACATTTTCGGCATGCTGTTCCCGCTCATCCTCGTCTTCGTCATCTTCTATCTGCTGGTGTTCCGTCCGCAGCAGAAGCGGATGAAAGAGCATCAGGCGATGCTGGATGCGGTGAAGCGCGGCGATACGGTCGTGACGGCGGGCGGCATCATCGGCAAGGTCGTGCGGATCGGCACCGATGGCGAACTGAAGGTCGAAATCGCCGACGGCGTGCAGGTGCGGGTGCTGAAGGCGACGATCACCGACGTTCGCGGCAAGGGCGAGCCGGTGAAGGGCGACACGTCGAAGGACAAGGAAGACGCGCCAGCCGAATCCGGGGCGAACGGCGACAAGACAGCCGCCTAAGCAGCCGGCCGAACACGCAGCGCATCAAGGGGAACAGGGTCGATGAGCGCATTCACGTTGCATTTTTCGCGCTGGGGCGCGGTGGCGACGATTCTCATATCCGTCGCGTCGGTCATCTTCGCGCTGCCGAACGTGATTCCGATCTCGACCTATGAAAGCCTGCCCTCCTGGGCACAGCTTCCCCGCATGCCGCTCGGCCTCGACCTTCGCGGCGGCACGCATCTTCTCTACCAGATCGACACCACGCAGTTGAAGAAGGACTGGCTGCAGTCCATCCAGACGGAATCGCGACGCGCGCTCAGCGAAGCGCGCATCGCGCATTCGGGCGTCGTCATCGCGGGCAATCAGGTGCGTGTGAACCTGCGCGACCCGGCAAATACCGACGCCGCGCTGACGAAACTCAAGACGCTGGCGCAGCCGCTTTCCTCTTCGCTCCTGACGGGGTCGGGCGGCGATTCCGGCACGGACCTCTCGGTTCAGTCGACGCAGCCGGGCGTCATCACGCTTGAGCCGACGCAGGCGGGCGTGCAGCGCCGCATCGAAAACGCAATTTCCCGCTCCATCGAAGTCATCCGCCGCCGCGTCGACCCGCAAGGTACGACCGAAGCGACCATTCAGGCGCAGGGCGGCGCAAGCGGCAAGGACCGTATCCTCATCCAGGTGCCGGGCCTCGCACCCGACGAGGTGAAGACCCGCGTCGGCACCACGGCGAAACTCACCTTCCAGCTTGTCGACACGTCGATCTCGCCGGAAGAGGCCAAGGACCATGGCGTGCCGCCGGATTCCCAGCTTCTGCCGGATCAGGAACGGCCCGGCCAGTTCGTGCTCGTCCACAAGGAAGTGATCGTTTCGGGCGACGACCTCGTGAACGCCTATGCGGGCTACGACAACCGCGCGGGCGGCGTCGGCGAGCGCGCGGTCGATTTCGAGTTCAACAGCCGTGGCGCTTCGGCTTTCGCGCGGGTGACGCGCGACAATATCGGTCGTCCCTTCGCCATCATCCTCGACGGCAAGGTGATCTCGGCACCGGTCATCCGCTCCGAGATTCCGGGCGGACGCGGCCAGATTACGGGCAATTTCGGCGTCGAGGAAACGAACCGTCTCGCGCTGCTGCTGCGCTCGGGAGCGCTTCCGGCCGCGCTTTCCATCATCGAGGAACGCTCTGTGGGCCCGAGCCTCGGCGCGGATTCCATCGACGCGGGGTCCATCGCCGCCGCCGTCGGCTTCGCGGCTGTCTCGCTGTTCATGATCTCGGCCTACGGACTGTTCGGCCTGTTCTCCGTGATCGCGCTTGCGGTCAATATCGCCATCATCATGGCCTGCCTTTCGCTCTTCCATGCAACGCTGACCATGCCGGGCATCGCAGGCATCGTGCTCACAATGGGGGTCGCGGTGGACGCGAACGTGCTCATATACGAGCGCATACGCGAGGAACTGCGAACCGGGCGAGGGATGATTTCGGCCATCGAGGCAGGCTTCGACCGCGCCTACGCAACCATCATCGACTCGCATCTGACCGCCCTTCTCGCCGCGCTGATCCTCTACGCGTTCGGGTCGGGCACGGTGAAAGGCTTCGCGGTCACGCTGTCCTTCGGCATCGTGAGTTCGCTGTTCACCGCAATCACGCTGACGCGCCTGATGGTGTCGACATGGCTGCGCCAGACGCGGCCTACCGTCCTTCACATCTAGGGTGTCCCTCAGGATACCCTGGCTTCTTATTTGTCGAGCAACGCCGCGCCGAAAAGC
Source organism: Rhodomicrobium lacus (assembly GCF_003992725.1). Classification (NCBI taxonomy): domain Bacteria; kingdom Pseudomonadati; phylum Pseudomonadota; class Alphaproteobacteria; order Hyphomicrobiales; family Hyphomicrobiaceae; genus Rhodomicrobium; species Rhodomicrobium lacus. Next base: position 204,886 of record NZ_RZNF01000002.1, on the reverse strand, counting down.
GGCTCGCTCTAGCGCCGAACGAGCCAAGCCATGCTGCTGAAACCGCTGTTCCGCCTCCCCCAGAAGACGAATTTCCATTTCGTCAAATACTTCCGGCTTTGCTTCGCGCTGTCGATCATCGGCATCGTCGGCACGGTCGTGCTGCTGTTCACCCACGGACTGAACTTCGGCATCGACTTCAAGGGCGGCACGCTGATGCAAGTGCAGACGCCGACTGCCGCCGAGGCCGCCAAGCTGCGCACGACGCTGACGCATCTCGGCGTCGGCGAAATCCAGATCCAGAATTTCGGCAAGGCCGACGAGCTCCTGATCCGCTTCCCCGAGCAGGAAGGCGGCCCGGAGGCGCAAAAGGTCGCCGCCGACAAGGTGCTGGCCGCACTGCCCGAAGGCACGAAGGAACTGCGCCGCGAACAGGTTGGCAGCACCGTATCGCAGGAACTCATCAACTCCGCGATCTGGGCGCTGGTGCTCACCAATCTCGGCATCTTCGCCTATGTCTGGTTCCGGTTCGAATGGCAGTTCGCACTCGGCGCAGTCATAGCTCTGGTGCATGACGTCATGCTCACAATCGGGCTATGGTCGCTGTTCGAACTCGACTTCGACCTCACCATCGTGGCGGCGCTTCTCACCATCCTCGGCTATTCGATCAACGATACCGTCGTCATTTACGACCGTATCCGCGAGAACCTGCGCCGCTACAAGAAGATGCCGCTGCGGCAGTTGCTCGACCTGTCGGTGAACGAGACGATGTCGCGCACGATCATGACCGTGGCGACAGTGCTCATGGCGCTGATCCCGCTTTATATCTTTGGCGGCGAGGTTATCCGCGGCTTCACCTTCGCCATGATCTTCGGCACGCTGATCGGCACCTATTCATCCGTTTACATCGCAGCGCCGTTCCTCATCCTCATCGGCGTCAAGCGCGACTGGAGCGGCGTGGAGAAGGCATCTGCGAAGCCAGGCGCCCCCGCCGCGAAGCCGGCCAGGCCGGCAGCCGCTCCTGCCGAAGATCGGCCAGCCGTTGAGTCGAGCGACGCCGCCGCCTTCGAATCGACGGATGCGCCCGAAGTCGAAACGCCGGCTCCCGCGCGCGTCGCTTCAAAGCCATCCGGTTACCGTCCACCCGCCGGTCGCAAAGCCGGGCGCGGCAAGCGCCGCTGACGGGAGCGCGGCCAATGAGCGGTTCCCTGACACGCCTTGGCCCGCGCGCACCCGTCTCCTTGACGCCGGGTGGCGCGCTGCAATTCGCGGGTAAGATCCGCGATACGGCGTTCCTCATCTCGGCCGCCGAAGTCTTCGCGTGGGCCGCAGCGACCGAAGACACGCGGGAAACCGACATTCTCGGCTTTCTCGATACGCGCGAAACGCCCGGCGATTTCCTGCTCTACGGCACCGGCGCAAACTTGCGTTTTGTCTCGCCCGCCTTCGCGCGGCAGATCGAAAAACGCGGCCTCGGCCTCGAAACGATGGACACCGCCGCTGCCTGCCGCACCTACAACGTGCTCATCGCCGAGCGCCGCCGCTTTACCGCCGCGCTGCTTCCGGTCTCGCGAGGCTGACCGCATGTCGCCCGCCGCCGACACGCGCGACGACGGGCGAAGCGCGGCGGATCTCGTCCGCTCGCGCGACCGCGACCGCTATTGGGCCGCTATGTTCGCGCCCGAAGCCGCCCGCCCGGCTCTTTTCGCGCTCCATGCCTTCGACTCCGAACTGAATCACGTCCTTGCGGTCGCGCGCGAACCTCTGGCGGGACAGATCCGCCTTAAATGGTGGCACGATGCGATCGAAAGCGGCGAGGCGAACGAAAAGACCGGCAATCCTCTCGCCGACGCGCTGAACGCCGCGATCATGGCGCATGATCTCCCGCGCGAGCGCCTCCTTGCGATGGTGGACGAGCACGTGCCCGAGCTTTTTGGCGACAGCCCCGCCGACAATGCGGAATTTGCGGCGCTTATCGACGATTCGCAGGGCGCGCTGTTCGAACTCGCCTCCGCAGCGCTCGGCGACCGCAGCGAAGCCGCGAAAGGCGCTGCCCGCGAAGCCGGACTCGCGTTGGGCATCGTCGAAACGCTTCGCGGCCTCCCCGACTCCGTCGCGCGCGGACGCCTCCCTCTGCCGCTTGCGCTTCTCGAAGAGAAGGGCGTCGATTTCGAGGCCATGGGACGCGGCGAGGACAGCGGCGCGCTTCAGGCCGCGCTTGCAGAGTTGCGAGACGAGGCGGCAGCAGCGCTTCAGCGTTTCCGAGACATGCAGGCGAACATCGCGCCGGACGCTCGCGCGGCCTTTCTTCCCCTGACGCTTGTCGCCCCCTATCTTCAGGTGATGGCGGCGCCGGACTTTCAACCCTTGCGCGACAGGGTCGCGCTCAACCCGCTCGGCCGGCTCTGGCGCATCTGGCGCGCGGCGCGCCGCAACAAACTCTGACGGACGAACGATGACCGCATCTGACAAAAAGACCCTCAAACGCTTCTACAAGGCCGCCACCGTAGCCGAACAGGACAACGGCTCGTTCCAGATCCATCTCGACGGGCGCGCCGTAAAGACCCCGGCCGGTCGCCCGCTCGCTGTCCCCACGCGCGCGCTTGCCGAAGCCATCGCCGAAGAATGGAACGGGCAAGGCGAAACCATCGCGCCGCACAGGCTTTTCTACACGCGGCTTGCCAACAGCGCCGCTGATGCCGTCGCGCCGCGCGAAGGCGAGGTTGTCGGAGACATCGTGTCCTTCGCGGCAAGCGACCTTCTCTGCTATCGCGCGCCGTTTCCAGTCGAACTCGCCGCGCGGCAGGCGGAGACTTGGGACCCGGTGCTCGCCTTCATCCGCGACACCTACGACGCGACTTTCGAGGTGACCACGGGCGTCGGCCATATTGCGCAGCCGCCTGCCTCGATCGACGCTATTCGTAACGCCCTGACCGCCTTCGGGCCGTTCCGGCTCGCCGCGCTTCACATGATGACGACGCTGACCGGTTCCGCACTTCTGTCGCTCGCCCATGTGGACGGATTCCTCGATACGGGCGCAACCTGGGCTGCGGCGCATATCGACGACGCGTGGCAGGCCGCGCAATGGGGCGAGGATTACGAAGCCGCCGAGCGCCTCAAGCACCGTTTCGACGATTTCAGAAACGCGTCGCGTTTCTTCGCGCTCGCCTGAACACGGCCGGTCCGCGCCAGCTGAGCGTGCCGCCAGGATGGCACCAACTCGCTCGCAATGGTTTGTCCCAGTAGCCCCCGCCCGCACGGGCGGCGCCCTATCGCGACGCGATTCGGCGGAGACTGGACGAGGCATCAAACAGCGTGGCTACTGGAACAATGAGCGCGGCGGATAACGTGTCGGCCAGCCCGGCCGCCGATCTCGACACGACCGTGCCTGCGGGCGGGTTGTCGCCGGAGGGCCTCGAAGTTCTCCTGCGCGAAATCGGCGCGCGCCGTTATCACGATCTGCATCCGTTTCACAAACTGCTGCATGGCGGCAAGCTCTCAAGGCAGCAGGTGCGGGCGTGGGCGCTGAACCGCTATTATTATCAGGCCACGATCCCGCGCAAGGATGCGGCGCTGATGTCGAAGATGGTCGACCGCGCCATGCGCCTCGAATGGCGGCGGCGCTATTTCGATCATGACGGCATCGGCGACGACGAGGGCGGCATCGCGCGCTGGTTACGCCTGACCGACGCGCTCGGCCTTCCGCGCGATTATGTCGTCTCCGCGCGCGGAATACTTCCGGGCACGCGCTTCGCCTGCGACGCCTATCTCGATTTCGTGCGCCAAACAACGCTCCTCGAAGGCATTGCCTCCTCGCTGACCGAGCTTTTCGCGCCTGGCATCCATTCGGAACGCATCTCCGGCATGCTCGCGAATTACGATTTCATCGACGAGGCGATGATGGGCTATTTCACGCGCCGTCTCGATCAGGCCCCGCGCGACGTCGAGTTCGCGCTCAACTATGTGAAGGAACGCGCGCGCACGGCGGAGGCGCAGCAGGCGGTCGTGGATGCGCTTCTGTTCAAGACGCAAGTGCTTTGGGCGCAACTCGATGCGCTTCATCTCGCCTATGTCGAGCCGGGGCTCGTCGCGCCCGGAGCTTTCCAGCCATGACGCGCCCTACGAAGGAGCCGCGCCTATCATCGCGCACGCGCGCAGTCGCGACGGCGGACAGCGCACCCCGAATGCCGCGTCATGTGCGCTTGCAGTTCGATCCGGTGCGGGGCCGCTACGCCGTGCTCGCGCCGGAGCGGGTTTACTGGCCGGACGGCATCGCCGTCGAAACCCTGAAGCTCTGTGATGGCGAACGGACGATTGCCGCCATGTCGGCGACACTCGCCGCCGAATATGCCGCGCCGGTCGAAACCATCGAAACCGATGTGATGGAGTTCATACAGGAATGGATGGATTTACGCCTGTTGACGCTGTGACAGCCAACCAAGCCCCACGCGCGGAGCCGCCGCTCGGCCTTCTCGCGGAATTGACGCATCGCTGCCCTCTTCAATGCCCGTATTGCTCGAATCCGCTGAAGCTTCTGAAAGCGGCGGAAGAACTCGACACGGCCGAATGGCTTTCGGCGTTCGCGCAGGCGGCGGATCTCGGTGTGCTTCAGGTGCATCTTTCTGGTGGAGAGCCGATGCTACGGACGGATCTGGAAGATTTCGTGGCGGCGCTCAGCGCGCGCGGCATCTATACAAATCTCATCACTTCGGGCGTAATGCTGACGCGCGAACGCCTGGGGCGGCTCGCCGATTGCGGCCTCGATCATGTACAACTCAGTTTTCAGGCGCTCGACGCCGCAACCTCCGACCGCATCGGCAACTACAAAGGGAGCCTCGCGGAGAAGCTTGTGGCTGCGCGATGGGTGCGGGAAGCGGGCCTTCCGCTCACGCTCAACGCGCCGACGCACCGCCATAACATCGGGCAAGCCGCGCGCCTGATCGAGCTTGCGCTCGAACTGGACGCGGACCGCCTCGAAATCGCGCATGTGCAATATTACGGCTGGGCGGAGAAGAACCGCGCGGCTCTGATGCCCGACTACGACGCCGTTCTCGAAGAAGCCGCTATCGTCGGCAGCGCGCGCGAGCGCCTCAGGGGCGTCCTCAACATCGACTACGTTACGCCGGACACCTACGCGCAATTTCCGAAACCCTGCATGGGCGGCTGGGCACGTGACGTGATCACGATCACGCCGGGCGGAAAGGCTCTTCCATGCCACGCCGCCGAGAGCCTTCCCCTGCACTTCTACAACGTAAGGGAAAAGTCACTCGATGAAGTCTGGTATGACGGCGCGGCGTTCAACCGCTTTCGCGGCGACGAGTGGATGAAGGAACCCTGCCGCGCCTGCCCGCGCAGGGATGTCGATTTCGGGGGGTGCCGTTGTCAGGCTTTCGCGTTGACAGGCGATGTGGAGGCCACCGACCCGGCCTGCAGCCTCTCGCCTCATCACGGCCTGATGGCAGGACTTGCCGAGGCGAGCAACGCCGCGCCGCCACCGTTCCTGTATCGTCGGATCGGAAAAGGCCACGGCGCCGTGCGATGAACTGGACGAACGACTTCGCTTGCAACGAGCCCGTTTCAGGCGAACCGACCCAAGGGAGCCGCTACATTCTCAATTGTCCTCGAGAGCGAGGTGCCGCAGGCAGGTCTGGGCCAAACTATCCACCGCTCCATTCCAACCCGCATCCGTGTCCTCGCGAATGTCGACGCTCTTGCTTGCGAGAAGCTTGCCGGTTTCGACATCGCGAACGAAAATCGCCATGGCGCGCGTGACATCCTGTACTTTCTGCACCGATCCGGTGATGGAAATCGCGGCATCGACCTTTCGCGCGAGCGCGCCGTCGCATCCGTTGCAGGCGCTCAAATTGAAGGCACGCGCGGATGGCTCCACCGCGCTCAAATCGGCCATCTCGTACTTGCCGGTGCGGACGAGAGCGTCGCGAAAACGGGCTGCCGCTGCCTTGAGCCTCTCTACCTCTTCGGGACGGCTGCCAAGGCTCGCGGTATCGGAATTCGCATCGACCATTTCGAAATCGAAGACAGCAACGCGTTCCGCCGCCGAAACACCGCCGGCGGTGAGACAAAGGGACAAGGCAAGAGCCGAAGCGAACACACGCATAAGGAGAGTATGACCGCCCTGCTTGGGCTCGGCAACGGCGCACCGCATCGAGATCATCCTATAGTTAGCGGTTGAGACCGGTCCCGAATGGATCGTTGCAAAATCGCCACTGGAAGCACAGTGCCCCACCCCGTGACTCCGCCAGCCCTGCCATCCTCAGCATATCACGACCGAAGGAGCGCTCTCGCCCTTCATCGATGCGTCGTGGCGCGGCATGACGAAATTTGTTCGCCCGCGCCGACACGCGCCTCTTCAAGACCGGGGATGGGCGGAAGATGCCTTCGCTGTCGAAGCCGTCCAGAACGATTTCGGGCGCCGTCCCCGGCTCAAAGGCGACGGCGGCGCGCGCCTTCAGTCCCATCATGCCTTCGCTTTTGCGATTCCCGCGTGGTGAGGCACAGTTTACGTCGTCGCGCGCCCTTTCAACGGAGGCGCCCGCGCGATTCGGCAGCTCTCGCGACGGATTGACGTTCGCTTGCGCCGAGCCGGAAAGCCTTGACCGGAAATCTGCGATGCCTGCGGCTTGCGCGCGTCCCGATCACCCTTCGGCTTGCGGAATATCCGCCCTTGGCCGGCTCTCGACAAGCGGCTCGCCCGTAATGATATAGGCCGCGATTTCCGCGATGTTCGTGCAATGATCGCCGATCCTCTCGATGTTCTTCGCGCAGAACAGGAGGTGCGCGGAGAAAGTGATCGTGCGCGGGTCTTCCATCATGTAGGTGAGCAGTTCGCGGAAGAGCGCGTTATACTGGCGATCGATCTCTTCATCGCGGTTCCACACGAGAAGCGCCTGATCGAGATTGCGCTGCGAATAGGCGTCGAGCACCGTCTTGAGCTGCAGAAGAGCGAGATCGCCGATAGCGGTGAGGCTCCTCGTCATCGGCGAAAGCCACGCCTTTTCATCGAACTGCGCGAGGCGCTTCGCCGTGCTTTTCGAGAGATCGCCGATGCGTTCGAGATCGCTTGCAATGCGGAGCGCGCCGAGCACCACGCGAAGGTCCACCGCAACGGGCTGGCGTCTCGCGATGAGCTGGACCGTCATCTCCTCGACCTCGCGCTGCACCGCGTCGATCACCTGATCGCCCGCGATCACCTTGATCGCCTTCTCCGGGTCGGCTTCCGTGACGGCTGAAAGCACAAGCCGCAATTGCTGCTCCGCAAGGCCCCCCATTCGGGCGATGGCGTTTTCGAGAGCCTTGAGCTCCTGATCGTAAGCGGTGACGGTGTGGGCAGTCATTTCCCTATTCCTTCTTGAAGGGCGGCTCGGCTGCGAAAATGCATTGGATATTCGGACCAGGAACGGGAAGAGCGCCATGCGCCTGTACCCCCTTTTTGGATGAAGCCGAGTCCGCTTGTCACTATCGCCTTTCTTTAAGACAGAAACGTAACACCAATTTAACGCAACCGGTCAGCGCGTGCGACGGTTCAGCACTTCCATGAGTTCCGCAACCTTTCTGCGCTGTTCCTCGGCGTTACCGCTCTGGATGGCGTGCTCGACACAATGGCTCACATGGTTTTCAAGAATTTCGCTTTCGACCTTGCGAAGTGCTGCCTGTACCGCTGCGATCTGGGTAATGATGTCGATGCAATAGCGATCCTCGGCGACCATCCGCGCGATGCCGCGCACCTGCCCCTCGATCCGTGCCAGCCGTCCCAGCCTCTTGTCCTTGCCGTCCTGCATCGGGCATTCATACCACCATGGGGTATCGCTGACAACGAGCCCCCTCGGCGCTCCAGAAGCGCGCCACAGGCCGGTTTTCGATATGCGCGCACCCGCCAGACGCAAAAGCGTGACGCAAATCTTGTGCTCGCGCGCGAAAATTGCGACAACGCATCCAATCAGCGGACAAAATTCGAGACGAACACAAAGGCTACCCATGGCAGGGCATTCGCAATTCAAGAACATCATGTATCGCAAGGGCGCTCAGGACGCGAAGCGCTCGAAGATGTTTTCCAAGTTCGCGCGCGAAATCACAGCCGCCGCGAAGGTCGGCCTTCCCGACCCCGCCATGAACCCGCGCCTTCGCACCGCCATTCTCGCGGCCCGTGCGCAGAACATGCCGAAAGACAATATCGAACGCGCGATCAAGAAGAGCCAGGAAGCAGGCGGCGCGGACTATGTGGAGGTGCGCTATGAAGGCTTCGCGCCCGGCGGCGTCGGCATCATCGTGGAAGCGCTGACCGACAACCGCAACCGCACGGCGGGCGAGGTGCGCTCGCTGTTCACCAAGTACGGCGGAAACCTCGGCGAAACGGGCGCGGTGTCGTTCAGTTTCGACCGCGTCGGCGAGATCGAATATCCGATTTCCGCCGGCAGCGCCGAGGAGATGCTGGAAGCCGCCATCGAGGCGGGCGCGGACGATTGCGAGACCGACGCGGAAGCGCACTGGCTGACGACCTCCATCGACGCGTTCAGCGAAGTTCAGGCCGCGCTTGAAAAGAAGTTCGGTCCGGCAAAATCGGCATCCATCGGCTGGCGGCCGCAAAACACCGTCGAGGTGGACGAGGAAAAGGGCGAGAAGCTTCTGAAACTCATCGATTCGCTCGAAGACTCCGACGACGTGCAGAAGGTCTACGCGAACTTCGAGATGAGCGACAAGGTCATGGAAAAGCTCAGCGCTTGATTGCGGAGTGCATCCGCCGCGTTCCCGCGCAAAAGCCGGGAGCGCGCGCTCGCCTCTTCAAACAAGCCGCGAAACGCCCTGCACCGTTTCGCTTACGACCCCGCGAAGACGAACTCGTCCACCTTCTTGCAGTCCTCCGGCGTGAGCACCACCACGGCGGGAATTTCGATGCGCTTGAAAACGGCCTCGATCTTCGACGCGCCCCAGCCGTTGTTGTTCGTGGTCTTGTCGAAGATCGGCTTCACATCTTTCACGATGCAGGTTCCGCGCGTATAGCTCGCGGTAAGGCCCATCGCGCGTCTGGCGGAGCCGTGAAGCCCCGGAATCGTGCCTTCGAGCCAACCGGTCGTCGAAAGGGCGTAGGTCTTCGGATCGGTCTCGGTCGCGAAAAAGCTTTCGACCTCGAACTCGCAGGAGAAGGCGCGGCAGTATATGCCGGTCTTTATGTCCTCTATCTTTTCCTTGAATATTGTCTTGACGAAAGACCTGATTTCTCGCGGCTCACCGCCAAGCGCAGGAGCGGCTATGCCGAGCGTCATCGCAAGAGCAAGAGAGAACAAACGAAGCGCGGGCATCGGGAAAACCGGCTCAAGTTGCATAAAAAGCATTCCCCCCACCGTCTTCTGCTTCTAAAGAACTGCTCGCCTGGCGCAAGGGTTATCTGCGCCGTATCGCCGCAAAAAGATGGAAAATCGGCTCCGACTGCGCTACGACACGCTCAAATTATCACAAGGGCAAACGAATGCGCATCGACTCCATCCCGATCGGCAACAACCCGCCTTTCGACATCAACGTGCTCGTCGAGGTTCCCATCGGTGGCGAACCGATCAAGTACGAACTCGACAAGCCATCGGGAACGCTTTTCGTGGACCGGATGCTCTATACAGCGATGCATTATCCGGGCAATTACGGCTTTGTGCCGCATACGCTGTCCGAGGACGGCGATCCGCTGGACGTGCTCATCGCGAACAACCGTCCCATCGTGCCGGGTGCGATCTGCAACTGCCGCCCCATCGGCGTTCTCTACATGCGCGACGAAGCAGGCGGCGACGAAAAGATCATCGCCGTCCCCTCGGACAAGATTTCGCCGACCTATCGCGGCATCAGGGACTATACCGACCTGCCGGACATGCTTCGCAATCGCATCGCCCATTTCTACGAACACTACAAGGATCTCGAACTCGGCAAGTGGGTGAAGATCGACCGTTGGGGCGGCGAGGCGGAAGCGCGCGACCTTATTCTGAAGGCGATCGAGGACGGCCGGAAAAAGGTCTGATCCCCCGGACGCTGACGGCTGTATTCGGGGGGTGCTGGTACAATTGCCGCGCCCCCGTCAAAATTCCGACATCTGATCTTGTACGGATCGGTGTCGGGTTACACCTGATCTTCCATGGGGGCGGCCTTGCCGGCGTAAGGCGAGGCTTTCCGGTTCTGCCGGATTTTGCCTTCGCCTGTGCATCGAACCGCCAAGGGCGATGCGGACACGAAATTCCGGCGCCGCGGCGGCTGCGAAAGCGGAGCACGACGCGGTTAGCTTTCACGCAATAGTCTCAAGGAAGGGATAGCCATGTCATTCGAAGACGATCGGCGGCGTCGCGCAAGCACGAACCCCGAGGAATGGTTCAGCATTCTTCTCGCTCTGTTCGCCACGATAGGTGGCGCATTTTTCATCGGTTCCTATCCGGACTACACGCCGGGCGAGACCGGCGGCGTGGCCTGGGCCGTACCCGTCTGGATCGGGTTTTTCTACCTCATCATCCAGATGATGTTCCTGCTCTTCTCCGCGAGCCAGATCCGGGCGCTTGGCGTGCTCGATTCGGTGCTCGCCATCGCGCCCGTCGTAGCAGGCGTGGTGATCCTCGTGCAGACCATCATCAGCCCTACCTTCAAGGAGCAGATTTCAGCCTATCAGCTCAATTCGCTGGCCGTTCTGATCGTGGCGGGCGCTTCGGAATTCCTGCTGACGATCTGGATCCGGTTCGTGCTCAACCGCCGTACCGTGTCCTTCGGCGGCGGCGGCGACATGTAAGCGAAAGCTCTCTTTCCGATCTGGAGGGCGCGTGCCGCAGGGCCGCGCCCTTTTCTTTTTTGCCGGCGGGCGCTCGACTTTTTGCCGGTTTCCCGCGCCGACACGGTCCTCTTTCCGCAAAACTCCGCACAGCCGTCGGTCTTTTCTCGCCGATCAGGGCAGCTGGAACCGCGACCGATCTATGACTCGTAATCCCATCGGCCTTATGATATGCGCCGAAACAAAACAGGCGAGGTACAGGCCATGCGCTTGGCAATCATGGGCGCTGCCGGACGAATGGGGCGCGCGCTGATCCGCACCGTTCACGAAACACCGAATTGCGATGTGGCGGGCGCCGTCGAACGCGCGGGTTCGCCCTTCATCGGCAAGGACGCGGGCGAGGTCGCGGGCGTCGGCCCGCTCGGTATCGAGATCACGAGCGACGCGCTTGCGCTCTTCACCCATGTCGACGGCGTGCTCGACTTCACAGCGCCCGCCGCGAGCGTCGAAACCGCTGGTCTCGCTGCGCAGGCGCGCATCGTCCACGTCATCGGCACGACGGGCTTTTCTCCCGACGACGAGGCAAAGATCGAAGCCGCCGCGCGCCACGCCACGATCATCAAGTCCGGCAATATGAGCCTCGGCGTCAATCTGCTCGCCGCGCTGGTGGAGAAAGCCGCCGCGGCGCTCGACGAGCGGTTCGACATCGAAATCGTCGAGATGCACCACAAGCACAAGGTTGATGCGCCATCCGGCACGGCTCTGCTTCTTGGCGAAGCGGCCGCCGATGGCCGTCACATCCAGCTTGGCGATCACAAGATTACCGCGCGCGAAGGCCACACCGGCGAGCGCCCGCTCGGGGCGATCGGCTTCGCGGCGCTTCGCGGCGGCTCGGTCGTAGGCGACCACAGCGTGATTTTCGCGGGCACCGGCGAGCGCATCGAGCTGTCGCACCGCGCCGAGGACCGACAGATTTTCGCGCGGGGCGCGGTTGCCGCCGCGCTCTGGGGCCAGGGCAAGGGCCCCGGTCTTTTCTCGATGCGCAACGTGTTGGGGCTTTGACGCCACTTTTTTCGCGAAACTCGAAGGATACCGCAATGAACAACGTGCTCGTGCTCGTTCGCCACGGCGAGAGCGAATGGAACAAGCTCAACCTCTTTACCGGCTGGCGTGACCCCGACTTGACCGAAAAGGGCGTCGAAGAGGCGCGCAAGGCTGGCGAACTTCTGAAAAAGGACGGCTATACCTTTGACATCGCCTTCACGAGCGCACTCACGCGCGCGCAGCACACGCTGTCGCTCATCCTCGACGAACTCGGCCAGCGCAATCTTCCCATCGTCGAGAATCAGGCTCTGAACGAGCGCGACTATGGCGACCTCTCCGGCCTCAACAAGGACGACGCCCGCGCAAGATGGGGCGAAGAGCAGGTGCATATCTGGCGGCGTTCGTACGACGTGCCGCCTCCGGGAGGCGAAAGCCTGAAGGACACCGCCGCGCGCGTGCTCCCCTATTATGAGGCGGAAATCCTGCCGCAGGTGAAGGCGGGCAGGAACGTGATCGTTGCGGCGCACGGCAATTCGCTGCGCGCATTGATCATGAAACTGGACGGGCTTTCGACCGAAGAAATCCTGAAGCTCAACCTCGCCACCGGCGAGCCTTATGTTTATCGCCTGAACCCGGACGGCTCGGCCGCGTCGAAGATTACGCTCACCGTATAGTATTCCTTCTTCCGCAATCCGAATCGGGCTGCCCCTGATTCGGATTGCGGCTGCACCACGCCTCGAAGCCCCGGATAAGGCCCGGCGACAGGCGTTTTGCGGCCGGAACAAGGCGCGCGCGGGTGCGGCGTCGCTCAAGAATGCCTCACCTGCGCCTTGAGAACGACAAAGCTCTTGCGCCAACGCTCGCGATGAGGCAGCAAAGACACGGGCAGCGGAAAATTCCGGCTTTGCTTTCCGATCCATCAAGCCGCCGCCGGACTTTGACTGAAGCATCGAAACTCACCGGCCCGACATGGAAAAGCCCTGTGTTGCGGGAAGCCGAAAGGCTAAGGCCAGGCTGAAGCCCGCTACGAAAGAGAAACGGACGGGCGACACCTCCTCCCTTCTTTCGGCGGAGGAGATCGGTAAGCTTTTCTCCCGGTTCGCGGCCGCCATGCCGGCCCCGCGCACCGAACTCGACCACGTGAACCCGTTCACGCTCCTCGTCGCGGTGGTGCTTTCGGCGCAGGCCACCGACGCGGGTGTCAACAAGGCGACCGGGGCGCTGTTCCGACAAGCGGACACGCCCGAAAAGATGGTGGCGCTCGGGGAGGAGAAGGTCCGCGACGCCATCAGGACCATCGGGCTTTTCAACACGAAGGCCAAAAACGTCGTAGCGCTTTCAAAGGCGCTCGTCGAAAACCACGGCGGCGTCGTGCCGCAAGACCGCGACGCGCTGGAAAGCCTGCCGGGCGTCGGGCGCAAGTCGGCGAATGTCGTGCTGAACGTCGCCTTCGGCGAGCCGACCATCGCCGTCGACACACACATCTTCCGCGTCGCGAACCGCACCGGGCTCGCGCCGGGGAAAACGCCGCTCGCGGTGGAACTGGGCCTCGAACGCGTCGTTCCCGCCCGTTTCGCGCTGAACGCGCATCACTGGCTCATCTTGCATGGGCGCTACGTCTGCAAGGCGCGAAAGCCGGAATGCTGGCGATGTATCATCGTCGATTTGTGCCGGTTCGCACCGAAAACCTTGGTGGAGCCGATTTGACATTTGAGTCCCGGCTGCCGGAGTTCTCGATCGGGAATCAAATTGGAAGCTCCAAATCAGGAAGTTGGTAGTGGTCTTGTGATTGCGACATTTGCTCGCGAGGCTGCCGAATACGGATGCAAATGTCGGGAATTCGACCGCTTGTGCCCCGCGACATGCGGCGGCGCCAGTGTCAACTGAAACGGAATACGAAAAACCATGACGAAATCGCTTCACGTGCTCGGGATCGGCCATGCGCTGGTCGATATCATCGCTTCCTGCGAGGATAGCCTCCTCGAAGAGTTTTCGCTGGTGAAAGGCACGATGCGGCTCACTTCGCCGGAAGAGGCGACGGCGCTTTACAGCCGCATGGGACCGGCGGTCGAGGCGAGCGGCGGCTCGGCGGCGAATACCTGCGCGGGGATCGCGTCGCTCGGCGGCAAGGCGGGCTTTGCCGGCAAGGTCGGGCACGACCAGTTCGCCGACGCTTTCGCGCACGACATCAAGGCGACCGGCGTCAGTTTCTTCGGTGCGAAAGACGGCAGCGGCACGCCCACCGGGCGCTGCCTGATCCTCGTCACGCCCGATGGCGAGCGCACCATGAACACCAATCTCGGCGCGGCGGCGGAATATTCCGAGGCCAATCTCGACGCGGACGCCATCGCATCGGCGGGGATCGTCTATCTCGAAGGCTATCTGTTCGATCCGGTACCGGCGCGGCAGGCATTTTTCGCCGCGGGCGAGATCGCGCGAAAGGCCGGCACGAAACTCGCCTTCACGCTGTCCGATCCGTTCTGCGTGGACCGTCACCGCGAAGGCTTCCGCAAGTTCATCCGCGAAAGCGTGGATATCGTCTTCGCGAACGAGAAGGAGTTGCTGGCGCTTTATCCGGGCGCGTCGTTCGACGAGGCCTGCGCGGCGATCCGCTCGGAATGCGCGCTTGCCGCAATCACACGCAGCGAAAAGGGGTCGGTGATCCTTGAGGGCGAAACCACCGTCGCCGTGCCTGCGGTGAAGATCGAAAAGCTTGTGGATGCAACCGGCGCGGGCGACCTTTACGCGGCGGGCTTCCTGTTCGGTCTCTCGACCGGCCGCGACCTCGAAACCTGCGCGAAGATCGGCAGCCTGTGCGCCTCGGAGGTGATCACGCAGGTCGGGCCGCGTCCCCAGCGCCCGCTGGCGGGCCTTGCGCAATCGCACGGCCTCCTCTGATCCCCTCGGCGGCTATTTTTCAGGCGAAGCGATCCTTCGCCTGAAGACCCTCCAAAGTCTTGCGGCAAATCGGATACGGCACGACGCTGGAAGTCTGGTTGTCGATCCGCTTCCATGCATGCAATCCGGTTTGATGCTGGCCGATCAGGCGAAGAAGCTGGCGAGCCGCCGGACGAGACCCGGTTCCGAAGCCGCGTGCGCCGATGAAGCTATCGCGCCCTTCGAGCGGACGATCTCGTGGACGACGCGGAGTTTCTCGACGACGGCGGGCGAAATCACGAATGGATAAAGGTCGTCGATGCCCATGCTGCGGTTGATCGAGTTCACCGCGAAGGTCACGGGAAGCCACGCATCGATGATCGTCTCGAAATCCTTGCGCGTATATGGGTCGAAGCTGACGCTGGCCGCGAGATTGTCGTCCTGTCCGGCACGCGGGCGCACATGAAGGCCGAACGCGTAGGCCGTTTCCAGCGTGTCGACCATGTGGAGATAATGCGCGAAGGTCTCGGCCCAATCCTCGTGCGGGTGCGCGCTCGCATAGGCCGTGATGTGATTGTCGCGCCAGTTCTGGGGCGCGCCGTTCGCGTAGTGGTTCTTCAGCGCCTCGCCGTAATCCGCCGTCTCGTCGCCAAAGGTGGCTAGGAACAGCGCATAACCCGGCCGGCCCTTCACCAGCCGCTCGAAATAGTAATGCGCGATCTCGTGACGGAAATGACCGAGCAACGTGCGATAGGGCTCGTGCATGTTCTCGCGGATCTTTTCGCGGATCGCGTCTTCCGCTTCGATGACGTTCAGCGTGATTTCACCGTTGTCGTGGCCGGTGAGGATCTCGCCCTGCCCTTCCTCTCCCGGCGGAGGCGCGAGAAAATCGAAGGCGATGCCGGTTTCCGGCGCTTCGCTCTTGCTTTCAACGGGCAAGCCCAGCCTCAAGAGGCTGTAGACGAGACGATGCTTGGCCACCTCGATGCGCTGCCAGCGCCGCAGGTTCTCGGGCAGATCGGGAATGGTGCGATTCAGAAGGCAGGCGCGGCAAAGCTCGCCCGGCTGCTCGACGAGCCAATTGCAGGTGCCATGTTCGTAGTTGGCGCAATAGGACACGGTACGGGACTTGTCTGCAAGCGGCACGAAGCTGCCGTCTCCGGTTGGCTTCAGCGCCGTCATTTGCGCTACATCGGGAAGAAAGCCTAGAGCATAGCCGCACCGTTCGCACACCGTATTCTCGAAATAGATAAGTTGTCCGCAATGCTGGCATTCGAAAAGCTTCATCGTTTCTCTCCCGGGTGGGGAACGCCTCGGATGAACACGGAACCCGCGCTTTCGATCCCGCGTGGTTGTGGCGCCGCGCGACGTTTACTCTGATCAAAAGCCGATGGACGACTTTCGCGCAATTAAGGTAAGGTTCCAGCTCAATCGAAATCTACGGGTTTCAAAAGATGCGGGCTTCCTCTCCGGCGGAACCGACCACTGATCGCGACAAGTCGAACGCGGACACTCCCCTCAAGGGCGTGCGCGTTTTTTTCGTGGAAGACGAGGTGCTTGTGGCCATGCTCATGGAGGATTTCCTGGAGGAGCTGGGCTGTGTCGTCGCCGCTTCCGCGCACAGGGTCGGCGCCGCCCTGAAGAAAATCGATCAGGTCAGCTTCGATGTGGCGGTGCTCGACATCAATGTCGCGGGCGAAACGGTAACACCCGTCGCCGAAGAACTTGAGCGGCGGAATATTCCCTTCATCTTCGCGAGCGGCTACTGCGGGAACGCGCTCGACGACCGTTTCGACGGTCGCCCGCTTCTCATCAAGCCTTTCGGTCAGGCCGATCTCGCAAGCGCTCTGCTCAAGGCTCTTGCGAAGCACGCGGCATGAGAGAAGACGGCTTTCGCGCGCGCTTCGGTCAGGCCAGCGCCGCAGATGCGCCTTCTGCGCTTTCGATGCGTCGAGAAGGTGCCGAGCCCACCTTTTCCCGACGGTGGGCCAGAATGCATCCGCGCATCTCCGCCAGCACCTCGCTCGCCGGGATGATGTAATCGCCCTTCCCGCCGAAAGCCGCCGCGTAACGCGTGCGGATGCGGCTGTACGGCGCCGGCGACCTCACCTGCCCCATCTGCCCGGGAAAGAATTCCAGGAGGACATCGGCTGTGGGCAGAGGCTCGGTGCAAAGGTTCACTATCGGAACGCCAAGACCGAGCGCCCGCTCGATGTCGCGGCGGAGGCGGCGAACGGGGTACCATTGGTGAATGGCGACGCGGTTGAGCCCCGACGCGTCGCGACCGATGAGAGCGCCCGCCGTGCCGTGTGTGATTGACGGCCCGAAGACATCCGGCAGCCTCAGCACAACGCCGCGCGGAGCGCTTTCCGACACGGCGTGTTCCAGCCGACCGAGCCCCGTGCGGGCCGCGCGAGGATCGAGATAACCCTCATCCAGCGGAAGACCTCGCATCGAATAGACGTCGAACGATGACAGCAGAACGATCCGTTTCGCTGTTTCCGCCCCGGCCTTTACGAAAGGCAAAAGAACGTTCTGACACGTATGATCGTCCGCTCCCGCAGCGACAATAACCACTTCGTCGCAAGGAGGCAGAGCCCCTCCCCCGTGAGACGAGACGCGCCATGTGGAATATGATCCAGAGGAAGAGAGAACGTCTCCGATCGCTTTTCCGGGATCGACGACCAAACGTATCATTATTGCCGCGCAACCTTCATAATTACTCTAATCCAAGCCGATAACGGCGAATATTTTGTCGTAGCGCCCAATGGACGACTGCCAGATCGCCGAAGGATGTTAGAATATATATTCCATTACTGAGAGCAAGTAAATTTAAACGCGGCCACCGCAAATTCGTTTCGCCGAACCGGCACACAATTCGAGTGTTCAAGGATACAATGGCTGAAAACGGGGGGGAGCGGGAATGCGCGTGCATGCCGTGATAAACAGCCGGGCCGGGCAAGCGCTTGGAGTTTCAGGCGAAGATCTTGCCAGCAAGGCGAGAGCGGCTTTCGAGGCGGCTGGGCATACGATCACGTCGGACCTGGTAGAGCCCGCAATGCTGAGTGCGGCACTCGATCGCGCCGCAGCCGAAAAACCCGATGTGCTTCTGGCGGGGGGCGGCGACGGTACCGTCACCAGTGCGGCACGCCGCCTGCTCGGCAGCAAGACCGCCCTTGCCATCCTGCCGCTTGGGACCGTGAACCGCCTCGCGCGCGACCTCGGCATTCCGCTGGCCCCCGACGCCGCGCTTGGTGCGCTCGCGTCGGGCGAGTTCCGCAAGATCGACGTCGCCGAGGTGAACGGCGAAGCGTTCCTCTGCAATTCGCTTCTGGGATTGCCGCCGAAAATCAGCGCCGGGCGACAGGCCCTTCGCGGGCGCCCCCTTGGCGAGAGGATACGCGGCTATTTCGCGCTTTTGAAAACGGTGATTGCCTCGCGCGGCCATCTCGACATCGCCATCGATGGCGCGGAGACGGAGCGCAAGCGCGTGCGGGTGTTTTCGCTCGCGGTTTCAAACAATCTCTATGATGAAAAGCCGGGTCTCGTGTTTTCCCGCAAGGGCCTCTCGGACGGGAAGCTCGGCGTCTATATCGCAAAGCCGCATAGCGGGCTGGGCCTGATTTGGGTGCTGGCCCGCGCGTCGCTCGGGTTGTGGCGGGGCGACGACAGGCTGGAACGGCTCAGCGCCTCCGAGGTGACCATCATGACGCGGCGAAAAAAGACGCTGCGCCTGTCGAACGATGGGGAAGTCGTGAGGATGCGGACGCCGCTCAAATACCGTGTGCGCCCCGCGGCGCTCACCGTGCTGGTGCCGGTTTCGGAAGACGCGCGATGAAGATCGCCCTTTGCGCGGACCTTCATTTCGGCAGTGTGCCGATGGGCCTCGAAGAGGCCCTGCGCGACGCGATGCAGGCGGAGGGTCCCGACGTCATCGTGGTCGCGGGCGACCTGACGCTGCGCGCGCGGCGGCGCGAATTCGAGGCTGCGAAGAACTGGCTCGGTGCGCTTGGCACGCCCGCGCTCGTGCTTCCGGGCAACCACGACCTGCCCTATTTCAACCTGTTTCAGAGGTTCGCCGATCCCTTTCATCGCTTCCATCAGGCAACGGGCACACCGCATCTGATGCCGGTGTTCGAAGGCGGCGGCGGCGCGGTTCTGGGGTTCAACACGGCGCGGTCCTGGCAGCCGCATCTGCGCTGGCAGGAAGGCGTGGCGAGACGGCGCGATATCGACGCGGCGGAAGCGGAGTTCGCACGCATGTCCCCGGACATGTTCAAGGCCGTCGCCGCGCATCACCCGATGATGCGCGTGCCGGGCGAGCCACGTGCGCGGCCCGTCCGCCGCGCGGACGAAGCGCTGCGGGCATTTGCGCGATCCGGTGTCGAGCTTGTCATGTCGGGCCACACGCATCGGAGCTTCGCCATCGAGGTGCAGAGCGCCTGGGGCAAGCTGGTTGCGCTCGGCGCCCCGACCGCGCTTTCCGCGCGCTTGCGGGGCGAGGCGAACGGCTTCTGGATCGTCGAGGCGGATGCGGCGGCTATCGTCAGCACGCTCTGGCTGAGAGAGGGCACGGCAGCGCGGGCGGATCGCTTTTCGCCCTCGGCGGCGAAATCCTTTGCTCGCGGTTGATCTCCCGGAACGGGCAGCGTCCACTCGTGTTTGACCTGACGAGAAAGCATTTTCAGGGAGAAAACCATGCTAGGCTGGGCCTTGACCTTCCTTGTGATTGCGATTGTTGCCGGCATTTTCGGCTTTGGCGGTATCGCCGCCGCATCCGCCGGTATTGCGCAGATCATATTCTACGTCTTTCTCGTGCTTCTTGTCGTTTCTCTGATCGGCTATCTGCTGAAAGGGCGAGGCAACATATGACCGTTGCACGATGAAGAAAAAGGAGCCGCAAGAGGCTCCTTTTTTATTTCGCAAGCCCTGCTTCTTTATTTCGCGGGCTCCGCTTCGCTGCGTTGACCCACGCATGCGGCCCCGGCGAGGCGGCAATTCCAAAAAAGGAGGCACCGTTTTGCGCGGGGGAAGCGAAAAGCCGCCTATGGATTGTCTTCCGGGGTGCCGGTGCCGGCCGAGTCCTCCGCCATCTCCTCGTTATACTTCTCAAGATCGCGCCGGATCTTCTCCTCGTCGGGCTTTTCGCGGTCGCGCCTGTCCCACGCCTTCTGGCCCACCTTCGCGTCGGCGTCGTCGGGCGAAATCGCGTCGTCATCCTCCGGCGAATAGGAGCCGATACCTGTCTTCGTCTTGTTCATTGTCTTCCTTCCGACTGGGCGGCCCAGCGATGAACCTCGAAGTCTTGCTTGGACGCCTTGTTGGGATCGGCACGGACGCCCTGCGCGCCTCGGTTCCTGTTCTTCGGCATTCTGCGCTCCCAATGGGATTTAACGAAGCCCGGCTGACGGTGTTCCCGCCGCCTCGAAGCCCTGCGTTGCGCGGCGGGTGCGGCGGCGTTCAGCGCGTGCCTTCCTTGATGTCTTCGAGGATGCGGTCGCCGTCCGGCGCGACGTCGCTGTCCGGGCCTTCGGATGGCGGGCGCGGCTGGCCTTCCGGCTGCGGCTCGGGCCAAACGCCGCCCCTGCCCGGCTTGCCGAAGCCGCCGTCCGGCGGCGCGCCGGGGATAGCGTCCGGGCCCGGGCCGGTCGGGATGCCCGGCTGATGGTCTGGCGGGAGGCCGCCGGGGAGCCCCGCGCCTGCGGGTCCGCCCGGTGCTGTCGGGTCTGTCATGATTGCCACTCCTTTTACAGGGGAAGGAATGGCGACGCGGGGTGTTCCGCGCTTGTCTTCCGAGACAATGAAGCATTTGTCTGTTACTGCTTTTTATCAAGAATATTGATTAATCTAGGCTATGGTTGAAGTGATGCTCAACGCCGTAGAAAGCGAAATTTTGATCGCCGACTGGCAAGGCCCCTATAGTTGGCCCGGATTTGAGACCGATAACAACTTTCCGTCCCTGCCAAAAATATGCGGTGTTTATATTCAGGCATTTGAATATAATTTTGGCGGTTATATTATTTACTGCGCCGGTCACGCAACGAATATTAGAAATCGTTTTGCCCAACACGAAAGAAAGCGGCGGCTCGGCGATCAAATAGACATCTTTGACGTCGAGAAAATAAAGGCGGGCGTCCGCTACCTCGTCTGGAATGGATATTCAGACTGGTGGAAAACAAACGCCAAAGCAGCCGCACTGGCCGAACGTCAACGTGCAATTGGATATTCATTCGACTGGGGAAACGAAATCACCTGCTATCAAACAAAAAAAGCAGTCGCTTTTGCAGAGCGCTGCCGAATGGTTTCGATGGCGTCGATCGCTCAATGCCGTGAAATGCGTATTTTCATCGCCGAGTTTGGTCCCGGAGACCGCCTGCGCAAGCGGCTAGAGGCGGGAGTTATGGACGCGCTTTATGCGGCGCCTGCGCCGTTTTGCGATCTTCCAGACAAAGGTATGGCACTGTCGCGTATGGATACCAACGGCGGCGAAACGACCGTCGTCGTTGAGAACCGTTGCTCGGCGCTTCTTCATGCTCTGCCCATGCGCTTCGCCATCTGATTCCGGTTTGCTTCAATTCTGTGCGATCATCCTCCCGCATGATCCGATGGTGCGCTTCCCAACCCCGAGGCTGACAACCGCGCGCAACCACGCTACATAGGGGGAAGATTCCCCATTCATCGACGCACACAAGAAGAGAAGCCCATGGCCGCGCCGCAATACGTTTACGTGATGCAGAAGCTTTCCAAGACCTATCCCGGCGGAAAGCAGGTGCTGAACAACATCTCGCTGTCCTTCCTCCCCGATGCGAAGATCGGCGTGGTGGGCGTGAACGGCTCCGGTAAGTCGACGCTGCTCAAGATCATGGCGGGCGTCGAAAAGGAACATCAGGGCGAGGCGTGGGCGGCGGAAGGCGTGCGCGTCGGCTATCTGCCGCAGGAGCCGCAGCTCGACGCGTCGAAGGACGTGCTCGGCAACGCGATGGACGGCGTGGCCGACAAGAAGGCGATGCTCGACCGCTACAACGAGCTTGCGATGAACTATTCCGACGAGACAGCCGACGAGATGGCCAAGCTTCAGGACATCATCGACGGGCACAATCTCTGGGATCTCGACGCGCAGGTCGAACAGGCGCTCGCCGCGCTGAACTGCCCGCCGCCGCATGCGAGCGTGGAAAATCTGTCGGGCGGCGAAAAGCGCCGCGTCGCGCTGACGAAGCTTCTGCTGTCGAAGCCCGACATCCTGCTGCTCGACGAACCGACCAACCATCTCGACGCCGAGACGGTGGACTGGCTGCAGCACTTCCTCGAAGACTATCCGGGCTGCGTGATCCTCGTCACCCACGACCGCTACTTCCTCGACTCGATCACGACATGGACGCTCGAACTCGATCGCGGCCAGGGCGTGCCGTACAAGGGCAATTATTCGAGCTGGCTCGAACAGAAGGCCAAGCGCGCCGCGCAGGAAGCCCGCGAGGATGAAGCCAAGCAGCGCACCATGGCGCGCGAACTGGAGTGGATCAGGGCGAGCCCGAAGGCGCGCCAAGCCAAGAGCAAGGCACGTATCACCGCTTACGAGAAGCTGGCTGAGGAAGCCGGACGCGACAAGGTCGGCACGGCGCAGATCCAGATCCCGACCGGCCCGCGCCTCGGCGGCGTCGTGCTCGAAGCGGAGGGGCTGAAGAAGGGCTTCAACGGCCGCACGCTGATCGACGGCCTCGACTTCAAGCTGCCGCCCGGCGGCATCGTCGGCGTGATCGGCCCGAACGGCGCGGGCAAGACGACGCTGTTCAAGATGATCATCGGCAACGAGAAGCCGGACGCGGGCTCGTTCCGCGTCGGCGAGACGGTGAAGCTCGGCTATGTCGACCAGAGCCGCGACGCGCTCGACCCGAAGAAGAGCGTTTGGGAAGAAATTTCCGGCGGGCTCGACCAGATCAAGCTCGGCACGAAGGAAGTGAACTCACGCGCCTATTGCGGCTGGTTCAACTTCAAGGGGCCGGATCAGCAGAAGAAGGTGGGGCTGCTTTCGGGCGGTGAGCGCAACCGCGTACATCTGGCGAAGATGCTGAAAGAGGGCGGCAATCTCATCCTCCTCGACGAACCGACGAACGACCTCGACGTGGAAACCCTGTCGAGCCTCGAAGCCGCATTGGAAGATTTCCCCGGCTGCGCCGTGGTCATCAGCCATGATCGCTTCTTCCTCGACCGCCTTGCGACGCACATCCTCGCCTTTGAGGGCGATGGCCATGTCGAGTGGTTCGAGGGCAACTTCCAGGCTTATGAGGAAGACAAGCTGCGCCGCCTGGGTGCCGCGGCCGCCGACACGCCGAAGGCCAAATTCGCGCGCTTCGCCCGAGGGTAACGACAAACCTGTCTGCAATTTCGGGAGCCGCGGAAACGCGGCTCTTTTTTTGGTGAAGAGCGCTGGTAGCCGATTGCAGCGACGCTCGAATCTCCATAATAATTATCATTACGATTATATTTTTTTATTTCTCCATTTCCGTCGCGAAGCTGATGGCTCAAAATATTCCTTTTGATCTGGCACTTATGTTGGCGCCGGTGGCACGTGGGCTTTTCGTTACCCTGCCGCTCATCCTTCTTCGCCTGCGCTGCAATCGTCTTCTCGAAGAAGCTTATCGCTCTTATTCACTTCGAGAACCCCCGAAATCGCCGGAGTCTTATCTCGCCGAACTCGAGTCACTCGAAAACCGATACAACGAAAGAAACCGGAAAAGCACGTCTTTGGCGAAGTCGGCAATCTATATCCTGTACATGGGCGCAGCCGGAGCGATCGCTTCTGTCCTGAATGCGGACCATATGGGAGACCCGATTGCCTACGCCCGATCCCATCCGCAGTTTGTCGCGATCATTTTCGCGCTCGATGCTCTTTGCGGCTATTTTTTTCTATGGACGTTTGACGGCCTGAAAAGGGCACCCGACGTCCATTTTGCCGACAGCTTTCGAGCGTTCCTCGCCCAAAAAGAGCGGGAGCGCCGAGCGGCAGAGGAGCGCGCGCGGCGCGAGCGCGAGGAGGCGGAACGTGCTGCGCGAGAAAAGGCACGGGGCACTACCGGCCGCACGGATTCCTTCACGGATGCGCTTGGCGTTCTCGGTCTCGCCTACCCTTTTTCTCGTGAACAACTCGATGCTGCACGGCGCAAGCTGGCGCTGAAACTGCACCCGGACCTCGCCGTTTCGGTAACGCCTCGTACGCGTCGGAGCCGCGAGGAAAAGCTCAAAAGGGTCAATGCGGCTTACGATTTGCTGAAAACCGGCGCAAGCGCCTGAGCATTTTCTTCCGAACGCGAAGAAGACAGCACCGCGTGCGGGCGCACGCCGACGCGGCAGGACCGCATTGCCCATTTTTTGCGGGGAGTGCGGCGGCGGTTGGGTTGGGGAGTTTGGGAGAAACTGGAGCGGGCGAGGCGATTCGAACGCCCGACCCTAACCTTGGCAAGGTTATGCTCTACCCCTGAGCTACGCCCGCTCTGGCGATGCGGCGAGTCACCTCGCCGCCGGGTCCGTGACTTATACTCAAACCCGCGCGGAAAGCGAGCCAAAATTTGCATTGCGGCGCTGTTTTTCAGCCAAAGCGCCGAGCCTTGCGCCGCTGTTCAGCCGCGCCCCGTGAGCCAGCTCATGAAGCCCCGGCGCGGGGCGCGCCCCACCGGCAATCCCGCCTGTTTCCATGCCTCTATGCCGCCGTCGAGATTGTAGACGACCGCTTCGGGCGAAAGCTCGCCGGCCAGCTTCTCGCACGCTTTCCCGCCGCGCCCGCCGAGCTTGCACATGATGACGAGCTTCTTTCCCGTGTAATCGGGCAGCTTCGCGCAACAGACCGTCCCCAGCGGCACGAGCGTCGCGCCCGCGACATGTTCTGCCGCGTATTCCTGAGGTTCGCGCACGTCGACGAGGATGACATCGCCGCGTTCGAGCCAGGCTTTTACCGAAGCGGGGTCGACGAGTTGAATCGGCATCGAGGTTTTCCTTTAGTTCTCTCTAATGTTTTCAGGGGCGACAATAGATCAGATAAAGCGTCGAAAGCAGGGCGTGAACCTCCATGCTGCACAGCCGGTAATAAACCATCTGCCCCCGCTTCTCAGCCCCGACGATGCCGGACTCGCGCAGTTTCGCAAGGTGCTGAGAAACAGCGGACTGCGATAAATCGACTGTTTCACAGAGCTCTCCGACCGACTTTTCCCCGCCGATGAGCTGGCAGAGAATGAGGAGCCGATGCGAATTCGCGAGTTGCTTCAGCATCTCGGCCGCGGCTTCGGCATGGGCTTTCATTGCATCCGCCGCGCCCGCGACCGTGGCATTCTCTTGCTTCATCTTGACACCATATTAGCGATATCTAATATACGAGGAACGTTTCCGCACACAAGCCCCGAGGAGGCTCCATGGAAAAGAATTACGCCGACATCACGCGCACCATCTCTGCAAACCTGAAGGAACTGCGCAAGGGCATACCCGAAACGATGCAGGGCTTTGGTGCACTCGCCGCGGCCGCCACCAAGGACGGCGCGCTCGACAAGAAAACCAAGGAACTCATCGCTCTCTCGCTCGGCGTCGCCGCGCGTTGCGACGGCTGTATCGGCTTCCACTCCGAAGCGCTCGCCAAGCTCGACGCGACGCGCGAAGAGGTGCTGGAAGTGCTCGGCATGGCCGTCTACATGGGCGGCGGACCCTCGCTCATGTATGCCGCCGACGCCATCGCGGCTTTCGACCAGTTTTCCGGCAAGCGCGCCGCCTGAAGCGCAATCGCTTATAAATAGCACCTGTAATTGTGCACTCGCCCATCATCACAAGGCAGCTTGGCGGAAGCTGTCGGGCGAGTGCCATTTGCCCCCCTGCGCGAACGTCAGGCGGCGTTTACATCATCACTTAAGAGGCAAAGGGCGGATGGCTCCCGCAGCGCGGAGTTGCGGCGGCCGGTTCAGCTCTTTTGATAAGGCCGGGGCGCATCCCGATGGAGTGAAGCGGAACTTCGATCGCTTCCGCTCCGCCTGTGGCCTGCGCAGAGAAGCCGACCGAGAACCAAAGCTCACGCACCGCGCGACGCGATGACCCGGAGGCATTCGCAACCGGGTCGACAGCCACGCACGGCAACCTATCGGAGACCGTCGCGCACAAGCCCGGAGTTTTGGTCGAGCCGATACGGCGGGCATGATGCCCGCTTGTTTCCCCAACGATGCGCAAAAGTCGAACCTTCAAGATTGCAGGAAGTCGCTCACACGTAGAATTGAACGCGCGCGAGACGGACCAGGCTTCCTGAATTTCGCACGCAATAAACCGGCGTGTACTACTCGGCCGATTGGAGCTTATCGCTCCAAAGCCCCTTTGGTCCGACCAATCCCTTGATCTTCTACCATAGTCTCGTTTGACACATTCCGTCTTTCTCAAGAATAGGTAGCCAGCGTCTGCTCCGGTTGGTCAGACCAAATTTGAGGGGTATGGAATGGCAGTCTGGCAGCAGAACTACGATCCGCTCGGGAATATATGGCTTTCGAGCCTCGTCGCGGCGATCCCGATCATCTTCTTCTTCATCGCGCTCACCAAATTGCGTCTGAAAGGCTATCTCGCAGCAACCATTACCCTGCTGCTCGCCATCGGCATCGGCATCGGCTTTTATCGCATGCCCGTCGAAACCGCCGCGGCGGCTGGCGTCTACGGCTTCCTCTACGGCCTCTGGCCCATCGCCTGGATCATCATCGCCGCGGTTTTTCTCTACCGGGTTTCGGTCGAAACGGGTCAGTTCGACATCATCCGCCGCTCGATCCTGCACGTCACCGAAGACCAGCGGCTCCAGCTTCTGCTCGTCGGCTTTGCCTTCGGCGCGTTCCTGGAGGGCGCGGCAGGCTTCGGCGCACCCGTCGCCATCACGGCCGCGCTGCTCGTCGGTCTCGGCTTCCGGCCGCTCTATGCAGCGGGCCTCTGCCTCATCGCCAACACAGCGCCTGTCGCGTTCGGCGCGATGGGGATCCCGATCATCGTGGCGGGACAGGTTTCAAACATCGATCCGTTCCTGATCGGCCAGATGGCGGGTCGTCAGCTTCCGCTCCTGTCGATCATCATCCCCTTCTGGCTGATCCTCATCATGGACGGCGTCAAGGGCGTGCGTGAAACGTGGCCGGCGATCCTCGTGTGCGGCATCTCCTTCGCCGTCGTGCAGTTCTTCACCGCGAATTTCATCGGCCCGGAACTTCCCGACATCACGGCCGCGCTCGCGTCCCTCGTTTGCACATCGCTGTTTTTGAAGGTCTGGCAGCCGCGCAATATCTTCCGCTTCGACGCCAGGGAAGTCGCGGCCGATGGATCGACCGCCGTCCCGCTGAGCGTGGAGCCGGTCGCTCGCTACACGACAGGCCAGGTCGTCAAAGCCTGGGCACCCTTCCTGATCCTGACCGCGTTCGTCACGCTGTGGAGCATCCCTGCCTTCAAGGCGCTGTTCGCGGCGAACGGTCCGCTCGTGAATACGATCCTCTCCTTCCACGTGCCATTCCTCGACATGCTGGTGCAGAAGGTTCCGCCCGTTTCGGCGCAGCCGAAGCTTCTTGACGCGGTGTTCAAGTTCAACTGGCTGTCGGCGACCGGCACCGCCATCTTCCTTGCCGCCATCGCCTCGATCATCTTGCTCGGCATGCGCCCCGGCAAGGCCATCGCGACGTTCGGGGGCACGCTGAAAAGCCTCGCCATCCCGATCTATTCCATCGGCACGGTCCTCGCCTTCGCCTTCGTCGCCAACTTCTCGGGGCTGTCGTCGTCGCTGGCGCTCGCGCTCGCGCATACCGGCCCGGCCTTCACGTTCTTCTCGCCGTTCCTCGGATGGCTCGGTGTGTTCGTGACGGGCTCGGATACATCCTCGAACGCCCTGTTCGGCGCGCTTCAGGCAACGACCGCCCATCAGATCGGGGTGAGCGACGTGCTTCTCGTCGCGGTGAACACCACAGGCGGCGTGACGGGCAAGATGATCTCGCCGCAGTCCATCGCCATCGCCTGCGCGGCGGTTGGGCTCGTCGGCAAGGAATCGGACCTGTTCCGCTTCACGGTGAAGCATAGCCTTGCGCTCGCCGCGCTCATCGGTGTTATCACCACCGTTCAAGCTTACGTGACGCCCTGGATGATCCCTTGATCGCTCATACCAAAGCACATCAGGCCAAAACGTCTCCGGCACCGCGCGTGTCGGAGCGTGCGGAAGCCATGATCCAGACCTTCATCGAAGATCATGGCCTTCGCCCCGGCGACCGTCTGCCCTCGGAGCGCGCTCTTGCGGAAATGGCCCGGGTCTCCCGGGCCAGCCTGCGGGAAGCCGTCGGGCGCATGGCGGCGCGAGGATGCCTTACGGTTCGGAAAACCGGGATTCTGGTCGCCGAGCCGCACACCTCGATTGCACCACAAGCCCCCGTTGCTTCCTCGTGGGCGAAAGAAACGATCAGCGCGCCGCTTGCGCCTCTCGTCGCCTTCGATACGGGCTATAGCCACGACGTGCTTGAAATCCGTCAGGCGCTTGAGGGCGCTGCGGCCTATTATGCGGCGCTTCGCGCCGATGCCAACGACAAGACCCGGATTCGCGTCGCTTTCGACGCGATGGGGAAGAACCACGGCGCCGTGACCCCGATAGAAGAAGCGCGCAAGGACGCCGCTTTCCATCTCGCCATCGCCGAGGCTTCACACAATGCCGTTCTGAGACAGGTGATGTCGAGCATGTTCGGCCTTCTTCAGGACAGCATCTCGCAAAGTCTCGAAAAGCTCTACACCGTACCGCAGACGTTCGATGCCCTTTCGCAGCAGCATCGCGCGCTCATCGACGCGATCGAGGCGGGCGATGCCGAAGGCGCAAGGCAAGTCTCGGACCGCCACCTCCATTTCGTCGAAACGACGATCAAAAGCATCGATGACGATCTCGCCCGCAAAGCACGGCTTGCCGCCGCGCGTTCGGCAGCATTCCAGAATAAAGGCTGAGTCTCTTTCCATGATCATTTCCGCGACCACAGACTACCGGGAGGCGGCGCGCCGCAGGCTGCCGCCCTTCCTGTTTCATTACATCGACGGCGGCGCCTATGCGGAGCACACGCTGCGTCACAACGTGTCGGATCTGGCCGGCATCGCGCTGCGCCAGCGCGTTCTGAAGAACGTTGCGGATCTCAGTCTGGAAACCGAGATTTTCGGCCAGAAGCTCGCCATGCCGGTAACGCTCGCCCCCGTGGGTCTCACGGGCATGTACGCGCGGCGCGGCGAGGTGCAGGCGGCGCGCGCGGCTGCTTCACGCGGTGTGCCGTTCACGCTCTCGACCGTCTCCGTCTGTTCCATCGAGGAGGTGCAGAAAAAATCGCCCGCGCCGATCTGGTTCCAGCTTTACGTGCTGAAGGATCCCGGCTTCATGCGGAACGCGCTGGAGCGCGCGCAGGCCGCCGGCATAACGACGCTCGTGTTCACCGTGGACATGCCCGTCCCCGGCGCGCGCTACCGTGACGCGCATTCCGGCATGTCCGGCAAGAATGCCCATTTCCGGCGCATGCTTCAGACCGTCACGCATCCGGGCTGGTCATGGGATGTGGGCCTGCGCGGGCGCCCGCACGATCTCGGCAATATTTCCGCCTATCTCGGCAAACCGACGGGGCTCGGCGATTATATCGGCTGGCTCGGCGCGAATTTCGATCCATCGATCAGCTGGAAGGATCTGGAGTGGATCCGCGAATTCTGGAAAGGTCCGATGATCATCAAGGGCATCCTTGACGTGGAAGACGCGCGCGACGCGGTCCGCTTCGGTGCCGATGGCATCATCGTGTCCAATCACGGGGGCAGGCAACTCGACGGCGTGCTGTCGTCGGCGCGCGCGCTTCCGGCCATCGCCGACGCCGTGAAGAGCGATCTCACCATCCTCGCCGACTCCGGCATCCGCTCCGGCCTCGACGTTGTCCGCATGCTGGCGCTCGGGGCCGACGCGACAATGATCGGCCGCGCCTACACTTACGCGCTTGCGGCAGCGGGCGAGGCGGGCGTCGCCAACCTCCTCGACCTCTTCGCAAAGGAAATGCGCGTCGCCATGGCGCTGACCGGCGCACGGAGCATTGCGGAGATCACGCGCGACTCGCTCGTCCATTGAGGGCGAGGGCATTGCCCTCCCCTTCCTCTCCCCGGAAGTACGGCCGCAAAACCGCTGGTGCATCGAGAGCGCGACGCCTTATAAAGCGAACGCATGCGCCAGAGCACCACAGATTTCGACGTCATCATCATCGGCGCGGGCGCGGCGGGGCTGATGTGCGCTCTGACCGCCGGGCAGCGCGGCCGCAGGGTCTTGCTGCTCGAACGCACGGACAAGGCGGGCGCCAAGATCCTGATTTCCGGCGGTGGACGCTGCAACTTCACCAACCGCGGGATCGCGCCCGACCGCTTCGTTTCGGGCAATCCGCATTTCTGCGTCTCCGCGCTTCGCCGCTACACGCAACGGGATTTCCTCGCCCGCGTCGAGCGCCATCGCATTGCCTACCATGAGAAGACCCTGGGGCAGTTGTTCTGCGATGGCTCCGCGCGCGCCATAGTGGACATGCTGCTTGAGGAGTGCGAAGGCGGCCAGGTGACGCTGCGTTTCGGACAGGGCATCTCCAGCATCTCGAAACCGGACGGTTTCAGGGTGGAGACGAACTCAAGCGTCTTCACGGCGCCCGCGCTGGTGCTGGCAACGGGCGGACTTTCCATCCCGAAAATGGGGGCCACGGGCTTCAGCCATGATGTGGCGCGGCATTTCGGCCTGCGCGTTACCGAGACACGGCCTGGACTTGTGCCGTTCAGGGCAAAGGAGGAGGCTCCGGGTTTCGATGCGTCTCTCGCGGGCGTTTCCCTCGATGCGATCGTCTCTTTTGAGAACCGCTCGTTCCGCGAGAGCATTCTTTTTACCCATCGCGGTCTCTCCGGTCCGGCAATCCTGCAAATTTCGTCATACTGGCGACCGGGCGCTTCGATTGCCGTCGATCTTCTGCCGGGAATCGATGCCGCCGCGTTTCTGAAGGAGCGCAAACGCACGCGGCCAAGGGCTTCGGGGCGCGCCGTGCTTTCGGAGGTTCTGCCCGCGCGACTTGCGCACGTGCTGGCGGACATTCACCTTCCTCCCACAGAGATGGCCAACATCCCGGACCGGATTCTGTCGGCGCTCGCGGAGCATCTGAAAAGCTGGCATTTCGCGCCGCTGGAAACGGAGGGGTTCGCAAAGGCCGAGGTGACCGTGGGCGGCATCGATACGCGGGATCTGTCGTCGAAAACGATGGAAGCGCGCGAAGTGAAGGGGCTTTATGCGATCGGAGAAGCCGTCGACGTCACCGGATGGCTCGGCGGCTACAATTTCCAGTGGGCCTGGTCGAGCGGCTGGTGCGCGGGACAGGCGGTTTGACCCAGACGGATGATGCGGCAAAAAAAGGGCGCCTCCCCGGCACCCTTTTCGCAACGACCGGCCAGACCCTTCAGAGGCGCGAGGCCGTGCCGGATCTCCTCACGAGACCGATAAGAAAAAGCAGGATGACGGCACCGATCGTCGCGCTGACGATCTGCCCGAGCAAGTCGCTGCCAGTGAACAGCCCCAGCCGCGGCAATATTGCTCCTCCCAAGAATGCACCAAGAATTCCAACGACGATGTTGCCGATTATCCCGAAACCGTATCCGGTGACGATCAGGCCAGCCAGGAATCCTGCGACTGCGCCTATTATAAGCCATACTATCAGTGTCTCGACTGCCATGACTTTCCTCCACAATTATTGCCACCACGCAAATCCTCAGGCAGGGGAAAACTTGGCGGAAGCCTCCGTTCCGTGAAATATGTGATTATTTGTATAACGCGAAGTCTCAGCCTTGGGTTTACATCTGGCCGGGCGTGAGCGGTTGCATGCTCATCCGTTTCAGCGGCCCCGCCCGGCTTACCGATTTGGTCGGATCGGACCGGGCTCGCGAAGATCAACGCAGATTGCGCTTGCGATGCGGAATTTGCGCCTCGATACAAACGGCATGAAGTTCGATACGCCGCTTCCGATCGACGATGTCCTCGATGCCTTGAGAGGTGCGCTCGGCGCGCACGCCTCGGCGGTCCTTGTCGCACCGCCGGGAGCCGGGAAAACGACGCGCGTCCCGCTCACGCTGATGGGGGAAAGCTGGCTCGGCGGGCGCAAGATCCTCGTGCTGGAGCCGCGCCGCATCGCCGCCCGGGCTGCCGCCGAGCGCATGGCGCGCACGCTGTCGGAGAGCGTCGGCGAGCGCGTCGGGCTTCGCGCGCGCATGGTCTCGAAATCGGGGCCGAAGACGCGGATCGAGGTGGTGACAGAGGGCGTCTTCACGCGCATGATCCTCGACGATCCCGAGCTTTCCGGCGTAGGCGCGGTGCTGTTCGACGAGTTTCACGAGCGCTCGCTCGATGCCGATCTGGGGCTTGCGCTGGCGCTCGACTGTCAGCGGGGATTGCGCGACGATCTTCGCATCCTGCCGATGTCGGCGACGCTCGACGGCGCGCGCGTGGCGAAGCTTCTCGGCGACGTGCCCGTGATCGAGAGCGAAGGCCGCGCCTTCCCCGTCGAGACGCGTCATCTCGCCCGCGATCCGAACGCGCGCATCGAGGATCAGATGGCGGACGCGGTGCTGCGTGCGCTGCGCGCGGAAAGCGGCTCGATTCTCGCATTCCTGCCGGGACAGGGCGAAATCCGCCGCGTCGAGGAACGGCTGAAGGAGCGCGTCTGCGATCCGGCGGTGGTTTTGGCTCCGCTCTATGGCGCAATGGACGCGAAGGCGCAGGATCTTGCGCTCGAACCTTCGCGCGCGGGCCTGCGCAAGGTCGTGCTCGCCACCTCCATCGCCGAAACGTCGATCACCATCGAGGGCGTGCGGGTCGTCATCGACTGCGGCCTCGCGCGCGTACCGCGCTTCGAGCCCGATGTCGGCGTGACGCGGCTCGAAACCGTGCGGGTGTCACGGGCCGCAGCGGATCAGCGAAGGGGCCGCGCCGGCCGCACCGAGCCGGGGGTATGCTATCGCCTCTGGGACGAGCCGCAAACGCAAAGCTTGCCCGCCTTCGGGGAACCTGAAATCCGCTCCGCCGACCTTTCGGGCCTCCTCCTCGATTGCGCCGAATGGGGCGCGACCGATCCGCTTGCGCTGTCGTGGATCGATCCGCCGCCTCGTACCGCGATCGAGGCCGCGCGCGAGGAACTGACAGAGCTGGAAGCGCTCGACGCGAAGGGCCGCATCACGGCCATGGGAAAGCGGCTGCGCGCCCTGCCCTTGCCGCCCCGGCTCGCCCGCATGGTGATCGCCGCCGCCGGAAACGGCCAGGCGGACGAAGCCGCCGAAATCGCCGCGCTAATGGTGGAGCGCGGGCTTGGCGGCAACGATATCGATCTTGCGCTGCGGCTGGAAGGATTCCGCCGGGACCGCTCGCGCCGCGCGGGCGACATGCGAAAGCTCGCTGCGGGTTGGGCCCGTGTAGCAAGCTCGGGGCACCCCGCCGCGTTGCGGGAAGACATGTCGCTCGCGCGGCTGCTGGCGCTTGCCTTTCCGGAGCGGATCGGCAAGGCGCGGGGCGCTCCCGGCCAATTCCTTCTCGCCAATGGGCGCGGCGCCAATCTCGATCCGGCGCATCCCCTCGCGCGCTCGCCCTATATCGTCGCGGCGGAGCTTTCCGGCTCGGCGGCCTCCACGCGCATCCTGCTTGCGGCTGCCGCCGATGAAGCCGACGTCATCGCCGCCGCAGGGCACCGCATCCGCGAGGCCGATGAAACGGACTTCGATCAGGAAACGGCCACACTCAAGGCGCGCCGCGTCCGGCGTCTCGACGCCATCCGTCTTGCAAACGAGCCGCGCGCGGTGGTGGCGAGCGACGAAACCGCACGCATGCTGGCGGCAGGCATCGCAAAGCTCGGCGTCGACCGTCTGCCGTGGAGCAAGGCTCAGATCCAGCTTCGCCACCGTGTCGGCTTCCTGCGCGCCGCCGAGGGCGAAGAATGGCCGGATCTGTCCGACGATGCGCTCGCCGCCACGGCGGGCGAATGGCTCGCGCCTTTCCTCGACGGAAAGACGAAGCTGGCGGAAATCGGCGCGGACGATCTGGGCGCGGCGCTCGACGCGCTTTTGCCATGGACCTTGAAGCGGCGCGTCGACGACGAAGCGCCCACGCATTTCGAGGCACCGACCGGCAACCGCCATGCCATCGACTACGAGACAGCCGGAGCGCCCGCGCTGCATATCCGGGTGCAGGAGTTGTTCGGGCTGACGCGGCATCCCTGCATCGCGGACGGCAAGCTGCCGCTTACGCTGCACCTGCTTTCGCCCGCGCATCGACCGATCCAGATAACGCGCGATCTTCCGGGCTTCTGGAAGGGGTCATGGGCAGCGGTGAAGGCCGAGATGAAGGGCCGTTATCCGCGCCATCCGTGGCCCGACGATCCCGCCTCGGCCGCTCCGACAGCGCGGGCCAAGCCGCGCGGAACGTGACGCCTTCCCGAGCACGGACTATGCGGCGCGGGCGTCGTTCCCCATCGCGACGAGCACCAGCCGCTCGCCGGTAAACGACGACCGCCCATGAAGCGCGATGCGGTTGTCGACGAGCAGCACATCGCCCCGACGCCATTGGAACGCGCGCAGCTCCGTCACAATCGCGGTTCTGATTTCATCGACCATCCAGGGCTGGATTTCGTCGCCGTCCTCGAACCGGCAGTATTGTGGGAACTCGTCCGCCGCGCGGTGCGCGCCTTTTCGACCGCCGCCGAATTCGCTCGTGCCGCGATACCATGTGTCGACCGGGCAGAACAAAGCCTCCGCTCCCGTCACCGGATGCACCTTGAACGGAATAACGGTCTCCTCGACGTTGAGCGCCCCGTTCGGCTTCCAGCGGAAGCGCGCGCCGCTGGAGGTCAGAAAGGCCTCGACCTCGCTTTTGTCCTCGGTCTCGTAAGCCGCCATCCACGATTTTCCCGCACCGGTGCCGCCGTGCAGATTCTGGATATAGGTGATTTTCGTCGAGCGGAGCCGGTCCTTGAGGCGCTTGCTCAGCCTTTGCCAGACGCGGCGGCCATCGGCGAGGGGTGTCGCCCCGCCCGTGGCTGCCACCGTCACGCTGCAAAAGAGCACGAGATCGGGATGCAAGACCGAATAGGATTTTTCATTGTGGGCGGCGAGCGTCCGGTCGGCGGGCATCTCGGTTGAGTTGTAGACGCCGCGGCCAAGCTGGTGCCGCCGCGCCACGCCGCCGCGATAATCCAGCAGAGGCCCGGCCATCCGGCTTCCTGCGGCGCCGAACGCCGCCTCGTCGACGATATCGAACCCGCGAAAGAGGATCGCGCCATGCCTGTAGAGCGCCCCTCGAAGAGAAGGCTCGTACAAGGTGAAATAGTCGATGAGTGAAACAGGACACGGCGCCTGTTCCGCTGACGCGATGAACGGCAACGCATCGCGTGTGTCTTCGTGAACCATCTCTTTCTCATCCGGGCTGCGGGCGCGATCAGGCTCCCTGCCGGCACGGCTCATGCCTTCGCGCACCTCTCCCTGACTGGACCACAAAAACTTCAAAAGTCCTTCCGCGGGCGCGCGCGGCAATCGAGTTCGTTCGCAAAGCTCGGTTTTGCTGATCCATTACGAAACCTTTCATGCGTATCGTGGGTTGAGTTGCCGCGCGCGATGGGACCATGGATCACTCGCTAGACCCCTCTGGCATACCCGAACGGGTCACGCGGCCCGACAGGTCGCCGCTTCGAGCGATTACATGGCAATCCGTCGCCGGCGCCGCCCTGATCTCGTCGCTCGTCGCGGGCGCCTATCCCTACATCGTCCTCAAGCTTGGCTTCGGTCCGAACGCGAGCGTGGTGTCGGCCTTCTTGGGCGCGATGTTCCTCAACGTCACCGCCTACCGCACGCGCGGCCAGAACCGCTTTCTCAACAACGTCATCCAGACCGCCGGGACAAGTGCGGCTTCGACCGCGTTCATGTGCGTTGTCGCCGCCGCATTCGGCTATCTCGACCTGAACGACACTGTCGAGATGCACCTCAAGATCGAACCGTGGCCGATGTTTCTGTG
This sequence comes from Rhodomicrobium lacus, assembly GCF_003992725.1. Lineage (NCBI taxonomy): Bacteria > Pseudomonadati > Pseudomonadota > Alphaproteobacteria > Hyphomicrobiales > Hyphomicrobiaceae > Rhodomicrobium > Rhodomicrobium lacus. Next base: position 169,190 of record NZ_RZNF01000002.1, on the reverse strand, counting down.
GCTGACCTGCTCGGGGATGATCGGCGTCGTGTTCACGGTGATTTTCCGAAGGCACATTCTGGATGACCCGAGAATGGTTTTCGCAAGCGGCGTGGCTGCGGCGGAAACCATCGAGGTTCTCGACTCTCATCCGAGCGAGGCGCGGCACAAGATGCGCGCGCTCGGACTGGCGGCGATGGCTTCCGCAGGCGTGGTGTGGCTGCGCGAAGGGCTGTCGTGGCTGCCGACGCTCTATTTGTCGAAACCCTATCGCATGGGGTTCGAGTGGAGCTTTCTCAACATCGGCAGCGGCCTGCTCGTCGGGTTGAATGTCGGGCTTTCCATGCTGCTCGGCACGCTCGTGACGGGATACGTCATCGGCCCGTGGGTGATCGGGTCGGGGATCGGGGACAGCATCGTCCGGGGCCAGATCGCGCCCGAATACTGGGACAGATGTCAGGCGCTCGTCGCGCTCGTCAAACCGGCGCGCGATCAGGCGCTGTTCATCTCCCAGCATTGCGGGCTCATGCAGAACATGCACGCCCAGAAATATTTCCCGATAGTCGTCTTCTGGGTGATGTGGCCCGCGACCGCGCTCATGGTGACGGCGACCTTCACGACGCTGTTCATGAAATGGCGTTCGATCATGGAGATTTTTCAGGATCTCCACATCGAGCGAGGTTTCAGAGAAAAGGATATTCCGCTGCGAGCCATCGCCGTCAGCGCCGTATGCCTGACGGTGCTGCTCGCCGTGATCCAGCACGCCTTTTTCCAGATGTCCTACCTCCAGACCTTCGTTGCGGTGCTCGCATCGTTACCGCTCATGCTCATCGGCATGCGCGTTCAGGGGGAGACCAACATCGGCCCGGTCTCGGCCATGGCGAACGCCCTTCAGGCGCTGTTCGCGGTGTTCTGGCCGACGCATATCAGCTCGAACCTGATCGCGGCGGGCATAGCCGGAAACATAACCTCGCAATCCGAGGGGATGATTCAGGACTACAAGACCGGCAGGATCGTCGGCTCCTCCCCGCAAATTCTCACCTATGTGCAGATCGCGACCGTTCCGATCGGCGCGGCGGCCGTCGCCATCATGTACCCGATCCTCATCGACAAATACGGCCTCGGCGGCGATGGCCTCGTCGCGCCCACGGGGCTCAAGATCGCCAACATGGCCGTACTGCTTTCCAAGGGCGTGGAGGCGTTGCCCGACTACGCGCTCATCGCGACAATCATTGCCGCTATCGCCGGGGTCGCCGTCAGCGTCGTCAGAGAGATGTCGGACAGGGCATGGGTTGGCTGGATACCGAGCGTCACAGGGTTCGGGTTCGCGCTCATTCTTCCGGGGGAATTGAACATTCCCATTGCGCTTGGCGGCATAGCGGGTTTCGTCTGGAGGCGCCTCCACCGGCAAACCTACGACCGGTATGCGATCACCGTCGCTTCGGGAATGATCGCGGGCGAGGCGGTGCTTGGAGGCCTCCTGATTCCCCTGCTGGCCGCCGTCGGGGTGCACATCAGGTAAGGCTATCGAAATCGAAGGGATTTTCGCACATCGTACGCCCGGTTCGGAACTGACGCAGAGAGCGGAACATGGCTGTGGATGTGGCCCTGATACTCGGCTACGACGCGCTTGGCGGGGTTGTACCCGCGATCCAGGCAGCCAAGGCAGCGGCCCTGACACCGATCGCGATCCTCAACCGGGACGGTGCCGATTACAGCGGCTGGCTGCCCGACAGGCAGATCCTGCGGTCGGCCAACGTCAATCGCGATCACCGCGCGCTGGCGGACGATATCCGCCAGCTGGGGCGCTTCCTCGAAGAAAGGCGCATCCGCGTCAGAGCCATCCTCAACGGGCAGGACCGCATGTGGCTCTGCTACCTCGACCTCAGACGCGCCTTTCCCTCGGCCGCAGGGATGCCCCCGTCTCATATCGTCAAGACGTCGGTGAAGCCCAATCTGCGGTTCCTCCTGAGGCAGACGGAGCACCACGTTCCCTATGTTCTCCTGCCGAGGCGATACGTCTCCAGCCCGGACATCCTTCGATTTCCGCCGTTGCGCGCGCTGGCGGAGCGGAGCGGCCGCCTGATCGTTAAGCCCGTCGTGGGCTCGGGCGGACTCGGCGTGACCCTTGTCGGGAACGGCGATGCGTTCGAGCGCAATCTTGGGCGTGCGGCCGAGAAAGCCCTGTCCTTGCAGCGTGGCATGTACGGCGACAGGATCGCAGCACCCTTTCTGGAACTCGCCAGCCGTCGTCCGGTGAACGATTTCGTCCTCGTCGAGGCCTATATCGAAGGTATCGAACAGAGCATGGAAGGCTTCGCCACCCCGGGCGGCGGCATCGCCTATTTCGTGGCGCAACGGAAAACGAGAAGGGTGGAGGAACCGGTTTTCCGCGACCTGGAATATCTCGTCTGCAACGATCATCCGACTAGACAGGCCGTCGACTGCGTTTCATCGCTCCTGCGCATTGTGGGGTTCGAGAATTCGCCTTTTCATATCGAGGTGAAGGGATCGGGCAGATACGGAATGAAGCCGGTTGAATTCAATCCGAGGGTTGGCGGCGGCTCGATTGCAGACCTTGTCGCTTCGATGCACGCGATCAATCTGCATGAGCTTGGCATCAGGACCGTGCTCGACAAGGTCCGCGTCGAACGGAGCTTCGTTACCGTCGTGGTCCAGCCGGAGAAATCCGGCACGGTGATGAGCTACCGAGGCCTCGACAAGGTGCAAAAGCAGTCCGACTGCGTGTTCATCAGGAAGCTCGTTCCCGAAGGGAGCGAAATCGACCGGATGGACAGGGAAGCCTATCTCGTCGAGTTCTGCGTGTCGGGGAAGACGGCCGCCGCCGCGCAGCGCAGAGCCAACGAACTCTTGGGGTGGATCGGCGTCGAAATCGAGTAGCGGGCAGCCCCCGCATCACAGGTGCACCCAATGCCAGGCGCCGATCTCGATCCGCCCTGCGCGCCGCGCCGCTTGCAGCGACCAGGGGTTTTTTGCCGAAATCGTACCGATGATGACCGCTTCGGGCGCGCTCATCGCAACCGCCTCGGCGAAGAGCTGATGGACCGCCGGTCCAAGCCTCTGGCCGCGCACGTCACCGTCAAGCACGATCTCCACCATGAAGACGCCCCGGATGCCGGCAAGCGTCCGCCACTTCGCGGCAACGACGCCGGCCCATCTGCCGTCGACGAGGATCTCGAAAAGGAAGCCGTGCCTGAGACAGAAGCCAAGGCTGTCCTCTGTCTCCGTTCGCACCTCTCCGCGCAGTCCCGGGCGCTCCACATAGGTCGCCTCGTAGACGGCCTTGTAACGCGAGTAGAATGCGAGGCTGGAGCTTCGCTTCAGTGTGACGCGCATTGACCCTGCGGCCTTCGGCATCCCGCTCATTTTCCCGACGGGAGCGGCAAGGAGGTGATCGTCGATCCCCGCGGTTTCCACACAGAGCGGAAGATGGGACGGATGGAAGAAAAGAACCTCCCCCGGCCCGAACGCGGCAAATCGACGGAGAAGCCGCCGCTTCAGGCCTGACCAGTCCGCGATCATGCCCGGCGGAACTGTTGACCGGAAAAGACGGATGAACGGACGGCCGCCCGCCGGGTTGTGAGCATCGAGCGTCGCAATCAGCCGATGACAGTCGAACTCGATGAGGCGGCTTATGTCTGGCGGCGGCGGCGAGGCAAAAGCCGCCCGACGCAGCCCCGCTCCTCCATCGACAGCCGCGCGGATTGCGTGGCGCTGAGCCTCGCGCAACTCCGCGTCGGTCGCGACGGCGCCCCAGTCGCGGATCAGCGGATGAACCTGCGCCAGCGATGCATCGACGAAGAGCCGGTCGAGAGCTTCGATCCGGGCTTCATCAGGGTCGAATAGGAGAGCGTCCGTCTGCATCGTGAACCTTTTTCTCGGCGAGCAAAGCGACTGCTTTTCAAGGCGACGATTCTAGAGGGCGCTGGTTCACCGCAAATAAAGGCCCGAAGAAAGATTCTCCGAGCAATATTCTTTAGATGTGAAAGAAGAGCATCGACAATGTTTCCTTTTAGCCAAGGCTCGGCTTGAAGGATTACTCGAACAATCAGCCCATGAGTTCTGAACCAGGTCCGGGCAGACAGCAGACAGAATGGACGATCAGGTCAGCACCCGTCGAACCGAAACGATGAACGCTTCCCCGGAGCCGTCCGAGGCAGTCAAGCGGCTTGTCCCGTGGCTGGTCGCGGTCGCTTATTTCATGGAGTCGCTCGACACGACCATCCTCAACACCGCCGTGCCGGTGATCGCGCAAGCGATGAACGTGCCTCCGCTCAGCATGAAGGCCGTGCTGGCGAGCTATACTCTCAGTCTGGCGATCTTCATTCCCATCAGCGGATGGATGGCGGACCGCTTCGGCACGCGCCGCGTGTTCGCGGGTGCGATCGGGCTGTTCACTTTGGCGTCATTGCTGGCCGGCTTCTCGCAAAACATCTACATGCTCATCGCCTGCCGAATCCTTCAGGGGTGCGGCGGCGCCATGATGGTGCCGGTGGGACGGCTGACGCTGGTGCGGACGTTCGACCGGACCGAGTTCATCCGCGTGTTAAGTCTTGTCACCATTCCGGGCTGGGCGGGGCCTGTCATCGGCCCGACGATTGGCGGCTTCATGGTCGCTCATCTCCATTGGAGCTTCATTTTTTTCGTGAACGTCCCGATCGGAATTCTCGGCCTCATTCTGGTCGCCCGCTATCTTCCCGATTACCGCGAAGCGAGAAGGCCCCCCGATATCTTCGGTTTCGTGCTCTTCGGAGCGGGCATCGCCCTGATGTCCTATGTCCTGGAGATCTTCGGCGAGCATGTCCTGACGCCAAGCCAAAGTCTCGCGGCTCTTGCCGTTTCCGTCGCCCTCATTCTGGCATACGGCTACCACTCGATGCGGACGCGCTGGCCGCTTCTTGAGCTAAGCCTGTTCCGAATCCGCACGTTTCGCATCTCGGTCAGCGGCAGTTTTTTCACCCGTCTCGGAGTCGGCGGCGTGCCCTTCCTCCTGCCGCTTCTCTACCAGATCCCGCTGGGCTTCACGCCGATGCAGTCGGGACTTCTCATCATGCCTCAGGCCATCGGCGGCATTCTCGCCAAGCTTGCGCTGTCGCGCATCCTCGACAAGCTCGGCTATCGCAACATGCTGACGTCGAATACCATCATTCTCGGTGCGCTCCTGATGCTGTTCGCGACGGTGGGACCGCAAACGCCGGTCTGGCTCATCGTCTTGCAGGCGTCGCTCTATGGAGCCTTCAGCTCGTTGCAGTATACAACGATGAACAGCATGGCCTATGCCGACATGGACCCGCACAAGACGAGCAGCGCAGGCTCCATTGCGAGCACCGCGCAGGAACTCTCCATAAGCTTCGGGATCGCCGTCGCGGGCCTGATAACGGCGTTCTTCATTCCGGAGCATCCGCCTTCCCATATGAAGGAGATGATGGGTTTCGGCCTTCACGAAGCCTTTATCGTCCTCGGAATCATGACGATCCTCTCGACGTTCATCTTCGGCGGATTGAAGAGAGAGGACGGAGAACGTGTCGTCCACCGCAGTCAGGTTCGTATGAACCGGGGCTACCGCTGATCGCGAGCAAGCACGCCACCGGACTGCGGCCATGTTGCTGGTCGCCGCAAAGTGGTGATACGTTTCGGCCCATGCTCGATGACGCACCGCATTTCCCGGCAGGCGAGGCCCGTTTGCGCTCGATCCGCCTCGGCGGACTGACGCTGCAAAGCCCGGTCATTCTGGCGCCGATGTCCGGGGTCACCGACAGGCCCTTCCGCCGCATGGTGCGCAAATTCGGCGCGGAGCTGGTCGTGACCGAGATGCTCGCCAGCAAGGCGGTGATCCGCGAGCACCGGAAGACGCTGAGAATGTCGGAGCGGGAGGCAACGGACGAGGGGGGCCTTCTCGCGGTGCAACTGGCGGGCCGCGACCCAGAAATCATGGCGGAAGCCGCCCGTCTCGCCGAGGAGCGGGGCGCCGACATCGTCGATCTCAATTTCGGCTGCCCGGTGAAAAAGGTGGTCAGGGATCAGGTGGGCGCGGCGCTGATGCGCGACGAGGTTCACGCGGCGAAGATCTTCGATGCCGTGGTGAAGGCTGTAACGGTGCCGGTAACGCTCAAGATGCGGATGGGCTGGAGCCCGGATCAGCTCAACGCGCCCCGTCTTGCGAAGATCGCCGAAGAGCGCGGCATCGGGATGGTCACCGTGCATGGCCGCACGCGATGCCAGTTCTACGGCGGTGACGCCGACTGGCGCTTCGTCGCCCGCGTCAAGGAAGCGGTTTCCATTCCGGTCGTGGTGAACGGCGACATTCGCGGACCCGCCGACGCGGCGCGCGCGCTGGCTCTGTCGGGCGCCGATGGCGTCATGATCGGGCGCGGGGCTTATGGACGCCCGTGGATCATCGCCGAGGTCGCCGCATTTTTACGGGGGGACGCCGCACGTGGTTCCCCCGACATGCGCGAGCAGGCCGAAACGGTGGCGGAGCATTTCGAGGCAATGCTAGGATACTACGGCGACCGCGCGGGTGTGCGCATCGCGCGAAAGCACCTCGCCTGGTATGGCGCGGGCCTGCCGGGCGCAGAGGATTTCCGCCGCGCCGTCAACGGAGCCGAAGAAGCGGGGGAAGTGCGCGCACTGATCCGCGCTTTCTGGGCGCCGCTAATGTAGATTTGCGAGGATCGGGAGGAACTGCCTTACCGATCTCGAAGCCGCCCTATCGGGCGAGGCCGCCGAAGAGAGAAGCAACGCCGCGAAAGAACGGAACGTTGGAGTTGCGGGTCTGCCGTGCAGGGGGCTGCGTTCGCGCTCGCCTGCGTTGCGCATCGGCCTGCTGCGACACCGCATTGGCCGCCGGTCTCGCCGGCGCGGCAGCACCCGCGCCCGACGCAGCCGAGGGGCCAGCCGCCGAGGTTTGGGACGCGGTCTCACCGTCCTTTTTCTGCATCCACGGTGGGAGGTACGACTTGCCGCCTCCGTTTTCGGTCTGAGGCGTGCCGTTAGCCGGCGTTTCGTCGGTCGCGGCAAACGCGGTGGCGCTCACCGCCATGGTCAGCGCCACAAGCGACGCGCCCAGAACTTTCACCGTTTTTGCCATACTTGACCTCCTCGAAAGCGCCATGGCCTCCGCGACTGTCGCGGAACCGTATTACAGAGTTGCGACCCTGGCAGAACTCACCCGCAGGAATAACACGCCGGGATGCGATTGAGCTTAAGCTCGCCGCGCCAATCTCTGCGCCGAAAATTGTATCGCGCTTACCACTCGGCCGAGGTCTGACGGGTAATGCGAAATTTTTCTGACAAACGGGCTCAAAACCTGGCGGCTCCCGCCTGCAGCGGGTCCAAAGCGTCATGCTGCAAATGGGGCGCGGCGCCGCGCCTCGGATTTGTCTCGCCGATCAGCTTGTCTGCATCGCATCGATGCCGGTTCAGCGCGGGCTGATCTATAGCCTCGCCTCGCGCAGCCTGAGCGCGTTCGCGATCACGCTCACCGATGACAGCGCCATCGCCGCCGCCGCGATCATCGGCGAAAGCAGGATGCCGAACGCAGGATAGAGCACACCCGCCGCAATCGGTACGCCCGCTGCGTTGTAGACGAAGGCGAAGGCGAGGTTCTGACGGATGTTGGCGAGCGTCGCTTCCGACAGACGCCTTGCGCGCACAAGCCCCATCAGGTCCCCCTTGAGCAGCGTGATTCCAGCGCTTTCCATGGCGACATCCGCGCCGGTCCCCATCGCAATGCCGACATCGGCGGCGGCGAGCGCGGGCGCGTCGTTCACGCCGTCGCCCGCCATGGCGACGACACGACCTTGCGCGCGCAGGCGCTCGACCACCTTCGCCTTGTCTTCGGGAAGCACGTCTGCCTCGACATCTTCGATACCGAGTTTCCGGGCCACCGCGCGCGCCGTCGCGGCGTTGTCGCCGGTCAGCATGACGACGTGGATGCCGTCGGCTTCCAGCGCCGCAAGAGCCGAGGGCGTGCTCGTCCTGATCGGGTCCGCGATAGCAGCCAAGCCAGCGGGCGCGCCATCGATGGCGATGAAAACCGCCGTTGCACCTTCGGCGCGGAAGCGGGCCGCCTCGGCTTCGAGCGCGCCCGGTTCGACGCCCGATTCGCCCAGCATGCGCGCATTGCCGATGGCGACGCGCCTGCCGTCGACGATACCGGCGACACCCTTTCCGGTCGGGGCGTCGAAGCTTGTCGCATCGTCAAGCGCCAGTCCGCGTGCCGTCGCCGCCCTTACGATGGCCTCCCCCAGCGGATGCTGGCTCGCGCGTTCGAGGCTCGCCGCGATGCGCAACACCTCCGCCTCGTCGAAGCCGGGTGCGACGTGAAGGGCGGCGAGCGCGGGCTTGCCTTCCGTCAGCGTGCCGGTCTTGTCCACAACGAGCGTATCGACGCGCTCCATCCGCTCAAGCGCCTCCGCGTTCTTCACGAGCACGCCCGCTTGCGCGCCGCGCCCGACGCCGACCATGATCGACATCGGCGTTGCGAGGCCGAGCGCGCAGGGGCACGCGATGATGAGCACCGAGACGGCCGCGACGAGCGCGAAGGTGAGGCGCGGTTCGGGTCCGACCAGCGCCCAAGCCGCGAATGCAACGGCTGCGGCTGCGAGCACGAGGGGCACGAACCAGCCAGACACCCGGTCGGCGAGGCGCTGGATCGGTGCCCGGCTTCGCTGCGCGGTCGCGACCATGGCGACGATCTGCGAGAGCATCGTCTCGCGGCCGACCTTCTCCGCGCGCATGACGAAGCTGCCGCTCTTGTTGATGGTGCCGCCGATGACCTTCGCGCCGGGCTCCTTCGACACAGGCATCGACTCCCCGGTAACAAGCGACTCGTCCACCGCGCTCGCGCCCACGATCACCTCGCCGTCGACGGGCACGGCCTCGCCGGGGCGAACGCGCAAGCGGTCGCCCTTTGAAACGACGCCGAGCAAAACGTCTTCTTCCGTACCGTCCGCTCGAATGCGGCGCGCCTGCTTCGGCGCAAGGTCCAACAGCGCGCGGATCGCGCCGCCGGTTGCCGCGCGTGCGCGAAGTTCCAGCACCTGCCCCAGCGCAACCAGCACCGTGATCACCGCCGCCGCCTCGAAATATACGGGCACGGCGCCGTCATGCCCCCGGAACGCGGGCGGAAACAGGCTCGGCGCCAGCGTGGCGACGACACTGTAGGCGTAGGCGACGCCCGTGCCGATGGCGATCAGCGTGAACATGTTGAGATGGCCGGTCCGCACCGATTGCCAGCCGCGCGCGAAAAATGGCCATCCGCACCACAACACCACCGGCGTGGCGAGCGCGAATTGCAGCCAGTTGAGGCTTTGCCGGTCGAGCGCGTGCCAGCCGAAAAAGTGCGCGCCCATTTCGGTGACGAACACCGGGAGCGTGAGCGCAAGGCCGATGCTGAAGCGGCGGGTCATGTCGATGAGTTCGGGGTCCGGCCCGGTATCGGCGGCGGGCATCTCGGGTTCGAGTGCCATGCCGCAGATGGGGCACGTGCCGGGGCCGATCTGGCGGATCTCCGCGTGCATCGGGCAGGTATAGACTGCGCCCTCCGGCACCGGCGCCGATGGAGGCACGCTGTCCTTTTCAAGGTATCGGCGCGGGTCGGCCTCGAACTTCACCTTGCAGCCGTCGCAGCAGAAATAATAAGTGCGACCCTCATGAGTTGCGCGATGCTTCGCGCCATGAGGATCGACGGCCATGCCGCAGACGGGATCGATGGCGTGCAAACTCTGCGCCGGATTGCCGCCCTCGCCGTTTTGCCCGCCGCCGCAGCAGGCGCGGTGCTCGTTCGGGGAATTGTGTCCGGTCATGGCAGGCTCTCCTTGCCCGCAATCTATACCCCCGTACGGTATATTTCAACGGCGAGGCGTTCGCGAAGCACGCCTGGATGGCGCAGGGCCGTGCTTCTGCCAGTTGCCGAGACGGTGGGCTTACGCGGTCTCCATCCCGATTTTCGCCCTTTTGCCGCGATCGCGAAGAGCCGCGCAGCCCCTGAAGGCATTATCCGCGCCGCGTTGCCGCTCCCTACGTCATCGCGATCTTTTCGCCTGAATGTCTCCTTCCGTGGACAAGGATGCGCTGGTATCGAGCTTGAGGTCCGGCGCCCACTTCTTCAGCGCTCCGTTCTCGATGAAGACGGTCGCCGTTCGGCCGGACACGAGCTTCTCGCGGTCGGCCACGTTATCGAGCGCGATACGGACCGGCACACGCATCGCGAGCCGCACCCATGAGAAAGTCGGGTTCACGTTCGGAAGAAGCTTCGCGCCGGAACTGCGCTCGCGGTCTTCCACGCCTGCGGCGATGCTTTCGACGCGGCCCATCAATTCCATGCTCTCGCCCATCAGCCGGATGCGCGCCTTGTCGCCGACATGGATGCGTCCGAGCTTCGTTTCCTCGAAATAGCCTTCCACGCGCAGGCTGTCCTCGTCGAGCAGAGCAAAGACGCCCTGACCGGTGGCGACGTAAGCGCCCGGCAAGAGCGACACGTTCACGAGGCGCCCGTTGACCGGTGCGCGCACAGTGGAGCGTTCGAGGTTGAGCTTCGCGACGGCCTTGTCCGCAATCGCCTGATCGTAGGCCGCCTTCGCGGTGAGCTTGGCTTCGAGCGCTGCCTCGACCTTCTGCTTTGAGACGGCGATTTCGGTCATGTTGCGATAGCGGTCGTAGTCGCTCGATGCCTGTTCGAGCGCGGCCTTGCGGCCCTCCAGCACCGCGTCTGCCTGCGCCAGCGCAAGACGGAACCGCTCGGGATCGATGCGGAACAGGACATCGCCGCGCTTCACGCGCTTGTTGTCCGCCGCGAGCACTTCCGTCACGAGGCCGGGCACATCCGGCGCGACGGCAACGACATCGGCGCGCACGCGTCCGTCGCGCGTCCAGGGTGCATCGATGTAGTAATACCAGAGCGAGGCTCCGATCAGCAGCGCCGCGCCCGACATCGCAAGTGTCACCAAAAAGCGCAGGAGAAAGGGAGCGGACGCCTTCGACGGCGAGGTTTTTGCGGGTGTTGTCATGATCCGGGTAACAGGCTCGTTTCGAGCGCGACGACCGCGCCCAGCACAATAAAATAGAGGGAGATGTCAAACAGCGCGCGGTGCCACGCATAGCGGTAGAGGCCAAGACGCTGGCACAGGCTGCGCAAGACGGCGGTGACGGCGTAGGCAATCAGCATCCAGAAGAGCAGCGCCGGCGCGAACACGCCGTAGATGTCGAGTTCGCCGATCATGCCGCCACCGCTCTTTCGTCGGCGAACCGCGCCAAGCGAGGGTCGGGAGCGGTGGGGAAGAGCGCACGTCTCAGTCCCGCAAGGCCAAGCGTTGCATGTTGGGCGGCGCTCGTTTCGGGCTCGCGAACGCAGACGGCAAGCGCGGCGTCGATGGCTTCGATGAGCGCGGCAGACGGTTTGTCGCCGTCGCTTCTGAAGTGGCGCGCGACTTCGGCAAGGGCTTGGTTGATGGCAAGCCGCGCGGGCTTCGAGACCTGCCGCCGCACGCGGCGCAGTTCCACGACGTTGATGCCGATGCGCACCTCCCGGAGCAGCGTGGCCGACAATGCGGACTTGTCGGGCGGCTGCTTGGAAAGCCGTGTCGCCATCAGCGCGACGCGGTCGAGCATGAGGGCTGCGAGTTCCAGACCGCTCTCACTGCCCCGCCCGCTCGCCGCCAGCGCCAGGCTCGCGCGATTTTGCGCGTGGAGCCGCCTTGCCGCCCATCCGGAATCGAGCGACCGGAAGACGGCAATGGATGCCGTCGCGATCCACACCCCCGCGACGAGCGCCAGCCCCGAATTTGCGAAGGCCGCGAAGTCTGCCGAATAGTGATCCTGAATGGCCAGCGCCATGGCGCCGTTGACGGCGGTGCCGAGGCCGATGGCGGCGGTCGCCGGGTTCGTCATGAGAAGGCCGCTCAAGATAAGGCCGGGCGCGAGCGCCAGCGCAATCATCTCAAATGAAATTGCGCGAGGCAGCAACGCGAACTGGTGGAACAGGGCGCCAACCACGCCCAGGATGGCGGCGGTGGCGAAGCCTATCATGGCGGGTACCGGATCGTCCTGAGTCGCGAAGAAACAGCACGCCACGGAAGCCAGCATCGCCGCGGCAGCCCCGTCTTGCCACCCCGTCGCGATCCAGACCGCGCATACCATGACAATGGCGATGAAGGCGCCGAACCCGGAAAAAACCGCCATCATGTGATCGCGATGGCGCACCTCTCGGGCCTTCGCCGTGTATTGAAAGGCGCACGGTGCTGCAAGCGGGCCGCCTGTCTCGATATTCGCGCGAAGGTGGCGGATGTCCTGCTTGAGGTTCACGAGTTCGCGCAGCCGCTCGACCAGCCCTGCAACGAGGAGGTCGCGCCAGAGATCGCCCTCGCGCAGGCTGTGTTCGAACGCATCGAGGCGCGCGAGCAGGATGGCGGCATCCTCCGGGGCTGGGGCGTCGGCCTGAAACCAGTCGGCCACGTCGTCGAGGACAGGCTGGAGAGCGGCAGCCGCTTCCGTTCCGTCGATGGCCTTGAGGCGGTCGGAAACGGAGGTGAGAAGCGGGAGCAACATCAGCATATGCTGGCGCAGCAGCGCGAGCGAGTGCTCCGAGACAGGGGAGCTTGTGGCCTCGTGAGGAAGTTGCGAGGCGAGCGCTTCCAACGCAATCGCATCGGAGGCGAGCCTTAGCCGACCGGCCCGCGTATCCATCACGGCACGCGGCTCGCGGCGCAGCACTTCGCGCGTCCAGGCTCTTGCGGATGTGAGCCACGCACCGAGCTGCGCGGCAAAAACCGGCGCGGCGGATCGTGGCAGCACGAGGCCCGACACAAGCGCCGCGCACAGGATGCCGAGAGTGATTTCCTCGGTCCGTGACACCGCCGCCTCAAAGATGCCCGCCGGGTCATCGACCGCCGGAAAACCGATCAGCGCGACGGTGTAGCCCGCGAGCATGGCGGTGTAGCTCCGCGCCGTGCGGTCGAGCATCGAGATGTAGAGACAGACCGCAACCCAGAGGGCTATGGCAAGCACGGTCAGTTCAGGCGAGTTGACGACATTCGGCAAGATGGCGACCGCTGCCGCAGCGCCAATGGCAGTCCCGAGCGCGCGGTAGATCGCCTTCGATTGCGTCGCGCCGTCGAAGGCCTGGCTCGTGATATAGGCGGTGGCGAGCGCCCAGTAGGGACGACTGAGCCCGGCCCACATCGAGATGTAAAGCGCGAGCAGCCCGGCGGAGAAGACCTTGACCGAAAAGACCCACGCGCGGAAATCGGGAAGGGTCACTCGTCCACTCCCGCCGCTTCGGTCCGGTCACGGGTGAAATCGCGCATCGCGGCGAAGACGCGAAGCGCTGCTTCGATGTCGCGCCGATCGACGTCGCCGAACGCCGCGTCGCGCAATCTTTCAAGTTCCATCTGGATTTCCGCGACGAGATCCTTGCCCGCCCTGGAGAGGCTTACAAGTTTCGCGCGCCGGTCGTCCGGGTTTTCGCGCCGCTCGATCCGGCCCTGCTTTTCGAGTTGATCGAGAAGCCGCACGAGCGTCGGCCCTTCGATGCCGATTTCGCGGGCGAGTTCGATCTGGGTCACCGCGCTGCCGAGGCTGTCGATGACGATGACCACGAGCGCCGTCGCGTGCGAGAGGTCGCGGCTTTTCATGGTTGCGTCGGCGAGCGCTTTCCAGCGGCGAGACGCAAGGATGAGCGAGCGCGTTAACGACGCCCGAAGTTTGCGGACGGACTCGTCCGGCGGCATATCGCTCCCATATTGCTGCATGGCTATTAATTAGTATGCTAATGATATGGATGCAAGCCGATTGTGCTGGCATGACGCGAATATGCGTGGTGCGAGGATGACCAACCGCACAGCCGCACCGTTTTCCACGAACTGGCCACCGGAACCTCCATGATCGGCGCTGCATGACGGTGTGTTCCCGCTGCGGTTGCGGATCGTCGCGCGGCCGATGTCACGACAAAGCCGTCTCGCCGCTTGGCTGAAGCTCTGCGGCAAGCGTTTGGTGGCTGAGCCCGGCCCTTATCTTTTCGGCGACGGCAGTCGGCTGAAGCCCATCGACGGCGAGGGCAAAAGCGAAAGCCTGAACGGGCCGGACGCTTGAGCGAGCCTTTGGGGTCCATCGCAAAAGACGGCCAATGGCGCGAGGTTAGGCCGAAGCGGCCTCACGAAGCGTGCCGCCCTCAAGCCTCACCCATCGGTTCGCGACTTTCGCAAGGAAAGCGCGGTCGTGCGAAACGATGACCATCGCCTGCGGCAGACTGTTCAAGATGTCGACCAGACGGGTTTCCGTCTCGGCATCGAGGGCGGTCGTCAGCTCGTCGAGAAGCAGAATTTCCGGCTCCATCGCGAGCACCGCCGCAAGCGCCACAAGGCGCTTCTGACCGCCCGAAAGCTTGTAGGTGATCCGGTCCTCGAACCCATGAAGTCCGATGCGTGCGATGGTGCGGCGGGTGATCTCGCGGGCCTCGGCGCGAGACTTGCCGAGGTTCAGCGGACCGAAAGCGACATCCTCCGCGACGGTCGGGCAGAAAAGCTGGTCGTCGGCGTCCTGAAACAACAGCCCGGCGCGGCGGCGGACTTCGGCGAAATCGCCCTCGCCGATCCTGATCTTGCCGAACGCCTCCATCGTTCCCGCCGAAGGCTTGACGAGGCCGACCATCACATGAAGCAAGGTCGTCTTGCCCGCGCCGTTCGGCCCCGTTACCGCGACGCGTTCTCCCGCATGAAGAACGAAATCGGCGCCGCGAAGCACGGGGCGTTCCCTGTCGTAGGCAAAGCTCACGCCGGACAGGCGCAAAAGTTCCGGGCTCCCACTAGCGCTCTGGCGCATACATTCGATCCCTTTCGCCGCGCGCGCTCATCCACTCTTGTGGCGCCTCAGCACCAGCAGCCAACCGGTTCTCGTGCAGTTTGGAGTGTCGCATCAAATTATGCTGCCCCCGGCGGGAGTGGAACAATCAAAAATTCAACGCACGAGCGCGAGGCCGACGCAGACGCCGAGAGACACTCCGGCAAAGGCTACATCCCGCCACGAAAGCGCGGCGTTTTCGGTAAGGGCGGGGAACGTGCCGTTGAAGCCCCGGCATCGCATCGCGGCCACGATCCGCTCCGACCGCTCGATGCTGCGCACAAGCAGCATGCCGACGAGATAGCCGACGCTTCGCCACGTATGCAGGTCGCACCGCATGCGAAATCCGCGCGCTTTCATGGCCGTGCGCAGCCGCCGGTATTCAGGCCCGAGAACGTCGATGTAGCGCAGGGTGAAGAGGAACAGGAGAACGAACTTGTTCGGCAGGCGCAGGCGGCTCATCGCCCGGCCGAGGAGCGCGGGCTCCATGGACGACAGCAGCGCAAGGATCATCAGCACCACCGCGTTTGCTTTCAGGAGGATCGTCGCTCCGAGGAGCGCGCCTTCGCGGCTTGCGGGCAGTCCCGCGACCGAGAACCACGGCTCTCCCGGCGTCGAGAAGGGCAGCATCGCCAGCACCACCAGCATGAAACCGTCGAGTGCGGCCATGCGCCGGAGCGCAGTTCCGAGGCTCTGCCGGGCCGCCGCAACGGCGAGCGCCGCGACGCCTAGCGCGAGCGAAAGCGCCGTGAGGCCGTTCAAGCTCACGACGACGAGGCAGAACGAAGCGCAGACGAGCAGACGAATGCCCGGATCGACGGATTGGACGAAATTCCACCGATCGCCGCTCGACCGCGAACCGGTCACAGCGACAGCACCGTCGCAGCCGCACTCGTTCGCCGCGCCTGTCTGCTCACCCACGAGGCTCATTGCGCGCCCCTCGTCAGATCGGGGGCACCGTCTTGTGCCCGCCTTCGACGTTGGGAAAAGCCGAAGGCGAGGCCGCCAAGTCCGAGGATGTACCCAAGGCCGCCGAGCACGTCATGCAACGAGATCTTTTCCTGATACGCATCGATCTGTTCGCGGAGCGGGCGGATCTGGCGGGCGATACTCTGGTCGATGAAAGCCTTGAGATCGGCGTCTTCCCCCCCTCTCGAAATGGCGGGGGCCGCTGCGACCGGTGCGCCAGTCCTCTCGGCCGGGAGTCTGGCGGGGCCATCCCCGCTGGACAAGGCTTGCGGCAACTCGTTGGCCGCAACCGTGTAGCTCGCGACATGGCCATCCCCGCCATCGACGGTGATGACATGATCGACGCGGCGCGTGGCCTCGTAGCGGAAATTTCCCTCGTCGTCGGTCGTCGTCTTGCCGAGAAGCGTTCCGTCCGGGCTCGCCACCGTGACCGACGACTGCCGGGCGCGTCCGCCCGTACCAAAATAGGCGTAGCCCTCTATCACCGCACCGGTGGCTGTGGCGAACACCTTGAGCTTGTGCGCCTCCGCACCGCCCCCGAACATCAGGAGCATAAGGGCCACAAGGGCGGGGATCGAAACTCTCGTCATTCGTGTGATCTCCTACGCCCGAAAGCCGAGCAGCGACGGCTTGACCCTGGACAACAGCCCGATCACCGCCACGCTGAAAGCCGCCTCGATCAGGGCGACCGGCAGGTGCGCCACGACCACGAGCTTTGCAGCCGCGATAAATTCCTTCCCCGACAGGGCGAGAACCGCCGCCACCATCAAAGCGGTGATGAGGACGCCGATGCCCCCCGCCAGTCCGGCGCCCCAGAGGACGCGCTGGCGGTTCGCCCCATCTCCGGCGACCGCTTGAAAGAGGTAGCCGCACAGAACCGCCGGCACGGCCATGTTCATGATGTTTGCGCCAAGTACAACGAGGCCGCCGAAGCCGAAAAGAACGGCCTGCAGCAGCAAGGCGACGGCGATTGCAGGAAAGGCGGCCCATCCAAGCAAAATGCCCGTCAGCCCGTTCAGGATGAGGTGTACGGAAGTCGGGCCGACCGGGAAATGTACGAGCGAGGCGACGAAGAACACCGCCGAGAGGATCGCCACCTCGGGAATGCGCTCCTCATCGAGGCGGCGAAGCGCGTGGGCGCAGCCCGCGAGGCTGACGGCTGCGCCCGCAACCAGAACCGGGGCGGACAGGACGCCATCGGGAATATGAGCCATCGTCGTGCTCCGGTGTCAGCGGGACACACACCGCGCCCCGCCGGGGCAAATCACTTCATGTCGACCGCTTTGACCCAGATCGTGCCGCCGAGTTCGGCGGCGGCGGGCTTGCCGTCCGGCCCTTTGGTCTCGCCGTCGATGAGGGCGTTGAAGCCCCACCACCCGGCTTTCGGAATGGCGTAGGCGAACACGCCGTTGTCGTCGGCCTTGACGACCTGGGTCACGAACGGATCGGAGGGAGCCTTCACGGACCCGTCGTTCGACCATTCGATCTCGACGACAGCGCCCGGCACCGGCTTGCCGTCCTTGCGCACCACGCCCCGGAAGATATTGCCCGTCCACACGCCATAGGGACGGGTCAAGGGCTCGATTTCAACCGGCAAGCCGACGAGCTTGTCCCAGCCCTCGCCCGATCCGAAGTCGACGACAACCTTCGTGTAATGGATCAGGAAGTGCTTCTCGCCCTCGTCCCAATAGGGGGCGGGCTCAAGGTAGAACACATAGTCGCCGGGCTTCTTGATCTGATAGGTGGCTTCAAACGCCTTCTTGCCGGAGACATCGACGGGCTTCAGCGAAGATTTCAGGTCCACCTTCTCGCCGTCCGCGAGAACGCCGAATTGCTGCGGCTGTCCCATATCCATGTTCGGGCCGCCTTCCATCGGATGCGTGAAGATGGCCTGAAGCTTGACCTTGCGATCGCCCTCGTCCGCAACGATGTCGGTGGACGGCAGCAGCTCCTGAAAATGCGCATGCGCGGCGGCTGAAAACATGAGAAGCGCGGCGACCGAGTTTGCGGCGAGGCTTGCAGGAAAGCGCATGAACTCCCCTCTGGGTATGAGTTATGAAGATTTTATCATTTTTCATACTCGGTATCGGGTGTCAACGCGACGTTGGGGTAATCCGAGCGACTGAACAGCCGCGCAGCAGAACCCGATCTGGTTTATCCTGCCTGGAAGGCCGCGACAGGAAGGATGCCCCATGGAACGAGTGACGATCTCCCTGGACGAGGATCTGCTCGGACAGTTCGACAACTATCTGGAAAAAAAAGGCTATTCCAGCCGCTCGGAAGCGATCCGGGATCTCCTTCGCGACCGGCTGGAGCAGGAGAAGCTGACAGAGGACAAGGCGAAAGACGCCGTTGCCTGCCTCTCCTATGTGTACAACCACGAACAGCGCGAATTATCGCGGCGGCTGGCCCGGACGCAACATGCCCATCATCACCTCGTGCTTTCGACGCTCCACGTCCATCTCGATTATGAGAATTGCCTCGAAGTCGCCTTGCTCAAGGGAAACACCCACGAAGTCCGCAGACTTGCTGAAGCCACCATCGCGGAAACCGGCGTGCGTCACGGCAATCTGCATCTGATACCCGACGAGACGCCCCCCCATCATCACGTCGACGGACGAGCGCATGTTCATGCACCCTCGGAAGGCTGACGAACCCTGCGATTTCGCCGCGAGGGCGAGGGGGTGCCCTTGAGTTATCCTCTGCACGAGATTTCGGATGAAATCGCGTTCGGGAATCAAGGGGAGGTGATAGGGTTTCGACAAGATCCGAAGCGCCACAACGCGCTCAAATATGGGACGATGCTCAGGAGACCATCCAACCGGACAAAACCCGACATGACAAAGAAACGTCCCGAAACCGTCGCGGCCAGCGCGCTTGGCCGGGAAGACGAAGCCACGGGGGCACTCATTCCCCCGCTCTATCCGACGACCACCTATATCCGCGATCCCGACAATCTCTATCGGCGCGGACGCGTCTACTCCCGCGCACAGAACGCCACGTTCGACACGGCGGCAGAGACGCTGACCGCGCTGGAAGGCGGCGCCGAAACGGCGCTGTTCGGCTCGGGCATGGCGGCGGCGAACGCCGTGTTTCTGGCGCTTACGCCCGGCGATCATGTCGTCGTTCCGCGCGTGATGTACTGGGCGCTGCGGGCATGGCTCGAAGGCTTTGCGTCACGCTGGGGGCTTGTGGTGGACTTCGTCGATGCGGGCGACATCGACGCGCTGAAAGCCGCAATCGCTCCGGGCCGCACGAAGCTCGTCTGGCTCGAAACGCCGGCGAATCCGCTGTGGACCGTGTACGACATCGCGGCGGCAGCCGAGATCGCACATGCGGCGGGCGCGCGCCTCGCAGTCGACTCCACCGTCGCCACGCCGGTTCTCACGCGGCCGCTCTCGCTCGGCGCCGACATCGTGATGCACTCCGCCACCAAGTATCTCAACGGCCATTCGGATGCGGTCATCGGCACGGTTACGACTGCGCGGCAGGATGAGTTCTGGGCGAACATCAAGACGGTTCAAAGTCAGAACGGCGGCGTGCCCGGCACATTGGAGGCGTGGCTTCTTCAGCGCGGCATGCGTACGCTGTTCGCGCGCGTTCGCTGGCAATGCGCTTCGGCGCAGGCGCTGGCGGAACGCCTTTCCGCCCATCCAGCGGTTGCTGAAGTACTTTATCCCGGTCTGCCGGGCTTCAAAGGCCACCAGCTCGCCAGCCGCCAGATGCAGGGCGGCTTTGGCGGAATGCTCTCCATCCGGGTGCGTGGGGGCGAGCGGGCCGCTATCGCCACGGCTGCACGCGTATCCATCTGGAAGCGTGCAACCTCGCTTGGCGGCGTCGAAAGCCTGATCGAGCATCGCGCCAGCATCGAAGGGCCGCGCTCGCCCGTCCCCGAAGATCTTTTGCGCCTTTCGGTGGGCCTCGAAGCGGTCGACGATCTTTACGAAGACCTTTCGGAAGCGCTCGGGCAGGCGCGCGCGGAATAGCCAGGGCGGCGGTGGCGGCGCTTACGCCGCCGTCGTCCTGACGGTAAGACCGAGGTCGGCAGGCTTCGCTAGTGTCTGATAAACGACGCAATAGCGCTCGGTCAGCTTCACGAGCTGGTCGATGCGTTCCTGCGGCTCCGACGTTTCCAGATCGAAGGCGAGCCGGATGGCGCGAAAGCCCACGGGCGCGTCCTTCGCAACGCCGAGCGTACCGCGAAAATCGAGGTCGCCTTCCGCCGACACGACGCCGCCCCTGAGCTCGAAGCCGATGGCTGTCGCAACCGCCTTCAGCGTCACGCCCGCGCAGGCCACGAGCGCATCGAGCAGCATGTTGCCCGAGCAGGCGAAAGCGCCCGTTCCGCCGGTCGCGGGATGCAATCCCGCCTCGACGAGCGCCTTGCCGGTGTCGACGCGGCAGACGACGCTGTCGGCGTCGAGGTCGCCGCGGGCCTTCAGCGTGATGGTGGCAGCCTCGGGCTCGGTCTTGTAACGCTCCTTCAGCGGCGCCTGAAGGGCGCGGAGGTCGTCGGCGTTCATGCGTTTCCTCTTTTTGTTCTGGCGGCTTCGGTTCTGGCGAGTTCGGCCTTGCGGCGTGCGACGATGTCTTCGACGGTGGAGGCATCGGCGAGCGTCGAGGTGTCGCCGAAATCCGAAAAATCGTTGTTGGCAATCTTCAGGAGAATGCGGCGGAGAATTTTGCCCGCGCGGTTTTTCGGCAGCGCCGGCGCCCACTGGATAACGTCCGGCGAAGCGATCGGGCTGATGCGCGCGCGCACCCATTGCGTGATCTCGTGCCGTAATGCGTCCGTTTCGGGCACCTCCGCCTTGAGCGTGACATAGGCAAAGACCCCCTGCCCCTTCACGTCGTGATTGTAGCCGACGACCGCGGATTCCGCG
The DNA here is from genome assembly GCF_003992725.1 of Rhodomicrobium lacus. Taxonomy (NCBI): domain Bacteria; kingdom Pseudomonadati; phylum Pseudomonadota; class Alphaproteobacteria; order Hyphomicrobiales; family Hyphomicrobiaceae; genus Rhodomicrobium; species Rhodomicrobium lacus. Next base: position 148,500 of record NZ_RZNF01000002.1, on the reverse strand, counting down.
ACAGCCGGGTGAGAGGCAATGGCGCTTTCGAGTTCAACGGTGCCGAGCCGATGACCCGATACGTTGATCACATCGTCCACACGTCCGGCGATGCGGTAATAGCCGTCCTCGTCTCTGGTGACGCCGTCGCCGGAAAAGAACCGCCCCGGAAACGGCGCGAAGTAGGTTTTCAGGAACCGCTCGTGATCGTGCAGGATGGTGCGCGCCTGCCCGGGCCACGAGCCACGGAAGCACATGTTTCCATCCGCCGGGCCTTCGAGCGTAACGCCTTCGGGGCTGACGACCTCGGGACGAATGCCGAAATAGGGTTTTGCCGCCATGCCCGGCTTGTTCGGGATCGCGCCGGGAATCGGCACGAGCGTCACCGCGCCCGTTTCGGTCTGCCAGTAATTGTCGACGATGGGGCAGCGGCCCCCGCCGATCACGGAATGAAACCAGCGCCACGCATCCGGATTGATCGGCTCGCCGACCGAGCCCAGCACGCGAAGGCTCGACAGATCGTGCTTTCTCACCGGGGCCTCGCCTTCACGCATGAGCGAGCGAAGCGCCGTCGGCGCGGTATAGAAGATATTGACGCGGTGCTTTTCGATGATCGACCACCAGCGCGAAGGATCGGGGTAGCTCGGCACGCCCTCGAACATCACCGTTGTCGCCCCGTTGAGCAACGGCCCGTAAAGCTTGTAGCTGTGCGCCGTGACCCAGCCGACATCGGCGGTCGACCAGAACACATCCCCTTCATGCCAGTCGAAGATGATGCGCCACGACGTGCCCGCATGCACGAGATAGCCGGCGGTCGTGTGAACGAGCCCCTTCGGCTTGCCGGTCGAGCCGGATGTATAGAGAATGAAAAGCGGGTCTTCCGCGCCCACCTCGACCGGCTCGCACCACGGCTCGGCCGCCTCCGTTGCCTCGTCGTACCAGAGATCGCGGCCCGGCGTGAACGGAACGTCGGCGCCCGAGCGGCGCACCACGATCACGTGTTCGATGCTCGGCTGATCTCGCACTGCGTCGTCGGCGTTGCGCTTCAGCGGCGACACGCGCCCGCCCCGAAACCCTTCGTCGGCTGTGATGAGAACCTTCGCTTTCGAATCGGCGATCCGGTTTTCGAGCGACTCCGCCGAGAAACCCGAAAACACGACCGTATGAACCGCACCGATGCGGATGGTGGCCATCATCGCCACCATGACTTCCGGTATGACGGGCAGATAGACTGCAACGACGTCGCCCTTGCCAACGCCGAGGCTTTTCAGCACGTTCGCGAGCCGGTTTACCTTGTCCGCGAGTTGGCCCCACGTGACGACGCGGCTTTCGCCCGGTTTATCGCTTTCCCAAAGAACGGCGGGCTTGTTCGCCTTCGCCGGAAGATGGCGGTCGATGCAGTTGACGGAACCATTGAGCGTGCCATCGGCGAACCAGCGAATGCGGAAATCGCTCAAATCGAAACTGGTATCCGACACCTCCGTAAACGGCTTGATCCAGTCGAGGAACGCGGCCTCTTCGCGCCAGAACCCGTCCGGATCCTCGATGGACCAGCGATAAAGGCGTTCATAGGCGGCCGAATCGACATGCGCGCGGGCGGCAAAGTCCGGCGGCACCGGGTAAACTTCGGAATGAGCCATGTGCATTTCTGATTTGGAATTGGCGACGCGGCGCAACGAGCGGCCACCCGGGCCCGCTCGGGGCAAGCCCAGAATCCGATGATTTATAGAGAGACGACACGAATGGTCCAGTCATTTTTGAGTAGATCGCTAGACGTACTTAGATACCTTTTCACTTTGGACGCCAGTTCTCCGGTTCCCGCGCTTTCGGCACCGAAGTCCTCATGACGATCCCGCGGGCCGTTGCTCATGCCTGGGATGGCCAATGAAGGGCTGTCTTTCGCATCGCATCGGATTATGAGGGGAAGCTTTTGCCTCCACGGAGGCGGAATTTGATTTCGGTGGAGAAAATCTTTGCGTTGACATCGTCGTCATCGTCTATAAAAGATATCATCATAAACTTTGAGAGGATGACCGTGGATAGCAGGATCAGACGGTGGGTGCGCATTGCATCTTGTGTAGCAGCAGTGTCGATGATGGTCGGGGTGAGCGCTCCTGTGGCGCGCGCCGATGTTCTGCCTTCAATTAATCTGCAGCTGACGCAATGGACCGTGATTGCGCGGGAAAAGGGTTTCTTCAAAGAAGAGTTCGACAAGATCGGGACGACGAAGATCAACCTCATTGCGGGCGGTGCCGCCGATCTTCTCGGCGCTGAAGCCGCCGCGGTCGGTGGCGGCGCTATCGCCATCGCGCAGCGCATGATCTATCCGGCGACCATTCACCGCGCCAACGGCCTCGACGGCGTCATCATCTGGGCATCCGAGCCCTCGAACCGCTATCGCGCGCCGATCCTGGCACGGGCCGATAACGACGCGATCAAGACCGTCAAGGATCTCGACGGCAAGAAATTCGGTTCCAGCCGCATCAGTTGCTACTGGTCGTCTCCTTTCGAGCAGTTGACCCAGGCGGGCCTGCCGTTCGATTCACGCCTGAAGCAGGGGCGCGTGCGTTACGAATCCATCGACAACTCGGCCGTTGCGATTTCCGCCGTTCTTTCCGGCGCGACCGACGCCACGACCGCGCATCTTGCCGCCAGCGCCTTCACCGGCCCGTGGCTTTCCGGCAAATTCAAGGTCGTGAGCCGCTCCCCTGATGACGGCATCTACGTGAATCACGCCGGCCGCGTCACCTACTTCGCGCGGCGCGACTTCGTGAACAAATACCCCGAGGTGGTGAAAGCGTTTCTGATCGCGCGCGAACGCACCCGCGAATGGGCGCTCGACCATGTCGAGGAAGCCACTGAAATCGTGGCCCGCGAAACACGCGTTCCGGCTGAGGTCGCCCGCTTCCAGATTACGCACCCCGGCGAGTGGGAATTCATGGCAGGTGAGCCGCGCGCGGACAAGGCTCGCCTCGCCATCAAGACCTTCCAGGAATGGTATGTGGCCAACGGCGACGACATCCTGAACGAGCGCAGGCTGACCGATGAGCAGGTCGACACCTTCATCGACGGGCGGTTCTTCGTCGGCGGCGAATACTCCATCTACAACTAGTTAATTTCGGGCGCCTCCAGAGCGAGGCGCCCGTTGGGCGGATGGAAATGAGCACCACAAGCAGCTATCTGGACCTGGCAGAAGCCCGGCCGCCCTCGCGAAGGGCGGCAAGGTTTCTCGGGAAAATCAACGTCATCGGGCTTCTTTTGCCCCTCATCATCGTCACGCTCTGGCAGGCGGCTTCCACCTACCAATGGGTGGAGGCCGTCTTCCTGCCTGCGCCGGTCAAGGTGGCCGAAGCCTTCTGGCTGATGGTCACGAAGCAGCGCCTCGCGAACGACTTCATTTCGAGCGTGTCCATCGTCGGGCAGGCGCTGGTCTACGGCGCGACCGCAGCCATCGTGCTAGGCATCGCCGCCGGGCTTTCAAAACGCGTCGAGCAGTTTTTCGGGCCGACATTCGACACCTTGCGCCATATTCCCGGCATCGCCTGGCTGCCGCTCATCGTTCTTTGGCTCGGCATCGGTGCGCCCGCGAAGGTGCTCGTCATCGCGAAGGCTGTCTTCTTCCCTGTGTTTCTCAATACCCTTCAGGGCATCAGGAACGTCGAAAAGAGCCATATCGAACTGGCGAACGTCCTGACGCTGACGCGCTGGCAGATGGTGCGGAAAGTCGTCCTTCCTTCCGCCTTCCCTTCGATCATGGTTTCGCTGCGCTACGCGGCCGGTCTCGCATGGGCGATGGTCGTTATCGCGGAAGGACTGAGCGGCCTCGAAGGGCTCGGCTTCCTGATTTTCCGCGCGCAAGGGCTGCTGCTCACCGACCAACTCGTCGTCTGCATGATCATCATCGGCCTCGTGGGCTTCACCATCGACAGGATCATGTATCTGGCGCAGCGCAGGCTTTTGCGCTGGAAGCAGGGTTTCGAAGGCTGATCGATCTCAAACGGAAAACACAGATGTCCAAACTGCAAATCAGGTCGGTCGGCAAACACTACCAGGGCCACGACGGCGGACGCCTGACCGTCCTCTCGAACATCGAACTGAACGTCGAATCCGGACAGTTCCTCAGCATCGTCGGCCCTTCCGGCTGCGGAAAGTCGACGCTGCTTCGCCTGATCGCGGGTCTCGATCAGGATTACGAGGGAAGCATTCTTCTCAACGGAAAACAGATCTCGGGGCCGAGCCTCGCGCGGGGCATCGTCTTTCAGGATCACCGGCTGCTGCCCTGGTTGACGCTTGAGCAGAACGTCGCGCTGAGCCTCGAAAACGCGCCCGGATCGTCGAAGGAAAAGGCGAAGATCGTTCGTGAGCATATCACGCTCGTCGGGCTGAACGGCTTCGAGCAAGCCTACCCCTACCAGTTGTCGGGCGGCATGGCTCAACGCGCGGCCATCGCCCGCGCACTCGTCAACAAGCCGGAAGTGCTCCTCCTCGACGAGCCGCTCGGCGCTCTCGACGCGCTCACCAGGCTGCGCCTTCAGGACGAACTGCTCCGCATCTGGCGCTTCGAGAAGACGACCATGATCCTCGTAACGCACGATGTCGGCGAGGCGATCTTCCTCAGCAACGAGATCGCCGTGATGAGCGCCAAGCCCGGCCGCATCTCCCGCCGGCTCACCGTCGATCTCGATTACCCGCGCAATCGCGCAAGCCGCGAATTCGTCGCCCTGCAGAGCGAGGTCCTCGCGGAAATGAATGTCTTCGAAGCCGGTCAGGAAGCGGCCTGACGCCCGCTCGCCTTTTTTTCATTACACATCCCAGAAGGAGCCCGCTCCATGCCCGTACCGAACGCCTCACCGGAGGCCTTGCTCGTATCTTCGATTCCCGGCCTCAGCCCGTTCCGCGCAGACGGAAAGCTGACGAACGCCGCCCAGTCCGCGCGCTGTGCCGAAGCCGCCTCGCGCGCAAAGGAATTTCTGCTCGACGCCCCTCAGAAGATCGACACCGAACGGCTGACCCATCTCCTCGACGTGTATCGGGAATACGCGCAAGAGCCGACCGTGGTTCTTCGCGCCCGCGTCTTCGAGCGCGTTCTGCAAAAGAAGACGCTCTACATCGACGACAACCCGCTCGTCGGCACGGTGACGAGCAAGCCAGCCGGCGTTTACCCCTATCCCGAATGGGGCTCGGAGTGGATCCTTCGCGAAGCCGATCAGCCGATGGTGAGCCATCTCGGCGAGGTCGAGTTGAGCGATGAGGAACGCGCGACCCTCATCGAGACCGCGAAATACTTCCAGACGCGCTCCGCCGAGGCGCGGGCCCGCGAGCTTTCGCGTGAGCTTCACGGCTTCGATCCGCGCGACAGCGTCGCCGCTGGCCTCATCACCGAAACCGCGCCCTACACCATCGGCTCGGGCACCCTCGACTATGCAACCTTCATCCGGCGCGGCCTTGGCGACATCATCCGCGAAACGGAAGGGCGGCTGAAGGCGCTTCCGCTTACTCAGGACAACGCGTCGAAGATCGACTTCTATCGCGCAGTGCTGATTTCGCTCAACGCGCTGATCCATCTCGCGCACCGCTACGCCGATCTCGCCGACAAGCTCGCGGGCGAGACGGGCGACGCCGTGCGCCGCGCGGAGCTTCTGCAAATCGCCGAAGTGTGCCGCCACGTGCCGGAAAATCCGCCGCGCAACTTCCGCGAGGCCATTCAGTTCTGGTGGTTCCTGCACCTCGGCAACCAGATCGAACAGAGCGGCTGCGGCTCGTCGCCCGGACGCATCGGCCAGTATCTCGACCCGTGGTTCCAGGCCGACAAGCTGCAAAATGGCTTCACGCGGGAAGACGCGCAGGCATGGTTCAAGTGCCTTTTCGTGAAGATCCTCGAATATGGCTATTATCAGGGTCTCATCTCGGCGCGCACCAACTCGGGCCACACCGGGCACACCATCAATCTCGGCGGCTTCAACGCGGCCGGACAGGATGCCACGACTGAACTCGATTACGTCCTCCTCGACACGCAAATCGAACTGCAAAACATCCAGCCGACCATCACCATCCTCTATCACGACGGCCTGAAGGAAGACTTCCTGCTCAAGGCCGTCGAACTGGAACGCACGGGCCTCGGCCAGCCGCAATGGATGAACACGCGCCTCATCATCGAGCGGACGCTCGCGCGGCACGCCAAGGTTGGCGTCACCATCGAGGACGCGCGCGCCAGCATCAACATGAGCTGCGTCGGCACGGGCGTCGAAGGGCGAACTGCGTTCATTCATGAAGGCGGGACGTTCAACCTCGCGAAGTGCATCGAACTCGCGCTGCATGACGGCGTCGACCCCGGCACGGGCCTCTTCGTCGGCGCCCGCACCGGCGACGCCCGCGCGTTCAAGAGCTTCGAGGACGTCTATGCCGCGTGGCTCCGCCAGGTGGACCACCTCTTCAACGTCCAGCGCGCTTTCGGTTCCGTCTCGACCAAGGCGCTCGGCGACACGATCGCGCCCGCCTTCCGCTCCGCGCTTTACGGCGGCTGCCTCGAACGCGGCAAGCACGTGTTCGACGGCGGGGTGGATTACTACCTCTATTTCGTCATCAGCAATGCGGGCATCGATGCCGCGAACTCGCTCGCCGCGATCAAGCATCTCGTGTTCGACACCCAGCGAGTGACACTCGGCGAACTGCTCGATGCCGTCGACGCAAACTTCGAAGGCCATGAGCGCATTCAAACGCTGTGCCTCAACGCGCCGAAGCACGGCAACGGCGATCCCGAGATCGATGCGCTTGTGCGCCGCGTCTATGACGACGCCTTCAAGACGTTCCACGCCGCCGGCTACAGCTACTTCGGCGACCACATCGCGAACATCGAGGCCTACTCGCTCTCGATCCACAACTACTACGGCCTGAAGACCGGCGCGCTGCCGAGCGGACGCCAGAAAGGGCGGCCGCTGACGGACGGCAGCGTGTCCGCGACGCCCGGCACCGACAAGAAAGGACCGCTCGCGCTGATCCAGTCCGCGGCACAAGCCGTTGATGCGGTGAAGTACGGCTCGAACCACTTCAACATGAAGTTCCATCCGAGCGCCCTTTCCGGCATCGGCGGGGCGCGGAAACTTCTGTCGCTCATCAAGACGTACATGGATGCGGGCGGTTCGCACATTCAGTTCAACGTGGTGACGTCGGACACCCTGCGGAAGGCGCAGGCGAACCCGGACGCCTACAAGGGGCTGACAGTGCGTGTGGCGGGCTTCAGCGCCTACTTCACGCGCCTGCACAAGGGCGTGCAGGACGAGATCATCGCGCGCACGGAACTGACCTTCGACTGCTGACAAACCGCGGGCGAGCCCCATGACGGCTCGCCCGTGCCCCGCATGCCGGGACCAGGAACCATCTCACATGAAACCGGCGGACAATCCGAGCGGCATCGTCTTCGACATCCAGCATTTCAGCGTGCATGACGGCCCCGGCGTCCGCTCGACCGTCTTTCTCAAGGGCTGCCCGCTGACGTGCCGGTGGTGCAGCAATCCCGAGTCGCAGAAGCACCTGCCCGAACTTCTCCATTTCGAAAAGCTCTGCACGCTGTGCGGCATCTGTGTCGAGGAATGCCCGAACGGGGCGCTCGCCGTCGCGGATAATGAACTGCGTCGCGACGAAACGGCCTGCAAGCTGTGCGGGCTTTGCGTTTCGGTCTGTCCGCAGGATGCGCGGCAATTATCGGGCCGACGCATGACGGTGGAGGAGGTATCGACGGAGGTGCGCCAGCATTGGCGGATCTTCATGCAAAGCGGCGGCGGCGTCACGCTGAGCGGCGGCGAGGCGCTGGCGCAGCCCGCATTTACCGGCGCGCTTCTCGGCGTTCTGCATGACGAGCTTGGCTTTCACACCTGTCTCGACACGACCGGCTTTCTGCCGTGGGAGAGCTTCGAGACGCTTCTTCCCGCGATCGATCTCATCCTGCTCGATCTCAAGCACATGGACGACGCCCGCCACCGGGAGGCCACCGGCATAGGCAACGCCCGCATCCTCGAAAACGCGCGCCACCTCGGCGAACGGGGATTTCCGGTCATCGTCCGGCTGCCGCTCATTCCCGACTACAACGATACGGACGACAATCTCCACGCGCTCGGCCGCTTCATGCAGACTGTGCGCCTGCCGAAGATCGAAGTCCTGCCTTATCATGAGTTCGGGGTGTCGAAATATACCGCGCTCGGAAAGACCTATACCGTTCATTCGCGGATAGAGCCGAAGGCGGAGCGAGCCGCTGCCATTCTCGGCAACTACGGGCTCGACGTGACTGTCGCGCCCCGGTAGGACGGCGTCATGCCGCAAATCTGCGCGGCACGACGCTGCGATTTGCGTTGTCGATTCAGCCTGTCTGCTTCAAACCGAGTTCAGCGCAGGCTGACACAGCTGAAGCGTCTTCCGGTTTGAGGACAGGCTTCTGTTCAGTGGCACACGCCATAGCCGCCAGCCATGACGGCCAGTGACGGCGAAAAATCGAGTTTTATCCGCCCGGCCACGGCGCGCGACGCGGCATCGATCACGAGCAACTCCCGCGCATTGGCGACCGGAAGATAAAGCTTCGTGCTTTCCGGCGTGACGACACCGGGCCCCGGCGCGCCCGGAAGCGGGATTTCGTTCAGGGGCTTCAGCCTGTCCAGATCGTAGACGAAAACCGATTTCGCGCCGGGCACGAAGGCGACGGTATCGAAAAGTCCGCTGTAAGCGGCGTAGACGCTCGCATCTGCGCCGAGCCGGGTTGGCTTCCGTCCACCGTCGAGCGGCAGCAGATCGACGGTCCGCGATGCGGGATCGGGAAGGAGAAGCCAACGAATCGCCGGGTAGATGGCCGCTCCGCGGCCCGGCATTTCCGAGAAGGCACCGGTCTCCATGTCGAAGCGTGTGATGAACCGCGCATCTCGCGCATCTTCGGCGGATAGGGCAAAGCCGTCATGTCCGACAAGCGAGCGCGCCAGCGCGCTGGCCTGCCGTCGACCGATAATCGAGGTTCGTTTCCCGGTCGAGGCGTTGTAAACGGCGACGCCTTCGACGGATTTCGCGGCAACGAAGATGGATCGTCCGTCTCGCCGGGCCATCAGATCGCGGATGCCGGTTGGCCCATCGATCCGCACTTTTTCTCGCAACGCCGCCAGATCGAGAAGCGCGATTTCGCCGGTCTCGTCCTTTGCGGCTATCGCGGTGCGCCCGTCTGTCGTCAGGACGAGGCGTACCGGCACAAACCGAAGCGGGACAACGCTGACGAAGCCTGAAGCCAGATCCGCCACGAAGACGCCAGGGCTCTTCCCGTCGATCGCCACCAGCTTGGCCAGGGCCTCCGAGACCTGAATGCCGCGCGGCACCACGCCAAGGTCGATGCCGCCGACGAGAGTATCCGTATCCGTGCGGACAGCAACGACCGACGTCGTATCGCGCCCCGCCACGAAGACCAGCCGCTGAACATTCGCAAGGCCGTCTGACGCTGAAGCCGGACGCATCAGGATCACGAGGACCAGCAGGAGGCTGAGACGAAAAAGGGACGGCTTCACAGCGTTGATCACATCGGTTGTCGTTCGGCCTCAGGCCGACGTTAGGGCGCACAACACCTTTTGCGCATAAGATTCCGGGCGCGCTTTCCGGCGGCTATTCGCTCTCAGGCTATGCCAAGACTCTTTCGATCAAGTCTATCGAATAACAGGCAACGCGAGGTTCCGCCACTCCGTTTCGCGCGTCGTGCGACAAGACACAACCTCTCCATGCGCACCTCCAGTCAAAACTGGAGGGCGGGGGCGAGGAACGCGCACGGCGCCCCTGCCGGCAGCAAGAAAGGTCCGCGATGATCGGTCAACGGTTCATACGGCGCGGACTGATCTTCTATTCGCTTGTTGCGCTTGCGGCGGGGCTGGCGGCGTACTCCCTGCGAAGGCCGGAGACTGCGCAGTTATTCTGGCTTCTCGGCACGCTGCCTGTCCTCCTCGCGCTTGGCGTATCCATCGCCCGCGATCTGGCTGCGGGCCGGATGGGCGTCGACGCCGTGGCCTTCATCGGCATGGGGGCCGCGGTCCTTCTTGGAGCGAACCTCGCTGCGATCGTCGTGGCCGTCATGTATGCGGGCGGAAACGCGCTCGAAGATTTCGCGGTAACTCGCGCCGAGCGCAATTTGAAAGACCTGCTGGACCGCGCCCCTCGCCTCGCTCACCGGCTTGTCGGCGACCATCTCGACGACGTGTCGGTCGACGCGATCGGAACCGGGGACAGGCTCCTCGTCCGCGCGGGCGAGATCGTTCCGGCCGATGGAACTCTCCTTGCCACGAAGGCTACGCTCGATGAATCGGCCCTGACCGGCGAGCCCATCCCGGTGGAACGCAAGGCGGGCGAACCGGTGCGAAGCGGCGCCGTCAACGCGGGGGAAGCTTTCGAGATGCAGGCCACCGCCTCGGCGGCCGACAGCACCTATGCGGGCATCGTCAAGATGGTGACGGCCGCCCAGACCGCGAAGGCGCCGTTCATCCGCATGGCGGACCGCTATGCCTTGTTGCTGCTTCCGGCGACGCTCGCGCTGGCCGCCATCGCGTGGGTGATTTCCGACGATCCCATGCGCGCCTTGGCGGTGCTCGTCGCCTCTACGCCCTGCCCTCTCATCCTTGCGGCTCCCGTCGCCTTCATCGCGGGCGTTTCCCGGGCCGCGCGGCATGGCATCCTCGTCAAGGGTGGCGCACCGCTCGAAGCGCTCGGCCGCGTCCACACCGTGATGTTCGACAAGACCGGCACGCTGACCGCCGGCGGAGCGCGCCTGTCGGCCATAGAAACGGCGCCGGGCGAGGACGCCGACGAAGTGCTGCGCCTCGCAGCCGGTCTCGAACAAGCCTCCCATCACGTCATCGCCTCGGCCATCGTCGCCGCCGCGAGAAATCGAGGGCTTTCACTCGATTTCCCCGCGAATGTCCGTGAAGAGGCCGGTTCGGGACTCGAAGGCATGTTGGCAGGGCAACGTGTCAGGGCCGGATCCGCCGAACTGATTTTCGGCGGACGAAGCCTGCCCGACTGGGCGACGCGGGCCTTGCGGCGAGCCAGCTGGCGTTCGGCTCTTTGTGTGTTCGTGGCGCGGAACGGTCAGGTAATCGGCGCACTGCTTTTCGCCGACGAACTGCGCAGGGAAGCGCCGCGCGCGATCCAGACCCTGCGGGCGTCGGGCGTCCGCCGCATCGTGATGGTCACGGGGCGACCGGGCGGATGCCGCCGAAACCATAGCCGCCGCTCTCGATCTCGACACGGTTCTGGCCGAACGCTCGCCTGCGGACAAGGTCGATGCCGTTGCGACCGAGCGCAAGGCCCACGCGACGGTCATGGTGGGAGACGGCATAAACGATGCCCCGGCTCTGGCCGCGGCCGATGTCGGTATCGCCATGGGCGCGCGCGGTGCGACGGCCTCGTCCGAGGCCGCAGACGTCGTCATTCTCGTGGACCGCCTCGACCGGGTGGCGGAAGCCGTGCAGATCGCGCGCCGCACGGTCGCGATTGCGCGCGAGAGCATCGTCGCCGGCATGGCCCTTTCCGGCCTCGCCATGATCGCGGCGCTGCTCGGCTGGCTGGCGCCCGTTCCCGCCGCCATCTCTCAGGAAGCCATCGATGTGCTGGTGATCCTTAATGCCCTTCGGGCACTCGGCGCGGGCAGGAAGCGACCGCCTCTTGCATCGGTAGGGCTTTCCGCCGAGTTTTTCGGAGCGGATCACCGCGCGCTGGAAAAGAGCCTCGATCGCTTGCGCGAGATCGCCGACGCGCTTGACGATGCGACGGGCCGCAGCGCCGCGACGCTCATCGAGGAAGCCAACCGGATCGTTCAGCAAAGCGTCGTCAGACATGAACGCGCCGACGAAAGCGAGCTTTATCCGAAGCTCTCGACATTTCCGGAGCATGTTTCCGCCATGTCGGCGATGAGCCGCGCGCATCGGGAAATCCTGCACCTGGCTCGGCTTCTGGCGCGGCTTGCCGAGAGCCTGTCATCGGGCGACGCCGACCGTTATCTCATTCGCGACGCGCAACGGGTCATCGAGAACCTCGAGTCTCTGGTGCGCCTTCACAACGCGCAGGAGGAGGACGTTTACGAGTCCCTCGCAAGCGCCTGAAACGGTTTCGCCGAAAACACCATTTCACGGGACTTGCGTTTGAAGTGGTGACCGGCGTTTTCCTGTATGATGGGTTCCAAGCGTACCGCTGTCGGCTCGGAAACGATCGAAGAGCGGCCAGGAGAAAGGCAGTCATCTTGGCGTTGGACAAGGGCGTGTTCAAGGGATTTACGCTGTTTGGGTCGATGACCGACGCGCAAATCGAGCTGCTCGCAGCGCGCGCCACGGCGCGACGTGTCGCCGAAGGAGCGGCCGTCTTCGAACAGGGTGCGGCGGCCACGTCTTTCTATCTGCTGCTCGACGGCCGCCTGAAGGTCCACCAGATCGCCGCCGACGGGCAGCAGATCATCGTCCGCATCGTCAATCCGGGCGACCTTCTGGGCTTCGCCTGTGCGCTCTCCCGCCCCGATTACCCCGGCACCGCGACGGCCGTGGTCGACAGCGTCGTCGCGGGGTGGTCCTCCGCCAACTGGAACGCCTTCGTCGAGGCGAACCCGAATCTCGCCATGAACGCGATACGAACCATCGGGCAGCGGCTCGATGAGGCGCATACGCGCATCAGGGAAATGTCGACACAGGAAGTGGAGCGGCGCGTGGCGCACACGGTGCTGCGGCTCGTCGATCAGGCGGGCAAGGCGGATGCCGGCGGCACGCGCGTCGATTTCCCCATCAGCCGGCGCGACATCGCCGAGATGACCGGCACCACGCTGCACACCGTATCGCGCATCCTGAGTGCGTGGGAGGCGCAAGGGCTTGTCGAAGGTGGACGCCGGAAGCTCGTGGTGCGCGATCCCGCGAAACTCGCAAGGCTCGCCGACGCAACGCGCGACTAACCTTCTCCCGACCGAAACAGGAGCGAACCGCTTCTGAAGTTGCGCCGCGACAAACAGGCGCCCGCCGGAATTCCGCTAAAGTGAGGCGAACGAAGGATTTTCGCCCATGACCAGCGCCACAGCTACCGTCTCACCCCGACCCGCCGCCGCTCCGCGCGGAGGCACACCGCGCGGCCTCGCCCGCACCGGCCCCGTTCTCTTCTCCTACGGCTTCCGGCCGTTCTTCCTCGGGGCGGGCGTATGGGCCTTCGCCTCGATGGCGCTCTGGATCGCGGCGCTTGCCGGACACCTGCCCATCGGCGGCAGCTATGGGGCGACGTACTGGCACGCGCATGAATTGCTGTTCGGCTTCTCTACCGCAGCGCTCGCGGGCTTCCTGCTGACGGCCATACCCAACTGGACGGGACGCCTGCCCGTCTCTGGCTGGCCGCTCGCGGCCCTGTTTGCGATCTGGTGCGCGGGGCGCGCCGCCATGCTTGCGCCGGACACGCTTGGCGTCACCGCCTCCGCCGCAATCGACGCGCTGTTTCTGCCTGCCCTCGCCTTCATCGTGGCGCGGGAACTCATCGCGGGGAAGAAATGGGGCGATCTGAAAATCCTCGCCGCGGTGCTGTTCCTGACGGGCGCGAACGTCTGGTTTCATGCGGCGGTCATCACCGGCGGCGACGAGACCACCCCCGCGCGGCTCGGCGTCTCGGCCTTTACCGTGATGGTGATGCTGGTCGGCGGCCGGATCGTTCCGAGCTTCACGCATAACTGGCTCAACCGCCTCGGCAGGAAGCCGCTGCCGGTGCCGTTCGGCCGCTACGACATCGCCGCCATAGCCGTGGGAGCGGTCGCGCTCGGCTTCTATACCGCCGCGCCGTCGAACGCCTGGACCGCGTTCCCGGCGGGCCTCGCCTTCGCGATGCAGAGCTATCGCCTCTATCGCTGGCGCGGCTGGAAGGCGGCGAGCGACCCGCTGCTCTTCATCCTGCATGTCGCCTATGCGTTCGTGCCGCTCGCATTCGCCGCCATCGCCGCCGCCGCGCTCGACCTCGTGCCGACATGGTCGGTGCTCCACATCCTGACCGTAGGTGTCATCTCCACCATGATCGTGGCCGTGATGACGCGGGCGAGCCTCGCGCATACGGGCCGGACGCTGGCGGCCTCGCTCATCACGCAGGCGAGTTATGTCACGCTCGTGCTGGCGGGACTGTCGCGGCCGCTCGCCGGGTTCCTGCCCGAGCACGCAATGTTTTTTTATACGGCTTCGGGCGTGCTCTGGCTCGCGGCGTTCGGCCTGTTCCTGATCCGGTACGCGCCGATCCTCGTGTGCGAGCGCCGGTAAGACCGAAAGGTCGGGGCGCGCTACTCCTTGCGCGTCTCGACCGCGTCCGCGTCGATGGCGTAGCCCGTCTCGGCGAGCCCGGTGAATTGCGAGGCGACCGAAATCTTGCCCGTCACCCACACGGGATCGAACGAGCCTGCCACGTCGAACCCTTGCTCAACCTTCACGTAGATGATCTGGTTCGGCGGCGGCGGCGGAACGTGGATGCAGGCGCCGACGAAGGGCACAAGCAGAAACTCCTTCACGTTCGTCGCGTCGAAATCGAGCGGCACGACATAGCCGCCGATCTTGACGCGCTTGCCGTCCAGTTCCTGCACCACCGGCACGGGAGCGCCCGCCCCCGGCTGATTGCGCCGCTCGGAAAGCCACGGCCTGTCCTCGCCGGGCGGAAGCAGCGGCGGTGGCGGCTCGCTGCCGCCGAGCGCGGGCGACGGCGTCGCGCCCGACAGGAAGCTTTTCGACTTCACGTTCGGCGGGGCGACGGGCGCGGGCGGAACAAGCTTGCTCCACCCGATTTCAACCGGCGGCTCGTTGTCGATCGGCACGAAAGCCGCCGTCAACAGAAGCACCACGCATGCCGCCGCCAGTCTCTTCATCTGTCCTTCTCCGTCAGGTGCGGACCGTCATGCCGTCCGCGAGCGAGAGGCGATAGGCGCGAAGCGCAGGCAACAGCCCCGCAAGGAAACCCGCCGCCAGGATGCCGCCGAGGATCTTCAACTGATCCGCGCTCGGCGGATCGACCGCGATGTGAAGCCCGTAAGTGCGGTCAATATAGGGCTGAAGCC
Organism: Rhodomicrobium lacus; assembly: GCF_003992725.1. Lineage (NCBI taxonomy): Bacteria > Pseudomonadati > Pseudomonadota > Alphaproteobacteria > Hyphomicrobiales > Hyphomicrobiaceae > Rhodomicrobium > Rhodomicrobium lacus. The sequence continues at coordinate 133,463 of NZ_RZNF01000002.1, read as the reverse complement.
CGATCAATGCGCCATAGAGCAACAGCGTTCCGGCGAGAACCCCCAGAAAAGTCAGCACGCCCGCCTCGACGACGAGCAGCGAAAGGATCGTGGAGGGCCGCGCGCCGACCGAACGCAGGATCGCCATTTCGCGGCGGCGCTCGTTGAGCGTCGTCAGGATCATCGTCACCATGCCGAGCAGCGCCGTGACGACCACCATGCCGGAGACAGCCGAAAGCGCGGTTTCCGCTGTGCCGACGAGGCCCCAAAGCTCCTGAAGCGTCGCGCCCGGAAGAATCGCGGAAAGCGGCTCCTGCCGATAATTGTTCACCTCGCGCTGCACGCGAAAGGCGGCGAGCCGCGACTTGAGCCCCACGAATGCAGCCGTGATCGCCTTGGGCGTCAGATCCATCTTGCGCACGACGTCGGCAGACACGGCCTTCGTCGGATCGCGCGAGCCGCTCTGCCAGTCGACATGGATCGCTTCGATGGCTTCGAGGCTAACATGCACAGTGCGGTCGACCGGCGTCCCGGTCTTCGCGAGAATGCCCGATACGCGAAACGGCTTGTCGTCGTGCTCGACGAAAGACACCGCGCCCGCGCCATGCGCGACGACGATCCTGTCGCCCACCTTGTAGCCGAGCTGTTCGGCAACGTCGGCGCCGATGACCGCATCGAACAGATCGCGGAAGGGCTCGCCCGCCGCGAAGGCGAGCGGCTGGCCGCGCCGGTAATGATAATGCGTGAAATACTCGGGCACGGTGCCCATGACGCGGAAGCCGCGATGGCTGTCGCCGAGCGAGATCGGCACGATCCACCCGATGTCCGGGTGCTGCTTGATGTCCTGATAGGTCTTCCAGGTGATATTGTTGGTCGCGTTGCCGATGCGGAAGACCGAATAGAGCAGCAGGTTCAGATTGCCGGACCGCGCGCCGACGATGAGGTCGGTGCCGGATATCGTGTCGGCGAAACTCTGGCGCGCGCCGGTGCGCACCTTCTCGACGCCGAGCAGAAGCATCACGCTGAGCGCGATGGAAAGGATCGTGAGGCACGCCGTCAGCCGGCGGTTGGCGAGCGACTGCAGCGCGAGGCGAACGATAATCATGACCGCCCCCCGCGCGAGGTTTGCGCGATTTCGGCAAGGTCGGCGACGCGCGAAAAGCGCCCCGCGAGGCTCTCGTCGTGGCTCACCATGACGAGGGTCGCGCCCGCCTCTTCTACCTCCGCGAACAGGAGGTCGAGAAAAGCCTGCTGGCGGTTGCGGTCGAGCGACGATGTCGGCTCGTCGGCGATGACGATTTCGGGCGAGCCGATGAGCGCGCGGGCCGCGGCGACCCGCTGCTGCTGGCCGACGCTGAGGCTCGCAGCATTGCCGCTCGCGATCAGCGAAGGCTCGATCCCGAGATTGGCGAGGAGCCGCGCGGCTTCGGCGCGTCCGCCGCCGCGCTCATCGGCCCGCTTTGTCCGTGACGGCGAGAAGCTCAGCGGCAGCAACACATTGTCGAGCACAGAGCCGTAAGGCAGGAGGTTGAACATCTGGAAGATGATCCCGTAGTGCTCGGCGCGGAAGCGGTCGCGGGCCGCGCCGTCGAGCCGCGCGATGTCGGTGCCCAGCACATCGATCTTGCCCGCGTCGGGCTTCGCGATCCCGGCGAGCAGGCTCAGAAACGTGGACTTGCCGCTGCCCGAGGGGCCGATCAGCAAGAGCCGCTCACCTCGTCCCAGGGAAAAGCCGTCGATGCGGAGCGCGAACGGATTGCGGCCCGGCCATGTGAACCGCACACTGTCGATGCGGACGACGTCCGCGCCACCTTCGTGGCGGCGCGGCTTGTCCTCGGTGGAAGGTAACGGTGAAGCGATCAACTCAGACACCTTTAAGTTCGAGCTTCGGCTTGTCCTTCGTCACTTCGTAGCTCGATTGACCCTTCGGTGTGATGACAGACACATCGAGTTCCTGCGCATTCGGAAAGTGCTTGAAGTAGCCGAAGGTCAGGCTCGTGATCTTGTCCGGCGCGGAGCATTGGAAAGAATATTCGACGTGGAATTCCGAGTGGTGATGCTCGCCGCCCTCGTGGTCGTGGTCGTCATCCTTGGCGTCGGCATGCTTATCGTGCTCGTGTTTCTCATGCTCCTCGCCGCCCTCTTCTTCATGCTCGGCTTTGAGATTGACCGCCACGAGGCTCTGCTTGCAGCCTGCGGCCGCGGGGGGCGTGAAAAGCTCAAGCCCTTTTTCGAGCCTATCTTTCGCCTTTTCGAGCTTGGCCTTGTCTTCCTCCGTGGCCGCTTCATGCTCGAAGCCGACGATGTCCGCGCCGGGCGCTTCGAGTTCGATCGAGAGGACGTTCTTTTCGAGGGCGATGTTGAGCTTGCCGTGCCCGTGCACATGCGCGCCGAGTTGGCGATGCTCTTCAGCCTGAGATGCTGTGAGGGCGCAGGCCGACAGGAGCGCGGCCAGAGGGATCGTTTTCAGGATTTCCATGGGAAGGTCTCGCGAGTTTTGCCGGGTAGCATAGAGCGGTACTGCCGGAAGACGCTCCGCAGGCCGCCTGCGTGTAACGTTATAGTATTACATTTGTGTCGCCATTGTGGATCGACAACGCAGGCAGCAGGATTTGGCACACTTCAAAAAGCCGGAATTCCGTGCTGTTCCACAGGCGCTGGCATTTGAAAGCAAGACCATGATACAGCGTTGGTTTTCCCGCCTCGGCCTCATCCTGTTCGCGCTTGCCGCCCAGACGGCGCTTGTCCCGGCGCATCCGCACGTGTGGGTGACAATGCACACCGAATTGCAGCTGGGGCAAAACGGCGAGGTCGTCGCCTTCCGCCATAAATGGACTTTCGACCAGTTCTACACCTCCTTCGCCATTGAAGGCATGGATACGAACGGCGATGGTGTCTACAGCGAGGAGGAGTTGAAGCCGCTGGCCCAAACCAATGTCGAGGCGCTTAAGGAATTCGAATATTTCACTTACGCCTTTGTCGGCAAGACAAGGGTCGCGCTGAAGGAACCGACATCCGACTATCGTCTTGAGCACAAGGACGACATGCTGACGCTCTACTTCACGCTGCCGCTGGAAAAACCCGTACCGCGCGAACACCTGAAGGACTTCAATTTCTCCATCTACGATCCCGGCATGTATGTCTCGCTCACCTTCGCGAAGGACGATCCGGTGAAGCTTGCCGCTCCCGCCGGAGTGAAGCCGCCCCTCTGCACGCCGCATGTGGGCGACCGCGCCGTGGGTCAGGAGAAGAAGCTGTCGCAGCTTGGCGAGAACATCGATCCGGCGAGCAACATCGGCTCGCAGTTTGCCGAGCGCGTCACGTTTCGCTGCGACCATCAATGAGCGGGTTCAGAAGCGCTCGGCTACCTTTTCCGCGAGCGCCGCGACGACGGTGAAATCCAGCTCCTGATCGGGTGCAAGCTCCGCGAGCTTGTCGAGGCAGGCTTGCGCGGAAGAGGCTTCGCCGCGCCGCAGATGGATGAACGCCAGCGCCTTCAACGTATAAAGCGCAAAACGCTCCGGGCCGCCGGATGAAACGGCCCCGCGTTCCCAAGCGCGAAAATCGTCGCTCCAGCCTGCCTGCCGCGCGGCTTCGGCAAGCCCCGCCTCGGCGACCGCCAGCGCGTTGTCGAGAAGGCCACGATAGGCATAGATCTTGTAGAGGCAATAATAGACCGGCAATTGCGCCGGATCGAGAGCCAGAGCTTCGCGAAAAAGCTCCTCCGCGGCTTCCGGGTCGTTGCGGTAGGCGAGAACACCACGTTGCAGAAGAGCGTTCGTCTCGGCGGGGATATCGCCGAAGCTCACGAGGTCTTCGCGTGCGATGGACAAGATCTTGGCGTCGGACATGGGCTTCGAGGCTCCTGCTTGTCCTTTCGGATCGAAGCAAGGAGCATGCCACGGGCAAATATCCGGAAATTCGGCCTTTTCGTCGTGACGGGTGGAAAGCATCCTGCCAGATTGTCGCACTTCCGACAGGCAAGCGGCTCAAAGCCGGCGAGGGCCGCTTGCAGCGCCTTGCGGTTCCTGCCAGGGAATATCCCGGTCCGCCGCGCGAAGGTTGTCATGCCACTTCACCACCGGCCGCGGAGCGCTGGCCGGGAGAGATTGGTCGATCGAGGGAATTTTTGCCTCGCGCACCGGTCCCTGAAGCCCCGGATTCTGTCTCTTCTGCTCGTCGAGCCACGCTTGCGCCGCCTGCGCGCCGCTCTTGAGCCTTGCCAGCACAAGCGTCATCGTCGCCCGGGCATCCTCGCAGACGGCTTCGTTCCGATCGCAGAAGCCCTTGACATCCGTTGCCGTCTGCTCGACCGAAGAAATATGCCGTCCCGCGTCACCTCCGACGCCGGGCAGGAGCAGACACACAAGGCCAAGCCAGAAAACGAGACGCAACACGAAAAACATGACCCCTCACCCGCATCGTTTTTCCAGGTGAGACGATCGTAAGTCTCGCCCGCGAAGGAACGAGAAATGCGCGATCCTGTAGTTTAATAAATTTTTATCGAAATCTATTTGGCTGCAATTTTTGGATGCTCGTTAACGACTGGGTAAGGGTCCATTCTTAGTTTCCCCCGCCCTTCCGCTCACAAACAATCTTTCGTCAAATTGGGTTTTGTGCAATTATAACGGACATGATCAGGTTTCGAGCACGTCTGGCCCTTTTCGCCATGATGGCGATCTTTCTTGCGACAGCGGGCAACGCGCTGTTCCTGCAGGATCGCGCGCGCCTGTTCGATCCAAACGGATTGCCCAGCACGTCCGTTTCGGTGACGCAATTCCCGCACGACAAGGCATCGCCTGTCGCTCCGGCCCTGTCCGGCGGCGGCATCAAGCAGGTCTCGCTCCCGACCGTGAAGGGGCCGCGCATGCATGTCGCGCTTTATCGCGAGCTTGGACAGCGGGGCTACTCGGAGCAGTTGCAGCATGGCGAAAACGGGCTTCGGCTCGCGGTGTTGGCCTATCAGTTCGACAACGCAATGCCGCTCACCGGTGAGCCGACCGAGGCGCTGCTGAAGCGTGTCCTTTTCGACACAAATCATGGGCCGCACGGCGCGTTCGCCGATCGCGCCGAACTGAATCCGAAGCTCGTCGTCGAGACGCAAAAGGCGCTTCTTGGCCTCGGCTTCTTCAGAGGGACGTTTTCAGGCCGCCTCGATGTCTGGACGTCGAACGCCATCAAGGATTTCGAGCGCCATCGCGGCATCCCCGTCACCGGTCGCCTGACGGACGAGACGCTTCTTGAACTCATCGCATTTTCAGGCCAGCCGATGCTGCCGGCAGCGGGCTGATGCTGCCGACTCGCCTTCGCGTTGCGTTCGCATTTTCGTCCGACAACGGCGCGAGATGCGAAAAAGACACTGCATTTCAGTAAGTTGCGTATGAAGCGTTTCGATACATAATTAATGTAGCCTTTATCGCGTTACCTCGTAACAGTCTAAATTGAAAGTGTTCCGGGCTGGCGAATCTCTGGGGGCAGAGAGAGTCCGGGGCGGGCAACTTGTTGGGCACCATGCGACGCGACAACGCGCCGACAGGCGGAAAAACGCGACTTTTGCGAGGCGCGGCGGCAGCCGTGCTTATCGGCGCGCTATCGGCGGGTGGCTGTACGGGCCTCGATCCCAACGTGGCGTCACCGCAGATCGCGATCCCGGACGCTTACAGGGGAAAGAGCGCGCGGCCCTCGCAGCACCCCGCAGGCAGCCCTTACGACTTCGCGGCGTTCCGCTCCAGGAAACTCACCGACCTGATCGCGGCAGGGCGCGGCTTCAACCTCGACATCGCCGCTGCCATCGCCCGCGTCGAGCAGGCCGAGGCGCAGGTTCGCGTCGCCAGTCAGGCGCTCATTCCCACCATTCAGGCCGATGGCAGCGGCACGCGCTCCTTCAGCCACGCAACCGGGCGCGCCGTGCGCGCGGACACGGTCGTGGGCCAGCTCGGCGCGAGCTACGAACTCGACTTCTGGGGCAAGAACCGCTCTGGCGTCGCCTCGGCCATCGCCTCGCAGGCAGCCGCCGATTACGCGGCGGCAACCGTCGCCATTACCACCGACGCGACCATCGCAACCACCTATTTCGACGCCGTTGCGACACAGAAGCAGATCGACATCGCAAAGGCGAACCTTGCCATCGCGCAAAAAACGCTCGACGCCATCGTCGCGCGCAACAAGGCCGGCACGACCTCGGGGCTCGACGTGGCGCAGCAGGAAACGCTCGTCGCCAATGTCAAGGTGACGATCCCGCCGCTTCAACGCCAGCTTGAGCAATACAAGCATGCCCTCGCGGTGCTCGTCGGCCGCGCGCCGGAGTTCTTCTCGTGGCGCGCCGACGACCTTTACGCCATCGCAGTGCCGCAGATACCGGCGGGGCTTCCCTCGGAACTGCTGTGCCGCCGTCCCGATATCGCCGACGCCGAGGCGACGCTCGCCGCCCAGCGCTTCGCGGTCTCGAAGGCGCGCGCGGCCATGTTCCCCTCGATCCAGCTTACGGGCGCGGGCGGCTTCCAGAGCGCGGCGCTGGCCTCTCTCTTCCAGCCGCAAAGCACCTTCTACAATGCGGCGGCGGGCCTGACCCAGCCCATCACGAACATGGTCGAATTGCAGGCGACGCTGGACCAGAACCGCGCCCTCTATACGGAGGTCCTCGCGACCTACAAGAAGACCATCATCGCCGCTTTCCAGGATGTGGAAGACGCGCTTGTGGCTTACCGCAAGACCGCCGAACAGGAGCGGCTCCAGCGCGAGGCCGTGCAGGCCGCGCGCCGCGCCTACGAGATTTCGCAGGCGCAGCTTCAGGGCGGCATCATCGACATCACGACGCTGCTTTCCATCCAGCAAACCCTGTTTTCTGCCGAAAACAGCCTCGCGCTCGTTCGGCAGGCGCGCCTCGAAGCCGCCGTTTCGCTCTATCGCGCTCTCGGCGGCGGCTGGAGCAAGCCCGAGGGCGTAACGCTCGCTGAAGTTCCATCCCTCATCGATGTAAAAAGGGCCACGCCATGAAGAGGCTCCTGCCCTGGTTGATCTTCCTTCTGATCACGGCGTTTCTAGCGTTATTCGTTTATAGCGACCGCATCTTCGGCACGTCAGAGCGGCGCGGCGACGCATTCGGCACGGCGGGCGGACCTCCAGGCGGTGGCCCCCCCGGCGGCGGGTTCCGTCGCGGCGATCAGGCCGTCTCCGCGACGACAAGGCCCGCGCGTCTCGAAAACGTGCCCGTCTGGCTCTCAGGCGTCGGCACGGTGCAGGCTTTCAACACGGCGACCGTCCGCGCGCAGGTTTCCGGCCGCCTCGTCGAGGTGAATTACCGCGAGGGGCAGGAGGTCAAGGCGGGCGATGTGCTCGCCCGTATCGACCCCGTCCTCTATCAGGCGGCCTATGACGAAGCCGTCGCCAAGAAGGCACAGGACGAGGCGCTGCTCGCGAATGCGCGGCGCGACGCGGCCCGCTATTCGAGCCTCGTCGGTCAGAACTACACCTCGCAACAGCAGGCCGACACCGCGAAATCCGCCGTCCAGCAATACGAAGCGCAGGTGAAGCAGGATCAGGCCGCCATCGATACGGCGCGCGCGAACCTCGACTACACCACCATCCGCGCGCCCATCGACGGGCGCACCGGCATCCGGCAGGTCGACGCGGGCAACCTCGTCACGTCGAGCGATTCCACCGGCATCGTCGTCATCACCCAGCTTCGGCCGATTTCCATCGTGTTCACGCTGCCGGAAAGCGCCGTCTCCGACATAATCGAAGCGCATGCGAAATCGCCGCTTCCGCTTCAGGCGCAGGCCGGTGGCCGCTTGCTCGGCGAGGGCACCGTGGCCGTGATCGATAACCAGATCGACCAGACGACCGGCACCGTGAAAATAAAGGGCACGTTCCCGAACGACGAGAACCGGCTTTGGCCGGGGCAGTTCGTGAACGTCAAGCTTCGGTTGAGGACGCTCGAAAATGCCGTGGTGGTTCCCTCCGCCGCCATTCAGCAGGGCGCGAACGGAGCCTTTGTCTACCGCGTCACGCCGGAGAACACGGCAAGCATCGTTTCCGTCAAGGTGGTGCAGGAAGGCGAGAAGGACGCGGTGATCGGCGAAGGCGTCGCGGCAGGCGACGTCATTGTGACAAGCGGTTTCTCGAACCTTCAGGACGGCTCGAAGCTCAAGCTGGATGGTGAGCAGGCGCCCGGCGCTGCTCCGGCCGAGAACGGCGAGCGGAAGCGGGGCGAACGTCACGGCAAGGGAGCCGACGCGGCAAAGCCCGAAGGAGCGAAACCTGAAGCCGCAGGGCGCCCATGAGCGAGCCGACGGCGGATAAGCCAGCATCGGCGGCGCACAACGCCGCTGCGGCTGAAGCCGACCACGCGCCGGGCGGCGGCGCGCCATCCGGCATTTCCGCGCCCTTCATAGCGCGTCCCATCGCAACCTCGCTTCTCGCGCTGGCGATTTTCCTCGCGAGCGCTCTCGCCTATTCGCTGCTGCCGATCTCATCGCTGCCGCAGGTGGATTTCCCCGTCATTCAGGTGACGACGCGTCTTCCCGGCGCGAACGCCGACACCATGGCGCGCCTCGTGACAGCGCCGCTCGAACGCCAGTTGGGACAGATCCCCTCGCTCGAAAACATGAGTTCGACAAGTTCGGAGGGGCTCTCGCAGATCACGCTGCGCTTCATGCTGAACCGCGATATCAACGCGGCGGGACAGGACGTGCAGTCCGCGATCAGCGCGGCGGGCGGATCGCTGCCGCAGAATCTCCCCTACCCCCCCGTCTACGCGAAGGTGAACCCGTCCGACCCGCCCATCGTGACCATCGCTCTCACCTCGCAAAGCGTCGCGCTCGAACGACTGTCGGACTTTGCCGACACGCTGCTCGCACCGAGGCTTTCGCAGGTGGCAGGCGTGGGCCGCGTGACCGTGCAGGGCAATATCCGGCCCGCAATCCGCATTCAGGCGAATCCGCTGCAACTGGGCTCGCTAGGCATCGCGCTCGAAACCATGCGCTCGGCCATCGCGAACGCCAATGTAACCGGCTCCAAAGGCCTCATCAGCGGACCGGAAAAATCCTACATCGTCGGCGCGAACGACCAGCTTGAAAGCGCGCGCGCCTATGAAGACGTGGTCGTGGCCTATCGCAACAAGGCGCCCGTGCTGCTGCGCGACGTGGCGACCGTCGTCGCCGGGCTCGAAAACGAACGCGTCGCCGCCCGCTACAACGGCACGCCCGCCGTCGTCATCGACGTGCAGCGCCAGCCGAGCGCGAACATCGTCGGCACCGTCGATGAGTTGAAAAAGATCCTGCCGAAGCTCGTCGACGCGCTCCCGGCGGGCGTCAAGCTCGATATCGTCGCCGACCGCACGGGCACGATCCGCGCGTCAGTCGAAGAGGTGCAATTCACGCTCGTCCTCTCGGTCGCGCTCGTCGTCATGGTGGTGCTGCTGTTCCTGCGCACCTTCTCGGCCACGATCGTCGCGGGCATAACGCTGCCGCTGTCGCTGATGGCGGCGTTCGGCGTGATGTATTACGCGGGCTTTTCGCTCAACAATCTCTCGCTCATGGCGCTGACCATCGCGACGGGCTTCGTCGTCGACGACGCCATCGTCATGATCGAGAACGTGATGCGCTACATCGAGAAGGGCGAGAAACCGCTCGCGGCGGCCTACAAGGGCGCGGGCGAGATCGGCTTCACCATCGTTTCGCTGACGCTGTCGCTCATCGCGGTTTTCATTCCGCTCCTGTTCATGGAGGGGATCGTCGGGCGCCTTTTCCGCGAGTTCGCGTTGACGCTCACCGCCGCCGTCGTCACGTCGATGATCGTGGCGCTGACGCTCACACCGATGATGGCGGCCCGTCTCCTGCGCGCGCCGCGCCACGGCGAGGCCGCTCCATGGTATTCGCGCGCCTTCGAGGCGCCGTTCGACGCTCTTTTGTCGGTTTACCGCGTAACACTCGACTGGGCGCTGAACGCGCGCCGCCTCATGCTGCTGGTGGCGGCCGCAACCTTCGTGCTTACCGTCGTTCTCTATATCGCGATCCCGAAAGGCTTCCTGCCGGATCAGGACACCGGTTTCCTTACCGCAGAGACTGTGGCCGCGCCGGGCGTCTCGTTCGAGCGCATCAACGCGCTTCAGGCCGAGGTGGAACGAATCATCCGCCGCGATCCCGACGTGCTGGGCGTGGTTTCGGTGATCGGCGTCGGCACAACGAACGCCACGCCGAATGCCGCGCATCTCGCGCTCACGCTGAAGCCCAAGAATGAGCGCAAGGCGACCGCGCCTGAAATTCTTAAGCGTCTGACGCAGGCCACCGCCGATTTTCCGGGGCTCCGCACGACTTTCCAGATCGTGCAGGACATCCAGATCGGCACGGCGCGAAGCCGCACGCAATATCAATATGTCATCGTAGGGCTCGACCGCGAGGGCTTCTCCGGCTGGGCGAAGAAACTCGAAGCCGAGTTGAGCCGCGACCGCCGCCTGATCCATGTCGCCTCCGACCTTCAGGAGGATGGCAACGCGGTCTTGATCAGGACGGACCGCGTGATAGCCGGTCGCCTCGGCGTCACCATGCAGGCGCTGAACGATACGCTCTACGACGCTTTCGGCCAGCGGCAGATTTCCACGATATACGGGCAGTCGAACCAGTACCGCGTCGTGCTCGAAGTCGATCCGGCCTTCCAGACCGACACAGCCGCACTCGGCTCGATCTACGTGCCGGGTACGGCGATTTCGAATTCGACTTCGGGCAACGCCTCGACCGGAAACGCAACGGCGAGCGGCTCGACGAACGCTTCCATCACCGCCACGGCCGCGAGCGGGACCGGCGTCGGCTCGCAGGTTCCCCTGTCGTCCTTCTCGGTGATCGAGCGCGCCATCGCGCCCTTGTCCGTCAACCACGTGCAGCAATATCCGGCGGCGACCATAAGCTTCGACGTCGCGCCGGGCTTCTCGCTCGACGCCGCCGTGCAGGCCGTGACGGATGCGCAGAGCCGCATCGCGCTCCCGTCCTCCATCGTCGGCAGCTATACGGGGGCGGCGGCGGAGTTCAATGCCTCGCTCGCAAACCAGCCGCTCCTCATCCTCGCCGCCGTGGTCACGATCTACATCATCCTCGGCGTGCTCTACGAGAGCTTCATCCACCCGTTCACGATTCTGACGACGCTGCCTTCCGCCGGCATCGGCGCGCTTCTCGCGCTCGAAATCCTCGGCATGGAGTTCTCGTTCATCGCGCTGATCGGCATCATTCTTCTCATGGGCATCGTGAAGAAGAACGCGATCATCATGATCGACTTCGCGCTCGACGCGGAGCGCACGCGCGGGCTCGCGCCGTTCGAGGCGATCCGCGAGGCGTGCCTTTTGCGCTTCCGCCCGATCATGATGACGACGGTCGCGGCGCTGCTCGGCGCGCTGCCGCTCGTTATCGGAAGCGGTCCCGGCTCGGAGCTTCGCTTGCCGCTCGGCGTCACCATCATCGGCGGGCTGCTTCTTTCGCAGCTTCTTACGCTCTACACGACACCCGTGATCTATCTCGCCATGGACGGGCTTAAGCGCAGGCTCGAACGCCGCTTCGGCTTCGACGAACCGAACTACCCCCCGCCCGCGCTGAGACCGGAGCCGGGTCTGCCCGATCCCGGACCGAGAGGCGGCTCGCCGCGAGGAACCGGCGGAGGCGGCGCCGCCGTTCTGCTGCCCCTTCTCGGCACACCGCCGCTTCCAATGCTGCCGCCGCGCGCGGACTGGCTTTTGCTCCCCTCGCCCGCGGAGAGTCAGGCTCTCCCGTCGCCGGATGAACCGCTCGCGCTGCCGCCGCCGGACAAGCCCGTGTCATGAATATTTCCGCGCCTTTCATTCGGCGGCCCATCGGCACGATTCTTCTTTCCATCGGGCTGTTTCTCGCGGGCATCGTAGCCTATTCGGCGCTGCCGGTGGCGAGCCTGCCGAATGTCGACATGCCGGCCGTGCGCGTCGGCGCGAACCTTCCCGGCGCGGACCCGGAAACCGTCGCCGCCACCATCGCCGCGCCGCTGGAGCGCCGGATCGGCGAAATCGCGGGCGTGAAGGAACTTACCTCCACGAGTTCGCTCGGCTCGACGAGTATCCAGGTCCAGTTCGACCTGTCGCGTAATGCCGACGACGCCGCGCGCGACGTTCAGGCAGCCATCAACGCCGCGCAATCGGACCTGCCCTCCACCCTGACGCGGCGCCCAACCATCCGCAAGGCAAACGCCGCCGCCGCCCCCATCATGATCATGGCGATGACTTCGCCCGTCAGGCGGCCGACCGACCTTTACGACCTCGGCGATCTCATCGCCTCAACCCGCATCAGTCAGGTCAGCGGCATCGCCGAAGTGATGATCGGCGGCGCACAGACGCCCGCCGTGCGCATCGTCACCGATCCCGGCGCCCTTAAGACGCGTGGCCTTAGCGCAGAGGATGTTCGCACCGCCATAACGCAGGCAAATTCGCTCGTGCCCATCGGCGTGCTCGACGGCGCGGAAAAGTCCACCATCGTCACCGTGAACGGTCAGCTCTCGAAGGCCGCCGACTACGAGCCTCTCGTCGTCAAGGTGAAAAACGGCGATGTGGTGCGCATCGGCGATGTCGCGCAGGTTTCGGACAGCACCAGCAACCGCCTGTCGGCCGGGTTCTTCAACCGCGAGAATGCGGTCATCCTCATCATCTTCAAGACGTCCGATGCGAACGTCATCGAGACCATCGACAACGTCTATGCGCTCCTGCCGGAACTGCAGCGCCTTCTGCCCGCAGACGTCAAGCTGACGGTCCTCAACGACCGCACCCAGACCATCCGCGCCAGCATCGCCGACATCCAGCATACGCTGATCGTGTGCGTGGCGCTTGTGATGCTCGTGGTGCTGCTGTTCCTGCGCCGTATCGTGCCGACACTCGCGGCAGGCGCGGCGGTGCCGCTTTCGCTCGCGGGCACGGTCGCGCTCATGTGGGCTTCGGGCTACAGCCTCGACAACATCTCGCTTCTCGCGCTGACGATCTCGGTCGGCTTCGTGGTGGACGACGCCATCGTCGTGATCGAGAATTGCTACCGGAACATGGAAGCCGGCATGAAGCCGATGCAGGCCGCGCTCGTCGGCTCTCGCCAGATCGGCTTCACCATCGTCTCGATCTCGTTGTCGCTGATCGCCGCCTTCATTCCGCTCCTGTTCATGGGGGGCATGATCGGGCGGCTGTTCGGTGAGTTCGCCTGGACGCTCACCTACGCCATCCTCATCTCCGCCATCGTTTCGCTCACGCTGACGCCGATGGTGTGCGCGCGCTTCATCCGCAGCCTGCCCCGCCCGCGCGAGACGTGGCTCGACCGCCGCGTCGAGCCCTTCTTCGAATGGCTTCTCGCCCGCTACGAACGCTCGCTGACATACGGCCTGCGCCATCGTTGGCTCATGCTCGTGGTGACGTTTGCCGCGCTCGCCTTCACGATCCAGCTCTTCATCGTGGTTCCCAAGGGGCTGATCCCGACCGGCGACACGGGGCTCATCATGGGTTTTGCGCGGGCGTCTCCCGAATCGTCATTTGAAGCGGTGGAGAAGATTCAGGAGCAGGTGACGGCCATCCTCACGCAGGATCCCGCGATCGAGGGTGTGGCGTCGTCCATCGGCGCGGGCGGCGGACCGGGATCGAGCCAGAGCAACGAAGCGCGGTTCTTCGTGTCGCTCAAGCCCATCGGGGAGCGCAAGGACTCCGCGATGGCGGTCATCAACAGGCTTCGGCCAAAATTTGCTGTAATCAAGGGTGTCGACATCTTCATGATGCCCGGACAGGAAATCATGTTCGGCGGCCGGCAGTCGCGCTCGCAATATCAGGTGACGCTCTGGGGACCGGACCTGAAGGAAATCGCCGAGTGGCTGCCGAAGGCGCAGGCCGCGATGAAGCGCATCCCAGGCGTCATCGATGTCAATTCGGACCGCGAGGCAGGCGGCCCGCAGGTAACGGTGACCATCGACAGGGTCAAGGCAGCGAAGTTCGGCGTCTCGGTCGCAGACGTCAACGCGGCCTTGAACAACGCGTTCTCGCAGCGCGCCGTCTCCACCGTCTACAGCCTGCGCAACCAGTACAATGTCATTCTCGAAGCGGATCCTGCGATCCAGAGCAGTCTCCAGGGCCTCGAAAGCATCTATGTCAAGGGAAGCGCAAGCCAGCAGGTGCCGTTGTCGTCCGTGGCAACCATAACCATGACCCAGACGCCGCTTTCGGTGCGCCATACCGGGCAGTTTCCGTCAGCGACCGTCAGCTTCAACCTCTCGCCCGGCGTGGCGCTTGGCACGGTGGTTCCGAAAATTCTGGATGCCGGCCGCGATCTCGGCCTGCCGGAGCAACTTCACTTCGAGCTTTCGGGCGAGACGCTGGCCCAGCAGCAGCAGAGTTCGTCGACCCTGCTTCTGATCCTGGCCGCCCTCGTCACGGTCTACATCGTGCTCGGCATTCTCTACGAAGACCTCGTGCATCCGCTGACGATCCTGTCGACGCTGCCTTCGGCGGGTTTCGGCGCGCTGCTCGTGATGCACGCGGCGGGCGAGACGCTGTCGATCATCTCGCTGATCGGCATCATCCTGCTCATCGGCCTCGTGAAGAAGAACGGCATCATGCTTGTCGACTTCGCTCTCGACGCGGAAAGGCGGCGCGGCCTGTCGAGCGAGGACGCGATACGCCTCGCCTGCATCGAGCGCTTCCGGCCGATCCTCATGACGACGCTCGCGGCGATGTTCGGCGCGCTGCCGCTCGTCTTCGCGTCGGGGCCGGGCTCGGAGCTTCGCACGCCGCTGGGGCTCACCATCGTGGGCGGCCTCGCCGTCTCGCAGCTCCTCACGATCTACACGACGCCGGTGATCTATCTGTGGCTCGACAAGCTGCGGTGGCGGAAGCGGCGGGCGGCGCGCGCAGCGAAAGCCGCCGCACAGCCGGAAGCGGCTTGACGCCCGACTGAACGACAAGAAGCTTCACCATGGAGACCGAAACGACGTCCTTGTCGGCGAAATATCTGCCGCATCATCACTTCATCGAGCGGCACTCGATCATCATAGGTGCCGAGACTGAGGCGATCCCCTCCGCGCTCGGTGAATTGGAGACGATGGATGATCCGATCATTGCACGCCTGATCGCGCTTCGCGAATTACCGCGCCGCGTGTTGAATTGGAAACCTGAGACCGCCCCTCAGCTTGAAAAGCTTCACTCTGCTCGAACGAAACGAAGATGAAATAGTCTTGGGCCTTATCGGCCGTTTCTGGCGGCTCGATTTCGGCCTTGAACATATTACCGATGGCAGCCAGTTCCTGGACTTCGACGAACCCGGCATCGCCAAACTCGTCATGAGCTTCGCGATTGAGTGCGCCTCCAACGGCCAAACGCGCCTCACCAGGACAACCCGCGTATTCTGCCCCGATCGCAGATCAAAAATGCCGTTCGCGCCTTATTGGGCTGCGATCCGTCCCGCGAGCGGTTTCATTCGGCGCCGCATGCTCTCTCGTGTCAAGGCGGCGGCAGAGGCAGCGAGCGCCTGAAAAAAATGCCCGCAGAATCGATGCGGGCATTTCCGATTTGGTTTGTGGCCCGGTGCGATCAGGACAGCGTCGGCGCATGCTCTGCTTCGGGCGCGAGCACCTCGTCCGTCGACGAGCCGTCGAGCTTCGCGCCGGGCGCGATGTTCACCAGCGGCGGGAAGTCTTCCGGCGTGATCGTCTCCTTCGCGAGGAGCAGCGCGGTTCCCTCGTCGAGATCCTTGCGGCGTTCGGTGAGCGTCTTCTTCGCCTTCGCGTAGGCATCGTCCACGAGTTTTTTCACGGCAAGGTCGATCTCGCGATTCGTCTGATCCGAATAGTCCTTCGGCTTCCCGATCAGCCCCTCGCCGAGAAACGCCTGACGCTGCGGCTCATAAACCCGCTGGCCAAGCCCCTCGATCATGCCGAAACGCGTCACCATCTGACGGGCGATGTCGGTGGCGCGGTCGATGTCGTCGGCGGCGCCGGTCGAAATCTCGCCGAAGATGATTTCCTCGGCAGCGCGGCCTCCCATGAGTACGGCCATCCGGTTCAGAAGTTCCCCGCGCTGGATCACGAAGCGGTCTTCCGTCGGCCGCTGCATGGTGTAGCCGAGCGCGCCGATGCCGCGCGGGATGATCGAAACCTTGTGGACCGGATCGACACCCGGCAGCGCCGACGCGACGAGCGCATGGCCCATCTCGTGATGGGCGACGACCTCGCGCTCCTTCTTCGACAGCACGCGGGAGCGCTTTTCGATGCCCGCGACAAGCCGCTCCACCGCGCGGGTGAAGTCGTCGAGCGTCACCTGCTCGGCGTGGCGGCGCGTTGCGCCGAGCGCCGCCTCGTTCACGAGGTTCGCGAGGTCCGCGCCCGAAAAGCCGGGCGTGATGCCAGCCACCTGTTCGAGATCGACGTCCTTAGCAGCCTTGATGCGCTTGATATGAACGTTGAGGATCGCGACGCGCGCGTTCTTGTCCGGCCGGTCGAGCGCGATCTGGCGGTCGAAGCGGCCGGCGCGCGTCAGTGCCGGGTCGAGAATCTCGGGGCGGTTGGTGGCGGCGAGCAGCACGATGCCTTCACGGGGGTCGAAGCCGTCGAGTTCTGCCAGAAGCTGGTTCAGCGTCTGCTCTTTCTCGTCGTTGCCGCCGCCCGCCATGCCAGCCGCGCGCGTGCGGCCGAGACTGTCGAGTTCGTCGATGAAGATGATGCAGGGCTTCATCTTGCGCGCCTGCTCGAACAGATCGCGCACACGCG
This sequence comes from Rhodomicrobium lacus, assembly GCF_003992725.1. Lineage (NCBI taxonomy): Bacteria > Pseudomonadati > Pseudomonadota > Alphaproteobacteria > Hyphomicrobiales > Hyphomicrobiaceae > Rhodomicrobium > Rhodomicrobium lacus. The sequence continues at coordinate 116,747 of NZ_RZNF01000002.1, read as the reverse complement.
CGGCGCCGACGCCGACGAACATTTCCACGAATTCGGAACCGGAGATCGAAAAGAACGGTACGCCCGCCTCGCCCGCGACCGCGCGCGCGAGCAGCGTCTTGCCGATGCCGGGAGGTCCGACGAGCAGGATGCCCTTCGGCACCCGTGCGCCGAGGCGCCCGTAGTGGTCCGGGTCCTTCAGGAAGTTGACGATTTCCTGAAGCTCCCCCTTCGCCTCGTCCGCGCCCGCAACGTCTTCAAAGCCGACGCCGGTCACCTTCTCGACGTAGATTTTCGCGCGCGACTTGCCGACGCTCATCAACCCGCCGATCCCCTGCTTCTCGGCCATGCGGCGAATGAAGAAGGCCCAGATCGCGAAGAAGATGAAGATCGGCAGCACCCAGGAAGCGATGTCCCGAAAGATGTTCTGGCCGGAGCTGCCCGAAAATTCGACGCCCTGCTTTTCGAGTTCGTTCGCCACCGCCGGGTCGACGCGGGTGGTCGAAAAGAATTTCTTGCCGTCCTGCGGCGTCTTGAACTCGCCGCGGATCTGAGACGGCCCCACGACCACGTTGGTGAGTTGGTTCTCTTTCAGAAGCTGCTGGTAGCGGCTGTAGGGCACCGGCTCGATTTCATTGTAATTCGCCCAGTACACCTGAAACATGAGCAGAAGCCCGAGGGCGACCGCCAGGTAGGTGAGGTTGAGTTTGTTCTTCTTGTCCATGTCCCGTCCCAAAAAGTGCGCCGCGCCGTCGGAAAAAAGCGGTTTCACGCGCCGAGCGCGCCCGTCATTCAGGCAAATAAGCGCCCGCACGTGAATTATTCCTCACCGGACGCGCCGTTAGCCTGTGTCGCTCAAGGGGAAGTAAGCACTGGAAGGCGTTCCGGGAAGGCGAAATGCGCAATTAGCCGATGCGGCTGGCCGTGTCCTTCCAGCGGGCCGCACGCGGCATTCAATGGGCATTTCACCCCCGGCTTCGCAACGGGGAGAGGACGGGTCAGGAAGCCAGCGCCTGCCCGTCCGGGTGACCCTCAAGCTGAAGCCCGGCAAGCCTCGCATACACGCCACCCGCCGCGAGAAGCTGCGCGTGCGTGCCTTCCTCGACGAGTTCGCCGCCGTCGATGACGAGGATGCGATCCGCGTTGACGACGGTCGCCAGCCTGTGCGCGATGACGAGCGTAGTGCGCCCGCGCATGACGCGTTCGAGCGCCGTCTGCACGAGCTTCTCGCTTTCCTGATCGAGCGCGCTCGTCGCTTCGTCTAGAAGCAGGATCGGTGCATTCTTGAGGATGGCGCGCGCGATGGCGATACGCTGACGCTGACCGCCGGAAAGCATGACGCCGCGTTCGCCAAGGAGCGTGTCGTAACCCTGTGGCAGTTGTTCGATGAAGGTGTTCGCCAGCGCCGCTTTCGCCGCCGCGCGGACGTCCTCATCGGATGCGTCGGGCGAACCGTAGCGGATGTTGTCGATCACGCTTTCGGCGAAGATGATCGTATCCTGCGACACGAGCGAGATCCGCTTCCGAAGCGCGGTGAGATCCGCCCTGTCGACAGGCACGCGGTCGACAAGGATTCGTCCCTGCTGCGCGTCGTAGAAGCGGAGAATGAGATTGAAGATCGTGCTCTTGCCCGACCCGGAGGGCCCGACGATCGCCACGCGTTCGCCCGGCCGCGCGATGAAGGAGACATTGTGCAACGCGGGATGGTCCGGCCGCAGCGGATAGGTGAAGGACACGTTCTCGAATGTGACTTCGCCCTTCGAATGCTCGGGAAACGCCCGCGGATCGGCAGGCGAACTTATCTCGGCAGGAATCGCCATGAGTTCGGAAAGCCGCTCGGCAGCACCCGCCGCCTGCTGCATCTCGCCGAAGATTTCGGAAAATTCGCTGAGGCAAGCGGCAGCGATAACCGCATAAAGCACGAACTGTGCAAGGATGCCGCCCGTGATGACGCCTTCCATCACGTCGTGCGCGCCATACCAGAGCACGCCGACGATGGCGCCGAAGATGAGAAAGATCGCCGATGCCGTCATGGTCGCGCGGCGCTTCGTGCGCGACACCGCCGCGTCGAAGGACCGGCTGACAGCAGCCGCATAACGGTTGGCGACGAGCGTTTCAGACGTGAACGCCTGCATCGTGCGAATCGCGGAAAGGTTCTCGCTCGCAAACGACGAGGACGCAGCGACTTCGTCCTGAGCGATGCGACTGTAACGACGCACGGTGCGGCCATAAAGCACGAGCGGCACGACGATGACCGGAATCACGACGAGGACGAGTAGGCTCAGCTTGAGGCTTGTGAACACCATGAGCACAAGCGCTCCGAAGAACATGACGGCATTGCGCAACACCTGACTGACAGACGTCGACACGGCGGCCTTGATCTGTGTCGTATCGGCGTTGAGGCGCGACATGATCTCGCCGGAATGCGTATGCTCGTAGAAGGCCGCGCTGAGCCGCGTGAGGTGACGGAAGACATCCGCGCGCACATCCGCGATGACGCGCTCCCCGAGCCAGGACACGCAATAGAAGCGTATCGCGCTCGATGTTCCGAGGAGCGCGCCGACGGCAAACAGGCTCGCGAAATAAATGTTGATCAGGCTCTGCTTTTCTGGTGAGAAGCCTCGGTCGATCATCTCCCTCACGGCAAACGGCAGCATCAGCGTTGCGGCGGAGGAGACGATCAGCGCGATGAGCGCGGCGATCGCGACGGCTTTATATCTCAGGACGTAGGGGCGAAGGAGTTGAAGCGGCTTCAGGCTCGCGCGGGAGCGGGGCTGACGTGCGGCAATTTCTCCCGGCTTGCGGTTTTCGCTGGCAGGGGCGGGAAGATTCGAGCGGCGATTGGCGAGGGTATGTAGGGTCACTTTGCACACTCTTCTGCGTAGCGCGCGCCTGTGTCACCGAATTTTCTCAATGAAACCAGCACGATGACGCTTAAACTTGTCACCATCTCACTTCGTCCTGTATAGCAACCCAAACCGCACAAATACAAGGCGCACATCGAAGCGCAAGAGGAAAGACCATGAAAAAGGATATTCATCCCGACTACCATAAGATAACGGTCGTCATGACGAACGGCGAGACGTTCGAAACTTATTCCACCTACGGTCAGGAAGGCGGGAAGCTCAACCTCGACATCGATCCCAACACCCACCCGGCGTGGACGGGCGGCAACCAGCAGATCCTGGATCGCGGCGGCCGCGTGTCGAAGTTCAAGAAGAAGTTCGAAGGCTTCCTGAAGTAGGCCATTCGGCCAGGCGGTTTGTGACGAGGCGACGCTTTCGCCGCCCTGTCACATAAATCGCAAAAAGCGAAAACTAGCGCTTGAGATGCGCGGCAACGCTTGTTATGTAGGGGTCATCGGCGGCGCGCTGAAGCGCTTCGCCAGTCCCATGCGGGGGTGTAGCTCAGTCGGTTAGAGTGCCGGCCTGTCACGCCGGAGGTCGCGGGTTCGAGCCCCGTCACTCCCGCCATTTTCCCGGACAGCCTCGTTGTTTCTCGACGGCTCGTCGTGGTTTTTCCGCTAATCACTGCTCCTCCAGATTTGAACATGACACGCTTCGTCGTCGCTTCGTGCTCGACAACGAGGCAGGAGCCGTCATACGCATGCCCTCATGCGCGGAACTATGAATCGAGATAGAAAAATTCCCATCCGGTCAGCGCATTAAGCCGCCCGATGTTCTCCGGCGAGAGGAAAACGACGGTCGCGTCGCCGTCGAGAAAAATCGCAAATCGCTCTTCGACGTCTCCCGGAAGCCGCTCGTTCAGTCGAAAAATGACGGACCAATCGAAATCCTTGCCATGGACAAGGTCGAAGGGAGAAACCTCGGCGTCCGCATGGATCGTGATCGAGACGGGCTTTCCGGGCTCGATCCGCTTGTGAGGATCGGATGCGTTCTGTGCCTCGACGCTTTTGACCGGCCACGTGTCGCTCGCCATCGCGATCATGACCGAAATCATCGCCGCATAATCCGACGCTGCGGCGACATCGTAGCAATGGTCGTTGAAATGGACTGCGTTTGCAAACGGCCTTGGGCCGTCCTCAGGGCCCGCCAGCGCAAAAAGCGCCCAATGCCCCGGTCCCGGCTCGCCTGCGAAGGAAATTCCGCGATTCTCATCGGCAATGGCTGCAGCCACGCCAGCGGGGTCTGCCATGGCTTCGGGCGCGAGACGCAAACCGACCTTCACGAGTTCGCTCATCGCAAACTCGATGTGGCGTGCGTCTTCCGGCACCACCACCCGGCGCGCCGTGGCCGCTCCCGGCACGACATCCGGAAGCGCTTTGCCGTTGCCCCTTTCGGGCGTATGCCTCCTGAACATGCGACGAGAAAACATCGTCTGGACTTCCGCTGAAAACATCCGGGCGTGTGTCGAGGCGGGGCGCGGCCCGGTCAAGCCTTGCGCACGAACTCCGACTTCAGGTTAAGCGCACCGATTCCGTCGATCTTGCAGGCGATATTGTGGCCGTCCGTCGCGTCGGGAATGAGGCGAATATTCTTCACCTTCGTGCCGACCTTGATCGCTCCCGACGCGCCCTTCACCTTCAGTTCCTTGATGACCGTTACGGCGTCGCCGTCTGCGAGCACGGTCCCGTTCGAATCGCGCACGCTCGCCGCGTCGGCGGTTTGCACCGTTTCGGCCGCCGCCGCCTCGCTCCATTCATGGAAGCAATCGGGGCAAACAAAGAGATTTCCGTCGAAATATGCGTTCTCGGACTGGCACTTCGGGCAATGGGATATGGCGGTCATGACTGGATATCCGATCCTGGCGGCGGCATTGGCTGCATGCGTCCAGCGATAAGCCCGCGTTCCGCGCCGTTACTACAAAAAAAGGCGCATATGGCGCGCCGCGAAAGAGTTCCGCACATGCTTTCACCGGCTGGCAGCTTGAGCGCGAACGACATTTCCCTAGCACGCCCGCTGGGGAAATGAAAATCGTTCGCCCCCTTTTGACACGACAGCCGCGCGCAAGGATCATGGGCAAAAAACAGGCTGGCGTGTCACGCCGGTCAGGCGGGATGATGGCGGTGCAGAAAACGGCGCAGATCTATTCGCTGGATGAATACAGGCACAGGCGAGCGAAGGAGCGCGCCCGGCAGACCGGCAATGCGGCATGGCCCACGATGGCGTGGTTTCCATTCGTCTACGTGCCTTTCCTGGTCTTCGCTCCCGCGTGTTTCGGCGCGCCGCAATCGGTGGCGGCTCAGGCCGGGCACGATTGACGTGAACGCAGGCGGTGAACAAACGCAGCGCGTCGCCGATCACGGCGGGCTTGAGCCGCCGGACTATCTGCTGAGCGGCCTCGGCCGGAATTTGCGCCGTCTGCGCACGCAGCGCGGCTTTTCGCTCGAACGTTTTTCAAAACAATGCGGCGTCAGCCGGGGCATGCTCGGGCAGATCGAAACCGGCAAGAGCATGCCGACGCTCGGCATTCTCTGGAAAATCGCCACGGCGCTCGACGTGCCCTTCGCAAAACTGCTCGGCAGCCGGGACGAGGATGGAACGCATGTTCTGCGGAAGGACGACACACCCGTCATCGTGTCGGACAGGGGCGGCCTTCAGTCGCGCGCCCTGTTCCCGAAGGCAGGCGACTGCCCGGAATTCTACGAACTGCGGCTTTCGCCTGCGCATCTGCACCTGTCGGAGCCGCATGCGCCCGGCACACGCGAAAATCTCGTCGTCGTTTCAGGTACGGTGGAAGTGACGGTCGGGGATTCGGCGCCTTTCCTGCTCGCGCGAGGCGACTCTATTTTCTTCGAGGCGGACGCCCCCCACTCCTATCGTAACGCTGACGACTACGAAGCGGTGCTCTATCTCGTCGTAAGCTATCTTCAAAAAACGCCTGCCGCGCTAAACGGGCATTCCTGAAACGGATCGCGCCGCCTCGAAGCTCTGGCTGCGGGGCGGCGCGTATCAGTGTAAATCCCTGGCGATACAGGTACACCCGGATTTACCGTGCCGAAACGCCTTCGGGCGTTTCATCGTCTCTGTCAATCAACTTGCAACTTCGACCGTATCTTGGCTGTTCCAGCTAGGCCATACAGCACATCGCCATACCGCCGCACATCATCATCATCGGCATACCGTTACCCATCATGGTGCACATCTGTTTGCAGCACTGCATCATCATGTCTTTCATCGCCGGGTCCATCGCCGTGATTTCGCAGGTCATCCCGTCCGCAGTCATGGTGCAGTTCATCTTGCACATCATCATCGGCATCATCATGCCGCCCATCGGCATTCCGCCCATCATCGGCATCATGCCGCCCATCGGCATTCCGCCCATCATCGGCATCATGCCACCCATCGGCATTCCACCCATCATCGGCATCATGCCACCCATCGGCATGCCGTTCATCATCGGCATCATACCGCCCATAGGCGTCATCGTGTTGGGCATCATGGTGTTCGGCATCATCGTGTTGGGCATTGTCATCGGGTTCATGGTCGTTCTCCGTTTTCTCTCGTTCTTAATTCCGCCTAAGAACGTTAACTCTGTCGCCACGGGCGAGCAAAACCAAAGCCCATAGCGGATGCCGTTTCCTCCAAAGAGGTGGAATTGCCGTCGCCATCTTGGACGGGCAGTCGACGCATTTTCCAATTCGGCGCGCCAAGGCGGCCTTAATTTTTTTCGCACAATTTTGGACCGAAACTAATTTTTCGTTCATTTCGCTATTTATAGAATTTATGCCCATAACGTCACCATGACCTGAGGTTTTGTAAAAAATATTTTCAGAGACTGCCATGCAGGCTATAATTGCCTTCGCGCAGAACAGATCAGGTGCCTCGTGAACGCTCCAATCGACGAAAACGCATCGGCCAGTCTTCGAACTGGCGGTTCGCTTCCCGCGGACGACGCCGTATGGACCGTACTTCAGGCCGAAGCCGAGCAGGCTCGCAATGGAGAGGCAGCGCTGGCCGCCCTCTTCGACAGCATTCTCGGCGCCGCCAGCTTCGAAAGCGCCCTCATCGAAACGCTGATCGCCCGGATCGGCCATAATTCCCTCGCAAGTCATACGCTTCGCGCGCAGTTCCGTGCGGCAGCGGCCGCGGACCCGACCATCGGCGCGGCGGGACGCGCGGACCTGAAGGCCGTGGTCGAACGCGACCCCGCCTCCGGTCGTCTCCTGGAACCGTTCCTTTTCTTCAAGGGCTACGCGGCAATCCAGACCCATCGCTTCGCGCACTGGATGTGGGAGAACGGGAAGCCCGATTTCGCCCGCTACCTGCAAAGCCGCTCGTCGGAGGTCTTCCAGACCGATATCCACCCGGGGGCGGTCATCGGGCGCGGCTTTTTCCTCGACCACGCGACCGGATTCGTCGCGGGTGAGACGGTAGTGATCGAGGAAGACGTGTCCGTTCTCCATGGCGTCACGCTGGGGGGCACCGGCAACCAGAGGACCGACCGGCATCCCACGGTGCGCACGGGCGTGCTGATCGGCGCGGGCGCGATCATCCTTGGCGACATCGAAATCGGGGCGTTCTCGAAGATCGCGTCGGGCTCGTTCGTAACGCAGAGCGTGCCGCCGCGCTGTACAGCGGTCGGCGTTCCCGCGCGCATCATCGAAGGCGCGGGCTCGACCAATCCGGCGCAGAGCATGGATCAGCATCTGGCGCTCGGCACCTACGAATCCTTCACCTACGTGATTTGACGTAGCTGCGAAGGGCGACAGTTCCTCGCGGCCAACTGCGCAGAGGGGAGCGGCGCGACCGCCCTCCGCAGCAGATGGCGCGTCCGTCTTCATCCCCCGGCTTACCGCAAAAAAAGAGGTTCTTTCCCCGTCCCGCGGAGCGCTATTCGCCACGCCGAAGCTGTCGTTTGGCTGCTGCGACGCCTTGCGGTAAATCCGAACATTTCACAACGGCAAGACCGGCCACAGGGGTGCGGCACGGATATCGGACCCACGGAAAAGAAAAAGCGCGGAGTTTGCCGCGCTTTTCCTCAGGCCCCCAAGAATGGGCGTACTACTTCAGCGGAACGTGAGCGCTGCCGAACTTGTAGCCGATACCCGCGCCGACGATGATCGGATCGATGTCGACCTTCGTGCGGAAGACATCGCCGCCCTTTGTGATCGCGGTCGCGTCGGTGTCGAGGAACAGATACTTGAAGTCGAAGTTCAGGAACCAGTTGCCCGTGAGCTTGTAGTCAAAGCCAGCCTGAAGCGACACGCCCCAAGCGTTGTCGATCTTGACCTTCTTGAAGGAGCTGCCTTCGTCGATATTGAAGAAGGCGGTATAGTTCGGCCCAACGCCGATATACGGCTTGAACGCCGTGCCGGTATCAAAGTGGTACTGCAGCGAAATGACCGGCGGCAGGAGCCATGCGTCGGCGATCTTGCCTGCGCCCGCAATCGTGCCCTTCGCGTCGATCGTATGAGGCGTAACGCCCGCGATGGCTTCGACGGCGATGTTCTTCGTCAGGAAGTAGGTGATGTCCAGTTCTGGAATGCCAGAAGTCGAGATCTCCAAGTCCGCGCCACGCGTCGTGGCGTTTGTGCCACCGTTGAGCGTCCAATCCTTCGAATTATACTGCGGGATCACGGCGAGGCCGCGCGCGCGCACGAAGATGTCGCCCGGGTTCGTCCAGGACTCGACAACCACCGGCGCGTCCTTGTAGCCGCCGCCCGCGCCGTAAAGATCGGCAGCATTGGCGCCACCCATCGCCATCACGCCCGCAATCGCGGCGTAAGCAATACGTTTCATTTATTAACCCCCGTACCCATTTTTTGAGAGTCGGCTGCTCGCCGACATAGCCCCAGCAAAGAACCTTCGGGGAATATAAGTCAATTGCGCGATTTCGAGTATTCGTCACTATCCGCGCAGAAGTGGCATCCATACAACAGCCTATTCTGACGTGTATAAATCGGGACTTGCTACGATTTCATTGGCGCCGCTCGCATAAAAATGGCGTCTGGTGCCGGGCGAACGAGATGTGATTTCAAACGCCGTCGCTGTACGCACGGTTTGTTTCGTATATTCCCGGAATTTAAACTCTCCCGTTTCGCCGCAAAGCCGCCTTGATAAATCTCAAATAGCCAAGCCACGGCTTGATAATTCGCAAAATCTGGTGTTCGCAAGCGATAGCCTTGCAGATTACCCGAAAGTCAGAGAGCCAAGACGCCGAGGCGGGCCAATCGCGATCGAGGCAAAGAGAGGCGCAACGCGGCACGCCCGCCATCATTCTCCTTCTCGGCGAGAGTGAACGGTGGCGCGGGAAACGCAATATTTGCCCTTTCCTGTCAATCTCGCGGGGCTCAAGACAAGAATAGTCCGGCGTCTTCGGGAGGACACAACCATGACGAAACCTCACCTGTTCTTTGCCGCGCTTGTTGTGGTCTGTGTCGCCGGACCGGCCGTAAACGCGGAGACGGCAGAAACACCTCCGGCAATTCCCCCGGCTGTTGCCGAAAAATCCGACTCCGTCGCGGTCAAACCCGAATTGGGCGAGACATCACCTTCCAATGCCGAGAGGCCCGGAACGCTCGCCCTCAACGCCACCGAAGGCCGTGTGCTGGACAAGATCAGGTCGACGGGGGTGATCACGCTTGGTTACCGCGAGGCGGCCGCGCCTTTTTCATACGCGGCAGACCGGACTCCCGCCGGTTTCGCGGTCGACTTGTGCGGCCTCGTCGCCGACAAGGTGAAGGAAAAGCTGGCGCGTCCCGAGTTGAACGTCGTCTGGCGCGCGACCGCCGACGCCGACAGCGCCGCGGCCGCCTCGAAAGGCGACATCGACATCGATTGCGCAGCAACACCCGACACGGCAACACTTGGCGATGCGGCCGATGTTTCCGCGCCGGTATACGTGTCCGAACTGCGCTTCCTCGTGCCGTCGAGGCTGCGCCCCGAGGCGGAAGGCTTTCGCCGCCGCCGCGCCGACTTCAAGACGCCCGCCGCCATCGACGACCTGAAGGGCAAGACCGTAACGCTCCTGCAAGGTTCGCCCGCCCTGCCCTACGTTCTCGGGCAGAGCGTTGAGCGCTATCTCGGCATCTCCGTCGTGTATGCGAAGACGCCTGCCGAGGCGTTCAAGCTCGTGGAGGCGGGCGCAGCAGCCGCCTATTTCGACGACGACGCGGTGCTCCTCAATCTGAAGGCGGGCGCGAAGTCGCCGGACAGCTTCCTGCTCCTCGGCACCGGTCGGCCGGGCGCGCAATACGCCCTCATTTTGCCGAAGGACGAACCGCTGAAGGATCTGGCCGACGCCGCCATCCTCGACGCGGTGAAGTCGGGCACATACGAAAAGCTTTACGCGAAGTGGTTCGAAAGCCCGATCCCGCCGAAAAACGTGACGCTCGCCTATCCGATGACGGAGCGGACAAAGCAGTTCGTGAAAGACCCCGCCTCCGCGACGGAATAGGCTATGGCGGCCCGCCGGCGTCTTGCCGGAAAACCGCTTCACGCTTTCCCGGACCCGCTCCAAGCGCAACCGGCGAGCGCGCGAGCTACCTCGATACGCCCCAATCCTTGAGCGCGGCCTCGCCGCCTTCGCCCGGCGCGACGGCGGCAAGCGCCTTCAGCTCCGAGCGCGAGAAGCGCGGCGCGGGCGGCGGATGCAGCGCGCCGTCGACCTCCATGAAGGTTGCGCGCGCGATGTTGTGCGGATGCGCCGCCGCCTCGTCGAAATCGAGCACGGGCACGACGCAGGCATCCGCGCCGTCGAACAGCGCCGCCCATTCGTCGCGCGGCTTCTTCGCAAAGATGCCCTCGAACTCGGCGTGCAGGATCGGCCATTGCGCGCGGTCAAGTTGCGCGGGCAAGTGCTCCCATGGGTCGAGACCCAGCCCCTTGATGAGCGCGGCGAAGAACTTCGGTTCGAGCGCGGCAACGGCCACGAACTTGCCGTCCGCGCATTTGTAGGTCCGGTAGAAGGGCGCGCCGCCGTCGAGGAAATTTTCGCCGCGCGGCCGGTCCCAGAGGCCGCCCGCACGAAGGCCGAGGATGATGGCGAGTTGCGACACCGCGCCGTCGAGGATCGCAGCGTCTATCACCTGCCCCTTGCCCGAACGCTCGCGTTCGATGAGCGCGGCGAGCACGCCGATGACGAGGAAAGCGCCGCCGCCGCCCATGTCGCCCGCGACGTTCAGCGGCACGACGGGCTGCCGCCAGCCGGGGCCCATCGCATGGAGAAGCCCCGTCAGCGCGAGATAGGTGAGATCGTGGCCCGCCGAGAGGGCAAGCGGCCCATCCTGGCCGAAGCCCGTCATGCGCCCGTAGATGAGGCGCGGGGCACGTCCGAGCGCCACGTCCGGTCCGAGCCCAAGCCGTTCCATCACACCGGGGCGAAAGCCCTCGATGAGTACATCGGCCTTCTCGATGATGCGCAAGACCGTCTCGACTGCGGCGGGCTCCTTCAGATCGAGGATCAGCGAGCGCCTGCCCCGCTCGATGGGCGCGTTCATCACCGGGAACAGGCTCGCGCGTTCGGGCCGGTCGATGCGCAGCACATCCGCGCCGAGGTCCGCGAGCAGCATCCCCGCATAAGGCGCGGGCCCGATACCGGCAAACTCAAGCACGCGAATGCCGTCGAGAGGCGCTTTGCCCTTGTCGGGCACAGATGTTGACGGCGTGTCATCTGACATGGAGGCGTCCTCCATCGAATTCGCAGCGGGCGCATATGCGCCCGCCATTCTGATATGTCGTCGCTCGATGCTGCAAGTGCTCCTTAAGCAGCAGCCTTCGGAAGCCCGGAAGCCCCTCCGAACTTCGACTGAGCATGATCTCACCATAAAACCGGCAACCGGTTTTACGGATCATGCACTATGCAGCAGCCTTTGCCGCCGGGTAGAACATCCTGTTCTCCGCCGCCATGTCGTGCAGGAGCTTCGGCGGCGAGAACCGCTCGCCATATTTCGCGGCGAGCCGCTCGCATTCCTTCACGACGTTCGGAATACCGATGGTATCGAGCATGGAAAGCGGACCGCCGGTATAGGGCGCGAAACCGAGGCCGAAGATGCCGCCCACGTCGCCGTCTTCCGGATCGGTGAGCACGCCCTCTTCCATGGTCCGCACTGCGTCGAGCGCCTGCGCGAAGAGAAGCCGCTTCTTCAGGTCTTCGATGCTCGGCCACTCGCGTTCCGGCTTCACCGGGAACAGCTCCGCGAGGCCCGGCCACAGCGTCTTCTGCCCGCCCTCGGGATAGTCGTAAAAGCCCTTGCCGTTCTTGCGCCCCGCGCGCCCGTTCTTGACGTACATGGCTTCCATCACGGGGATGGCCGCGCTCGGCTTGTATTCATCGCCGAGATCGGTTTCGGCGGCCTTGTGGATCTTCCAGCCGAGGTCGATGGCGGTTTCGTCGGCGAGCGCGAGGGGCCCGACCGGCATGCCCGCGAGCTTGCCCGCATTCTCGACCAGCGCCGCCGGAATGCCTTCCGTCAGCATGATCTCGCCCTCGCCGATGTAATTCATGCAGAAGCGCGAGGTGAAGAAGCCTCGCCCGTCATTGACGACGATGGGCGTCTTCCTGATCGCCTGCACGAAGTCGAGCGTGACTGCCAGCGCTTCGTCGCTCGTCTTCCTGCCGCGAATGATCTCCACGAGCGGCATCTTCTCGGCGGGCGAAAAGAAGTGAATGCCGATGAACTTCTCGGGCCGTTCGCTCGCTTCCGCGAGGCTCGTGATCGGAATGGTGGACGTGTTCGAACCGAAGATCACGTCGGGCCGTATCACCGCCTCCACCTTTTTCGTCACGTCGGCCTTGATGGCGCGATCCTCGAACACCGCTTCGATGATGTAATCGACATCGGCGAGGTCGGCGTAATCGGCGGTGGTGTGAATGCGGGCAAGCAGCGCCTGCCCGTCCGCTTCGGTCGTCTTGCGGCGCGAAACCGCCTTCTCGACAAGCTTGCGGGCATAGCCCTTGCCGCGCTCCGCCGCTTCCACGTCGCGGTCGAGCAGAACCACTTCAATGCCGTTCGAGGCCGCGACATAGGCGATGGCCGCGCCCATCATCCCGGCGCCCAGCATGCCGATCTTCCTGAACTTCGCCTTCGGCACGCCCTGCGGACGGCGCACGAGCTTGTCGGCGCGCCCCTTGTTCACGAACAGCGTGCGGATCATCGCGGGCGCGACAGGGCCGCGCAGCAGCGAGAGGAAATATTTCGCTTCGATCTTGAGGCCGAGGTCGATCGGCGCCTGGGTGCCTTCATATACCGCCGAAAGGATCGCCTGCGCGGCCGGATAATTGCCGAACGTCTTGTCGCGCGTCATGGCGTTGGCGGCCATGAACAGTTGCGCCGCGGCTGGATGCATGCCGCCCGCGCCACCCGGAACCTTGAAGCCGCGCTCGTCCCACGGCTGCACCGATTTCGCTTGCGGAGACAGAAGCCACGCCTTCGCCTTCGCCAGCAGTTCGCCGGCGGGCACGACATCGTGGATGAGGCCGGACGACTTCGCCTGTTGCGGCGAGAGGTGTTTGCCCTCAAGCAGCAGCGGCGCGGACGCCATGATGCCGATTAGGCGAGGGATGCGCTGTGTGCCGCCAGCGCCCGGCAGCAGGCCGACCTGCACCTCGGGCTGGCCGATCTTGATCGACTCGTCGTCGGCGGCGACACGGTAATGCGTGGCGAGCGCGATTTCGAAGCCGCCGCCAAGCGCCGTGCCGTTGATCGCGGTCGCGACCGGCTTGCCGATGGTTTCGAGGCGGCGCAACACTTCGGTGAGACGCGACGACACCTTCAGAGCCTCGGCTGGCGGCGCCTTGCGCGCGTGCTCGATCATGCCCGACATGCCGATGAGGTCGGCGCCCGCGACGAAGCTCGACTTGCCGGACGTGACGACGATGCCCTTCACGCTTGCATCGGCGGCGGCGCGCTCGATGGCCTCGCTCAGTTCCTCGGTGAATTCCGGGCTGATGACGTTCATCGACTTGCCCGGCTGGTCGATGGTGAGCGTGGCGATGCCGTCCGCGTCGACCTGATAGGAAATGCTGCTCATGTCCGTTTCCTCTTTTCCTCCCGAGGCTGCCGTCTACGGGCGCCAGCGGGGCGATTGATGAACACCGGCCGGAGTTCCGGCCTAGCGATGGTTCAGACGAGTTCGAGGATGGTGGCGGTGCCCATGCCCGCGCCGATGCAAAGCGTCACAAGGCCCGTGGCCGCGCCGCGCCGCTCCATCTCGTCGACGAGCGTGCCGAGCACCATCGCGCCCGTTGCGCCCAGCGGATGGCCCATGGCTATGGCGCCGCCGTTCACGTTGAGCTTGTCGTCGGCGATGCCGAGCACGTCGCGGAAGCGGAGCACCACCGACGCGAAGGCTTCGTTCAGCTCCCACAGGTCGATGTCGTTCTTCGTCATGCCGGCCTTCTTCAGCGCACGCTCTGCCGCGTAGCTCGGCCCCGTCAGCATGATGGTCGGCTCCGACCCGATGGACGCGAAACTCCTGATGCGCGCGCGGGGCCTGATGCCCGCCTTCTCGCCGGCCTCTTTCGAGCCGATGAGCGCCACCGCGGCGCCGTCCACGATGCCGGACGAGTTGCCCGGCGTATGCACGTGGTCGATGCGCTCGATTTCCGGGTATTTCTGAAGCGCCACGCCGTCGAAGCCGTAGGTCTTGCCCAGGTCGGCAAAGGACGGTTTCAGGCTGCCCAGCGACTGCATGGACGCATCGGGACGGATCATCTCGTCCTTGTCGAGAAGCGTGATGCCGAGAATGTCCTTCACCGGCACGACCGATTTCGCGAAGCGGCCTTCAGCCCAGGATTGCGCCGCGCGCTTGTGGCTCTCGACCGAATAGGCGTCGACGTCGTCGCGGCTGTAGCCCCACTTGGTCGCGATGAGGTCGGCGCTGATGCCCTGCGGCACAAAGTAGGTCGAGAAGGCGACAGCCGGGTCGATGGGCCACGCGCCGCCATCGGACGCCATGGGCACGCGGCTCATGCTTTCCACGCCGCCGCCGATGATGAAAGGCGACTGGCCGGACATGACCTTTGCCGCCGCCATGTTGATCGCTTCGAGACCCGACGCGCAGAAGCGGTTCACCTGCACGCCCGGAACGCTTTCGTCGAAGCCCGAGACGAGCGAGGCCGCGCGCGCGATATCCGCGCCCTGCTCGCCCACCGGCGACACACAGCCGAGGATCACGTCTTCCACGTCCCTCGTATCGAGGCCGGGATTGCGATCCTTGACCGCGTCGAGCATCTGCGCGGCGAGCTGGACGGGCGTCACCTCATGCAGCGCGCCGTCTTTCTTGCCCTTGCCGCGCGGGGTGCGCACGGCGTCGAAAACATAGGCATCGACCATGGTTCATCCTCCCTGATTATATGCGCGCGCGGGCGCATTCGCGCAGCCTCGCGACATTCTTTATGATTTCGTTGTCTCGCCCCCGTCACCCGGCGGTGCGGCGGCTCTTTACCTGCGAAGCGCCCGCTTCGCCTTCGCGCTCGGCCTTGCAGGGGGGCGAGCCCTCTTCGGCGAGATACTGCAAACACTGCGCGTGAATATCGCGAAGCTCTTCGAGCGTCTTGACGATATCCGCCTGCTTCTGCTCCAGTTCCGCGATCATCGCGGCCGAGCGTTCGGCAAGGAACGACACCTGCTGCGGGCGACCCTCGCCGCGGCTTCCGTAGAGTTCCAGAAACTGCTGTACTTCCGCGAGCGAGAAACCGATGGACTTCGCGCGCAGGATGAGCTTCAGCCGGGCGCGATCGCGCCTCGTGTAGACGCGGCCGCCGTTCGCGCGCACGGGGGCGAGCAGCTCCTTCGCTTCATAGAAACGAATGGCGCGCGCGGTGATCCCGAGTTCCGAAGCAAGCTCGGCGATACCGTAGAGCTTTTCGGACTCGGACGTCTCGGCCTTGGCTCGCTGGCGTACTGCGGTCAATGCATCCCGGCTTTCTGGTCGCCCGTTCGATCCGCGTTCGAGATGCTCCCGAACGCGGGTAAGTCGAACGAAATTTGCTCTAGACGATCTGCCCGAGCCGCATGGCAAGACCCATGTCGCCATCGACCCGCATCTTGCCCTGCATGAAGGCGGATGTCGGCTGAAGGCGGCCGTGGATGAGGTCGGAGAAGTCGCCCGCGCTCATGCTGATGGTGCACTTCGCCGGATCGGCGTTGTTCACCGTCACGGTGTTGCCCGCGCCCGTGCCGTCGATGTAGAGGTTCCCGGCGCTGCCGAGGTCGAACTTCACGCTGCCGCCGAGGGGAGACTTGCTTCCCACGCGCTTTACCAGGGCGTCGGCCACTTCGTTGAGATCCATCATGCGCTCCTTGTCCGTTTCCGCCCGAAAGGTAGCGCATCCGGTTATCATTAACAAGAGGCGGTTGACGTATACGTCAGGCTAATGCCGTTTGCGCACCTGACAAGAGAGACGCTACTGTGCGGAAGCGAACATTTTTCGAAGCAAGGCAGACAAGCTCTGTTCCAGCAACTCGCGTGTCGCTGCCTTGAGGCGAGCGTCCGCCGAAACGGCGGAAGGTTCCGGCATCCAGGAACGATCGACTTCACGTGTCGCCCCGTGCAATACGGCTGAGAAACCCACGCTTTCTCCTCTTGGGGCGTCAGAGCGAAGAATTTTACAAGTATTTCCATCCAGAATCTCCACACGATAAAGCGCGTGAAGATGGGTGTATCCCGTGTCGATTCCCTGCCGGTAAACGATACCGATTCCCTGCACGATCTGGTTAGTGTTGGAATAGTCGGACTGAGAGGGCACGATCAACACATAGTAGCTGAAGGGTTTTCCCTGAGTTTCCCGCCTCAGCACAGAACAGAAATGCGCAGCCCTGCTCTCTTCTCCAATGCCGAAAAGCGACGCGGGAGCCGCCTTCAGTGCGGATATGCCCTGTGCAGAAAGCTTGACCGGAACGACAGCATATTGCGCCTTTAGCGACTGCGCGATGCGTGCTGCCGCCACGCCATCCAAATCCCAGTTCACCGTAACCGTGTCGCGTTTGTTCCCAAATGCCAGAAAACCGATGGTTCGCACGGAGTATTCATTTCCGAGGTAGGAAATAACAGCAATGCTATCCTTGCCCACCATCGCCTGCTGGGCAGCGTCGCCCGAACGTTTCGCAGAAACCCTTGGATCGGCTGTCGCGAGCGCGGTAGCCAAAGGCAGTGAAAGCAAAACCATAATCAACCGTTTCAACATCGTTCCCTCAACGATAATGTGCCTTCGGCATTCAATGGCCTCGCTCACGCTCGCGCAAGCTTGTTCGTTGACGCGTGCACAGCTGGCGCATAGATTTCCTGACAAAAATATCAGGGGACGGAGCGCATGAGCGAGGCAGGCAGCTACCGCAGCATCTTCCGGCCCGGCCTGTTCGCCGGACAGGTGCACGCCGTCACGGGCGGGGGCACCGGCATCGGGCGCTGCACCGCGCATGAGCTGGCGAGCCTCGGCGCGACGGTGGTTATCGTGGGCCGCAAAGAGGATCGCCTCGCCGCCACCGCCGCCGAGATTATCGAAGACGGCGGCACGGCGGAGCACGCCGTCTGCGATATCCGCGACGAAGATGCCGTGAAGGCGCTCGTCTCCGGCATCGTCGCGCGGCATGGGCGCATCCACGGGCTCGTCAATAACGCGGGCGGACAGTTTCCCGCGCCGTTGATGGCGATCCCGAAAAAAGGCTTCGAGGCCGTCGTCGCGACAAACCTCACCGGCGGCTTTCTCATGATGCGCGAGGTGTTCACGCAGACGATGCGCGAGCACGGCGGCGCGATCGTGAACATGGCCGCCGACATGTGGAACGGCATGCCAGGCATGGGCCATTCGGGCGCGGCGCGGGCGGGCATGGTGAACCTGACCAAGACGGCGGCGTTCGAATGGGGCTTCGCCGGCGTGCGCGTCAATGCCGTCGCACCGGGCTGGATCGCGTCCTCGGGCATGGACCGCTACGAAGGCCCGGTCAGGGCGATCATCCCGAAGCTCAAGAATCACGTGCCGCTGCGCCGTCTCGGCACCGAGGCGGAGGTTTCGGCCGCGATCTGCTTCCTCCTGTCGGAGGGCGCGGCCTTCATCAACGGCGTAACGCTCCAGATCGATGGCGGCGCGCCGCTCGGCAACCCGCTGTTCGACATGGGAACAAGTCCGCCCTCCCCCGAATTCAACGGCTTTCACCGCGCCGCGAAGCCGAAGGTGCTCGACTCGAAGGACGAAAGCTGATGCCGCCGCTGCCCTCGAAAATCGCGCCCGACTCCGATGCCTTCAGAGCGAACGCGGCGGCGATGCTGGCGAAGGTGGAGGCATTTCGCGCCGCCGAACGCGCTGTCATCGCGCATTCCGCGAAGGCCGCCGACAAGTTCGCCGCGCGCGGTCAGCTTCTGCCGCGCGAGCGTGTGACGCGGCTTCTCGATCCGGGCACGCCGTTCCTCGAACTGTCGACGCTCGCGGGGCTCGGCATGCATGACGACGACGGCGAGGCGCGTGCGATGGGCGGCGGCAGCGTCATTGGCATCGGCGTCGTGTCGGGCAAGCGCGTGCTCGTCTCGGCGAGCGATTCCGCGATCAAGGGCGGCACCGTCTCGCCCATGGGCCTGCGCAAGGCGCTGCGCGCGCAGGAGATCGCGCTCGAAAACAAGCTTCCGCTGATCTATCTGGTCG
This sequence comes from Rhodomicrobium lacus, assembly GCF_003992725.1. Classification (NCBI taxonomy): domain Bacteria; kingdom Pseudomonadati; phylum Pseudomonadota; class Alphaproteobacteria; order Hyphomicrobiales; family Hyphomicrobiaceae; genus Rhodomicrobium; species Rhodomicrobium lacus. The sequence continues at coordinate 98,225 of NZ_RZNF01000002.1, read as the reverse complement.
AATCGGGCGGCGCGAACCTCCTCTATCAGGCCGAGATGTTCGTGGAAGGCGGGCGCAGCTTTGCCAATCAGGCGCGGCTTTCGGCGGCGGGCATTCCGCAGGTCGCGGTGGTGCACGGATCGTCCACGGCGGGCGGTGCCTATCTCCCCGGTCTCTCCGATTACGTGATCCTCGTGCGGGACCGCAGCAAGATCTTCCTCGCGGGGCCGCCGCTCGTGAAGGCTGCCATCGGCGAAGACACCACCGACGAAGCGCTCGGCGGGACCGACCTGCATGCAAGCGTGACCGGGCTCGGCGAATTCGTGGCGCGCGACGACGCCCATGCCATCCAGCTCGCCCGCGATCTTCTTGCAAAGCTGAAATGGGACCGCGTGCCCGCCCGCGCCAACGCCGCCCCTCCCCTATACGAAACCGAAGACATCCTCGGACTCGTGCCCGTGTCGGAGCGCGAGCCTTACGACGTGCGCGAGATCATCGCCCGCATCGTGGACGGTTCCGACTTCCTCGATTTCAAACGCGACTACGGCGCGGAAATGGTCTGCGGCTTCGCGACAATCAGCGGTTTCGAGATCGGCATCCTCGGCAACAACGGCGCGATCCAGCCGGACGGCTCGACCAAGGCCGCGCAGTTCATGCAAGCGTGCGACCAGACCGGCACGCCGCTCGTCTTCCTGCAAAACACCACGGGCTACATGGTCGGCAGCACGGCCGAGCGCGGCGGTGCGATCAAGCACGGCTCGAAGATGATCCAGGCGGTCGCCAACGCGCGCGTGCCTAAATTCACGATCCTCGTCGGCGGCTCATACGGCGCGGGAAATTACGGCATGTGCGGGCGCGGCTTCGATCCGCGCTTCATCTTTTCCTGGCCGAACGCGCGCGTTGCCGTGATGGGCGGACCACAAGCGGCGAAGGTGATGGAAATCATTACACGCGCCAAGTTCGAGAAGGCGGGCGGCGTGAACGAGCCTGTTCTGAAGCAAATGGCGCAGGCCATCGAGGCCCAGCTCGACCGCGAATCGACCGCGCTTTATGCCACCGCGCGGCTATGGGACGACGGCATCATCGACCCCCGCGACACGCGCGCCGTGCTTTCGCTGTGCCTGTCGCTCGCCGCCGAAGCCGATGCGCGCACCCTTCGCCCGAACGCTTTCGGCGTCGCCCGGCTTTAAGGAAGAACTGCCGCGAAAAGACTCGGATATGTTAGCGTTCCGTCAGCACTGGCCGCTGTTGATCGATCGCGCTAGAACTTTCTTAGAATCGTGCCCCTACCATCATGACTGGGTTGCAAGAAGACATGGCGAAGGAGAAAAACCCGGCGGGTGCGAAGCCCGACGCAAAGATTTCGCGCGATGCGGAGAAGAAAAAGCGTCTCGCTGTCGCCCTGCGTCGCAATATCGCCCGGCGAAAAGACACGAAACAGACTACTTCGGGGGAAGGCCCCGACACGGATTAAGGGCTATACCGGCTTGCTAGGGGAGCAGCGCTCGTTTAGCGTGCCGCGCTTACGCCGCTTTTTCCGGGCAAACGGCATCATCACTCAACCGACAGGCATCATGGATAGAATTCGCATAGTCGGCGGACGGCACCTGAACGGAACCATCCCGATCAGCGGCGCGAAAAACGCGGCATTGCCGCTGATGATCGCGAGCCTGCTCACGCCCGAGACGGTCACGCTGAAGAACGTGCCGAACCTCGCTGACGTCAGCCTTCTCATCCGCATTCTTCGCAACCACGGCACCGACGCGGCTTTCGACGGCAAACGCGCGAACGGCCATGCCCATCAGGGCGACACGATCCATTTCACGGCGCGAGACATCGTCGACACGACCGCGCCCTACGACATGGTGCGCCGCATGCGCGCAAGCTTCTGGGTGCTCGGGCCGCTGCTCGCCCGCGAGGGCAAGGCGCGCGTCTCGCTGCCGGGCGGATGCGCCATCGGCACGCGCCCCGTCGATCTGCATCTGACCGGCCTTCAGGCGCTTGGCGCCGATATCAAGCTCGATGGCGGCTATGTGGTGGCAAGCGCGCCCGGCGGCCTCAAGGGCGGCGTCGTGCGCTTCGCGAAAGTGTCCGTGGGCGCGACGCACAATGTGCTGATGGCGGCGACGCTCGCGAAGGGCGAAGTCGTGATCGAAAATGCGGCCTGCGAGCCGGAGGTGGTCGACGTCGCGGCCTGCCTGTCCAAGATGGGCGCGAAGATCGAGGGCGCGGGCACGCCGACCATTCATATTCAGGGCGTCGACGAACTCGAAGGCGCGACGCACACCGTTCTTCCAGACCGCATCGAGACCGGCACTTACGCCATGGCGGTCGCGGCTGCTGGCGGCGACGTCACGCTCGAAGGCGCGCGCGGCGATCTTCTGCCTGGCGTGCTCGATTTGCTCCGCGGCGCGGGCGTCGAGATCACCGAAACGAACCGCGGCATTCGCGTATCACGCAACGGTGCCGCCCTTCGCCCCGTGAGCGTCGAGACGGAACCCTTTCCCGGCTTCCCGACCGATCTGCAGGCGCAGCTCATGGCACTGATGTGCCGGGCGGAAGGCATTTCGGAGATCCGCGAGACGATTTTCGAAAACCGCTTCATGCATGTGTCGGAACTGACGCGCCTCGGCGCGGACATCGAGGTGAAGGGTGAGATGGCGCGGGTCAAGGGCGTGCCGCGACTGCACGGCGCGGAAGTCATGGCGACGGACCTTCGCGCGTCGGTATCGCTCGTGATCGCGGGCCTGATGGCCGAAGGCGAGACGATGGTAAACCGCGTCTATCACCTCGATCGCGGTTTTGAACGCCTCGAAGAGAAACTTGGGTCTTGCGGAGCGGAGATCGAACGCCTTCATTCATGAGTGAAATTTCACTCAGCGAGGCTCCGTGTCATGGGCTCTTTACCCAAAGCTCCCCTCAAGCTCATCGCCCTCGACGAAGACGATCTGAAAATCATCTCCGCCCATCTGCAGGACGCCGTGATCCGTATGGCGGACATGGCCTATGTGCCGGGAGAACACCGGTTCGCCGCGATCCTGAACCGCTTCGACTGGTTGTCCGCAGTCGAGAGCGACGGCGATCTCGCCGCACTCCACCGCTGCCGTTGCGCGCTCCGCTTCGAACGCGTCAAACGCGCGCAGGTGCTGAATATCCGCCCCGGCGCGCCTTCTGAATTCGCCGAGCTTCTTGCCGTCACCTACGAAGAATCCGAGCCGCCGGGCGGATTTATAACGCTTTACTTCGCGGGAGGCGGCGCGCTTCGTCTTCATGTCGAGTGCATCGAGGCTGAAATGCGCGACCTTGGCGCAGCGTGGAAAACGGCTATAAAGCCTGAGCATGCCTTGGGCGAGGCCGAGCCTGGGGCACCAAACGCCGAGTTGGTGCGGGATTCGAGCTAGGCGGGCGCATCCGGGGCGATCCCTGGGCAATTCCCCATCGGATCGTCGCGAGCCTTCCGGGCATGGAGCTTCGCCACACGGCGAACAAACGACATCGATAACAACATCGTGAGCGCCCGCAGACTGGGGGCTCGAAAGAGACGGGACGACTTTCTTGACACTCTTCTTGCGTTCGACGGAACCTGATTTTCAGCAGCGGTTCGATGCCCTTGTGCAGGGACGGCGCGACCAGCCGCATGATGTGCAGGATGCGGTTCGCTCCATCGTCGCTGCGGTGCGCGACCGAGGCGACGCGGCGCTCGTCGCGTTTACCGAGCGCTTCGATCATGTGAACATCGCCCATACCGGCCTTGCCATCGCACCGGAAGAGCTTGAGGCGGCCTGGAACGGCCTCGCGTCCGATCTCAAGGCCGCACTTCAGACCGCATACGAGCGCATCGAGAAGCATCACCGCCGCCAGATCCCCGCCGACGACCGCTATGCCGACGCCATCGGCGCGGAGTTGGGGCACCGCTGGACGCCGCTCGACTCGGTCGGCCTCTACGTGCCGGGCGGCAAGGCAAGCTATCCGAGTTCGGTCCTGATGAATGCCGTGCCGGCGAAGGTGGCGGGCGTGCCGCGCCTCGTGATGGTGGTGCCGACGCCAAGGGGTGAAGTGAACCCCGCCGTGCTCGCCGCCGCCCATCTCGCTGGCATTCGCGAAGTGTACCGCATCGGCGGCGCGCAGGCGGTGGCAGCGCTCGCCTACGGCACCGAAACAATCAAGCCGGTGGTCAAGATCATCGGTCCCGGCAACGCGTATGTGGCCGAAGCCAAACGGCAGGTATTCGGCATCGTCGGCATCGACATGATCGCCGGGCCGTCGGAAGTCGTCGCCGTTGCGGATGCCAAGGCCGATCCCGCCTGGCTCGCGGCCGATCTGCTCGCGCAGGCGGAGCATGACGAAGCGGCGCAATCGATCCTCATCACGGACTCTCCCGCCCTCGCCGAAGCGACCGCGAAGGCCGTAGACACGCAGCTTGGCGTCATGCCGCGCGGCGCGATCGCGGCCAGGAGCTGGGCCGACCATGGTGCCGTACTGCTGGTGTCCGACCTGCTGAAAGAAGCGCCGCCGCTTGTGAATGCGCTCGCGCCCGAGCATCTGGAGCTTGCCTGCGACGAGGCGGAAGCCATGCTGCCCGCGATCCGCAACGCCGGCGCAATCTTTATCGGCCATTTCACGCCCGAGGCGGTGGGCGATTACGTCGGCGGGTCAAACCACGTGCTGCCGACGTCGCGCGCTGCGAGGTTTTCATCGGGACTGGGCGTACTCGACTACATGAAGCGCACGTCGCTGTTGAAGCTGAGCCGGGAAAGCCTTGGCGTGCTGGCCGCCCCCACGATGACTTTGGCCGAGGCCGAGGGGCTGTTCGGCCATCGTCAGTCTGTTGCCGTCAGAACAAACGGATCGGATTGAGGCACGGCCATGCCGGAGCGAACTAAGGCAGACCCTTCGGCGCGGCTGATCGAAGTCAACATCGATGAGGCTTCGATGGGCGCGAATGCGCTCGAAATCGAGCACGAGCGCCGCGTCGCGATCTTCGACCTCTTGGAAGAGAACACCTTCGAACTCCTTGCCGGACCGCGAGGGCCGTACAAGCTCGACATCGCGATGATAGAGCAGAAGCTCGTCATCGCGGTGCGGACGAACGGCGCCGCCGAAGCCGACGCCACCTTCATCCTGTCGCTGAATCCGTTCCGCAGACTGGTGAAGGACTATTTCCTGATTTGCGAGAGCTATTTCGAGGCCATCAAGACCGCACCGCCCAGCCGCATAGAGGCGCTCGACATGGCGCGCCGCGCGCTGCACGACGACGGCAGCAAGCTCTTGCAGGAGCGGCTCGAAGGCAAGGTCCGAATGGACTCGCCAACGTCGCGGCGGCTGTTCACGCTGCTCTGCGCGCTGCACTGGCGCGGCTGAGACGCAAGCGAACGCGCGAAGCGTTGCGCTCTTGCACACGCTTACCGATCCCCAAGCCTGCACCGCCTGAAGCGCCATGTGGCGCGACCATGTCCCCACGAAGCAGCTCAACTGGCCAACGAGCGCCAAGGCTCGCGGCCACCGACCGAAGCCGAGGCGACTTTCGTCTGCGCTCCGACGAGCTTGCCGCAACGACACGCGCCCTCCGCGCGGTCGGGCATGCCGAACACTGGAACCGTCCGCGCGTCTTGCCTCTCCGCTGCCGACCGAAGAGTCGCGGCACAATCGAGCCCAACGAAAAAGGCCGGGATCGCTCCCGGCCTTCGTGTTCTGCGGCTACGATGCGCGGCGCACGGCGCCGCGAAGGTCGCGCCTAGACCGAGTAATACAGGTCGAACTCGACCGGATGCGGCGTCAGGCGAAGGCGGTCGATTTCCTCTTCCTTCAGCGCGATGTAGGAGTCGATCTGGTCGTCCGTGAAGACGCCGCCCTGCTTGAGGAAGGTGCGGTCCGCGTTGAGCGAATCGATGGCTTCGCGAAGCGAGCCCGACACGGTCGGGATTTCGCGCAGTTCCGCTTCCGGCAGGTCGTAGAGGTTCTTGTCGATGGCCGAGCCGGGGTGGATGCGGTTGATGATGCCGTCGAGACCTGCGAGCAGCAGCGCAGCAAAGGCAAGATAGGGGTTCGCCGACGGATCGGGGAAGCGGATTTCGACGCGCTTGCCCTTGGGGCTCGACACGATCGGAATACGGGCCGAAGCCGAACGGTTGCGCGACGAGTAAGCGCGAAGCACCGGAGCCTCATAGCCCGGAACCAGACGCTTGTAGGAGTTCGTCGTCGGGTTGGTGAACGCGTTCAGCGCCTTGGCGTGCTTCAGAACGCCGCCGATGTAGAACAGCGCGGTCTCGGAGAGATCGGCATATTCGTTGCCAGCGAACACGGGTTCACCGTTCTTCCAGATCGACTGGTGAACGTGCATGCCCGAGCCGTTATCGCCGAACACCGGCTTCGGCATGAAGGTGGCCGTCTTGCCGTAGGACTGGGCGACGTTGTGGATCGCGTACTTGTAGATCTGCATCGCGTCGGCGGTGCGCGTCAGCGTGCCGAACTTGATGCCGAGTTCGTGCTGAGCGGCAGCCACTTCGTGGTGATGCTTCTCGGTCGCGACACCCATCGCGGCGATGGTCGAAAGCATCTCGGAGCGGATGTCCTGAGCGCTGTCGATCGGGGGAACCGGGAAGTAGCCGCCCTTCGTGCGCGGACGGTGCCCGAGGTTGCCGATCTCATATTCCGTGCCGGTGTTGGTCGGCAGCTCGCTCGAATCGAGGCGGAAGCCGGTGTTGTAGGGATCGGCGGAAAAGCGAACGTCGTCGAAAATGAAGAATTCGGCTTCCGGGCCGAAATAGGCGGTGTCGCCGATGCCCGTCTGCTTCAGATAGGCTTCGGCCTTGCGAGCGATGCCGCGCGGGTCGCGCTCATAGCGCTCGCCGGTGGACGGTTCGAGAACGTCGCAGAAGATCGCGAGCGTGGACTGCGCGAAGAACGGATCGAGGTGGGCAGTCTCGGGATCGAGAGCGAGCGTCATGTCGCTTTCGTTGATGGCCTTCCAGCCGGCGATCGAGGAGCCGTCGAACATGACGCCATCGGCGAACGCGTCTTCGTTGATCTCGCTCGCTTCCATGGTGACGTGCTGAAGCTTGCCACGCGGGTCGGTGAAGCGCAGGTCGACGAAGCGGATGTCTTCGTCCTTCAGTTTCTTGATGATTTCGTTGGCGTTAGACATGTAACTCCCTCGTCCTGTTAGCCGTGAGATGGTTATCAGCGCTTCTGCGCCGGATGGAAGGGTGTGGTCTCGGATATTATTGGTTTGATGAGGCAGGTCAGCAGGCTAAATCGCCTCAGTACCTGTTTCACCCGTGCGGATGCGGATCGCATCTTCAACATTGAGAATAAAGATCTTTCCGTCGCCGATGCGCCCGGTTCTCGCGCTGTTCTTGATCGCTTCGCAGGCTTTTTCGACCATGTCTTCGGGAAGCACAATCTCAATCTTCACTTTGGGCAGGAAATCGACAACATATTCAGCGCCGCGATAAAGCTCGGTATGGCCCTTCTGGCGCCCAAAGCCCTTGGCTTCCGTGACGGTGATGCCCTGCAGGCCGATTTCCTGAAGCGCCTCTTTCACTTCATCAAGTTTGAAAGGCTTTATGACCGCCTCAATTTTTTTCATGACGGATCGATTCCTCCGAACGGGGCGAAATTCATTGTCTCGCGTCGCAAGCATGCCCCGTGCCAAACAGCTTCACTCTTTGACAACAAAGGTTAAGACCTGCGAAACAAGTCCATTCTGCCAAAAAAGCAGGCGCATTGCTCGAAAATTGCGCAGAAGGCATTCCGATTGCGCGCGGCAATGGGGCGCGGGGGCATCTGTGCTCAGGAAAGCTGTCGGATCTCGCGTCGAAGTGGAACCAGGCGGTTTACCAGCAGCGCCCGCCGCGCATCGCTTTTCTTTCGCCATGCGCAAATTTTCGCTACATTCGCCCGACAAGTCCCTCTAATGGTAACCGTGTAAAACCTCGCAATCGCAGGCTCGCCTTGCTTGAACTTCTGACCTCCGAAGAAATGGCCCGTGCCGAGCAACTTGCTGCCGAGGCCGGGACGTCCACGCTCACCATGATGGAGAACGCGGGCCGCGCGGTCGCGGAGGAGGTGGTGCGCCGCTACCCGCGAGGCAGCCGCGTTACCGTGCTGTGCGGTCCGGGCAACAATGGCGGCGACGGGTTCGTCTGCGCACGCTATCTGCGCGAGCGCGGCTATCAGGTCCGGCTTGCCCTTCTCGGCAAGCAGGAGGAACTGCACCGCGATCCGAAGGAGATGGCCAGGCGCTGGGATGAGGCCATCGAGCCCTTGTCGCTTCAGTCCCTCGAAGGCGCGCAGATTATCGTGGATGCGATTTTCGGCACCGGGCTTCGCGACGACATCGGCGGCGCCGTTGCACAGATCATAGAGGAAGTGACGGCGCGCAAGCTGCCGGTGGTTTCCGTGGACGTGCCGACCGGCATCGACGCGACACGCGGCAGCGTGCGGGGCATCGCGTTCAAAGCCGCCGCGACAGTTACATTCTTCCGGCGCAAGACCGGACACGTGCTGCTGCCCGGACGCCTTTATTGCGGGGATGTGCGAGCCGTCGATATCGGCATCCCGTCATCGGTGCTGGGTGACATCGCGCCGCGAACTTTCGTGAACGACCCCGATTTCTGGCTTCGCTATTATCCGAGGCTCCGCCTCGACGGGCACAAGTACGATCGCGGACACGCTGTCGTGGTTTCAGGCCCGATGGAGAGCACGGGCGCCGCGCGGCTGGCGGCGCGCGCCGCGCTGCGATCAGGCGCGGGGCTCGTCACCGTGGCTACGTCGAAAGCTGCCTTCTACATCAATGCCGCCCAGCTCACCGCGATCATGGTGGCTCCGTTCGACGGTGCGGCGGGGCTTCTCGACTATCTTTCCGACCCTCGCATCCGCTCGACGCTGATCGGCCCCGGCGCCGGACGCGACCCCGAGGTGCGAGATCTCGTTCTCAGCGTGCTGGCGAGCGACGCGGTCGCCGTCCTCGACGCGGAGGGCATCACGGCATTTGAAGACTCGCCGGTCGAACTCTTCAACACCATCAAGGCACGCCCGGTGCCAACGATCATGACGCCGCACGAGGGCGAGTTCCGCAGGGTCTTCCCGGAGCTGGAAGGCGAGGTGTCGAAGCTCGAACGGGCGCGTCGCGCTGCCGAGCTTTCGGGCGCCGTCATCATCCTGAAAGGCGCCGACACCGTGGTAGCCGCGCCGGACGGGCTGGCCGCGATCAGCGAGAACGCACCGCCATGGCTCGCGACGGCGGGCTCCGGCGATGTTCTCGCGGGCCTTGTTACCGGCCTTCTCGCGCAAGGAATGGCAGCCTTCGACGCGGCTTCTGCTGCGGTCTGGATCCATGGCGAGCTTGCGACGACTTACGGTCCGGGGCTCATCGCCGAGGATTTGACCGAAGTCACTCCGGCCGTGCTGCAACGCCTCGACAAGCGCGGGAAGATCTTTTCCTGACGACTGAAGTTTGAACGGCGCGCCGGACCGACTGCGTCCCTCCTTGCGCGACAGCCCAAGCCCGCCTGGGCGATCGCCCTGCCTCCCATCGGCAGGGAACCGAAACCGGCTGTCGCAACACCGCAACGAAGCAATCAAAAACGCACCTGCACACTGTGCGCCTGCGACAAATCACCTTTTCCGTATGTAACCGCAATGCAACAATAGCGAGCAAACATAGCCGCCTATGCCAATTTTCATCCGAACAGGTGATGCCTTCCATTGGCCCGCGCGTTATCTATCGGGCATACTTGGTTTGTAAGCACCAACCTGTAATAACGTTCCGTTTTGAAGAAATACTGCTCGGGTAACATCGTATCTATACGGCGTTACCCGAGTATATTAAGCAAGCTGCGCCTCTTACACCGCTGGAATCTCCCCAGCGATTCTTCAGCAATGGTGTGGCGAAACTGTCGGAAAAGACCCAATCGGGTAAATCGCGCGCGGCGCGGCAAATAACCGCGTCGATGTTGGATATCCCTCCACCAAACACGATGACGTCGGGATCGAGGATGTTCACAACCGAGGCGAGTGCCTTCGCCAGTCTCCGCGAATAGGCTGCGAGCGCCGCGCTGGCCGCCGCTTCGCCCACCTCCGCTCGCTCCGAAATGGTCCTGGCATCGACGTTTTCACCCGAAAGCGCCGCATATTGGCGCTGGAGCGCGGGGCCGCACAGGAATGTCTCGATACAGCCGCGCTTGCCGCAATAGCAGGACTCGCCGGGCCATTCATCGGCATCCGGCCAGGGAAGCGCGTTGTGCCCCCACTCCCCGCCAAGCGCATTCAATCCCAGATGCGAACGACCGCCGATCACGATTCCCCCGCCGACACCTGTGCCGATGATCACGCCGAAAACGGTGCCATAGCCCGCGCCCGCGCCGTCCGCCGCCTCGGAGAGGGCGAAGCAGTTCGCGTCATTTTCGACGACACAGGGCCACGGCAGACGGGCCTGAAGATCGCGATGCAGAGGCTTCCCGTTGAGCCAGGTCGAATTGGCGTTGCGGACGAGGCCGGTCGTGGGCGAAAGGCTGCCGGGAATGCCGACGCCCACGCCCGCAATGTCGTCAGCCGGCAGGCCGTCGACGCAGCGCGCGACGAGCGCTGCAATTGCATCGAGCGTACCCTCGTAATCGCCGCGCGGCGTCGCAATGCGCAACCGCGCGCGCTCCTCGCCCGCAGGTGACAGGGCCAGCGCCTCGATCTTCGTGCCCCCCAGATCCACCCCGACGCGCCACATGACAGGCTCCCTCGCTGCAAACTACGCGGCAGCAGCAAACTGGCTGACGCGGCGTGTCCGCCGCGATACCGACAGCTTTCGCGGGATGGTTACGGCTCGACGCCAGCAGGCGCAATGCCTGAACCCTGCGAGTTTATCTCTGAACGCTAGCCGCCGCGATGAACTTCTTCGTATCCGCAATCGTTTCAAGCACCTGCTGCGAGCCATTGCGCATGCCGATCACGGTGTTGCTTGCGGGATTGTGGAGGCCCGGAATCGCGCGGCTCACGTCGGTCACCTTGTTCGATACGAGGTAGATCGTATCGCCGTTGGGAGCGGTAAACTTCGTAAGCGGCAACTTCTTGCTCACTTCGGCGACAAGTCCATCGAACGGGGTTGCGATGAAGATGCGGTTGTTGCCGAAATCCACGATAGACGAGCCGTTCGGCTCATCGGACGCAAACGAGCGTCTAAGTCGCCAGATGTCGGAGTAAGGCACCGTTTGCGGGCCACCCTCGCGCAGATTGACGGTGATGCTGTCGACCTCGATCTTGACGATCTTGCCGGGATAGTTGCGGCCCAGGATATTGGTCGGGGCCCGCGTCGGCTGGCCGAAGCCTTGCGCGATGACAGCTTGTGACAGGGGCATCGTCCCGGCGACAGCCAACAGGGAAGCGAGCCAGAACGCAAAGCGAAATCTCATCCGTCTTCCTCGATCCGTCCCGCGTCGGCGCGGTTGGCATCCTCTTGCTTGTGGACTCGGCGGCGATCCCCGGGTACGCCGCTTTACGCTTCCAATGACGCGATCCCGGCTTCACGCCATCGGCGCCGACGAGCGTACGCGCGGCAAGCCGGGCATAAAAGCGAAAGGCGATCAAAAGGTGACCTCGCGAAAAGCCGGGAGTGTCAACGCCAAAATTCTTGTGAGCGGCCATCGATGCGCCACACATGAAACCTGCCACGCGGATCTTGCAGCATGCTGGCCGGCGGAAGCCCGAGCGGCAACGTGTCTCGATTAAGACGCGAATCGACGCACGACACATGGGGCTTCTCGACCCGCCCGACGACAAGACGAGGATCGGGTTCCGGGAAAACTCGCCTCCGTTCCCACGTCCCCGCTAGCGCCGGAGTTATGCTTCTCAGATGTGTAACGCCCGCTTGCCGACGGCGAGCGCGGCTTCCTTCACCGCTTCCGGCAAAGTCGGATGCGCGTGGCAGGTGCGAGCCAGATCTTCCGCCGAGCCGCCAAACTCCATGAGCACCGCCGCTTCCGCGATCATGTTGCCCGCGTCGGGTCCGAGGATATGCACGCCGAGCACGCGGTCCGTCTTCGCGTTCGCCAAAATCTTGACGAAACCTTCGGTCTGCCGGTTCACCTTGGCGCGACCGTTCGCCGTGAACGGGAATTTGCCGACTGTGTATTCGACGCCTGCCGCCTTCAGGCTCTCTTCCGTCTTCCCGACGCTCGCAACCTCGGGATAGGTATAGATCACACCCGGGATGACGCCGTAATTCACATGACCGGCCTTGCCCGCGAGGTTTTCGGCGACGGCAACGCCCTCGTCCTCCGCCTTGTGCGCGAGCATGGGCCCGCGGATCACGTCGCCGATGGCATAGATGCCGGGAACGTTCGTCTGGAAATGATCGTCGACGACGATGCGGCGCTTGTTGTCGATGGCCACGCCCGCTTCTTCGAGACCGAGCCCTTCGGTGTAGGGCACGCGACCGACGGCGACGAGCACGTGGCTCGCCTCGAACTCCTCCGCCGCGCCATCGCCTGAAGCCGGCGCGACCGCCACCTTGAGCGGGCCTTTGCCGTTCGCCTTGACGCCCGTCACCTTCTGGCTGACTCGGAAGGCCACGCCCTGCTTTTCGAGGATGCGCTGAAAGCTCTTGACCACCTCATTGTCCATGCCGGGCAGGATGCGGTCGAGGAATTCGACGACCGTCACCTTAGCGCCGAGCCTGCGCCAGACAGACCCCAGTTCGAGGCCGATCACGCCCCCGCCGATGACGACGAGATGCTCGGGAACCGTATCGAGGTCGAGAGCGCCGGTGGAGGAGACGACGCGCTTCTCGTCGATCTCGATGCCGGGCAACCGCACGATATCGGAGCCGGTGGCAATGACGATGGCCTTCGTCGCGAGCGTTTCGACCGAACCGTCGGCCGCCGTAACCGCAACCTTGCCCGCGCCCGCAACGCGGCCCGTACCGCGATATGTGGCGATCTTGTTCTTCTTCAGGAGATATTCGACGCCCTTGACGTTACCCTCGATACCCTCGGCCTTGTATTTCATCATCGCCGCGAGATCGAGTTCAGGCCTCACCTTGATGCCCATGGCCGCAAAGCCGTGGCCCGCCTCCTCGTAAAGCTCGGACGCGTGCAGCAGCGCCTTCGAGGGGATACAGCCGACATTGAGGCAAGTGCCGCCGAAGGTCGGGTTCTTTTCCACGATCGCGGTCTTGAGCCCGAGCTGTGCCGCGCGGATGGCGCAGACATAGCCGCCGGGGCCGCTTCCGATAACGATAAGGTCATACGCATCAGCCATGCGTGTCTCCATAGGTCGCCGGGCATGTGCCGCCCGCAATGTGTGTCGCCGATTACCCGCGCCTCAGGCGCGAGGCGTTGCGAAACGCCATCGGCGCGAAGAAGAGCCCGCGCGCCGATCCCGGCGCTCTAAAGGTCGAGAATGAGACGCTGCGGATCTTCCAGCGCGTCCTTCACATGCACGAGGAAGGTCACGGCCTCCTTGCCGTCGACGAGCCGGTGATCGTAGGACAGCGCGAGGTACATCATCGGGCGGATCTCGATCTTGCCGTTTACGACCACGGGCCGTTCCTGGATCTTGTGCATGCCGAGAATGCCCGATTGCGGCGCGTTCAGGATCGGCGTCGACATGAGCGAGCCATAGACACCGCCGTTCGAGATGGTGAAGGTGCCGCCCTGCATTTCTTCAAGGCTGAGCTTGCCGTCGCGCGCCTTCAGGCCAAAGCCCGCGATCTCCTTCTCGATGTCGGCGATGGACTTCTGGTCCGCGTCGCGCACGACCGGCACCACCAGGCCGCGATCCGTCCCGACCGCGATGCCGATGTGATAGAAATTCTTGTAAATGATGTCGTCGCCGTCGATCTCCGCGTTCACGCTCGGGACGTCGTGCAGAGCATGCAGCACCGCCTTCACGAAGAAACCCATGAAGCCGAGCTTCGTACCGTGCTTCTTCTCGAAAATCGTCTTGTAGCGGTTGCGCAGGTCCATGATCGTCGACATATCCACCTCGTTGAAGGTGGTGAGCATGGCGGCGGTGTTCTGGGCCTCCTTCAGACGGCGAGCGATGGTCTGGCGAAGCTTCGTCATACGCACGCGTTCCTCGCGCGCTTCGAGTGTGCGCGGCGCGGCGGGACGGGGAGCAGGGGCCGGCGCGGCGATCTTTTCGAAGAAAGCGGCTGGCGCGGCCGACGGCTGGGTGGAGGCAGCCCCGCCTTCGATCACGGAGAGCATGTCGCCTTTGGTCACGCGACCGTCCTTGCCCGTTCCCGAAACCGTTGCGGGATTGATGCCTGTTTCCTCTGCGATACGGCGGACGGACGGCGCAAGCACGTCGACGTTCGGCGAGCGGGGCGAAGCGGTCTGAGCAGGGCTGGGGGTGGCAGCTTGAGCGGCGGAAGCGACAGGGGCCTGAACAGGCTTCTCGGCGGCCTTGGAAACCCCGTTCGCGGCAGCACCGGCACCTTCCGCAATCGTGCCGAGGAGAGCGCCGACGCCGACGGTTTCACCCTCCTTCACCAGAATTTCGGCGATGACACCGGCCGCGGGCGCGTTCACTTCGAGCGTGACCTTGTCGGTCTCAAGCTCGGCCAGAGCCTCATCGGCCTTCACGGCGTCGCCCGGCTTCTTGAACCATCGGCCGATGGTCGCTTCTGTGACTGACTCGCCAAGAGTGGGAACGACGATTTCCGTGGTCATGCACTAATCCTTCAACAGCCTCGCGCCGAGGCCCTATTGCCGCTCCGAGCCCCGAAGCGCCCGGAAGCCCCCTGAAAACAGACCGTGGCCACCCCTCGATTGAAAGGCGGTCGCGCCCTCATGTCCTGTTTTGTCCCTGCCGAGCGATGCCGCTCGCAAGGCTCCAGAGGCGCCCGGCTCGAAGCCGCAAGCGGCGCCCCCGTCGATATCGGACCCGATCCGCGAAGGCTTCGTACCGCTCGCGGATCGATCTCGCGCGCCGGCTCAGCCCTGCACCGTCAGGGCCTCGTCGAGGAACGCGTGCAACTCCGCCGTGTGCTTGCTCATCAAACCTGCTGCTGTCGATGCGCAGGCAGGCCGCCCGATATAGCGGGGGCGCCGCGTATCCGCGCCGATGTGATCGAGCACCCACTCGATGTTGCTTTCGACGAATGTCCATGCGCCCTGATTCTTCGGCTCTTCCTGACACCAGACGATTTCGGCGTTCGGGAAGCGCGACAGTTCCTGAATGAGCGCACGCGCCGGGAACGGGTAGAGCTGCTCCAGACGCATCAGGTAGATATCGTTGGTGCCACGGCTCTCGCGTTCCTCGAACAGGTCGTAGTAGACCTTGCCGGTGCAGAGCACGACGCGCTTGATATCCTCGTCGCGGACGAGCTTCACCGTCTCGCTCTTGCCGACCTGCGCGCTGTCCCAGAGCACGCGGTGGAACGTCGTTCCGGGACCGAACTTTTCGAGCGAGGAAACCACGCGCTTGTGCCTGAGCAGCGACTTCGGCGTCATCAGGATCAGCGGCTTCCTGAAGCTGCGATGAAGCTGGCGGCGCAGGATGTGGAAGTAGTTCGCGGGCGTGGTGCAATTGGCAACCTGCCAATTGTCCTCCGCCGAAAGCTGAAGGTAGCGTTCGAGACGCGCGGAGGAGTGTTCGGGCCCCTGGCCTTCATAGCCGTGCGGCAGCAGGAGAACGAGACCCGACATGCGAAGCCATTTGCGCTCGCCGCTCGCGAGAAACTGGTCGATGACCACCTGCGCGCCGTTCGCGAAATCGCCGAACTGCGCTTCCCAGAGCACGAGCGCGTTGGGCTCCGCGAGGCTGTAGCCGTATTCGAAGCCGAGCACCGCCTCTTCCGAGAGCATCGAATTCACGATCTCGATGCGCGACTGCTTGTCGGAGAGGTGATTCAGCGGCGTGAACTGTTCCTCGTTCTCCTGATCGGTGAGCACGGCATGTCGCTGGGAGAAGGTGCCGCGTTCCACGTCCTGACCCGAGAGGCGCACGGGATAGCCCTCATCGAGGAGCGTGCCGAAGGCGAGCGCCTCCGCCATCGACCAGTCGATGCCCTTGCCGTCCTCGATCATCTTGCGGCGGTTGGCGAGGAAGCGTTCGATCGTCTTGTGCGCGGTGAAGCCCTTCGGCACCTCGGTGAGCTTCTCGCCGATGCGGCGCAGCGTGTCGAGATCGACGCCGGTATTGCCGCGACGCGGGCCTTCCTCGGGAAGCGTGATCGACGACCAGCGGCCATCGAGCCAGTCGGCCTTGTTCGGGCGGTAGCTTTCAGACGCGATGAATTCCTGTTCGAGCTTGTCCCAGAAGGTGGACTTCAGCTTCTCGGCCTCTTCCTCCTTGACGAGGTTTTCATCGGCGAGCCGCTTCGAGTAGATCGCCACCACGCTCGGCTGCTGGCGGATCTTCTTGTACATGAGCGGCTGCGTGAAGGACGGCTCGTCGCCCTCGTTATGGCCATGCCGCCGGTAGCAGATCATATCGATCACGACCGGCTTGTGGAAGCGCTGGCGGAACTCGGTCGCGACGCGCGCGCAATAGACCACGGCCTCGGGGTCGTCGCCGTTCACGTGGAAGATCGGCGCCTCGATCATGCGCGCGATGTCCGACGGATAGGGCGAAGAGCGCGAGAAGCGCGGCGCCGTGGTGAAGCCGATCTGATTGTTGACGATGAAATGGATCGAGCCGCCGGTGCGGTGCCCTTTAAGCCCCGACAGGCCGAAGCACTCCGCGACGACCCCCTGCCCCGCGAAAGCGGCGTCGCCATGCAGCAGCAGCGGCAAGACCTCGGTGCGGGACTTGTCGCCGAGCTGATCCTGCTTCGCGCGCACCTTGCCGAGCACGACCGGGTCCACGATTTCGAGATGCGACGGATTCGCGGTGAGCGACAGGTGCACCGAATTGCCATCGAATTCGCGGTCGCTGGACACGCCAAGGTGATACTTCACGTCGCCCGAGCCTTCGACGTCCTCCGGATTTGCGGAGCCGCCCTTGAACTCGTGGAACAGCGCGCGGAAAGGCTTGCCCATCACATTGGTCAGCACGTTGAGGCGCCCGCGATGCGGCATGCCGATCACGATTTCCTTCACGCCGAGCTGGCCGCCGCGCTTGATGATCTGTTCGAGCGCGGGGATCGCCGCTTCGCCGCCTTCGAGGCCGAAACGCTTCGTGCCGGTATATTTCTTGTCGAGGAAGCGCTCGAAACCCTCGGCGTGAACGAGCTTCGTCAGGATCGCGCGCTTGCCGAGCGCTGTAAACTCGACTTCCTTGTCGGGGCCTTCGATGCGCTCCTGAATCCAGAGCTTCTGCTCCGGCGACGAGATGTGCATGAACTCGAAACCGATCGTCCCGCTATAGGTCCGCTTCAGGATCTCGATGATCTGGCGCAGGCTCGCGGTTTCGAGGCCGAGCACGTTGTCGATGTAAATCTGGTGATCGAGGTCGGCTTCGGTGAAGCCGTAGGTCTTCGGATCGAGTTCGGGGTGCGAGCCGGGAGGAGAGATGTGCAGCGGGTCGAGATTGCCGATGAGATGGCCGTTGACGCGATAGGCCCTGATGAGCATGAGCGCGCGCACGCTTTCGCGCGTGGCCCGGAACGCTTCCTCGCGGGTGATCTCGACGCCGTGCTGCTGAGCCTTCGCCTGAATGCGGCGATTTATCGGAAGCCCCTCTTCCGGTCCCCAGTCGGCGGCAAGAGCGTTCAGCAGGTCGCCGTCTTCGTCGCTGTGCCCGTTCTTCGGCTTCCACGAGGGCCCGAGAGCTTCGGCGTCCACCGTGTCGCGGCGTTCTTTCAGATCGGTGAAAAAGGCGCGCCAGTCTGCGGTAACCGCGCCGGGGTTCTCCTGAAAGCGCTCGTAGAGGTCTTCGATGTAGGCCGCGTTAGCACCGTGCAGAAACGATGTCCTCGCGAACGCTTCGTTGAGGTTTTCCCGTCTCACTTCGATCACCAATTACCCAAAAGGCATTTAGAGCGGACATAGAGCAAATTTCGCGCGCACTTGCGCAAAATTTGCTCTCACATTCTGGTTACCGAATAGGCGGCATACCCCAAAACGAGGAGCCATGCGCGCCATCGGTGAATGGCTGTCCGCCCCACCTTTCGGCGGATCAGCCTTTGAGAACCTCGACGAGCGTGCTCCCGAGTGCGGCGGGCGAAGGAGACACGACGATGCCGGCGGACCTCATCGCCTCGATCTTGTCGCCAGCTGAGCCTTTGCCGCCAGCAATAATCGCGCCAGCGTGGCCCATACGACGGCCGGGAGGTGCGGTGACGCCCGCGATGAAGCCTACAATCGGCTTCTTGCGCGAGGATGTCTTGTAGAATTCCGCCGCTTCCTCCTCCGCCGAGCCGCCGATTTCACCGATCATGATGATCGATTGCGTCTCGTCGTCGGCGAGCAGCATTTCGAGCACATCGATATGTTCGGTCCCCTTCACAGGATCGCCGCCGATGCCGATGCAGGTCGTCTGCCCGAGGCCGGCGAGCGTCGTCTGATGGACAGCCTCATAGGTAAGCGTGCCGGAGCGCGAGACAATGCCGACGCTGCCGCGCTTGTGGATATGACCGGGCATGATGCCGATCTTGCACTCGCCGGGCGTGATGACGCCGGGGCAGTTCGGGCCGATGAGGCGCGACTTCGAACCGTCGAGCGCGCGCTTAACCTTGATCATGTCCTCGACCGGGATGCCCTCGGTGATGGTCACGATGAGCGGGATCTCCGCATCGATCGCTTCGAGGATGGCGTCGGCCGCGAACGGAGGCGGCACGTAGATCGCGGTGGCGTTCGCGCCGGTCTTCTGGACGGCGTCGAGCACGGTGTCGAACACGGGCAGGCCCAGATGGGTGGAGCCGCCTTTGCCAGGCGTTACACCGCCCACCATCTGCGTGCCGTATGCGATTGCCTGTTCGGAGTGGAAGGTGCCCTGCGCGCCGGTGAAGCCCTGGCAGATCACCTTTGTGTTTTTGTCGACGAGGATGGCCATAATCTATTCCTTGAAATGGGGCGTCTGGGAGGTGGGGCGCGCCGTTCAGGCGGCCTTCTTCACCTCGGCCACGATCTTTTCGGCGGCGTCCGCGAGGTTGTCGGCCGGGATCACGGCGAGCCCCGAATTGCGAATGATCTCCTTGCCGAGTTCGACGTTCGTGCCTTCGAGACGCACGACGAGCGGCACCTTGAGGCTCATTTCGCGGGCAGCAGCGAGCACGCCTTCCGCGATGATGTCGCAGCGCATGATGCCGCCGAAGATGTTGACGAGGATGCCCTTCACGTTCGGGTCGGACAGGATGATCTTGAAGGCTTCCGTCACCTTTTCCTTGGTCGCGCCGCCGCCGACGTCGAGGAAGTTCGCGGGCTCCGCGCCGTAGAGCTTGATGATGTCCATCGTCGCCATGGCGAGGCCCGCGCCGTTCACGAGGCAGCCGATGCTGCCGTCGAGCTTCACGTAGGACAGGTCGTAGCGGGACGCGAGCACTTCCGCCGGGTCTTCTTCTTCAAGGTCGCGCAGAGCCACGATCTCGGGATGACGGTACAGCGCGTTACTGTCGAAGTTCAGCTTCGCGTCGAGGCAGACGAGGTCGCCCTTCTCGGTCACGATCAGCGGGTTGATTTCGAGCTGGCTCATGTCCTTCTCGACGAAAGCCTTGTAGAGGCTGCCGATCAGCTTCACGCACTGCTTGACCTGATCGCCTTCGAGGCCGAGCGCGAAAGCCACCTTGCGACCGTGGAACTGCGAATAGCCCGACGCCGGATCGATGGAGAAGGTGAGGATCTTCTCGGGCGAGTGGTGAGCCACTTCCTCGATGTCCATGCCGCCCTCGGTCGAGGCGATCACGGCCACGCGGCTCGTCGCGCGATCCACGAGGAAGGAGAGATAGAGTTCGCGCTTGATGGCGGCGCCCTCTTCGATGAGGAGACGCTTCACGACGCGGCCTTCCGGGCCGGTCTGCACGGTCACGAGCGTGCGGCCAAGCATCTCGTCCGCGAAGGTGCGGACGTCGTCGAACGACTTGGCGATGCGAACGCCGCCCTTCTCGCCCGCTTCCGGCTCCTTGAACGAGCCCTTGCCGCGACCGCCCGCATGGATCTGGGCCTTCACGACGCTGATGGGACCGCCGAGTTCCTTCGCAACCGCGAAAGCTTCCTCGGGCGTGAAGGCTGCATGGCCCTTCGGCACCGGCACGCCGTATTCTTTCAGGATGGCTTTCGCCTGATATTCATGAACGTTCATGATGCACTCTCGAATGTGTGGGAGTGGGCTGTCGGCGTGTGCGCCGCAAAAACTTGGCTTACACAGCCGGAAAAAAAAGCCGCCTGCAAGGCGGCTTTCGTCTAGGTCAGGCGGTTTGGGCAAGACCGGGCGCGATGCGCACACAGGCTTCGACGAGGCCCTTCACCGCTTCGACGGAACGGTTGAAATCGAGGCGCTCGTGCGTGTTGAGATCGATTTCGATCACGCGTTCCATGCCCTTCGCGCCGATCACGGTCGGCACGCCGATATAGAGCCCCTTCACGCCATATTCGCCGGTCAGATAGGCGGCGCAGGGAAGCACGCGCTTCTGGTCCTTGAGGTAGGATTCCGCCATCGCAACCGCCGAGGCAGCCGGAGCGTAATAGGCCGAGCCGGTCTTGAGCAGCTTCACGACTTCGGCGCCACCGTCGCGCGTGCGCTGCACAATCTCGTTCAGGCGCTCATGCGTGATCCAGTTCAGCTTGACGAGGTCGGGAAGCGGGATACCCGCGACCGTTGTATAACGCGTCAGCGGAACCATCGTGTCGCCGTGGCCGCCGAGCACGAAGGCCGTCACGTCTTCAACCGAGACGTCGAACTCGCGCGCGAGGAAGTAGCGGAAGCGCGACGAGTCGAGCACGCCCGCCATGCCGACGATCTGGTTTTTCGGGAGACCCGACACGCGCTGCAACGCCCACACCATGGCGTCGAGCGGATTGGTGATACAGATGACGAAGGCGTCAGGGGCATACTTCTTGATGCCCGCGCCAACCTGCTCCATCACCTTCAGATTGATTTCGAGAAGGTCGTCCCGGCTCATGCCGGGCTTGCGCGGCACGCCTGCCGTCACGATCACGACGTCGGCGCCCTTGATGTCGGCGTAGTCGTTGACGCCCTGAAAGCCCGCGTTGAAGCCGTCGACCGGTGCGGATTCGGCGATGTCGAGCGCCTTGCCCTGCGGCAGCCCTTCGGCGATGTCGAACAGCACCACGTCGCCAAGTTCCTTGAGGCCGATCAAATGGGCAAGCGTGCCCCCGATCATGCCTGACCCGATGAGTGCGATTTTGGCCCGTGCCATGCCGTTCTCCTGTCTTTAGTGTGGCTCGCGTGCGTCTCCGCCGCGGGAAAATGCTGCGCTCGCGTTCCGTTACTCGCATTTCACGCTTGCGGCAAGACAAGTGACGGCAAGTTTACCACTCCGCGCGGGTCGCCCGGTAGGACCAATTGAAGCCGCGCACTGCGAAGATCGCAGCGGATTTCACAATTAAATTGCAAAAGAGTTTATTCGATTCCCGAATTCCGCCGAAAATGTCTGCGATTAGCCCCGTATTGAAGGCGAATGCATGCGGAGCCGCCGAACGGACGGTTTCCGAATATGATTATATGTCTTATGCGGCGAGGGTGCCGTGCTCTGGCTCGGCGACGTGGCCCGCGCCATCTCTTTCCTCGCGGGTAGAAACCGCGCAGCACATCGGAGACCGCAAACGAACGCCTTGGAGCGCGCCGAGCCGAGGCACACGCTTCTCCGCAACAGAACCTCGCCGGAGAAGGCAACGGCGAAACAGACGTAGTCGGAGCATAAAAGCGGCGTTCGTTTTGCCGCAAAAGGTTGCAACAGCCGATTTCGTGCTTGTCGGCGGTTCGCGGAAAGCCCATGTAAGGCGCGAAATTTCCGGCGGTCGATCCGCCGCTCATCAAGTGCACATTTTCGGGTGATTCAACGATGGCGATTTCGCTTCTCGGCGGCGGTGCCGCTAAACCGGCGGACAACACGAGCGACATCATCAAGAACACCACCACGGCAACCTTCGTGGCGGACGTGATCGAGGCATCGCGGAAGGTACCCGTGATCGTCGATTTCTGGGCGCCCTGGTGCGGCCCTTGCAAGCAGCTCACACCCATTCTCGAAAAGGTCGTCCGCGCCTCGAAAGGCAAGGTGCGGCTCGTCAAGATGAATATCGACGAGCACCCGGAAGTGGCGGGCCAGCTTCAGATTCAGTCCATCCCCGCGGTCTTCGCATTCTCGCAGGGCCAACCCGTTGACGGCTTCATGGGCGCGTTGCCGGAAAGCCAGGTGAAAGCGTTCGTCGAGCGGCTCATCGGTCCCGACGCCGACGATCTGGCGGGTATCGACGAGGCGCAGCGCTTGTTTGACGAAGGCGACATCGCGGGCGCAGCGCAACTTTACGGAGCCGTGCTCAAGAACGACCGTGAGAACGCGGATGCGATCGGCGGACTGGCGAAATGCTACGTGCGCCTTGGCGACATGGCGCGGGCCGAGCAGGTTCTGGCCATGACCCCGCCCGCAAAGCAGACCGCAGCTGCCTACCTTTCAGCGAAAGCGGCGCTCGAACTTGCGAAGAAGGCCGAGCCTTCCGCCGACACCGCGCCGCTGGAACAGGCGATCGCCGCAAATCCGCGCGACTGGGACGCCCGCTTCAAGCTCGCGCTCGCGCTCGTCGCGAAAGGCAAACGCGAGGAAGCGCTCGACCAGCTCTTCGAGATCGTGCGGAAGGATCGCAGCTGGAACGACGATGCGGCAAGACAACAGCTTGTGGAACTTTTCGAAGCATGGGGGCCTAAGGATCCGTTGACTCAAAGCGGACGCCAGCGCCTGTCGTCGATTCTTTTCGCCTGAGACATGAAGAGGGACGTTCCCGTGGGCATCACCGAACGATACCGGACGCTCTCCGATCTCCCGGCGACTATCCCCGTGTTTCCCTTGCAGGGATGCATCCTGCTGCCGCGCTCCAACCTTCCGCTGAATGTCTTCGAGCCGCGTTATCTGTCGATGGTCGAGGATGCGATCGCGGGGAACCGTCTCATCGGCATCGTCCAGCCTCTGCCCGCCGAGGAAGAATCGCCGCCCGCGAAGGGTTTTCCGCTGCGGGCGACGGGGTGCGTCGGGCGCCTGTCGGCTTTCTCCGAAACCGACGACGGACGCCTTCTCATCACGCTGACCGGCGTCTGCCGTTTCGATATCGTTGGCGAAACGCAGACTTCAAAGCCGTATCGTATCTGCGATGCAAGTTACCGCCCGTATGAAACCGATCTTATTCGCGGATACGGCCAAGACGCCGTCGACTGGCCGAAATTCGTCGACGTGCTCCGGGCTTATCTCGACGCAAGGAAACTCACCGCCGACTGGGAGAGCATCCAGCGGTCGCCGACGGAGCTTCTCATCAACACGCTGTCGATGATAAGCCCTTACGGCCCGGAGGAGAAGCAGGCGCTGCTGGAAGCTGCCGATCTCAAGGCGCGCGCAGAGGTGCTGATGGCTCTGGCGGAGATGGAAATTGCCGCACCCGGGTCCGGCACCGGAACCAGTCTGCACTGAAACGCCCCACACCATGCACATCGCGGACAAAACGATCTGCCAGTTTTCAACGCTTTCAAGCGATGCAGGGGCGCGTTAAATACGAGCGACTGGAAATTTGCTCGCAAAATTGCGTAACTTGTGTCCAAGAGCTATTCTAATCCCGCCTCGGGCTTCGCCCGACCGAACTGACTGAAAGGTTAACGATGGACGTCGCGCCAAAAGAAGAACTCGATCCCGTTCTCCTCGAAATCCTTGTGTGCCCGATCACCAAAGAGCCGCTCGTTTACGACCGGAATGCGGGCGAACTCCTGAGTCAGTCCGCCGGGCTCGCCTACCCGGTTCGCAAGGGGATTCCGGTGATGCTCCCGGAAGAGGCCCGCAAGCTCCCGGCCTGACACAAGCCTGCAAGGCGCACGACAAGCGGTCGCACATCGCCGATGGCGCCCGCTCGACTATACCTGCGGCGATTTTGGCTGAAACAGCCCCTCGTGAAACTCGCCGCTTGTTCAACGCTCCAAGCGTTTCAGTAGAAGGTTTCCGCGCTCCGAGCCGATTTCGCAGACTTTCAGCATCCATGGCGAGCGCGCCGTCGCGCGCTGGTCATCCTGCGGTCTCGAACCTCCCGCTCATGCCCGAAGCCCCTCCGCACACTGCCCAAGCCCGACACATACCACGCTGATGTCACAGATTTGCGACGTCGCGGGCATCGTTTGGATTCAGGCCGAAGACACACCCGCCAACGCCGCCCCGGATTTGGGAGTCCGACCGCCCTCGACCGTCGCCCGCAATCCGCCGAGCGCCGGCGACGCCTCCAGCGAGAGTCCCCAGCCATAGGCATCGAGCACGTCCTGCACGATGGCCAGCCCCAATCCGGCGCCGCGCTCGCGCTCGTCCAGGCGGACGCCCCGCTCCATCACCCGACCGCACACCTCCGGCGCGATCCCTGCGCCATCGTCCTCGACCGTGATCCGAAGGCGCCCGCCGCCCTCGTCCGCCGCCGCCGAAACGAGAACGCGCGCGGTCGCATGCCGCGCCGCGTTTTCCAGCAGGTTTCCGAGCACTTCGGCAAGATCGGTTCGATCCATGGGAACCGCGAAATCAAAGGCAACGGTCGTCTCGAAATGGACGCGCGCACCTTCGGGCGTTCGGCCAAGCGTTGCGATCAGAGAGGCCAGAAGCGGTGCC
The DNA here is from genome assembly GCF_003992725.1 of Rhodomicrobium lacus. Classification (NCBI taxonomy): domain Bacteria; kingdom Pseudomonadati; phylum Pseudomonadota; class Alphaproteobacteria; order Hyphomicrobiales; family Hyphomicrobiaceae; genus Rhodomicrobium; species Rhodomicrobium lacus. The sequence goes on along the minus strand of NZ_RZNF01000002.1, from coordinate 73,564 downwards.
AGCGGCGTGGAGCGGCTCGAGCTGCGACCGCCGACGCCACGGACCCGCGCCCGCGCCAGTTCGCGATCCACGTGACGGCCCATCGCGGCGACAACGCCCTCTATATCATCCGCGATCTGGCTCTCGCCCTGCTCTCGCAAGCGGCGCGCATCGGCCGAAAGCGCGGCGAGCGGCGTCTTGAGGCCATGCGCAAGGTCCGCCGCGCGCCCGCGCGAGCGCTCGATCTCACGTTCCTGACTGTCGAGCAGTGCATTCATTTCCTCGACAAGCGGCTGCACCTCGGAAGGCACTGCCATAGGCAGGGTCATGACGCGGCCCGCGCGAATGTCGGCGACGCCCCGGCGCAGCCGGTCGAGCGGTCGAAGCCCGAGACTCACCTGAAGGATGGTCGCCCCCGTCAGGACTGCGCCGAGGATCGCAAGCGCGACGGCGAGGTCGCGCGTGAAGGCCGCCGCCGCCTTCGAGACGCCGGCAAGGCTCGCCGCAACGGCAACCCGCACCATCATCTTGCGCTCACCCAAGGTCAGGACGACGCTTCGCTCCGCGGCGAGCACCTCGGCGCTTCCCGGCCCCTGCAGGATATGCCGATGTTCCTCGCCCGGCGCGATGGCGTCGGCGGCGATGGGCAGCGTCGCATCCCACAGCGAGCGCGACCGCAAGAGTTGCCCGCGATCGTCGCCGACCTGCCAGTAGAGCCCCGACAGTGGCACCTCGAAGCGGGGATCGCCCGGCTTTCGCGTAAGGACAAGCGTACCGTCCGGGTTCACGTCGAGCGCGGCGAGGATCTGGCTCAGATGAAGGTTGAGATCGTCGGCGATGGTGCGCGCGACATGGCGCTTGAAGAGATGGACGAGCCCGCCGCCCGCAACGGTCAGGGCGAGGAGAATGGCCGCCATCCCGCCTATGATCAGTCGCAGCCGAAGCGACGACCCCGTCATGGCGACGGTTCTTCGACAATGTAGCCGAAGCCGCGCCGAGTCCCGATCAGGGGCACACCGAGCTTGCGCCTCACCCGCCCGACCAGAACCTCAAGGGCGTTCGAATCGTGGTCCTCGTCGTGGCCGTAGACGGCCTCCTCAAGCTCATGCTGCGGCACGACGCGGCCGCGATGCAGCACGAGAAAGGCTATGACGCGATATTCCAGCGCCGAGAGCGCCACGGGCACGCCCCGCACGCTCACGCGCATCTGGCGGTCGTCGATCGTCACATCGCCGACGGCGACGAGCGAGGACGCCGCCCCAGCCGACCGGCGAATGATCGCGCGCAGCCGGGAGAGAAGCTCTTCCATGTGGAACGGCTTCGGAAGATAGTCGTCCGCGCCCGCGTCGATGCCGTCGACACGCTCCGCCCAGCTTCCGCGGGCTGTGAGAATGAGCACCGGCATGCGCCGGTCGGCGGCACGCCAGCGCTTCAGCACGGAAAGCCCGTCCATGCGCGGCAGGCCGAGATCGAGAATGACGGCGGCGTAATCTTCCGTATCGCCGCGAAACCAGGCGTCTTCGCCCTCCTCCGCCCTTTCCACGACATAACCGCTCGCCTGAAGCGCGCGCCCCACATCGTCGGCGATGCGCCGGTCGTCCTCGACAAGAAGCACGCGCATCTATTTTTCCTTGATCCTTGCGATTTCGGCGGTCTTCGCATCGACATAGACCTCGAAGATCCGGCCCGACTTGTCCACGGTGCGAAGTTCATAATACCACACGCCGTGCTTGCGCTCGATTTCGATGCCGACAACCTCGCCCGGCAGCCTGTCCTTTACCGCGCCCAGGATGTCGGCCAGTTGCAGGATGTCCTTCTTTTCGACGGCTTCCAGCGCCGCGTCGTGGTCATCGTCGGAATGGGCGAGCGTCGACGCGGGCGCGCCGAACGCGATCAGCGTAGCGAAGATGATCCTCAGCGGCACACGCATCGAAAGCCTTCCTTTTGCGCCAACTATCTCATCGCATCGCTGACAGGTTGCTGACATCGCTCAACAGGCTGCCGTCATGGCCTCTCTGCCATGGATTGATCATCGGCCGGGCAATGGTGCCCCGAGCCAATCCAATCCCGGAGACTTCAGATGCGGAAACTTCCCCTTGTTCTGTCAGCCCTTGCCGTCTGCGCGGCAGCGACCGCTGCAAACGCGAGCGATCCGTCCCGACCCTGCACGAGCGCGCCCGAGGCTCAATGGCTCAAGATCGCCGATCTTCAAGCGAAGGTCGAAGAGCAAGGCTACAAGGTTCGCAAGGCCAAGCTGAAAAAGGCATGTGGCGAACTTTACGCCGTCGACAAGACCGGTGAGCGCATCGAGTTGTTCGTCGATCCGACAAACGCGAAGATCGTCGAGACCAAGAGGGACGACGACTGATGACCATCGCCCAACAGGCGATCGAATCCGGCGGCGCGACGCCGCCGGCAACGGTCAAGGTGTGGGATCCGTTCGTGCGGGTCTTCCACTGGTCGCTCGTCGGCCTGTTCATCGCGGCCTTCGCGACGGGCGACGAGGTCGAGCGCGTGCATGTCGTGGTCGGCTATACCATCGCGGCGCTCGTCGGTTTGCGCATCGTGTGGGGCTTCATCGGGACGAAACATGCCCGCTTCACCGATTTCGTGAAATCCCCGGCGACGGTCGTCGCCTATCTCAAGGACGCATTGTCCTTCAAGGGCCGCCGCTATCTCGGCCATAACCCTGCGGGAGGCATCATGATCCTGCTGCTCATCGCGGCGCTCGTGGGCACCTGCACCACGGGTTACATGATGACGACGAAAACGGGCTGGGGCTCGCATGATCTGGAAGAGGTGCACGAAGCCTTTGCCAACGGCATGCTGGTGCTGATCGGTCTCCATATCGTCGGCGTTATCTGGGCGAGCATCGAACATGGCGAGAACCTCGCCCGCGCGATGATTACCGGGCGCAAGAGAAGCGAAATCGGCACCGACGCACCACGGGCGTAGAGCGTCGGATCAGCCCTGCTTGAATCGGCATCGATTTGACGCAACCAAAGCCGATCGACACCATAAATCTGCAGCGTCGTATGGCATGACGCTGCAGCATCCTTCGGGATATTCTGTATATTGCTGTTTGCCGCTCAGGTCGCCTTGCGCATGAGCGCCTCGGCTCGAACGCTTCTACCGCAGGGCGGTCGCAACCTGCATCCGCTGGCGGATAGTGCGCAGGCGTGACTTCAGCGAAAGCACGTGACGCCAGGCGTCCTCGACCCGCGCGCGCGACAGCCGCCCCGTAACCACCGCCGCTTCCACCGCCTCGTAAACGGTCTCGTCGAGATCTTGCGGGACGTCGGGCGTGGCCCGCACAAGCACGAGATCAGCGCCCGCGGCCAGTGCGGACACGACCGCTTCACCGTGGCGCAACGGCGCGCCCCCCGTGCCGAGGTCGAGATCGGCGATAATTGCTCCGCCGAACGCCATGTGGCGCCGAATTCTGCTCTCGCCTGGTCGGAGCGATTGATACAGGCTTGCGACCGCGACCGGCAACGCTCCCTCAGCAGCCTTCATGCGCAGGATCGCGGCATCGGCCGTATCGACCTTCGCGACGGCTTGCAGCATGGCGGTGCTCGCGCGCTCGCGCCGCCACGCTGCCGTCGCGCGGCCTGCGCCGAACGGCTCGGCGCGAAGCGCAGTCAGAACCGCGCGGTCATGGTGGCCGCGCGTGAATGTGGCCGCGAACGCCCTGGCGCGCGGCTCCGTCGCGGCAAAGCACGGAGCCGAGAAATCGGCCCGCTTGTCGCCGCACGCCCCTAGCGCCGGACCGAAGTTGAGACTGATGCCGAGCGAAGACATTTCCCCCGCCATCTCCCGATAAAGCGCGCGCGCTTCGCCAAGGTTTCGGCCCTGTCCGACATTCCTGGCAGAAGGATAGAAGGTAAACCCCTTCTCCTCGGCGAGCGCGGATTCGGGACCGCCTTCCTGATCCACGGCGATAAGGGCGGGCTCCGCTGCGGTGTCGCCCAGATGACGAAGCAACTCCCCGAGCTGGGCCGAGGATGAAATGTTGCTCGTGGCGACCACGACGCCCGCAAGACGCCCGGCCGCCAAAGCCGCACGAACGCGGCTGACGTCCGGATCGGTCGCGCGCCGCCCGGAAAAGCCGGAAAGCAGCAGTTGACCGGTCATCGCGCGCAAAGAGGCGGGTGCATTCGGCAGAGAGGCTTTCGCGGCATCGCCTTTCTGCGCGTCGGCTTTTGGGACGCTGGCCTTCACCACGTCGGTTTTCGGCAGCCCGTTGACGATCCGCGAAGTCTGCATCCCCACCGGCTTCGCCGCTGGCGGAACCCCTGCGTTTTCGTTCGCGGCACGCGGGGCGCTTGCGGCTGGGACGTTCGGCGCGGTCGGCGTGCGGGGCGGCGCCGCAGCCTTCGAGGACGAAGCCGGAGCCGCCGTTTGCGGCTTCGGCTGGGGCGCGAGCGCAGGTTTTACCGACGGGGAAGCGGGCGGCTTCACCGGCGATGCGAGCGGCGGCTGTTCGACCGCCACACACGCGCCGCCACTATATTGCAGCGCGCGGGCGCGGCATTCGGCGGGAGTGGCGCGAGGACCAGGTGGCGACGCCGTGCCGGAGAACGCGTCATCGAAATCGTTGACAAATATGACGACGGCGGAAGAAGACACCACCGGCAAAGGAGCGGGCGTGGCGATCGCCGCCCCCGAAAAACCGAAAACTCCAAGCGCGACGAGTCTTGATCGCACCGCTGCCCCCAACGCACGCACCCAAATCAGCCGGTTGCAAGATATTGCATGGCTGGGTTGCGTTCCAGCACGCGGGACGCGAGATGCATGCTTCTTTCGCCGCAGATGCATTTGGGTTTCGCTTCGACAGAAAAGATGAGGGAGGCGGCAATCCCTGCATTGCCTTTCTGCGCGGATCATCTTGTTGCGGGCTGACTTGCTTGCCGGACGCCCATCGGCCCGAGGCGAAATGCGGCGCCCCGAGACACGCTGTCTCACCGGCTTTTTCATGATCGCGCGCCATGAGACGGACACCATCGCAATGGCAATGACCTCCTGGAACGTGGACGGGAAACGCTTCGGGTCATTGCGCAGCAGGGGTTGTGGTGGACGAGCCACAAGGCGGGGGAAAACTCGATAATACCCCCGGTATCGGCTCGGCTCGCCTTGCGTTTTGCACGTTTGGCATTTGTTATCGGCGTTAAAGACGGGGTAGGGGTAATGGCGCTCAATTCACAACGCAGCGCGGGCGTGCCCAAACAGTGATGGGCAATCCGCATATGGATCAAGAGACGCTGCAAGCGCTGATCAAAGTCTACAAGACTCGCGCAAGCGGTGACCTCCTCTCGATCATCATCGACGAAGCCGAGGGGCAGGATGGGCAAGCGGCAGTTCTCGAACTGCTCCGCACGCTTCCACAAGACACGCTGACAGGCGTGTCTTTTGCCGCAGCGAGACGCAAGGCCTGCCGTTTCAGCCTCAATGCCGAGGATTTCGACCTCGCGGAAATGCTTGCCCGCTCATCGGAAGATCCCGAGGAACAGGCGCTCAGGGCGCGCGCATTGTTCGCGCTCAACCGCGAGCAGGAGGCGCAGACGCTGTACCGGCAAGCCGTTCAGCAGGACGCAACCATACGCAACCGCGATCTGGAGCGTCTTCTCGGCATTCGTCCCGGCACCCCGATCATCGCCACACCCGCCAAGGTGATCTCGCTGAACACCTACACCCTGCGCCGGGATGCGAAGACCGAACAGGAGCGCCGCGACGTTTTCTCTGACGTCTTCCTCGACGATTTCGACGATGTCGCCTTTACGTTCGGCGACGTCGCCGGCCTCGACGATGTCAAGATGGAAGTGCGTCGCCGCATCGTGCTGCCTTATCTGAAGCCGAGCATTTTCGAGCGCTACAAGCAGAAAGCCGGGGGCAACATCCTGCTTTACGGCCCTCCCGGCTGCGGCAAGACGCTGGTCGCACGCGCCACCGCGGGCGAAAGCGACGCGCGCTTCCTGTCCGTGAACCCGGAAGACCTGATCGACAAATATCCGGGAGAGGCGGAAAAGCGGCTTCGCGTGATGTTTGACGAGGCGCGTTCCGACACGCCTGCCATTCTGTTTTTCGACGAGTTCGACGTCGTCGCTCAGCGTGCGAAGTCACCGCGTGAAAGCGTGAATGCCCTCATCTCTGCCTTCGCCTCGGAAATCGACGGGACTCAGCGCAACAATAGTGGCGTTTTGGTCATCGTCGCGTCGAATGCGCCGTGGCTTCTCGACCGCGCGCTTTTCCGCTCGATGAGGCTGCAGAGCCTGTTTTTCGTCCCGCCCCCGGATTACGAGGGCAGAAGAAAGATCCTCTCAACGGCTATCGCGGGCATCCCTGGAGCCGAGGCGGTCGCCACAGACCGTATCGCGAGAAAGACCGATGGATTTTCGGGAGCGGACCTGCGCGCTCTGGCCGACCACGTCAGTAACGCCTCGTTAACAAAGGCGTTATCGGGGTCGGGCGAGGGTGCGCTGACGACCGCTGCCTTCGAAGACGCCTTGAGGCACTTTGCGCCGTCGACCCTTTCCTGGTTGTCTCACGCGCGCGATGAGTTGAAGCCGCTTCAACGCCATGACGTTTTCTCGCGGCTCTTCGCGCCCCTCGCCAGAATTTGATTTAAAGGTTTTACGACACGGTTCCGAGATGGTTACCGTTTAGTCGCTCCTGTTGCCCAAACAGCACGGGATGAGACGCCCCTGCCCCGTTTAGGCCATAAACAGGAACCACATTGTTCTAAGTCGAAAGTGAAAGCAATTCGGCTGGTTTCTGTAGAAGAGGCTTAGAGTTTGTCGAAGTTGCCGTCAGTTAGGCGTATGCGGTGCTTCCCTCCCGATAAATAACTGACTTTCCGGAGCACCGGTTACTGCCGGTGAAGGATGGTTGCCGTGACCGCTCGCACATTACACGCCATGACCGCCCCAAACCCTCGCGTCTTCTCATCCGCGTCTGCGGCACGTGCTGGCCGGGGCTGCGCGATATCGTGGGGAAAAGGGCTCTGCCGTCAATATGCCGGGACTTTGCCTCAAAACGACTACAACTTACGAGTATCAAGACTACACGCTCAGCGTGTCGAGCGGGTACTGCATCAGCTTGTCGGGCGCCCGCTGGCGTCGGTTGAAATCATTTGCCATGAAGATCTCTAAAGTAATGCGCGCGCTGAGGGTCTTGTCCATTCCGTTGCTGTTTTGCGGCGTAGCCATCGCCATGGTCGCCTTGCAGACCGGCATGCAGCCAAAGCGCGCCGCCGTGAAATCTGTGCCGGCATCGGCTTCTTTCGCGCCGTTCCAGGCTGCGCAAGCCGCCCCCGCGCTTCATGAGACAAAATATGGCGATCTCGCCGCAGCCGCTGACAGGGGCGATCTCGCCGCGCGGCTCGAACTCGGCAGACGCTTCGCCAGCGGTAATGGTGTCAAGAAAAGCGAAGGCCGCGCCGCCGATTACTTTCAGGGCATCATTGCCGAATTCGGCGAAACGGGCTCGCGGGACGTCCGCGCCCCCTTGATCGCCTCGGCCTTCCTGCAGATGGCCCGGCTATACAAGCAGGGCATAGGCGAAGCCGACATGGATCCCGATCCGGCATACGCCTTCAGCCTTGTCCACCATGCCGCGAGCTATCTCGCCGATCCTGCCGCCCAGTTTGAACTGGCAAGGCTTCTCATGGAAGGAGAAGGCGTAACGAAGAACACCCGCGCGGCCGCTCAATGGCTTCTTTCGGCCAGCCGCAAGGGCTATGCCCCCGCTCAGGCAATGCTCGGGGAAATCCTTTGGACCGGTCGCGACGGCGTGAAGCGCGTCCCCGGCGATGGACTGGGCTTGCTGGCGATCGCGCACCGCAACGCCTCGAACGAAGACAAGGCATGGGTCGGACCGATCTTCGAGAAAGCTCGGGCAGAAGCTGCGCCGAGTGAAATTCTGGAAGCGAACGCCTTCATCGTGCAGGAGGCGAGCGCCGCCCGCTTCCCCATGTCGAGCGATATCCTGATCAATGGCGGGATACGGAACGAGGCTTCCGCCGCGACGGTGCCTGTCGCCCCCTCGGCCATCGCGCCGCTCACGCAGGGATCGCTCGCCGCACCTTTGGTCGGCACGCCGATCATGGGAACGTCCAAGGCCCTGACCGAGCTTGACGCCACGCCGATGTCCGCGACCGAGGCAATCACCCCTCACTTTGGTGTGGACTCGAAGGAAGGCGGCTCCGCCGGCATCATCGAAATGTATCGCGCTCGTATGACCGACGCACGAAGCGACCTCTCATCCAATACGAAGTTTGCGGGCGTCGACGAATAAACGCGCCCGGCGCGCGACTCGTTTGAGATCGCGGGCTGCTCCCTGCTCACCTAAAGCGTCTTGCTGCTAATCAGACCAATGGTGAGTCCCGGTTGTCGATCAGCTTCTCAAACCGAGTCCGCCGATCCGGATCTCTGGCGGCCTTTCGATTTCCGCGCGCCGCCGCTTTCGATGCGCTGAGGATTATCGAGATAGCCGGCCCACGGATCGCTCTTCAACGAATCGAGCCGCCTGCCCACGGTCTCGACGGTAAATCTTCGCGGCGCAAGAGCGGGCGTGAGTTCTTCCCAACGGAGGGGCGTTGCAACAGGCGCTCCCTCTCGCGCTCGCGTTGAATAGGGCGCAATGGCCGTCGAGCCGCGACCATTGCGGAGATAATCGACATAGATTTTTCCGTCGCGCGCCTTCTTCGCCATCGTCGAGACGAAGCGTTGAGGTGAGTCGCTCTCCATCGCCTGAGCGATGCCTTGGGCGAAAGCCTTCACCTCGCTCCAGCCGAGATCGGGCACCAGCGGCGACACCACATGCAGCCCCTTGCCGCCCGTCGTCTTGACGTAGGACTCGATGCGGAGATCGGCGAGTCGCTGCCGAACCTCGCGGGCGCCATCCATCACGGCGCCGAAGTCGACGCCATCGCCCGGATCGAGATCGAAAATCAGCGTGTCGGGGCGCTCAAGGTCATCGATCCGCGCGCCCCAGGGATGAATCTCCAGCACGTTCGCCTGCACGAGGTTGATAAGGCCGCGCAAGTCGTGGATGACGAGTGCCTCCGTGTCGCCGTCCTTGTCGGCAATCGGCACTACCTCGACGGCGTCGGAGAGACCCGCGAAGGATCGCTTCTGATAGAAGCAGTCGCCCCCCTGCCCGTTCGGGCAGCGGACGAGCGCCAGCGGGCGACCTGTAATGAACGGCATCATAAACCCGGCGACGTCCGCGTAATATTCGGCAAGGCCGAGTTTCGTCAGCCCCTGCCCCTCCCACAGCACGCGGTCTGGATGGGTCAGGCGAATCCCCTCGAAATCGACGTTGCCGCCCTTGGCGGGTACGGCTCGGGATGTCGACGGGGCGTTTCGGCGCGAACCTGGGCGCGGGCGCCCGGCATCGGGGTCTGTCTGCGAGCGCGGCATTTCGAAAAGAACCTCCGTTGCGGACTTGTCTTCTCGCAACCCCTTGAATGCGGCGTGACGCAGATGACGATCGCCGGTCCAGCCGCGAAACTCGACCTCGGCGACGAGCTTCGGCTCGACATAAATGAGCCCGCGCTTTTCCTCCGACGACAACGCATTGGCGAAGGGCGAGGTTGCACGCCGCAAGGGCTGAAGCTGCTTGAAAAGCGCCTTTGCCGTGCCTTGCGTGAAACCGGTTCCGGCGCGCCCCACATGCAAGAGTTTGCCATCGTCGTAAGCGCCGAGCGCCAGGCTGCCGATGGCGCCGCGCATCGCCGTCGACGGCGCATAACCGCCAACGACGAATTCCTGCAGGTTCGTGCATTTCGTCTTGAGCCATGCCCCGTGCCGGCCGGAGCTATAGGGCGCGTCGATTCGTTTCGATACAATGCCTTCGAGGCCGAGGCGGCAGGCGTTTTCGACCATGGCGGCGCCGTGACCCACGACATGATCCGAATAGCGAAGCGCCCGCGCTTCGGCCGCTTCGATGAGCGGCGCGAGCACGTCTTTGCGCGCTTCAAGGCTCGCGCCCCTCAGGTCGTATCCGTCGAGATAGAGAAGGTCGAAGGCATAGAAGACGATTTCGGCGGTGCTTTTGCGCGTGGACAAAGCCTCCTGCAGCGCAGAGAAATTCGACACGCCCGCCTGGTCCTCGACTACGGCCTCGCCGTCGACGATGGCCGCTGCGACGGGGAAGACGGCGAACGCGGCGGCGATGGCGGGGAAACGCTCGGTCCAGTCGAGGCCGCTTCGCGTCATCAGGCGAACGCGTCCGTTTTCGACCAGCGCCATCAGTCGGTAGCCGTCGAACTTGATTTCGTGCAGCCAGTCGTCGCCGTCGGGGGCCCGCTCGCAAAGCTTGGCGAGGCATGGCGCGACGAAGCCGGGGAACGGCGCTTTTTTCACGCCCGCGATGCCGTTTGCTGCGCGTGTCGCGGCCTCGGCCTTTTCTTTCGCATCAGCCGGTTTGCGTGAACCCGCACGCGTCGATTCGGAGCGTTCGGCGCGGATGGCTCCCACCGCACCGGTTGCATCGGCCATCGTGCGGGTTTGCTTGCGTTTCGGCGGCGCTTCCGCTTCCTCCGCGCCGTCGGCGGGCGATAGATCGCCTTTCACAAGCCCGGCCTTGCCGGACCAGACCGCCTCGCCGTCGCGCGCGATTTCATCCATGCTGCGCCCGGTCGCCACCGAATCGGGCGCGTCTTCGAGGATGTCGCCGTCGGCTTCGGCGTGCGCATAGTCGTCGTCGGACTTGAACAGCAGCCACTGCTGGTCCTTCTCGCCCGGCCTCGGCTTGATGTGGATGAGATGCCAGCGGCCTCCGAGCTTTTCGCCATGCAGCGTAAAGGCAAGATGGCCCTTGGCGTAACCTTTTTCGGGATCGCCTTCCGGCTCCCATGTGCCGCGATCCCATATCATCACCGTCCCCGCGCCATACTCGCCCGGCGGGATGATGCCCTCGAAATCGCCGTAGTCGAGCGGGTGATCCTCGACATGCACCGCGAGCCGCTTTTCGGACGGATCGAGGCTCGGCCCCTTCGTCACCGCCCAGCTCTTGTAAACGCCGTCGAGTTCAAGGCGTAGGTCGTAATGCAGCCTCCGGGCCGCGTGCTTCTGGATGACGAAGCGCAGAGCCGGGATCTTCGCCGCTCGCCTGGTGCCGGATGGCTCCGGCGTTTTCGTGAAGTCGCGCTTTTGGCGGTAGCGCGTAAGGTCGCCCTTCGCGGAGACAACGGGCGCGCTCCGCTTCGATTTCGCCGGTGCTGAAGCGGGGGCTCTCTGCATCAGTGTATGCCCGCCCTCTTGCGTTCAGGTTTGGAACGCGGCGGCGGGGGAACGGCGGCGGCCTTCGCCTTGGCGGCTCGCGGCTTGCGCTCCGGTTCGGCCCGCGCTTCGGCACCGGCGCGCGGTGCGGCCTTCGCTGCGGATTTCTTCGCCTTCGGTTCCTCTTTGGAAGCGGGCCCAGCCGTAATTTTCGTTCCCTTTTCGGCGGCGACCGATTTTCTGAGAGCTTCCATCAGATTGATGACGTTCGTCGGCTGCGCGGGCCGGGCGGCCTCGACAGGACGGCCCGCCTGCTTGGCCTTGATCATCTCGGCGAGCGCGTTCTCGTAGCGGTCGTCGAAGGCGGCGATGTCGAAATGTCCGCGCTTCGTGCCAATGATGTGCTTTGCCAGATCCAGCATTTCGCCGGGGATCTTGATCTCGGGGATGTCCTCGAAATAGGCTTCGTCGCCGCGCACCTCGTAATTGTAATGCAGCGACGTCGCGAGAATGCCCGCATCTCTCGGCTCCAGCATGAAAAGCCGCTCGCGCCGGTTGATGACCGCGCGGCCGAGCCCAGCCACGCCCTCCGCCGCCATGGCGTCGCGGATCACGGCGAAAGCTTCCTCCGCCACCTTGTCGTTCGGCGCGAGATAATACGGGCTGTCGAGATAAACGAGATCGATTTCAGACTTCGGCACGAAACGCTCGATCTCGATGGTGTGCGAGCTTTCGATTTCCACCGCGTCGAGGTCGTCGTCCTCGATGAAGAGGTAATCGTTCTTGGCGACCTGGTAGCCGCGCACGCGGTCCTCACGCTCAACCGGCTCGTTCGTGTCCGAGTCGACCATGAGTTGCTTGAGCCTGTTGCCGGTCGCGCGGTTCAGCCAGTTGAACGAAATCCGTTCCGAACCCGAAGTCGCCGGATAGAGCGCGACAGAACAAGAGACGAGCGAAAGCTTGAGATAGCCTTTCCAGTAAGGGCGCGGGGCCATACGCGGAACTCCAAAGGCTTGCCGTGAGTATTCGATGCCGGGTGGCACGTTTCACGGTGAATCAAAACGCCGCTGACCTTCAAGAAGTTCCGTTTCAGCTCGCGTTCAAGGCGTAAGTTTCAAGAACAAAAGAAGATCATAAAGCACTGCTTCGCTTTGAATTCTGCGCTAAGGTGATGACACATAAGAAGCCCGTGCACAGATGAAGCCCAAAGCGGACTCGCGTGTTGTTCGCGGGTGAAACGAACGCCAAGGAGAATGCGATGACGCTGCCCATCGATCCGATTGCGGGGAAAGTCATTCTGTTGACCGGCGCCAACAGGGGCATCGGCCTCGCCACGGCGAAGGAACTTGTGGCGAGAGGCGCGAAGGTCGTCGCGGGGGTGCGCGAACCGTCGAGAATGCCCGCGCTCAAGGATGTGTTGGTTTTTCCGCTCGATGTGGCGAACGCCGAAAGCAGCCGCACTTTCGTGGACAGCGCTGAGCAGCGCGAGGGACGGATCGACGGCCTCATCAACAACGCCGCAATTTTGCTGAACCCGAGATCGCCCGTGCTCGACATGACGGAGAGCGACCTGCTGAGCACGCTCGAAGTGGATCTCGGCGGCCCGATCCGCATGACGCAACTCGTCGTCCCGCGCATGCTGGCGAAGGGTTATGGGCGCGTCGTGAACGTGTCGTCGGGCCTTGGCGCGATCACGGACATGGCGGGGGGCTACGCAGCCTATCGCATGGCGAAGCTCGCCCTGAACGGCTTCACCAAAATCCTGGCCGCCGATCTCGGCCCGAACAGTCCCGTCAAGGTGAACAGCCTTTGCCCCGGCTGGGTGCGCACCGACATGGGCGGCGCAGAAGCGAACCGAGATCCGGCGGAGCCTGCGCGGGAAATCGCCGATCTCGTGGCGATCTCGGCGGACGGGCCGACGGGCGGCTTCTTCCGGCGCGGCGAACCCGCCGACTGGTAAGCGCGGGGGAGTGAAACTACCCGAACGCTCCGCATGCAACCGCCGGTCCGGTGACGGCGGGCGGCTCCGTTTCGCGCGCGCTCGCTCTGTCGGCGACGCGGGCATACCAGTCGAGAAGATGCGGCGATGACTCCAGCATGGCCCCGCTTTCGGGCTTCAACCGCATGAACCACATCACCGGAAAAAGCATCATGTCGGAGAGGTTGAACGTGTCGCCCGAAAGATAGCGACTCACTGCCAGCCGCTCGTCGAGCACCGCGAAGCATTTGCGCATCTTCGGAAGCAGCGCGTCAATCGTGGCAGCGGCGGGCTTGCCGTCGGGCGCGGCGAGATAGGCGCTGATATATTGGCGGGCGAGAACGGGATCGATGGTGGTCAATACGAGCGCGATCCATTGCTCGGTGATCGCCGCCCCGCGAGCATCGCGCGGCACGAGCGGCGGCCCGTCGAATGCGCCGTCGATATAGGTGCAGATCGCGCGGCTCTCGAACAGCACGAGGTCGCCATGGCGTGCGCAAGGCACGAGGCTGAAAGGGTGGATCGCGGCGACGAGTGGATCGGTCGGGCGCACGATGGTCTGCGTGTAGGGGACGCCCTTTTCACGGGCCGCCATGCAGACGGTGCGGACGAAATTGCCCCACGGCGCGCCAATGATTTCAAAGTCTGCCTTGTCGTTGGTCGCCATGTCGGTGCGTCTCTTCATTCTGGTTTTGATGAGCAACAGTCCGCCTGCGTCGGAGTTCCGTTCAGGCGCCTCGACGACATGGCTCGCGCGCGGTGTGCGGCGCGCATGGCTCCGGGAAGTCCTTTGAGGTAACGTCAAAGGAAAAACGACGATCCGCGAAACAACGCGCTACGAGGAAACCCATGTGCAAGACTTCTGACGCCGTCGTCATCGCATCCGCCGCGCGAACACCCATCGGCGCTTTCCAAGGTGCATTCGCGACCCTCGCCGCCCCCGAACTCGGTGCGGTGGCCCTACGCGCGGCGGTGGAACGCGCAAAGGTCGCGGCATCCGATATCGATGAGGTCGTCATGGGGTGCGTGCTCGGCGCAGGTGTCGGACAAGCCCCGGCGCGGCAAGCCTCCCTTCGCGCCGGGCTGCCGGTCTCAGCGGGCTGTACCACGATCAACAAGGTTTGCGGCTCGGGTCTCAAGGCCGTGTTGCTCGGCCACGATTTGATCATTGCTGGCAGCGCGCGCGTGGTCGCCGCGGGCGGCATGGAGTCGATGACGAACGCGCCGTATCTGCTGCCGAAGGCGCGAGGCGGCCAGCGCCTCGGCCACGACCGCGTTCTCGACGCGATGTTCTTCGACGGGCTGGAAGATGCTTACGCTCCTGAAACCAGGGGGCGGCTGATGGGCACCTTCGCGGAGGAGTGCGCCGCCGCCTACGGCTTCACGCGCGAGGCGCAAGACGCTTACGCCGTGGCCTCGGCGACGAGGGCGAAGGCGGCGGTGGAAGGCGGCGCGTTCGATTGGGAGACGGCGCCCGTCACGGTCGAAACGCGCAATGGCGCGGCGATTATAGAGCGCGACGAGCAGCCGGGCCGCATCGACATCGCGAAGATCCCGGCGCTGAAGCCGGCCTTCGCCAAGGACGGCACCGTGACGGCTGCCAATTCGAGTTCGATCTCGGATGGCGCAGCCGCAGTCACGCTGATGCGCCGCTCGACAGCGGGCGCGAAGGGCCTCGCGCCGCTGGCGGCGATCCTCGGCCACGCAACCTATGCAAGCGAACCGCGCCTGTTCCCGACCGCGCCGGTCCATGCAATCCGCGCCCTCCTCGACAAGCTCGGCTGGGAGGCACACGACGTGGACCTGTACGAAATCAACGAGGCCTTTGCGGTGGTCGCCATGGCGGCGATGCGCGATCTCGGGCTTCCCCATGGCAAGGTCAACATCCACGGCGGCGCGTGCGCGCTCGGCCATCCCATTGGCGCATCCGGCGCGCGCGTGCTCGTGACGCTGATCGGCGCACTGAAGCGGGCGGGCGGAAAGCGCGGCATCGCGAGCCTTTGCATCGGCGGCGGCGAAGCCGTGGCGATGGCCGTCGAACTCGACTGAGGCAGCGCCATTCTCCCGCATCGCGCTTCTTCTCGTCACGATATGAACGCGAAGCTGCGAAGCGGGGACACGGCTATTTCTCCTTCGTGATATACTCGGGGATGGAAGAAAAAAGCCGGAGGAAGGAAACATGCTTAAGGAAAGCGCTCCAGCAGGTCGAATATCGCTGCTTGCTATCGGCGGCGGCGTTGTTCTTGTGCTAGCCGCCATCGGCGCGTATGCCGTCGCGGCCGTGTCGGAAGACTTCGCGCGCATGCTCGTCATAAGCTATGGTCTGGCCATCGCACTGCTCGTGGCAAGCGTCCTCGCGATGCGCCGCCTGCTGCCACGGGATCTGCGTTTTCTGGCGCTCGCCGCTGGCGTGCCTGCGGCTCAGGTCATTTCTCTTCTGATGTCGCTCGTCGCGTTTGGACCGGACGCGGTGCCGCA
The DNA here is from genome assembly GCF_003992725.1 of Rhodomicrobium lacus. Taxonomy (NCBI): domain Bacteria; kingdom Pseudomonadati; phylum Pseudomonadota; class Alphaproteobacteria; order Hyphomicrobiales; family Hyphomicrobiaceae; genus Rhodomicrobium; species Rhodomicrobium lacus. The sequence goes on along the minus strand of NZ_RZNF01000002.1, from coordinate 57,907 downwards.
GGTGGCCGCCGACCTCGTAGCCCTTGTCATCGGCCTCGTCTGGCTGTTCCAGCGCCCCGGGCGAGCGCCGCTGCTGTTTCTGTTCGCTTATCAAGCGCTCGCACTCGCCCTGAAAACCTACATCCTCTTTACTCAGGACTTCACGCTCAGCTTCATTCGCGGCGTGATTACAACGATCCTCGTCCAGATTCTGGCGCTGTTCGTGCTTTACGACGCGGCTCTGAAGATGAAAGCGCGGGCGGAGCGCGTGTAAAACCCCGCATCGCCATCTCCCTGACACTCGCTCAAAGGGCGCGGGCGAGTTATGGAGCTGTTTGTCCGGAAAAAGCGGGCCGAGGCCGTCAATCGCGCGCGCCGGACGCGGAGCGCGGGGCATGCCGGGAAACGCTTGAGCGCGGCGCTGCCAGAGATTACGAAATTCAGATGACCTTTTACTTCCGCCGCGCGTGGGCGAACATCGTTGATCGGTATTGCGCCGGACGCGGATGCCGGACCCGTTCACGCGGCGAAGACGGGTGGGAAACCCTGTCGGTCTCACCCCGATCGATGGCGCGCAGCTTGCGGCATGGGTCGAGTGTGTTCGCCGGGCCTGGCGCGACGAGCGCCGCGATCCCCTCGCGTCTCGCAGGCCGCTTCCACAAGGCGGCGGCCGTCTGCCTGCTGGCCGCGCTGGTTGGCGCCTCGCCGTCGCATGGGCAGTCGCGGAGAGCCAATACCCCCGGCTGCGACCTGAGAAGCGCGGGCGAAAGCGCGGTTGCCGCCGTCGTCGGGCCTCAGACGCTGCGCCTCGCTGATGGCCGCACGATCCGCCTCGCCGAAATCATCTCTATCCCCGCCCTGCCGCAACATGCTGGAGACGCGGGGCTCGATGCTGTCTCCTTCCTCAGGAGCACGCTCGGAAAAAAGGTTGAGGTGAAAATTGGCGGCGCGGAGCGTGACCGCTACGGCATAACCACCGCGCATCTCCTGGTCGTGGACGATCCCCCGCTCTGGCTGCAGGAAAGACTCGTATCCGCCGGGCTGGCGCTCGTCGCGCCGCAACCCGACAACAGGGCCTGCTTCGACGCGCTTCGGGCTGCCGAGACAGCCGCCAAGTCCGCCGGACGCGGGAATTGGGGGACGGCCGTTTTCAAGGTTCTGCCAGCATCCGACCCGCGTCTCATCGCCAATCTTGTCCAGACTTATCAGATCGTGGAGGGCGAGGCGAAAGCCATCGCCCGAAGCGGCGCGCGCGTCACGCTGACATTCGGCGAGAATGCCGGTTTCGGCTTTCGTGTCTATGCGGAGGGAGGCGCGGCGAAGCGTTTGAACGGCGACGGAGCCGCCGCGCTGGCCGGAAAGACCGTGCGCATCCGCGGCTGGGTGGAGCGCAAGGCCGGACCGTCGATCACGGTCGTTTTGCCCGAACAATTGGAAGTCGTGAGCGGGGCGGAAGGAACCAAACATCCCTGATCCGGATCGCGCCGGTCGGGATGTTTCCTGTCATGGCGGAGAAAGAGCCTATGTCGCGGCATCGCGGCTCCGAGCGAAAGAGCGCGCGACGCTGCGAAAACGCGAAGCCGATCAGGCGGCTTCCTTCTTGTCTTCTTCGTCGTCGACGTCCTGCTTGCGAAGACGTCCGCCCTTGGTCAGCGCTTCGGCGACCCGCTGGATGGCGATGGATTCGTCGACGTCCTGCGCGGCCGCGATTTCGCGGGCCATGCGGTCGAGAGCCGCTTCGTAAAGCTGGCGTTCGGAATAGGACTGCTCGGGCTGAGCATCGGAGCGGTAAAGGTCACGCACCACTTCGGCGATAGTGATGAGGTCGCCGGAATTGATCTTCGCTTCGTATTCCTGCGCGCGGCGGCTCCACATCGTGCGCTTCACGCGCGCACGGCCACGAAGGGTCTCCATGGCGCGGGCGAGCACGGCAGCATCGGAGAGCTTGCGCATGCCGGCGCTCTGCGTTTTGGACGTCGGGACGCGAAGCGTCATCTTGTCCTTTTCAAAGTTGATAACGAAGAGTTCGAGCTTGCAACCCGCGATTTCCTGATCTTCTATTGCAACGATACGCCCTACGCCGTGCGTCGGATAAACCACGTATTCGTTGGTTTTGAAACCGAAGCATTGATCCTTATTATTATCAGGCATACTCGCTCTCACTTTTCTTTGTCTTGGTTAGAGGGTTCTCATCCACTTGCCGCCGCCTCGCGCCTCGCATGACCAGAAACAAATAAGCCACCCAGCCCTCTCTAGAGCCGACTTGAAGCCATGCTTTAATCGTGATCCTTTGCGGGCTGCTCGATACTCGTCCGCTGTTCGGGTCGTTGCCGAGGCCGATCAGACTCAATCGCCGCAGTGAGTCTTCTCTACCGACAGGGAAATATTATCAAAATGCGCCGATTTTAGGAAGCATTCAAAGAGCTTAATCGCTCTCTTTCTGGGGATTTCTCCTCTTTCCTCCGAGTAGTGTTAACAGGGCAACGGTCAAGCCGTCGAATTTGTTCTTGCAATGTTCTGCACGCGAACCCTGAAGCCGGGTGCAGGCCGCTCAAGAAGCACACTTTTCCGGAAGCGGTAAAGTCGCGCCGGGCGACCGCCCGTTCTCGACGCCTGCTGACCCGTCAGTTCGACGAGCCCCGCGTTTTCGACAAGCCGACGGAAGTTCTGCTTGTGCAGATAGCTACCGAGGATGGCTTCGACAACCCGCTGAAGATCAAGCAAGGTAAACGTCTCCGACATCAACTCGAAGATCACGGGCCGATATTTGAGTTTGCCGCGCAGCCGGCTCATGGCCGTCGCAAGGATGCGCCGGTGATCGAACATCATGGGCCGCCCGAGTTGGGGCAGGTCCGACCATGCGCGCGCCGCCTCGCGGCCGTCGCGGGCCGCTTCCGCGATCAACCCCGCCTCATAAAGCAGTTCGTAGCGATCGAGCACCTTTTCGTCGTCCCATGGCACTGACTGACCGAAGCACATGCGAAAGCGGTCCCTTCGCGCCAGCGGCCGCCTCGGCGTTCCAGCGCTTTCGCGGCGATGGGCCCATTCCTCAAGCCTCGGCTCGATCTCCTGCGTGAGGATCTGCGGCTTGCCATTGCGCCAGTCTTCCCATGGCAGATGCCGATACCATGCGTTCCAGTGAGCGCCGCCGCCGGCTGGCGCCTCCTCATTGCGGGTCAGCGCGAGGTAGCCGATCGATACGACATGCATGCCTTCGTCGCCGGGACGCGCGTGGCGGCCGCGGTCGCCGAAGGTATAAAGCTGTTCGACATAGCCGAGATCGACGCCGGTCTGATCCTTCACCCAATCGCGCAGGCCGATTTCGAGCGTGCGATGCTTGAGCGGCGTGAAGAGCCCGAACGGCAGAGCGGGCGGCGAGTCGCCATTTGTCGCGCCGCCGGTCGATACGGTGAGGATCTGGGGTTCGCCGCAAATCATCGAAACGATAGCCGCATTCAGTCCGATCTCGACCGCAGCCGTTTCTTCCCCGGACGCGGCGACCGGCTGGCCGTCCTGCGCTGTGTTTTCCCGTATGAGAAGATCCTCGGGCGTCATCGCAACCAATGGAATACCAGATCGGGCTTCACTACGCCATGCCATCGGCTCGCGAATCATGAGCGCGATTCCGATGCATGGGCGCCACAGCGGCGTGCGGCACGACGCTTTGACTCCTGGTTATCGATCAGTCTCTGCGTAAATCGCGTCGATTTAATGCATACCGATCTGAAAACACCAAAGGCGCCGCGCGTGATGACGGCGCGGCGCATAAGAGCAAGAGCACCGATCCAGGGAGGCGATGAGCCCGAGCGAGGCTTTCGGCCGGATCGGCTAGATGTCTTCGCGCGGCTCCAGAATCTGGCGACCGCGATATTTGCCCGACTTCAGATCGATGTGGTGCGGACGGCGCAGTTCACCCGACTCCTTGTCCTCGACATAGGTCGGGGCGGCAAGCGCGTCGGCCGAACGGCGGAAACCGCGCTTCATGGGCGAGACTTTTCTCTTGGGGACTGCCATCGTCGTTCTCCGGATAGAAATGCGACAAGCCCCGTCCTTCGACCGCATGGGCCGAAGAAGCGAAGCCTATCGAGAGTTAATCGATGTCAGATATACATGCCCTTTCGACGCTTGGCTAGCCCGCTTGGCAAAAAGTGCGATGTTTTCAGGGTCGTTTCAATTGGCGCATTGCACCCCGTTCCGCGCGCTGGCTCTCGCGTCTCGGGCGGCGTTTCGACGCGCCAGGTCCAGGCAGCAGGGTCGCGCTTCATGCATCCCCTTGTTTCTGCGTCGGTCGCCCAGGCCACACCCCAGGATGCAGAACTTTAGTCGAGTGGCGCGATCCCGCGCCCTGGACTAGGCACCGGCAGCATAACATTCTCGAAACGATGGACATATAGCGAGAGTCATTCCTCGCGAAGTGACGACAGACAGAACGGCATCCTTCGATCGTGAATAGGGCGGATACGAATCGAGGAGACGTGCCTCAGTGGCGGAGAGAAACCGCTGTCGCTGAACACATGTCAGGTCGACATTCGATAGAGGAATTCAATGGACCAGCGAGTAGACTCGAAATTTGAGAATTTTCAACTCACCACCTCCCCGTGGGCTAATCCGACCCCCGCAGGTCTGGTAGGCCTGGCCGTAGCCTGTTTCTGCTTTTTCGCCCTGTTGAGCGGCCATGTCACAAAGGAAGCCATGCCGTTGCTGGGCCTGTGGCTGTTGGGCGGTTTCATCATCCAGTTCACCGTCGCGATCCTGGACTACAAGTCGAACAATTCGACCGGCGGAAACACATTCCTGTTCTTTGCGGCCTTCTTCATGTTCGTCGGCGGCGTCGAGATGCTGATGAAGTACGACATGATCGTGCGGCAGGTGCCCTTCGACGCGCGAATCGATGGATGGGCGTGGGTTGTCCTCACCCTCGTTCTCTGGCTGTGGACACCCGCGTTCCTCAAGAACACGGCGCTGCTTTTCGCCATTGTGGCGCTGCTCGACGTGGCCCTGCCCTTCGTGGCGCTGATGGATCTCGGCCTGATCGGGAAGTCCAACGCCTACATCCCCGCCTGGGCCTTGCTTGGCGCCGGCATCGTGGGGATTTATCTCAGCGGCGCTCTGGTGGTGAACACGGCTTTCGGCAGGCAGGTCTTGCCGTTGCCGGGGCCGCTCGTTGAATAAGAGAATGCTCGTCGCCTCGTCGCGACGGCCTCCCTATGACAGAGCGCCGGGCAACCGCCCGGCGCTTTCATTTACAGGCGATCCCTGTCATCGGACGGCGGCGGCGGTCTCCTCGCGCCACGCTTGCGCCTCGCCTTCCGCCTTCTTGCGCTCGTCAGGTTTCAGCGACATCACGAACAGGTCCATCCTGAAATCGCTCTGCCCTGCTGCCCGCGCCAGCAGATGCCACTTCGACGCGGCGATTCGGTCCTTCTCGATGCCGAATCCGGCGGAATAGGCGCGCGCGAGGCGATTTTGCGCGATAGGATTGCCGCGCTCGGCCGCAACCCTCAACAGCTTCACCGCACCCGCCTCGTCCTTCGGCACGCCCTTGCCATTGCCGAGCATGATTGCATATTCGACCTGCGCTTCGAGGTTCCCCAGTTCGGCCGCCTTCGCCATCAGCTGAGCTGCCTTTGCCTCGTCCTTGGCGACGCCGTCCCCATGGCGAAGGAGCGTCGCGAGGTCGTATGCTGCCTGCGCGTGGTCCTTTTCCGCGGCAACGGCGAGCCAGTAGGCGGCCCGCCCCATGTCCTGCGGCCGCGCGAAGCCCTCCACATAAACCTGCGCGAGATTATAGGCAGCGACAGTGTGGCCCTGCTGCGCGGCAGCCTCGAAAAAGTCCGCCGCCTTTCGGCGATCCTTCTTGAGCCCTCGCCCCTCCGCCAGCATCAACCCCAGACGGAACTGCGCGTGCATGTCTCCCGCGACCGCGCCCTTGGTGAACCATTCGGCCGCCTTCTTCAGATCCTGATGGACGCCAAGGCCTTGCTCGTAAAGCTCGCCGATGAGCGTGTTCGCCTGCGGTTCGCCACGTTGTGCCGCCGCACTCGCGAGCCGATAGGCCTCCTCATAATTCCCGGCCTCGAAAGCCGCATAAGCCGGATCGCCGGGGTCCGATGGCGCTTCGCTCGTCGACCAGCCGCCTTTGGATGCAGACGGCGCTTTTGGAGCGGCGTTGCAGTCGGGCAAAAAGGCTCCGGTAAGGAGAGCCGTAAAGACGAAGGCAAGAACTCGCATGCTTTTCACAGAAGCAAAACCCCGAAGACATCGCCTGCGCGATGGATTGCCCGTCAGGCCGAACCGGGAGGCAAGTCCGCACCGGAGGCTAGGTCTGGCTTTGCAAGCCGAACTCTGTTGCGAAAATAAGGCTTTCGCCCGCTGTCTCCGTTTCTTCGACAAAAAGAAAGTCGGGCCGTGCATCGAGGACGCGAGCGCGATCGGGTTTCTTCGCTCCGACGATGAGCGCGACGGGTATTTCCGCGACCTCATCCCACCAGGCCGAGACATCGACGGCGGCGTCAAGATCGGTGGCGGCGTCGAAGGCGAGGAAATCGACGCCAGCTTCCGCCGCTTCCATCGCCGCGTGACGGCTCACCCCGCACCCTGCGCCTAGGATCGCCTCGGCGCCAAGCGCCTTTCTTGCGCCGGCAAAATCCGCCGCTTCCGATGATGGGAACCAGACGCCGCTGGCTCCGGCACGCGCAGCTTCACGGACCTCGCCCGCGACGAGCACGGCGAGTTCGAGCGGTGCCGCCGCCTTTACCAGCGCTGCGTTCTCTCGCGACGGGTGAATGATCAGCGCAGCGGGACGGAAACTTGCCACGAGTTCCGAAAGGCGCGCCGCCCACTCCGTTTCCAGAGCGGGCGGGATGGCAACGATAAGCCCGCAAGGCTTTTCGCTCATGGTATCATCGCTTTCTCCAGAGCCCGTTCCGATCCGATTGGCTCGCAATCGGATCGGCAAGACGGTCTCTTCCTGAAGTTCAGAGGCGGATCTTCCTTTGATGGGATCAAAGGCGCGCTCCGTCTCTCTGCCTTGGCGAGCGTCGTGATGGAAAACCGCTTCGCGCGCTTTTCCGTACGGACTCTAAAGCAGCTTGCCGATGGCGACGGCCGTGTCGACCATGCGGTTGGAGAAGCCCCACTCGTTGTCGTACCAAGACAGCACGCGCACGAGCTTGTTGTTCACGATCTGCGTCTGTGTCAGATCGAAGGTGGACGAGTTCGGGTTGTGGTTGAAATCGACGGAAACGAGTTCTTCGCTGGTCACGCCGAGCACGCCCTTCAGTTCCTCTTGCGAGGCGCGTTCGATGGCGTGGTTGATTTCCTCGACGCTCGTCTCACGACCGGGGATGAAGACGAGGTCGACGCACGACACGTTCGGCGTCGGCACGCGCACCGAAGTGCCGTCGAGCTTTCCCGCCAGTTCCGGCAGCACGAGACCGATCGCCTTCGCGGCGCCCGTCGTGGTCGGGATGATCGAGAGAGCGGCGGCACGGGCGCGGCGCAAATCCTTGTGGGGCAGGTCGAGAATGCGCTGGTCGTTCGTGTAGGCGTGGATGGTCGTCATGTAGCCCTGGTTGAGGCCGCACAGATCGTTGATGACCTTGACCACCGGCGCGAGACAGTTCGTGGTGCAAGACGCATTCGAGATGATCTCGTGCTTGGGCTCAAGCTGCTTGTGGTTGACGCCGTAAACGACCGTGAGATCCGCGCCCTTCGACGGCGCCGAGACGAGCACCTTCTTGGCGCCCGAACGAAGATGGATCGCCGCCTTGTCGCGGTCGGAGAACACGCCCGTGCATTCCATCACGAGATCGACGCCGAGGTCGCCCCACGCAAGCTTCGACGGATCGCGCTCGGCGAGAACCTTGATCGGGCCGTAGCCGACGTCGATGCCGTCGCCGGTAACGTTAACCTCGCCCGGAAACTTGCCGTGAACGGAGTCATATTTAAGCAGATGCGCGTTCGTCTTCACGTCGGTCAGATCGTTGATCGCGACGATCTGGACGTCCTGACGCTTGTATTCGGAAATGGCCCTGAGAACGTTTCGACCGATACGGCCAAAGCCGTTGATAGCTACCCTGACAGTCATTGTGTGTTTTTTCCGCTGGAAACGAGATTCGCAATCTTTTGCATCTGTTGCGCGCGCGCAACCTTGATCGCTAAAGCCAGGGAACGCAAGAGGCAAACGATTTTGCCCTCCGTTAAAGATTTTTTCTTGCGCGGAAACAGAGCAATCATCCGCGATGCGTCGCCCCCGATCACTATCGGGTGCGCATTTTTGAATAATCGCGCAACAGTTGCAATGAGCGAATTGATTTCCTCCAATTATTGGCAACCTAAAAGGCATGAAAAAGCTGACGTTAACCAATCGCTGCTATGAAAAAGGCAGAAAAAGATGTGCGCGTTGACCCGTTAACCTTCCTTTAAGGAAACGTCATGCCCAGCCAATACCTCAATTACATGCTCGGGGCCTTGAGCTTCGGGCTGTTCGTCGCTTTTGTCGCCAGCACAGCCGAGAAGCATGAGCTTCTTCAGGCCAATCTCGCAATGTCGAGCCAGCTCATCGAGGCGAAGGACAAGGCGAATACGCTCCGCGACAAGTACGCTGTCGAGGTCCGCGCCCGCGAATTCGCCGAAGCGGCCCGCGATATAGCCGAGGCCGCCGAGAAAGACGCGCGCGGCGAAGTCGGGATGCTCAAGGCGAAGCTCGACGAGGCGAACGCGGCGAAGGAAACGGCGGAATTCGCGCTTATCGGCACCCAGGAACTTGTGTCGGACCTGCTCGGGCGGCCGGCTGTCGCCTCGGCACGTCTGGCGCCTTCCGCCGCACTCGATGCCACGAAGGCCACCCCCGCTTCGCCCGCGCAGGCGACGCCGCTGCCGTCGACCGAAGCGGCTAAGCCTTCCGAGGCGTCGCTGCCCGGCGGCGTGCTTCTCATTATCGGCGCGCTTGGCGCGCTGGGGTTTGGCCTGACGCGCTTCGGACGTTTCGTTCGCTGAGGCGAGGGACAAACGGCATGGTCACCCTTTTCGACAAGGGCGGGGAGCCTTCGGGTTCCTTCCTTATTTGACGGCCTATTTTTTGGCCGCCGCCCCTGACCAAACCGCAAGCGCTCCGTCGGCGCTTGCCTTCCCGGGCGCGCGGTCTACCATTTCCAACGCCTGTATCCCTGCGTCCGCGCCATCGGAGAGAATATGAGAGCAAGATCCGTCGTCGCCGTCGCCCTTGCCGCGGTGCCCATCGCCATTATCGCCGTATTCCTGATCGCGGGTCCGGAGCGGATCTGGTCGCTCGCCGGTCCTGCCGATCAGGGGCCGGTGGATTTCGAAACGCTGAGCCGCCGCGATACGCCGAATGACTCGCTCGCCTGCCCGCCCGGCGCATGCAAGGCGCGCAGCGATATCAGGCCGCCCATCTTCGCGGTCGGCGCGCACGAATTGAGGAAGGCTTTCGCGAGTGCTGTCGCTTCCGAGGCGAATCTCGAACTCGTCGATGTCGACGAAGGCAAGCTCAGCGCGCGATATGTGCAGCGCTCCCCCTTCTGGCGTTTTCCCGACACCATCGAAGTGCGCTTCATCGATGTGGAGGATGGCCGATCGACGATCGTGATCTACAGCCGCTCGCTCGTTGGTCGGGGCGACTGGGGCGTGAACAAGGCGCGAATTCAGCGCTGGCTCGACAAGCTGGCAAAGGTCGCGCCCGTGGTGCAGATCGCCTGAGCCGTTATAAAGCCGCGCTTCCCGCCGAAGAGACGTTTGCACCCCGGGCGTTCCTTGTTAATGTCCGCGCTCATCTCCAGACGATACGAGCTTGGCAAAGACATGACGGGACACGCCCCCTCGAACCTTCAATTTCCCCACCATCTCGTCGCGTCTCTCATCGAGGAAGCGCTAGCGGAAGATCTCGGCCTCGCTGGCGACATCACGACCAACGCCATCATCGAGGCGAACCACATCTCCGAGGCCGTCCTCGCTCTTCGCGAAGACGGGTGCATCGCGGGCCTTCCGCTCGCCGAAGCGGCATTCCGCGCGATCGATCCCGGCATTTCCTTTGAAGCGGAGCTTCGCGATGGCGAAAGCGCCCATGCCGGAAGCGCCATCGCCCGCGTATCGGGCAGCACGCGGGCCATCCTCTCCGCCGAACGCGTGGCGCTGAACCTCGTGCAGCATCTCTCCGGCGTCGCCACAGCAACGCGCCACTTCGTGGAAGCCGTTCACGGCACGCATGCCCGCATCGTCTGCACCCGGAAGACGACGCCCGGCCTTCGCGCCTTCGAGAAATACGCGGTGCGCGCCGGCGGCGGACACAATCACCGCTTCGGCCTCTTCGACGCAGTCCTCATCAAGGACAACCACATCGCGGCGGCGGGTAGCGTTTCGGCGGCGATCGAACGCGCACGGACAGCCAACGGCCACATGGTGAAGATCGAGGTGGAGGTCGACACGCTGACGCAACTTGAAGAAGCCCTTCAGCATGATGTCGACGCGGTTCTCCTCGACAACATGGCCGTGCCGGAACTCAAGAACGCGGTCGCTCGCGCCAAAGCCGCGAAGCCGGGCATCCTGTGCGAGGCGTCCGGAGGCGTGCGGCTCGTTACCGTGCGCGCCATCGCCGAGACGGGCGTGGACATGATTTCCGTCGGCGCCTTGACGCATTCGGTGAAGGCGCTGGATATCGGCCTCGACTTCTGAAAAGGAAAGCGAAAACAGGGAATTGAATCGCGCGGGCGTTTTCCGGATGCAAACGCAAGCCATGCAATATATGCATGGCACCCCGCTACTTTCGGCGAGAGACTTAAAGCCAATTGGACCGTCGCGGTCGAAGCAGTAACGTGCGCTGGTCGACCATCAACACCACTGATTTGCGACGTGTCATACAACGCCAGACGCTTTCTTCACACGCTCTTTGAAACGGCTGTCGCAGTGGCGCAGCCGGGCCGTTGTCTGCCGCATCATTTTCCTGAATGCCCGACCGACGGCAAGATCGTCATCATCGCCTGCGGCAAGGCGGCGGCGGGTATGGCGCGCATCGCTGAAGACCACTTTTCGCGGATCTGTCCGTCGCATGCCCTGACGGGCGTCGCCATCACCCGGCATGGCGAGAAGTCCGAACCCTTGAAAAAGCTGAAGCTGATCGAGGCGGCCCACCCGATCCCGGACGAGAGCAGCGTCGTCGCCGCCGCGGAGGCGATCAAGGCCGCGCATTCGGCGAAGGCGGGCGACCTCATCCTCACCCTGATTTCGGGCGGCGCCTCCGCGCTGCTCGTCGCGCCCGCCGGCAAGATCACGCTGGCCGAGAAGCAGGACTTGACCCGCACACTTCTCAAATGCGGCGCGCGCATCCATGAAATCAACTGCGTCAGGAAGCATATTTCGCGCATCAAGGGCGGACGCCTCGCCGCCTGCGCCTCGCCTTCGGCGATCCTCGTCACGCTCGCCATATCGGATGTGCCGGGCGACGAGCCGCAGACTATCGCTTCGGGCCTCACATGCCCCGACACAACGACGCTCGCCGATGCGCGGCGCATTCTGGCGAAATACGGCATCACGGCGCCGCGTTCCGTCGTCGAGGCGCTCAACGATCCCGTGAACGAAACACCGAAGCCGGGGCACGCGATCTTCGCCAATGCGCGTTACGAACTCGTCGCCACCGGCCGCGATTCGCTTCAGGCGGCGGGCGAAGTGGCGCGCGGCCAAGGCTTCGAGGTGATCATGCTGGGCGACTCGCTCGAAGGCGAGGCCCGCGACGTGGCCGAGATGCACGCACGTCTGGCCCGGCGCTGCCTTTCGGACGGGCGGCGCGTCGTGATCCTCTCGGGCGGCGAACTCACCGTGACCGTGCGCGGCAACGGCAGGGGCGGCCCCAACCAGGAATATGCGCTCGCCCTCGCCGCCGCCCTCAACGGCGAGCAAGGCATAGCCGCGTTCGCGGGCGACACCGACGGCATCGACGGCGGCACCGGCGATTGCGCGAACGATCCCGCGGGCGCGATCGTCGATCCCGGCACCGCGAGGCGCGCGGCGGCGCTCAATCTCCTTCCAGCCACATTTCTCGCCAATAACGACGCTACCGGCTTTTTCCGGCTCACAAACGATCTCGTCGTCTGCGGCCCCACGGGAACAAATGTGAATGACTTCCGGGCTATTGTTGTCGACAGCTCAATCAGAGATTAGTGTGAGCCAGCGACTCACGTGATTCCTGGAACACACGGATGATCTTGCAACGGCTTCCCATATCGTCAAGGCTGGCTCGCATGACGGCCTTGGCGGGCGCTTTTTGCATCGGGCTGGCCCTGCCGGCTCCGGCGAATGCCGAACTCAAGCTTTGCAACAGCACGTCCAGCCGCATCGGCGTCGCCATCGGCTACAAGGACAAGGACGGCTGGGTCAGCGAAGGCTGGTGGAACGTCGACAGTCAGTCTTGCGCCCTTCTCATCCAGGACAGGCTCCGCGCGCGCTTCTATTATGTCTACGCCTTCGACTACGACAAGGGTGGCGAGTGGGGCGGCGCCATCGCCATGTGCACCAACGACGTCGAATTCACCATCAAGGGCATCGATAATTGTGACGGGCGCGGCTTCAAGAAAAGCGGGTTCTTCGAAGTCGACACGCAGGAGCAGACGGACTGGACGGTAAAGCTCACCGATCAATCCGAAACGGCGCCTGCCGCGCCGATGGATACGAGCGGCGGGCCGCCCGCCGCCGACGCTCCCGCGCAAGCCGCAGCAGCCACCGCGCCGGGGACACGCCGCCGATGAAAAGAAAACGCCGCGTCAAGATCATAGCCACCCTTGGACCGTCGACCAGCACTCCGGAGCAACTCGAACGGCTTGTCGTGGCCGGCGCGGATGTCTTTCGGATCAACATGAGCCACTCCGGCCATGACGACATGCGCACCTACGTCGCCGCGCTGCGCGAACTCGAAAAGAAATACGGCCCCATCGCGATTCTCGCAGACCTTCAGGGGCCGAAGCTTCGCATCAGTTCCATCGCGGAAGGCAGCATCCAGCTCGAACGCGGTCAGACCATCATCTTCGATGCGAATCACACGCCGGGTACCGTTGATCGCGTGGGCCTTCTGCACCCCGAAATCTACGCGGCGGCCGAGCCGGGCCACACCCTTCTCATCGACGACGGCAAGCTTCACATGCGCGTTCTCGAAGCGCGCCCGGGGCGCATCGTCGCCGAAGCGATCACCGCCGGCGTGCTGTCGAGCCGCAAGGGCGTGAATCTGCCCGACGCCATCCTGCCGCTCGCATCGATGACCCCCAAGGACCGCAAGGATTGCGAAGCGGCTCTCGAAGCGGGCGTGGACTGGGTCGCCATTTCCTTCGTTCAGCGTGTCCATGACGTGCGCGACGTGCGCGCCATCGTGGGTGATCGCGCAGCCATCATGGCGAAGATCGAGCGCCGCTCCGCCATCGCCGAAATCGACGACATCCTGCGCGAGAGCGACGGCGTGATGGTCGCACGCGGCGATCTCGGGGTGGAGATGCCGCTTGAACAGGTGCCGGGACTTCAGAAGCAGCTCCTGCGCGCGGGGCGCGATCTCGGCAAGCCGGTCGTCGTCGCAACGCAGATGCTCGAAAGCATGACGTCATCTCCCGTCCCCACGCGCGCCGAGGTTTCCGACGTCGCGACCGCCGTTTTCGAAGGCGCTGACGCCGTGATGCTGTCCGCCGAATCCGCGACTGGCGCCTACCCGGTCGAGGCCGTGGCCACCATGGACCGCGTTGCGCGCGAAGTGGAAAAGGACGTGAATTACGAAAGCATCCTGCATTTTCGCGGGACCCCGTCCGACAAGACCGCCGCCGACGCCATCAGCGCGGCCGCTGCGTCCATTGCGGAGACGCTGAAGCTGAAGGCGATTTTCTGTTACACCGCGACGGGCAAGACAGGCCTTCGCGTCGCGCGGCAGCGACCGGCCCAGCCGATCGTTGTGCTGACGCCCGTGATCGAGACCGCGCGGAGGCTCAACCTCGTCTGGGGGCTGCACTGCGTGCAGACGTCAGACCCTGCAAACACGGGCGAGATGGTGCGCGGTGCCGAGGAAGTTGCGCGCGCTTCCGGCTATGCCGACGATGGCGACCGCGTCATCGTCTGCGCGGGCGTGCCGTTCAAGCGGCCCGGCAGCACGAACATGCTTCGCATCTTCACTATCGGCGAGGACAGCGGCAGACCGCACTGAGGCGCGGCGGGGGTGTACCGAGACCGCCTAGTCTGAATCGACGCCTAGATGGGAAACGCTGTATGGGTAATCCACAGCACTTTAGCCTCGAACTTCCGCAGCGTTGCCTGCAGTTGCTGGAAGAGCTTTGGCCGCACGCTAAAAATTGTCTGAATGCTAAGAATCCTGAGCTTGGATCGCTTACAACTACTTTTTTAATTTCCATGTCAATACCTATTATCGTTTTCCCCATTGAGAGAATCGAGCGGCATCGTTACGCTCAAGCTAAAAATTATGCCGATGATCGGCACAAAAATCCTGAAGTCGCACAAAGTATTATAGAGACCTTAGCGGGAAATAAATTTGAAGACGCCCCATTTTTTGCAAAGGATTGTTGGAGTTTTGTACGCTCGCCGATTTTCAATATCTCTGATAGGCTTCCGGACGACACCGCAAATTCACTCGCAGCGGATGATGCCTTTCTTGCAGCAAAGAAGATGCCGACATCTCAATGGTGTAGCATCTTAAGGAATGCGATGGCGCATGGCGGTATCGGATATCTTGATAATTCTGGGAGAACTAGCGAAGATCAACCGGTTACGATGCTGGTGTTTGCAAGCGGCAAATACACAGGCAAAGGTAAATATAGAACACTGACCGAAATCAATCTTTTAAGAATTAGCACAGAGAATTATCGCATTTTCCTGCGTTCGTGGGTGACTTGGCTAAAAAAAGAAAATTTTATATTCAATAAGCCGTTCGATCTCCCGCAAGCTGGATGGTTGGGCGGCGATTTTGCCGCCCTTGATACAGAAATTATAGAACCGTAAGCTTCTGCAGATTCACGAGTTCGGCGATCCCCTTCTTCGCGAGCGCGGTCAGCTCGGCCATGCGTTCCTCGGAGAACGCGCCCTTCTCCGCCGTCGCCTGAATTTCGACGATCTGACCCTTGCCGGTGAAGACGAAATTCGCATCCGCCTCGGCATCCGAATCCTCGGGATAATCGAGATCGAGAACCGCTTCCCCCTTGTAGATGCCGCAGGAGACCGCCGCGACGTTGTCCTTCATGGGCTCGCCGCGCAGCATGTCGCGTGCGCGCATCCACTGGAAGCAATCGTGCAGCGCGACCCAGGCGCCGGTGATCGACGCGGTGCGCGTGCCGCCATCCGCCTGCAAGACGTCGCAATCGACCATGATCTGGCGTTCGCCGAGCGCCTGAAGATCGACCACGGCGCGGAGCGACCGCCCGATCAGACGCTGGATTTCCTGGCTGCGTCCGGACTGATGGCCGGTCGTCGCCTCGCGGCGCGTGCGGTCGGAGGTTGCGCGCGGCAGCATGCCGTATTCGGCCGTGATCCAGCCCCGTCCCTGCCCTTTCAGCCACGGCGGCACGCGGTCTTCGAGGCTCGCCGTGCAAAGCACATGCGTGTTGCCGAACTTGATAAGGCACGATCCTTCCGCGTGATGCGAAAAGGCGCGCTGGAAACTCACGGGGCGAAGGTCGCCGGCCTGCCGTTTCGAGGGGCGCATGCAATTTCTTTCTTTTCGGGCGCGCTGCTTGCGCGAGGCCCTTTTATAAGTCTCACCTTACCGCAGCCGGGCGGTTTAACCCGGCTCGATTGTGAAGTTGGGCATCCTTATTCGAACGCCGTAGCGGACAGTAGGCCAGCGTTTTTCGGGTATCAACGGCTTTCGGCCGCCCCCGCGTCGCTTTGATCCTTCGCCAAATGCCGCAGACGCACGCGAGCGAAGTCGCTTACATTGCGTTCGCTTCGGTAAGCGCGGGCCTCAGACCGTTCAAGCTGCCTCTCCGATCTTCAAATTTTGCGCCGTCGCCGCCAGTCGTGGGCACCTGCGAAACGCGTCTTTTGCTTCCGAGTTTTCGGTCCACGAGCGAGGCGCGGCGCCGCCGCACAAAGCCGCGTCTAGCCGAACCACCACCACCAGTTCACGACGAGCACGAAGGTAACAAGGATCAGCGCGAGGATGATCAGCGTCTGGATATGAGCGGCGACCCAGTTGCGCCATGTCTCCGGCGCTTCGCCCGCCTCCTGCCCCATCGAGCCGAGGATCAGAAGCCCGAGAACCCCAAGAATGTAAATTCCCGCCGGATATTGTTTGCATTGCCCGCAGGACCAGCTGTCGAGCCACATCAGCCCGATAAGCGTGCCCGCGACCAGAAATGTGATGAAAGCCAGTACGCCGAGGCTGATGATAATTACAAAACGCGTGATATCAGCACACGTCATGCCTCCCACTCCCTTTGACGCAACAGTACTTTCGGTTTCAGCGCCTGCCATGCCAGCGCCTCCCTCCACGCAACGAGACGATTTTCGTAAAACTAGCAGGGCAGCGTTAATCATGCGTTTCATGCGGCGCCCCCCAAGCGGCAGCGGGCGCCGTTGGAGCTACGGCTATTTGCGCCAACTGTTGCATGCTTGAACAGCTTGTGGCCGACGCGCCACAGCTTGCGCGTAACATGCCGAATTGCGGCATTTGCGTGATTGCGGCGCAAGCTTCATGCAAGCTATGCCTTAAGCCGATGGTCCTCCGATGAGGATAATAGGGAACGCGGTGAGGGACGACGTCCGTAATCCGCGGCTGCCCCCGCAACTGTAAGCGGCGAGCGATGCGCCAAAGGCCACTGGGAAACCGGGAAGGCGGCGTTGAGTTTTGACCCGTGAGCCAGGAGACCTGCCATCAGCCGTGGTCACGCGCGAACACGTCGGGCGGGGTGTCCTGATGGGGGCTTGGAATCCGCTCAACGCGGCGTTCCTGACTTTGGTTCGTGGTGACGTGTCACGTTCCACGAGGCCCAATATGCCCGCTCTATACCCGCGCGCCCGCTCCTGTGTCGCTTTCGTCAGCCTTGTCGCGTTTGCCGCGAATGCGCAGGCGCAAACCGCCGCCCGTTCCGATACCCTGCCGCCCGTCGTCGTGAAGAAGGACGGGGCCGAAAAGCAGAAGAAGAAAGCCGCCGCTCCGAAGAAAAAGAAGGAGGCTCCAGCCGTTGCGCAGGGTGCCGCCGAACCCGCGCCGGATGCCATTCCCGGCGAGCCGTCGAAGGACGTGATCTATTCCGCGAACCGCGTCGCAACCGACATCTCCAGGGTCGGCTCCGCGGTGACGGTCATTACGCGCGACGAGATCGAGGCGCAGTCCCGCACCTACGTGCAGGATTACCTCGCGCAGGTGCCGGGCGTTTCCGTGGCGCAGACGGGCTTGGGCGGCACCAGCACCTATTCGATCTGGGGCGCCTACGGCCGCAATGTGAAGGTGCTCGTCGATGGAATCGACGTATCGGATCCGACCGGCACACAGGTTTCCACGGCTCTTGAGCACGTCCTCGCGGGGGACGTCGCACGCATCGAAGTGCTGAAGGGATCGCAGAGCCTGCTCTATGGCGGCCAGGCGGTCGGCGGCGTCATTGCAATCGATACGGCACGCCCCGTACTTGGAGCATCGCTCTCGGGCTCAGGCGAAACAGGCGCTTATAATACACAGCGCGGAACCGCGAGCGCGGCTTACGGCACCGAAAACGGCTACGCCCGCTTCACGGTCCAGAGCGTGCGCAGCGACGGCTTTTCGGCCGCCGCGCTTGGCAGCGAAGACGACAGCTATCGAAACCTGACCTTCAGCGGGTCCGGCGAATATAAGGTGTCGAACGAGGTGAAGGTATTCTTTGCCGCGCGTTCTGTTGATGCAAACCTCAAATACGACAGTTCCTATGACGGATATGGTCTGGCGAAGGATGGATGGCCCGGGACACAGGCTCTCACGAGTCAGCAATCCGGCCGTCTGGGGACCGAGGTGACGCTCTTCGATGGCGCTTTGGTCAATACCGTTTCGCTTCAGGGAATGCGGCTTGATCGAGATACGAGATATTGGAGCGCCGCATACGATAACAACTGGAACGCCATTCCCGGCATGGGCTCCATCGTTGCCGACTCCTATGACGGGGACCGCTGGAAGGTCGATTATCTGGGTACTGCGAAGGTGACGAGCTGGGCCACAGCAGCCGTTGGGGCCGATTATCAGGAAGAAACCGCAAAAACCGCTTCCACCGTTCAGCATGAAGCTGATCTTGCCGGCGTGTTCGGCCAGCTTTCAGTCGAGCCGCTGAAAGGACTTACGCTGACTGGCGGCGGTCGTAACGACCATCACAGCACCTTCGGCGACTTCGACACCTACCGCTTCACCGGCGCATATTTTTATGAGCCGACGCAAACCAAGTTCCGCGCAAGCACCGGAACCGGCTTCCGCGCCCCGAGCCTTTACGAGCTCTACGCGCCGTCCGGTCTCGGGAATACGGCGCTCAAGCCCGAACAAAGCGAGAGCTGGGACGTTGGTTTCGATCAGTGGTTCGAAAACCGGCGCTACCGTTTCAGCGCAACCTACTTCCAGTTGGATACGACGAACGAGATCGGTTACGACCCATTCGCTGGAACCGGGCCGTGGGGCCAATATGTACAGCTTTCAGGCACGACACATCGCGAGGGCGTGGAGTTTTCCGGCGCAGCAGTTGTGAGGCCATGGCTCACGCTGTCGGCGGGCTACACCTATGTCGATGCAAGGGCGGAGGATGGCTCGCGTCTCGTCCGCATCCCGCGCAACAGCATCACGCTCGGCGCGGACGCGCTGCTGTTCGACACGGTGAAGGCGAACGTCACCACGCGTTTCGCGCTCGATACGATCGACTCGAGCAATTACCAACTGGAAGACTATGTGCTTCTGAACGCGAAGTTCAGCTACGACATTCGCCCCGGTTTCACCGCTTACGTCAGGGGTGAAAATCTGCTCGACGAGAAGTACGAAACGGTGCGCGGCTACAACACGCCCGGCCTGTCGGTCTATGGCGGCCTCACCTTCAACGTCGACGCCAACACCTATGCGTCGCTGAAATAGGGTCGGGCGCAGCCGCCGCAGGGCAGGACGCATTCCGCAGCGGCAAAGCTGAACGAGCGGCCGGGCTTCTTCGCACCGATGAGACGCGAAGAAGCTCGGTCTCGCCGCCATCGCATATTGCCCAGCGACGGCGCATTTGTTATCCATCGACGTTGAAGGCTGGCGCGTTCGACGTTCGGCATGCGTCGGCGCACGAGACGTTAAGGCGAGCGAGCCGCGCCTGCGGAGGGGTGCTAGAGTGGTTTAATAGACCGGTCTTGAAAACCGGCGTGCGGGCAACCGTACCGTGGGTTCGAATCCCACCCCCTCCGCCATCCGTCATTTTTTTCTTAAGTAAATCAGGCCCTAAAGTCGAACTCTGGCTAACGGTTGCGAGCCTGTTAGCCAATCGTGTGTTCGGTTTTTCCGAAGCGCCGTCGCGCTTCCGCGCCAAGGCAAGGATCGCGCTGTCGGCGAGCCACGCGCGATTGGCGGCTTTCGTGTAGCGCTCCACTTCCCTCAACGTCTCGTGACCGCTCACCGACATGATTTCGTGCGGCGAGCATCCGGCTTCGGCAAGCCTGCGGCAGCAGGCTTTCCGCAGGCCGTGCGGCGACCGCCCCTTGGGAACGCCTGCCATCCGGGCCTTCTCGGTAAACCAATTATAGAAGCCCGTTTCCGTGAAAGCCTTGCCGAACTGCGTTTCGATGAGCAGTTCCTGCCCTTCGCGCACAGGCATCGCCTCGATCGCCACCGCGAGCTGCTGCAGAATCGGGATGTCGATTTCCGCGCCGGTCTTCTTCTGCCGGTAGACGAGCCTGCCGCCGCAAAGGTTCGAGCGTTTGAGCCGCACGACATCGCTCCGGCGCGGCGCCGCACAGAGCATCAGTTCGAAAGCCAGCCGCTCGCGCGTTCCCATCGGGTAACGGGCGGCAAAGAGTTCGATTTCGTCGTCCGACCAGTCCTTGAAGCCCTTGACCTTGTAGCGGATCGGTTCGATCTCGGTCATCGGATTGACCGAGATCATCTTGCGTTTGCGCGCGAGTTTCATGATGGCGCGCAGCATCCGCCGCAAATTGTTCGCGGCTGCCGGCGTTGCCGCTTTCTTGTCCAGGATCGCCCCGATATGCTGCTCTTCGAGCTTTGCCACCGGGAGTTCGCCGTAGTCCGCCCGGAAGCGTTCGAGGATGCCGCGATAGGTTTGACGCGTGGCGTCGGATAGACGCGTGAACGCGGCGGTCTGATAATAAAGCACGATGACGTCGGCGACACTTCCCGGCTTGACCCTGCTCTTGCCGGGCTCGATTTTTTCGCCCGCCATGGCCACCTCATAAGCCGCCATGAATTCCGGCGACCAGGGCAGACCCGGAAGAGGCACGCGCTTGTGCCCCGCGCGTCTCAGATACCAGCGCGGCTTGCCCCGGCAGTCGATATAGCCATGGCAATATCTGGGAGGCCGCCGCATCAGCGAAGAACCGCGTCCCATGGATTACCTTCCTTTTCCCCGCAGGCGACATCTTCAGTGGCTCCAAACAGGCCTTCGGCCTCTTCCTTCATGCGGTCCCAGTCGGCGGCGAGGTTGGCCGCATCGAACAGCACGATGGTCCTGCTGCAACGGTAGGGTCTGTGCACCTTGCCTTCGGTCACCCATTTGCGCAACTGGCTCTCGCTGACGCCGAGTTTTGCCGCGGCCTGGCTGGCTCGCAGTGCCAGCGGTACCGCCACATCGCCGATCCGGGACATGAGCTTTCCTGAGAGTTGGGTATATTTGCTAGCACATTATCTGCTATGTATTCAGACTATATCGCTCGCAACGCTTCCGCCAAGGACTTTCTTGTCTAGCGCATAACTTTTCGGCGATGCCGTTGACGGCGGCAACACCGCCGGTATCTCGCGAAGATCCGCAATGAACCTGATCTCCCGTATGGCGCGCCCTACGCATGCGCGCCGTCGTGCTGGCCTGAAGGCAACAAATCTGCTAGCAAATGAGCGTGACCCGATGAACCGGGCGCCGGAAGGATCCATGACGACCATCACGATCGCATCGACGAAGGGAGGCGTGGGCAAAAGCACGCTCGTGTCTGCACTGTCGGTGCTTGCTACGCAGGAAACGCGCCGCATCGGCATCGTCGATCTCGACGAGACGCTTGGCTCTTTGAGCCAGTGGTGGGCGCTGCGCGGCGAGCCGGCTGCTCCCTATCTCATGTCCCGCGAGGGCGCACTCGCCGACGACGTGCAGCGCTATGCGGCGATCTTCGACTGGATCTTCATCGACACCTCGCCCTACGACCTCGCTCTCATCGAAGAGGCGATCAAAATCGCCGATGCGGTGGTGATCCCGACGCGGACGAGTTTCTTCGACGCGATGGGAGCACGGCAGGTGTCCGATCTGTGCCGCGAGCATGGGAAGCCGTTCGGCTTCGTCATAGTCGGCTATCACAAGAGCGTCGATGATCTCGCACAGCAGACCGAGGCGGCGCTGTCGGCGTTCGGAACGGTTTTCAAGACGAAGATCATGTTCGACCGCTGCTTCATGGAAGCGCCGATCCACGGCAAGACCGGGCCCGAGCTGAATGCGAAGGCGCAAGCCGAGATGGCCGCGCTGTGGCGCGAGGTGAAGGAGCTTGCAGGAGCCCGGGGAGGCGTGGAATGAGCGAAAGCGGGCGCACCATGAGCGACGCGATGCGGATCGCGCTCGACAAGGGCTTCGGGACAGGGAAACGGCAGACTCCGAGAGCAAGCGGCCGGCTCATCCGGCGCGCGGGCGAGGCCAGGCCGAAGGGTCCGCAGGCCCAGTTCAACGTGCGCATCGCCCAGGATTTGAAAGAAGCCGTGGCAAGGGCTGCCGAAGTAGAGGGGATCTCCGTCGTCGAGTGGGTCGAGCGGAGCTTCCGGGCCTCGCTCGACGGCGATGAGGCCGTGAGTGATTAGCGTCGAGGCGCTAGCTTCGCGCGATCCGGGCGAGCGGCTTCGCTCATCCATCGGTCCAGGGGTTGAGCAGCGGAACGCCCATCGGCTCGAAGTCGCGGACGTCGCGCGTGACTACGATCAGGCGGTGAACGAGCGCGGTCGCCGCAATCAGGCTGTCGCGCTGCGGACGCGGATCGGGCACATGCAGCGCCGGGCGACGGCGGCGACGGGAACGATCCGGCTCTGAAAGCCGGGGATCACCTGCGCATCGACCCAGGCGCGCAGCACCGCTCCCCTCGGCACATCCTTGCGTTCGGCCTGGGCAACGCCAAGCTCGATCTCGAAAAGGGTGATCGCGGAGATGAACAGCTCCTCGTGCGGAGCGCTGGCGGCCCATGCCGTGAGGCCGGCGTTTGCCCTTTCCGGCCGGCGCAACTCCGAGAGGACCAGATCATGGGGACCGATCACAACTCAAGATCGCATTCGCAAATCTGCCGGTCCCGATGGAGTCCGTCTTCGCTGACGGATTGCGCCGATGGTCGACCGTATTTCCAGGTGGCATTCTGGGATCGAAGTTCGCTGCCTTTTCTAGCACCTTTCGCCAACTTCATTCTAGTAGGTCGGAGGCCGTTCCATCTAGCATATTGCTAGAAGGAACGATCTCCCGGATCCAAAATATGCTAGAAAGGTGCTAGAACAAAAGCGTCGCAAAGTGCTAGAAAACGTCTAGCACCTTTCTAGCATATTTTCCCGCCGGGAACAGACCCTCGCGAAAAGGCTCATCCCCTCGTAGAAAGTGATGGCAAGATGTGTGAAAGCGGACCCACTAGCGGGCCGTTTCACAGGCGCTTACTCTCCTTCGGATCGACGCGGACGACGCACAACAGGCCGGATTTTTCGCGCAGATCACGCTTCTGCACGCCGCAGGATGAGCGCGCGCAGATGGCAGACACGCCACCTCGGTATGCGCAGCGTTTCGGCGGGGTATCTGACCCTATAACGGGCTCACGGCACATGGAATGGGAGGACGAAGCGCGCATGAAGGGATGCGACATGCATGTCTTCGATAAGAGAGAAGACCTCGAACCGGCGCGATCTTCTCGTGATGGCAGCAACAGCCCTCATCGCTCCAGCCGCAACCCAGCATTGTCGCAAACCCGATCCCGGCCTCCACAAAGACCGCCCGATGATCGCGCAACATTCGCCTTGCGGCGCTCGAAATCCCTGCCAGGGGAAGGAGGCGCGCCGCCGCCTCCCAATCCTGTCCGAAAGCCCGCATGCGGCTCGGAAGACTGCGCCGGGACATTGCCTTTTTCCCATGAACCTCAGACGTAAGACACGGTCTAACGAACGGCCTTGTCCGCGGCCCCTGTCTTCGCTTCAAGCCATTCCTCTAGAGCGTTTCATGTTTTGACAGAACCGTATCCATCGTTCTCGAAGTAGCTTTTGCACTCGGTGGGGACGATTGTTTCGACGAGGGCGCCGATCTGGGCGCAGACGTCCTCGATGGTTCGCTTCCGGGCGCATCGCATCCAGTGTTTGATCTTGGCGAAGGCTTGCTCGATCGGATTAAGGTCAGGGGAATAGGGAGGCAGGAACAGGAACCTCGCCCCGGCCTTGCGGATCGCCATCCGCACGGCCTTGCCCTTATGGCTGCCGAGATTATCCATGACCACGATGTCGCCGGGTTTGAGGACCGGGACCAATTGCTGTTCGGTATAGGCGCGGAAGCACTCGCCGTTGATCGGGCCGTCGAAGACGCAAGGCGCGGTGAGCCGGTCCAGCCGCAGCGCCCCGATGAATGTCAGCGTCCGCCAATGGCCGTGCGGAGCATAGGCGCGCAGGCGCTTTCCCTTTGGCCCCCAGCCGCGCAGGGGAGCCATGTTGGTCTTGATCCAGGTCTCGTCGATGAAGACGAGCTTCGCCGGATCAAGGCTTGCCTGCCGCGCCTTCCAGCGCCGGCGCCGCCGCGCGACGTCCGGGCGAGCCTGTTCGAGGGCGAGCATCGCTTTTTTTGAAGCGCAAGCCCTCGTGCCGCAGGAACTCCCACACCGCGTTGTGCGAGACAGACACCCCGCGCGCGGCAAGCTCTGCCTTCAAGGCGTGCAGCGAGAGATGCGGGGTCTGTTTGAGCCGCTCCTCGATGAACTCGCGATGCGGCAGGAGAATGCGCTTGCGGTGTCCGCCCATCTTGCCCGGCGCCACCGAGCTGGTCGCCCGATAGCGCTGCATCAGCTTCACCACACTCGAAACCGCGACATCGAAGCGGGCCGCCGCCTCCCGGCAGCTTGCGCCGCGAAGAACCGCCGCAACAACGCGCTCACGAAGATCGTTCGAAAGGGGTCGTGTCATCGATGCCGGCCTCCGCCCGGCCAGCATCATGAATCACTGTTCGCACAAAAACGGAATCCCCCGCGATTCGGTGAAGTGAGGAAACGCTCTATGACGATAGCTGCAAGCTGCGCCGGAGATATCTTGTCAGCCTTGGTTGGTCGCACGAGCAGCGCCTTTTGGGAAGGCGTCAGGCGGATGGTCAGGGTTTCGGTCTTCTTCTCGTCCATGAGCACGCTGTATTCGACTGTGCGCCATAGGTTCATCGTGTAAAAAAATTATACGAGTGTCGTGAACACGGAGTTGCGCGATGGAAAGTGAAATCCGTGTTCTATGACATTCGGATAAGCCATTGACCTGTCGTCCAAGCGAGGCCGATGACAAAAACGAAGTTTCATCCTGAAACGCCGCCGCCTCGCGACTGGGGAAAGCACACCGTCCTCGGCGGAACAAAAAAGTTTCATTCGAAAGACCAGATCGAACAGCTGACCAGAACCAACCCCACGTTGCCAGCCACCATCAAGCCGCCCAGCCGCGCCGCGCCTTACGAAGCACCAGTAAGAACATTGGAATGCCGAGGCATTCGGTGACGATGCCGATGGGGATTTCGGCACTCGCGACCATACGCGCCAAAAAATCCGCCGCGAGAAGGAAACTGGCGCCGAGCAAGGCGCTCGCGATCAGAAGGCGGCGGTTCCCTGGACCGAGCAGGATGCGCGCCGCGTGGGGAACGAACAGGCCGACCCAGCCGATCATTCCGACCATCGAAACGGTAATGGCCGAAAGCAATGTGGCGATCACTATGACGGCATACCGCAAGGTATCGACCGGGATGCCGAGGGCACGCGCCTCGTCATCGCCCATGGAAAGAGCATCGAGACCACGCCCCAGAAGAGCTAGGGATATGATTCCTGCAATGATCGGCCCGGCAAGCCATAACGTCTGTTCGAGACCCGGCATGCCGAGATTACCCATCATCCAGTAAACAATCGAAGGCAATTGGTTCTGCGGGTCCGCCACATATTTGATGATGGACAGCAATGCACCGAACATTGCGCTGCTGATCACCCCGCCAAGGACGAGCGTGATCATGGATGCACCGCCGAAGGACGTAGCCACGCCCACCCCGACCGCTACGGCCGCAAGCCCCATAACGAAGCACAGGAGCTGAATGAGTGCCCAGGATCCGTCCAGCACCATTCCGAGAGCCGCACCGAAAGCCGCTCCGGCAAGCACACCAAGAAGGCCCGGCGATACGAGGGGATTTCTGAAAACCGCCTGAAAAGCAGCACCCGAACACGCGAGCGCCATGCCGACTAGAATCGCCGCGAGCACCCGTGGCAGCCGGACGTCGACAAGGACGTTGGAGAGGACAGCCCTTCTCGCCGGGTCCATTTCAGTCAATCCCGCTGTGGCAGCGAGGAAGTGCAAAATCTCGCTCACTCTTATCGGGTAAGCGCCGACAGACAGCGCCAGAACCGTCATTGCCAACATGAGCACGATACAACCGAACAGCCAGCCCGGAACCGGGATACCGCGCCCGATCATGTCGTCTCTCGCAAGGGACCAAACGGAGAGGGTGCCAAACGCCCGGTTCCGGCGACGCGAACGCCGTACAAACGCCAGATCGCCTCCCCATCCAGGCAGTCCTCAGGCGCACCGTCGACCATGACGCGGCCGTCCTTCAGCAGGATAGCTCGCGTCGCCGCCATGAGAGCGTGATCCGGGTGATGTGTGCTCATGAAAACACCGTAGCCGTCGTCAACCAAGGCCATGAGATGGGTCATCAGCCGATGCTGATGGCCGAAGTCGAGAGCTGACGCCGGTTCGTCGAGGATGAGAAGTCGCGCGCCTTGCGCGAGAGCGCGGCTAACCAGCGTCAACTGTCGTTCGCCGCCCGAAATCTCGGTGTAAGGCCTTGCCGCCAGATGAACGATGCCCAGACGCGCGATAGCGTCGTCCACTAGGCTTTCATCGTTGGCGCTCGGGCTTTTCATCATGCCCGTTTCACCGAGCCTTCCCATCATGACGACCTCGCGGACAGTGTATGGAAAGGGGCTGACATGTGTTTGAGGCACGTAGGCAAGATGACGGGACGTCACGCGCCGGCTCAGTCTGGCGATGGGCTCCCCGTTCAGAAGCACGGCTCCGGCGGTCGGCCGGACAAGGCCCAACATCACGCGCAACAAGGTGCTTTTGCCCGCGCCATTGGCGCCGAGGAGCGAAACGAACTCGCCGCATTCGAAGGCGAAATCGATTCCTCCAAGTACCTCGCGCGCCCCATACGCAAAACGCACCGCGCGGACTTCGAGCCTTGAACTTCGATCGCTGGAAGTCATGCTTCAGTTTGCGGGACGAAGGAAATCGGCGGTTTCTGCTTCTGTCAGATCATAGCCGTAAAACTGCTTGTAAAACGCACGCGTCTCAGCTGCCATGTCCACGTTGAGCCGGTCGGGGTAAAGGATCGAAGCGAGCCACAAAAACTGCAAGGCTTCCTCCGATGTCTCCCGGCACCACCAGAACATACCGCGCGGGTTGGCGTAAACACGCCCTTCCCTCACCGCCTTGATGCCTTTCCAGCGGGGGTCGCTGCGGATCTCCTCGGCGTCCGAAGCGCGCATGGCTATGATGACGTCTGGATCCGCCTCAATGACCCGCTCTACCGTGACCCGTCCCGTTGCATTGCCGATTCCCTCGAACCAGTGTTCGGCGACGTTGATCGCGCCTCCGAGATCCATCCAGTCCTGATTGAGCGAAGGACGCCCGGATGTTGCTGTCGGCGAACCTTGGGCCAGGTAAATCTTGAGCCGCTTTTCAGCGGGCAGGCCAGCGAGCGCTTTTGCAACGCGCGCCTTGTTTGCCTCGAAATAATCACGGAAAGCATGCGCTTTCGCCAAAGCGGCGGGGCCGAACAGCTCGCCGGTGATCAGCGTCCGTTCGAGCAACGCGTCCATCGAATTCGCCCGAAACGCAGCAACGGCGATGCCCCCGCTTGCCAGTTGCGTCTGCTTCGCCGGAGGCAGCGCACCCGCGATAAACAGAATGTCGGGGCGCAGGAGCAGCAGACGTTCCACATCGACATCCGCCATGCCTCCGAGGCTTGCCAGTTCGGCGTCCTTGATCGAGGGCACAAACTTCCGAAAAACCGGCATGTCGCGGACGATCCGTGTCGTCGCCACGATCTTGTCGCCGTAACCAAGCATCGCAATGATGGAGTTCTGGGCCTCCCAGGCGGTGGCGATGCGGGTGACGCGCTCGGGGACCGTGAGCGTGGTGGAGCCGTAATAGGTCACACTACGCTTGCCCGAAACCTCATCGGCCTGCGCGCAGAACGAAACGGTCAGTACACCGAAGGCAAGCACCGCACGGCGAAGCGCGGCAGACGTAATTCCCATCACAGCCTGTCTCCTTTCGCCCACCATACAACTGCAGTCCGAGTTTCCATGCGAAGCTGCAAGCCTCCAGAGGAGTCAGTCAAATAGGGTGAGATGTTCTGTCGAAAGCGGTCTTCCGCAGTTTCGGGCAGTTCGAGCCACGCGAAATCGGACCAGACCGCCGCCCAGTCCGCATAGGTCCGGGAAAAGCCGTCTACGACGTAAGACACATTGGCCGCATAGCCCATGTTTATGACGCGATTGAAAAGCAGGGCGAAGCCGGGCATAGGCGACGGCCTTTGAGGGGGCGCGGCGGTCAACGGCTTCGGATTGATCCCCTCTACAAGTGTGTCATGGAAGTGCTTGAGGCTCGGCCCGCAGAACAGCATAATGTAAACGTATTTGCGAGCCAAAGCGTTAAGCTTCGCGAGATCGCTCGCGGCCGGGGAGCGCGATGCAATAACCACATCGTGCACTGGCACCGTCTCACCGGGCACGACCTGATCCCATTGAAGATGCAGCGTTTCAATATTCGCGAGCGCAGCCTTTTCCGCGTTCTTGCGAACCCGCTCCAGCATCGACGCCGAAATGTCGAGCGCGATCACCGATCGCGCCCGCCTCGCCACCGGTATGCTGATGCGACCCGTTCCCGCACCCACATCGAGAACGGTATCGGCTGGTTCGATGCGCAAGGCATCGATCTGATGCCAAGTATACTCCTGTTCGAGGCTGGAATAGCCGTCGTAGCGGCTGGCGAAATCGTCCCACATCTGGGGCTTGCTCATGAGCGGCGATGTCGTCAGCGCCCAAAGCATTTCCCAGTCGATCAGTCCGGCCATATCGCAGTCCTCTCGCAGATCAGATATCAGAACTTGACGCTAGCGCTGAGGCGAGCTTCCAGTGGGGTTCCAAGAAACGCCGTGTTGGAGCCTACAACGCCGTTGATGCTTCCGGGGAAGATGGACGCCCAGTATTTCTCGTCGAAGACGTTGTTCACGGCCAGACGAACTGTCGTCTTTTTCCCCATGACCTGCGTCTCGTATCGACCGCCGAGGTCGAGCGTCGTATACCCGTCGGCCCAAGTGGTGTTCAGGTTGTTTGCCGCACGCTCGCCGGTGTAATGGATGTTGAGGTTGACATACAGCCCTTCGACCCACGGCAAGGCATACTCGGCGAGCAGATTCGCCTGATAGAGCGGCACACCGACGACCTGTTTGTTTTCGGTCGTCGTAACGCCCGTATCCGTGAGGATCGGATCGAGAACCGTGACACCGGCATAGATCCTCAGATCGGGCAGCACCTCGCCGTTGACACTCGCTTCAACGCCCTTGTTGCGCTGATTGCCCTGCACCTTATAGACGTTATCGGTATCGGTGAAGGCGAACGGGCGCTCGATCTGGAACAAGGCGAGCGCGGTGCTGAACTTGCCGAAGTCGGTCTTTATGCCCACCTCGTACTGTTCGCTGCGGAATGGAGCGAGCGTCTCCCCGGCGTTTGCGGCGGTGGTGGGTGCCGTTCCTCCGGCTTCGAGGGTATCGGCGTAGGCGGCGTAGACCGAAACCGGCTTGATCGGTTTGTAGGTCAACGCCACGGTCGGGCTCAATCCCTCGTCCTGATACGCGCCCGTCTGCACACCCGAAGTATTGTAGTTTGTGGTGTCGATCCAGCTATAGCTGGCGACCGCCATCGCCGACCACTGGTCGTCGAACTTGATCGTGTCTCCGACCACAACTGTTTGCTGGCGGTTGTCGCCGGACTTGAATCGAGGGCCCATCGCCAGGCTCATGTTGGGGCTGGCAAAAATGTCAGGGTCGTAGTAGTTCGACGAGCCCAAAGACCAGGTGTTATTGGTCTTGGCTTGTTGAATTTCCCAGATATAGCCGGTTGTGCCAATCACCAGCTCATGGCCGATCGGTCCGGTGTTGAAGCGCCCGTTCAGATTGACAGTGTTGCTGGTGACTATAAAGCGTCCGGCCGCCGAAAGGCCCATGGTAGATTTATAATCGTAGTTGTTGTTCTGGAACGTGTTCGTAACGGTCAGCAAACTCCGGTCGACGACCTGATAAAGCATCCCGCCGGAAACTCTCCAGTTTTGAGTCAGGTCGTGCTTCACCTTGAAGCTGAGGGTCGATGTCTCCAGGCTCATCCCTGCAAAGCTCTGCCCGTACCCGACAGTTGTCGGATCTGCGGCATCGGGCAGTTTGATGGTCGAGCCATACGAGAAACCGCCTGGATAGCCGAACTTGTCGAACTTGTAGTAATAGGCGTTGAGTTCGACGGTCGTGTCGCTTCGCGGCTTCACATCGACTGCCGCGCTGATGAGCTGACGGTCGAGAGAACTGTTCTTGACGAAGCCATCTCCCTGCTCGTTCAGCGCGTTGATGCGGTAGCCGAGGCGGTGGGCGTCGTCGACATAGCCGCCGACATCGGCGTGTTCGAGCCAGCCTCCATTCGTGCTGAAGCCGGTCGTGAACTCGTTCAACGGCACATCCGTCGGCCGCTTCAGCACATAATTGAAGATGCCACCGGGGCTTGCCGGACCGTAATAAGCTCCGGCAAGGCTGTTGATCACCTCGACGCGCTCAAACGTTTCCAGCGGAAGCGCCGTGGTACCGACGGAATTCAAACCATCGGTGTGGTTGGTATCGACCACGCCCGCTTCCATGCCACGGCTTTGCGCGCGCCCCACGTCCAGGCCGCCGCGCGCTTCCATCTGTGTCGACGGCATGTATTTCAGGATATCGACCAGCGACGAAGCCTGCCGGTCCTTGATCATGTCGCTGTTTGCGACGCTCACCGAATAGGGAATGTCTTGCAGAGAGCGGCCGTCGAACGGTCCGATCTGCGCCGTCTTGGGCTTGAAGCCGCCCTGTTCGTCAACCTTGCCGTTCGCCGTGCCTCCTTGCTGAGCACTCTGCGAGGCTTCTCCCGCAACACCGCTTCTTTCACCGCCGGCGCGCTTCGGTTTCGGAGTGTTTGCCGCCTTCGCCTTTTTCGGCTGGTTGACTACGACCGGGGGCAGCGTCGACGGATTGTCGCTCCGCTGACTTTCTTGAGCATGTGAACCAGCAGCCGATATTGCCAGGAATGTAAATGCTGCGGACGCCCGGATGAGCGCATTCTGCGAAACGACGTTGACGGAGTGGCAATGCGCTGCTGCCTGCCCCTTGAACGAGCGCACAGCAATTCCCGTTGCGGGAGCGGCGGCCAGCCAGCCGCTCGCCCGCATCCTGCGGGTAGTTATCATGTTTTTCCCCCAACCCAGAAAACAGGCGGGACATATCGAGCCCGAGTCCCAACCCGAAGATATATTGCGAAGGATACAACTTCGGTGGAAGAAAAATTCCGGCCGCACGTCAGCGCGTGAGAGGGTTGTGACGAAATCGCAACTTTTTACAATTCGGGTGCAAAATGAAAGCGCAATGCACAATAAATGCGCAGGTATGCATGCAATCCATTAGAATTTTTCTTACTTTAATCGCCGGGGATTCCCATTCTGGGCGAGCATTCAAGTTCCATGCTGGGCGGAGGCAGCCTGTATGGCGCGAGCTTATTCTCTGGATTTGCGTGAGCGTGTGGTGGCGTTTGTTGCGAGCGGTCAGACGATGCGAGCGCGGCAACGGTGTTCGATTTCAGCGTGGCAAGCGTTGTAAAGTGAACGCAACGCAAAAGCGCAACTGGCAGCGCTGCCCCAAAGCCCATGGGTGGCAAACGCCCTTTGCTTTTAGAGGCGGAGCGCGATTAGCTGTTGGCGTGACCGGATGAGAAGCCCGATTTGACGCTTCATGCCTTCGCGATGAACTGCGCAAGCGCGGCGTGACCGTGTCCCGCGACACGCTATGGCGCTTCCTCAAACGCCGGGAGATCAGCTTAAAAAAACCTTGCTCGCAGCCGAGCAGGACCGTCCCCGATATCGCCCGGCGCCGGCTGCGCTGGAAGAAATATCAGGTCCGATTTGATCCATCCCGCCTTGTTTTCATCGATGAAAACCGGGCTAAAACCAACATGACCCGCACGGCCGGCTGGTGCCGACGCGGCAAGCCGCTCGTCGCCAAAGTCCCGCATGGCCACTGGAAAACGGCGAGTTTTTCGCCGCACTGCGCCATGACGCGATCACCGCGCCCTTCGTGCTGGACGGCCCCATTAACGGCGAGGACTTCCCGGCCTATGTCGAACAGATCCTTGTCCCGGCCACTCACAAAAACCGGGCCATTCGCAACGCGATCCGCGCCGCCGGCGCAGCAGGCGCGCCATTCTGCATGATATGCCCCTTGAATTCGATGATGACCCGCCCGCCTGCGAAGGGTGGGCACCTGCTTTCGCGCAGTGTACTTCAATCGAGTTGGAATTATTATAAATATAAATTCTGTAACGCAAATGCACCCATCGGCTTGATTTCCATTATAGCCAATAAGCGACGAATATCCTTGTGGGGTAACTTCGACCTGATCTACCTTGGGCCTCGCGAGAATTCGGAAAATCACGGAGAACGAATCCCGGTGCTCAAGGTCACACATGTCACAGCGGGTTACGGGCGGCTCGTCGTCCTGCATGCATTGTCCGCAAGCTTCGCGCGTGGCCGGGTGACGGCGTTGGTTGGGCCGAACGGCTGCGGCAAGTCCACGCTCCTGAAGGCCATCATGGGGTTCATGCCCGTAAGCGGTGGCGAGATCCGGCTAGAGGGGCAGCCAATCCGGACGTTTGGGCGCAAGGCGCTCGCGAAAAGGATCGCCTACCTGCCGCAGGAGTGTCAGTGTCCCGACTACATGACGCTCGGCGAGTTGATCGAACTGGCGGGATACTCGCGCTATTCGCTCGTCGGCGGCCCGTCCGCGCGCGACCGGCAGCTTTTCGCGGAGATTCTCGACCTCGTCGGTCTCGCGGATAAAGCCGGCTGTCAGGTCAACGCCTTGTCCGGCGGTCAGCGGCAGCGCGCCTGGATTGCCATGGTGCTGGCCCAGGAGGCGGACGTCATCCTGATGGACGAGCCGGTGAACCATCTCGACATGAAATATCAATATGCGGTGCTCGGCCTCGTGCGCGTGCTTTCTGCGAGTCACGGCAAGACGGTGATCGTCGTGCTGCACGATCTCAATCTGGCGTCGGCTTTCGCCGATGACGTCGTGATGCTGCGCGATGGCAAGGTCGTAGCGGCGGGGCCTGCGCAGGAAACCATGACGGCGGCCAACGTGGAGCAGGCGTTCGATTTCGAAGCCGACATCTTCTCGCGTGATGGCCGCGTCGTCTGCCTGCCGCGCATGTTCCACGCGGAAGCGGTCACGGCATGACGCGGCGGAGCTTCGTTCTCGCGAGCACGCCGTTTGTCCTCGCGCTCGCCTTCCTCGCCAATATCTCCCTCGGTCCCGGCTCCATTTCTCTGTTTGACGCGATCGGCGCGCTTTTTCACATGGAAGCCGACAGTTACGAAGGGGCGGTTGTCCTCTACCAGCGGCTCCCACGCGCGCTCATCGCGATCTACGTCGGCGCCACCATGGCGGTGAGCGGCGCGGTGCTGCAGGGGCTTGTGCGCAATCCGCTCGCCTCGCCTTCGACGCTCGGCATGAACGCGGGCGCGACAGTCTTCGTTGTCGCCGGTGCATATCTCTTCGATTTCGGCATGACGGCGCAGGGAATGGCCGCGCTTGTCGGCGCACTTTTCGGGTTTTTCGCCTGCCTCGCCGTCGCGCGACTGGCTGGCGGCTCGGCTGATCCGCGCGGACTCGCCCTGATTCTATCGGGAGCGCTCGTGTCGATCCTTTTCATCGGCATCGCGAATGCGTTCCTTCTGTCGGACCCGGCTCGGCGCATGGATTTCCTCGGCTGGGTGACGGGCAACATCAACCATGTCTACGGCGACCGCCTTTACGCTTTCTGGTGGATCGGCGCCGCAGCGCTGCTGCTTCTCGCGGCGCTTTCCCGCTCCTTGACGCTGATCCTTCTCGGCCATGAAAAGGCAGCTTCGGCGGGTGTGAGGGTCGGTCTCGTCTCGAATCTCGCCATCGGGGCGACGGTTCTGGCCTCTGGATCGGCGGTCGCGATCTGCGGGCCGATCGGCTTCGTGGGGCTCGTCGTGCCGCATATCCTGCGCCCGCTCGTCGGCTCCAATCTCTCGGCGCTCCTTCCGGCGTGCATGGTCACGGGTGCGAGCGTCTGCCTGATTGCAGACCTTTGCGCCCGCGCGGCCTTCCACCCTTATGTGCTCCACACGGGCGTCCTGATGGATCTCCTTGGCGGCCTGGTGTTCATCGTCATCGTGAGGCGGTTCTATCTGTCCGGCTCGGCGAGGGGGCTTGCATGAGGCACGAGCGAGCGACAGACGGAAAGGCGGTGTTCCGCTTCTCGACCGGCCTGGAAATCCCGACGGGCAATCTTCTGGCTGCGGCTGGTCTCGTCGTTGCGGCGGTTCTGCTCGCGGCCCTTTCGACGGGGCTCGGCAGGACAGACGCTGGAATGTCGGATCTCCTGCGCCTGTTCTTTGGGAAGGAATTGAGCGACGAACAGGCCTACGCCTTGTGGACGGTGCGCCTGCCCCGCATCGTCATGGGCTTCATGGCGGGCTGGTGCGTTGCGCTCGCGGGCGCGATCCTACAATCCATCGCCCGCAATCCCTTGGCCGACCCTGGCCTATTCGGGCTCAGCCAGGGAGCCATGACGATGATCATGCTGCTTGCCGTCATCGCTCCCGGCGCACCCCGGGAACTCGTCGCGTTCGCTGCGATGGGAGGCGGGCTCGCCGTTGCGCTGCTGTTGATCTGGCTCGTGGGCGGTGAGCGGTCGAGCGGGCTTTCGATCCTGCTGATGGGCATCGCGATTCAGACCGTGCTCTCATCGGTCGACACGCTTCTTCTCCTCTATACCCCGCCAGAAACCTCCTATGCCTTGTCCGACTGGGTGGCGGGCTCGCTGTTTGGCGCGAGTTGGCCCGGCATCGCGAGCTTTGCGGTCGTATTCGTTGCAAGCCTCGTCGGCATCTTGTTCGCCGGGCGCGCGCTTCAGGCCTACGATCTCGGAAGCGAAATGGCGATGGCGCTGGGCGAGCCGGTCGGCCGGTCGCGGCCGGTGCTGCTGATGTTTGCCGTGATGCTGGCGGCGTCGGCCGTCACTGCCGTCGGTCCGCTGACATTCCTCGGAGTGCTGGCCCCGCACCTCGCGGGTTTCGTATCCCCGGCGGTCGGTCGGCCGCGGCTGCTGCTCTCGGGCCTGATGGGCGGCATTCTCGTCGTGGCGGCGGACGCTCTTGCACGCGGCTTGCTCGGTAATATCCCCCTGCCTATCGGCCTCAGCCTGACGCTGATCGGCGTGCCGATTTTCATCGTCACGCTGTCCGTTTCAAGCAGGCGAAGGTGAGGATAGATGCTGATTGGCACGCTTGCACTGAAAAATGCACGCGCAGAGCGCTTTAGCGCTTCTTTTTCGCCCAGGCCTCGATGGCGTCCAACGTGTGCAGCGCGCTGGCAACCGTCGGGGTCGTAACCTTCGACGAATCGAGAAACACCACATTTCCCTCGCGGACCGGCTTCGTGAACCGATCCCAACCCGGCACGATGCGGTCGAGGGCGGCGCGCGTGCCGGCTTCGTCGCGGGCGCCGATATAGGTGTTCATGACGATCAGAAGATCGGGGTTCGCCCGCGCGAAGACCTCGGGATTCATCGGTGCGAGCAGCGTCGAGCCCATGCCGGATGCAGACGATTGGGGCAGCTTCAGCGGCGTGAAGCCAAGATCGTCGATCGCCTGAATCGCGCCAGATAGATCGCTAACCGCGTTAAGCTGATCGGTGAGGAAGACCGCGAGATAGGTCTTGCCGGTCGGATCGGAGGGCAGAACCTTTCGAACCGCCTCAAGGCGCGCGCGATAGACGGCCACGCGCTCCGCGAACGCCTGCTGCCGCCCCAGGAGCTGCGCGAGGTCTTTTTGCACGCCGATGCCGCGCGCTTTACTGCCGTTGATTTTCTGAAGGTAGACGGGCGCAACCGTCGAAAGCTGGGCCACCTTGTCGACGTCGATTTCAATACCGATGATAAGGTCCGGATTGAGCGCAAGCAAACGTTCGAGGTCGACCTGCCCAACCGGCCCGATGCCCTTCGGTTTGGGCAACCCGTCGCCGAGAACCGTGTCGATGAAATCGATGCTGACGAACTTGCCGTCATCAGTGCGACCGTAACCGCCGACGACGCCTATTCCAAGTTCCATCAACGGCACGCCGAGCAGCGGCTCATGCATGACGACGATGCGTTTGGGTTCGTCTGGGATCGTGACGGTTCGCCCTGTGTCGTCGGTGACCGTGCGTTCTCCCGCGAAGGCGGCGGCGTTGATAGCGAAAAGAAGAGCGAACAGGATCTGCAATCGCATGGATGGTTCCTTTTGAATGAGGACGATCCGGAGCGCTCTGAAGCACTCCGGATCCTCCCCTGAAAAGTCCCGCCGCACGCATCACCTGAACCGGCGGAAAACCTTACTGCGGCGTCAGAACGTGCCCTTGATACCGACGCCGATCATGCGCGGTTCCAGCATGTTTGCCGCTACGCCGCCGATCGACCGATCCTGATACTTCCAAAGCGGGGTGCGCTCGTCGAAGATGTTGTTCACATAGGCGTAGAGTTGGGTGTTATCGGTCCAGTCGTAGGAAATCCGACTGTTGGCGACGGTAAAATTATCGACGTGGTAGAGTGGGTTATTGTCGTCGGCGGAATAGTAACCATCCGTATGGCGCACATCGATGCTCCACTTGACCTTCTCGATGATATCCCAATCGATGCCCGCGCTCAGCGTGTAGCCGGGAGCGTTTCCGAATTTGTTGCCTTCGTTGACCGCGTCTCCGGCCGCGTCGGTATATTCGCTGATCCGGGTGTGAAGCAGGCCAGCGCCCGCGCGAATACGGAAGTCGTCTCGAAGTTGATAGGTTCCAGAGACTTCAAGGCCGTACGCCTCGGCGCTATCGGCGTTAACGACTATGGCACCATACAAAATGCTTCCAAGGTAATCGTCTTGAAGTCTTTGGGCGTTGGAATAGTCCGCGTAGAAAATGTTGCCGGTCAACGTAAGCTTGTTGTCAAACAGCTTGGCGCGAGTGAAAAGTTCGTAATTGTTAACCGTCTCCGGATCGAACGTAAGATACTTACTGTTCGCAAAACTCAGATTTACGCCACCGGGGGTATAGCCCTTGTTGAACAGGACGCCGACCGTCACGTCCTGGATAACCTCATAAGCGAGCGACACTTTCGGTAACCATGCGTCGTAAGTTTCATCGAAGTTGAGATACACACCAGGCGCGAATCCTGCCGAACTGCCCCAACGTTGGGTATTGTCGCGCTGGTAGCGCAGACCGCCGGTTAGCGTCCAGCGATCCGTAAGCTTGTAGGTCGACTCGGTGTAGATACCGACATTCAGCTTCTCGTCGTCGAAGCTGGATATGCCCCGGTTGTTGAGCCAGTCTTCCGACGTGGTGTGGGCGATAAAGACACCTGTGACGCCGCTGAGCCGCGAGCCGACGTCGCCGTAAGTCACTCGCGCTTCGTTCGTGATGTTTTCCTGATCGATGGTCGCTGCGCCGAGAGTTTCCGGTATGATCGTGCGTGCGATATGCGAACTCGAAATCTGCGACTGATTGAAAAGCTTGATCCCTCCGCCAAGATCGTAAGACAGGTCGAGGACGCCGCTGTCGGTATCCTGCTCGTAGGCCGGCATTGATCCTGTCCGGTTCTTGAGGTCTTCATACGGAACCGAGGCGGCTTCGTAGGTTGGACGGCTGTTATAGGTGTGTGCATATGTCAGCTTAGCCGTCAGGCTTGGGATGTCCGTCGGTGTCCAGAGGAGTTTGGCGCGACCGTTCAAGGTTTTGAAATTGACGCCGTTGTCACCCGTTGCAAAAGTCGGATTGGTATAGTCGATGAAAGTCGAACGACTCCAGTAATCGAGAGTAAAGCGCGCGGCGAGTTCGTTGTCGATAATGGGACGGTTAACCATCAGCGACGTGCGGCGCTTGTCGTAGTTTCCGACTTCGACCTGATATGCCCCTTCCGTATTGAAGGTCGGATCGTTGGTGTTGACGATAATCGCGCCAGCGATGGCATTCGCGCCCTGAGTGGTCGTCTGCGGACCGCGAAACACCTCGATGCTCTTGACATCCCAGATCGAGGTTCCCCCGTATACAAGCTCATAGAAATTTGAATAGTGGCCGTCGAGATTGACGGTCGCGCGCGGTATGGTGCCGCCGAAGAACGCCGTCGACCCGAAATTCGACCCTTGTGTATCCTGCCCGCGGATGATCGGTGCACCGACTGTGCCGGGATAGACAACATTGGGAATGTCGTTGATTGCATCGGCGACGGTTGCTGCGCTTTGCTTTTTGGCGAGATCCTCCGCACTTATCACGCTTACCGAAGACGCCGTCTCCATGATATCGCGCTCGATCTTTTCGCCGGTGACGGTGATCGTGTCGAGGGCGACCGTCCCTTCCTGCGCGAACGCTTGTTGTCCGCTTGCCGATACAACAACCAACGTCGACGCAAACGCCATCGTTGCGGCATAAACCGCCCTGCTGCCCCACAACATGCCCAGTTTTTCTCCCCGGTGCCCATTAGAATGCCCGCACAAAGGATGAATTAGGCAGAGACGTATTTCAACTCTGGTCGATACAATTCGGGCAAAATTTGTCCGTAACTGTGTCTTATATAGTTATAATCATTCTATATTATGGAAGGCCTAGAATTATACGCATTCTAGGCGCAAATAGGCAAACGTTAGCAGATTGCCGGTTCTCGCTGTTCCGCGGCAAAATATGCAGATCGGCGGAGTCGGCCCGGTCCGCCGATAGCCTAATTACGCGAGTTTTTGCAGGGAGTGCGGTGCCCGCTCCCGGTTGGTGCCTCAGTCGTCACGCTGGGGCGTTTCCGCGACTTCTTCATCGCTCGCGCCTTTCCGCCAATAGGCGACGACGAGTTGCTGGCCTTTCTTCAACCCGCGCTCCTTGCGCAAATGGGCGCGGATGGCTTTGAACGCATCGAATTCGCAGCCGACCCATGCGTAAACGGAGGAAGGATCGGCGGGGAACTCGACGCCCCGAACGGCGTCAGGCAGTAGGGTCGTCGTGCCGGGAGCCTTACCGCCTCGGTGCTGCCATCGCAGCTCGATGCCCGTGCGGTTCGCGATTTCCACTTCGCACGCTTCGTCAGCGACCTCGATCAGCGCTACGCCGCGCGCGGTCCCCGGCAGAAACTCAAGCATCCGCGAAATAGCGGGAAGCGCCGTTTCGTCGCCCGCGAGAAGATACCAACCGCGATCCCGAGGAACCGAACTGCCGAAGGGCCCCGCGACACCGAGCACGTCGCCCGGCTTGCAGTTTGCAGCGAAGGCCGCGCCAGGCCCGGCGTCGTCGTGAAGCACGAAATCGACCTCCATCGTGCCGGCCTGCGGATCGCAGCGCCGCGTCGTGTACCGCCGTATCACAGGGCGCGCCATCCCTTCCGGCCAGCACAGCAAACCGTCCTTGCCGATCGTCGGCACAACCATCGTCGTGCCCGGCTGCGGGATGACGAGGCCCATATGAAGATCCTCGTCTGAGGCGAAGCGGGCGAGGTCCGACCCCGCGAAGACAACCCGCCGCATGTGCGGAGTGATGTCGCGGATTGCACGAACCCGGATCAGTCGGAAATTTGGCGGCGTCATGATAGCGCTTCCGTCGCCAGACCAGACGATGTCCGGCTCGGGCGCGCCAGCCAGTTCCTTGACGTGGCCGGCAAGCGCCATCCGCATATAATAAAGCCCCAGCATCTCATCGGCTTCTGCGCGCAACGAGATCGCGTTCGCCTTCGGTGCCAGATAGCCGATGCCGAAGGGAAAGGTTACGACATAGGCGGCCTCTTCGCGTCGCACCTCCGCGTCATGATCCGAAAAATGGTCGCAAGCGCTTTCGATGACGCGGATTGGATCTTTGACAGTAGCCACTGCTGTCGCAACGAGGCGCATTCTTCGACCTTTCCAGAGATTTGTCGAATAAAAACGGGCGCTCATTCAGGTGAATGAACGTGACGAGCGATGCTACTGACAGGTCTGTCTTGCGACAAGGCATATCTCAAGTATTTCGGTATTTTTGAATTATTTTAGTTATAATTATTGATTGTTGCGACGCTGGGCTGTGAGTTAATTGCAGCGCGCGCCAACATATCCATTGATAGAATGTATGAAAAGCGATTATACGTTCAGGCATACATGACGCCCAATCGTCGTCTTTGCCTGAGTTATAATGATAACAAGAAGGTAAGGCAGTTGTAGGAACGGAAGCTGCATGATGCGTGACGTTGAGTGCTTGATGACGACTGCCGAACGCGCGAAATTTGCCAAAGAACTTGCAAATCTCGCAAAAGAGCTCGTGCCGACTGACACGATCAGAGACGTATCTGCAAAAATCTCGGAAATTAATCGTCATCCAACTGAGCATGAAGAGCGGATGTGGCTACTCCAGCAGCAGGAGCCTGATGCAGTCTGCGTCCGAAGCGCGATCTATCGTTTAAGCGGAAGCCTCAACGTATCTAAGCTTGTATCGTCGATCTACAAGACCATACTGGCGATGCCAGATTTGAACGCCCGCTATTACTTCGACGAAGAGGGGGGGCTTCGCAGACAGATATCTGCTCGGGAAAGCGAATGCGTGGCTATCCGGGTCGTCGGCTCACGATATGAGCTCATCGAAGCCGTGCTGGCGCGGCAAAGTGAAACTTGGGATCCCGAGCGCGTGCCGCCTTTTCGAGCGGAGCTGTTTCTGACTCGCAGCGACGCTTATATCGCCCTGTTCCTCAATCGCATTCTTGACGAGGCTTATACGCCTGAGTTTCTTGTTCGCGCCCTTATGGGCGCGTATGAAGGTAGACGGCCTGAAACCGCACAACGGTACTATTCTCCTTTCTCTTTCGACGAAAATCGTGCGGCGCCCATAGGCTGGATCCGGCGAACGGAGAAGAACCTTTCGATCGAACACGCTGATCTCGGATCGTCGGGGGTGAAGGCGCCGTCTGGAAGAAACACGACCACCTGCTGCCGTGCTATCGTCCACGCGGAAGTGCTGGGCTCTTCTCCGTTCGCTGATCCGCTCATCGCGACAATTTCCGAGCGTTTCGCTCGATTCGTATGCCGCCTCGGCTGTCACGCGAAAATTGGCTTGGTCCTTCATCATCGGAAGGAAGATCTGGACGGCTCATCGTCGGCTGCGCTGAATCGGCATCGGTTTGATGCAGACAAGCTGATCGAGAACACAAATTCGCAGCGTCGTGCTGCGTCTGATTTGGGGCATGAAACTGTAATAGCTTTCGATAGCGGCTGTTCCGCGAAAGAAGCTCTCGACCTTATTCTGGCCCGGCTGGAGGGAGGGACGCCTGGCTCTCCACTGCCTCCAGACCCAAGCGTACCAGAGATCCATGTCACACGACTTGATGATCCAGCCACGTCCCGTGGCGAAATCATCTTTGAACATCTCCTGATTCCAACTCTGGAACCGCGGCCTGATTTGGAATTGGCTACCGGCTTTGACGCTGACGGCAATGTCGTGCTTGAGCTTTCAACCGGGCAAGCGATCTCCCGCTATGCCTGTGCGTTTCTGTTGGAGCGCTTTGTCGCCTTCCTCGGTGGCGAGAGAGAGATAGAGGAGTGGGCCCCTCCGCTTATCACCGCGCATATCGCAAAAGCGCAGGGGACGAGCCCTATTGTTCGGCCGGTTGAAGCTGTCGCTGTCGAAACGGAAAGCGTCACCGCTCTTATTCTCGCCGAATTTCGCGAAGCCCTCGCATTCGCCACGATGGGCCCCGACGACGACTTCTTCGATCATGGCGGTCACTCGCTGACTGCTACCCGGATCATCGGTCGCCTTCTGAGCAAGCATGGGATCGAAATCCACTTCAACGAGTTGTTCAGCCATCCGACTGCGGCTTCGCTTGCGCGATATGCACGCCTGTCAGACGCCGCAGTTTCGCATTCGAAGGATAAGAGGGATGAGAAGCCTCTGACTGCGCCTCTATCGCTGGCACAGGCTTCGCTTTGGAAAGCCTGGAAAGCCTTCGACTTCGGCGAGGTCTTCAATATTCCATTCGCGCTCGATTTTATCGATCCAGTCGACGAGCGTGTCTTCGAGCGAGCGTTCCAGGATATTCTCGAGCGTCATTCCGGCTTGCGTACACTCTTCACTCCGGAGGACTGCGGCATACTCCAGCGAGAGGTGCCCCCCGAGGAACTGCATCGTTACAAGTGGTTCTGGACCAGTCTAGACAGCGCAGGAATAAGCCGTCAGTCGGAAGCGTGTTACCGTTTCGACCTTGCCAGAGAACTTCCGATCCGTTTGCGCTTCCTGATCGATCCTATTACGGGACGGCAAACCCTGTCCTTCCTGTTTCATCACATTGTTCTTGATGAATGGTCGGTCAATCTGATGATGGACGAGTTGGTGCATGCGTATCGCGCCCGAGCGACAGGAGAAGTTCCCGTCTGGACGACAGCGCCCATTCCGTTCGCGAAATTTGCGGGCCGGCAAATGACCGCCGGGGTGAACGGCACACACCTCGATTATTGGACGGAAAGGCTCCGGACGGCACCGAAGGAACTCAAGCTCTTCGACGTCGCCGCTCCCGTTCCGCATTTCTCAAGCGACGCCTCACCTGCGGGCGGTTGGGTCGAATTCAAGCTGAAGCGCCACGTTTCAGACGGCCTCTATGGACTTGCGAAAGAAAGCGGCGCCTCTCTTTTCAATGTCGTCTACGCGGCGATCGTGACATCGCTTCACAAGATCGGGGGACTGACCGACATCGTCATCGGGACTTCGGCTTCGGGGCGCACCGATTCGAGTTTTTTCGATACGATCGGCTATTTCACCACCGTTGTCGCTCACCGTTTGCAGTTTCAGGCCGCCACCAGCGTCGGGGAACTGGTCGATACCGTGAAGCAAACGATCAACGGATCCATGCCGTATACGGATATTCCGATCGATCTGGTGGAAGAGGTGCTCGGCATGGAGCCGGGGCGTGATCACCTGTTCGAGGTTTTCATCCAGATACACGCCAAGAACAAACTGAACGGAGCGATAAACAATCCCGGCGGGTCTCAAATTCGTTTTCGTCAGATCGATCCCGACAAACATGAATCGCTTCTGGGGCTGCAGTTTGAGGTGATGGAAGAAGAGATCGACAAGGAGCGGTCGATCCGCGTGCTTATGAGCTATCGGAGCGATCATTATACGCCCCAGCAGGTCGAGCGCTTGCGCAAAACGACGAGTGATGTCTTTGCCTCGTTTTCGAAGCCGGGCGTATCGATCCGGCCGATCTCCAAGCTGTCATGACGAGCCCGACATCAGCGCAGTACGGTTCGATGTGCCGCGCTGATCCGGTCTCGATCAGGGTGATCCCAATCGAGACCGGTATTGATTGAACGGCTCTGTGTCAGTCGGACTGCCGCAACAACTCGCTCATCGGAAGCGTCGCTGCTCCCGGAGCGACGGCGGTCGCCAGAAAACTCCGCAATGCTCGCCGATGCCTATCAAAACGATCCCTTCCGATAATCGCCGCGTCGGCATCGATCTGCACAGTCAGTTGGCTTCCGTCGTTCTGGCCGCGATAGGTGATGTTGAGGCCGTCCCCGGGGCCGCTGGCAAGGACGTGCCTGGCTGTACGGCATCCGCGAAATTCCGGCGAGCCG
Organism: Rhodomicrobium lacus; assembly: GCF_003992725.1. NCBI lineage: Bacteria > Pseudomonadati > Pseudomonadota > Alphaproteobacteria > Hyphomicrobiales > Hyphomicrobiaceae > Rhodomicrobium > Rhodomicrobium lacus. Next base: position 14,589 of record NZ_RZNF01000002.1, on the reverse strand, counting down.
AAGGGCAAAACATTGATGAGCGGCGAGAAGAAAAAGCGTTGTCCCTTTGCAAGACCATAGTCGGCCGCAATCTGCTCGATACGAAACCGACCGTGGAGCCGCTGTTCTCTGAGCACCACAGCGTTGCGCGCCAGAAAATCCAATAAAGTTTCCTTCGGGTCGCAGGCGATGTGAAAGGGAATGATATTCACCAGCATCGCCGGGGTATAGGCGCCGACGCTGCCCCAGCGGCTCATGAACGGCAACCAGAGCGTAAGCCTCGTTCTGCCTCCGCCTTCCTCGGGAGAGAGGCCATGGTACAGATAGGCGCCCGTCAGAAGGTTCAGAGCGTCCGGCCAGCCAAGATCGATGGATGAGGCAAGATCCGACAGGTTTCGAGACACTTCGTCCTCAAGCTTGTCATCGGAATGGTGGCCGCCACCTCCGTAATCCTCCTTGCTCTTGTCGAGGACCGAAACGGGGACCTCCTGGGCGAGATAGTTTGTCCAGTAGGCCCGATCGGCGTGCCATCGAGCGCTTTCCCTATAGGCTGTTTCCTCTTCGATGAAGCTGGCGAAAGAGTGGAAGGGAATGCCGGGGTCCTCCAACCCTTGATAATGGCGATAGAGATGGCCGCATCGTTGCTCGATCAGGGCAAGGCCATAGCCGTCCACGATGATGTGATGAGCGCGACTATACCAAAGGTATCGTTTGGCCCCGACGCGGTACAGCGCTTGTGTGGAGAGCATGTCAGTTCGGAGGTCGAGCTTCGCCGCGACATCGCCATCCATCCGCCGGCGCGCCTCTGCGACCGGATTTGGAAACTTGCGTAGATCAAAGTACGTGGGTGTGGGAATGCGATCCGGATCGCAGCGCTGCAGCGGCGCCTCTCCTTTCGCCGGTATGCGAAACCGCATCGACAGAACCTCGGCTTCGCGAGCGCTTTGGGCGATAGCTTTCAGCAAGGCCACCCAATCGACTTCACCATCCATTTCGAGACAGTGGGCAACGGTCGAAAGCGGCTGATTGGGATGGAACAGGAACTCTTCCCAAAAATCGAGCTGAGGCAGGGTCAGCGGCATCCAGCCGGCGCCCGGGTCGATATCATGCATGAAATACCTCATCGATGATGAGCGTGAGGACTTGCAGCATCGTGCCGCAAGTCAGACGCGCCACGACGCTGTAGATTGTGTTTGCGATCAGTTTACCTGCATCAAAGCGATGCCGTTCGACGCAGGCTGATCCAGAGCGTATCCACTTTTGATTGAACCAAAAGTGCGCTCTATCTTTTTGTTCTGTCGCGCGTTCTTATCGGAAAACCGCTTCACACCTTTCCGGCCGCGCTCCAGGTGTTGCAATCTGGCAGGATTTTCTCAGGCTGAGGTAGCAACAAGCTTGCGACCTGCCTCGCATTCCGACACTTCAGCAACTGCTTCGGTAAGAGTTCCACGCCGAATTCCTCACGCATTCGCCGCGACACCGCATGCAGATGCAACGGCAGCAGGCCAAGCGACATGAATTGCGTTCCTGAATCCGGCCCATCTGCCGACGCTCCGAGAACCTCAAGATAGATGGCAAGCACGCGCCGCTCCCTGTCGGAGGTCGTAGATAGCGTTGAAGCGCTCCCGGTTTTCCGCTCGCGGTCTCTTTCCGAAACGAAAAGCTCGCGGGCGCGCCGCCGATCAGGCTTGCCGTTCGGCGAAAGCGGCAGGTCGTTTACTTGCGTGAAGACTGTCGGCACGTGAGACTCGGGCAATCGCCTTCTGGCAAATGCACGAAGTTCGGCAGCCGTTACATCCGCTCCTGATCTGGCAACGTAGAGCGCGCCGATAGCTGCTTCCCCCCTATGCTCGCTCCCATAGTCTACGACGAGCGCGCGTTGCACGGAACGGTGCTCGACCAGTTCGCTTTCAATGTCTGGCAGGGAAACGCGCACACCACGGATCTTGATGTAGCCGTTGACGCGATGCGAAAAAAGGATCGTGCCGTCCTTGCGATAACGGCCACAATCGCCGGTACGAAAGGCGCGCACCTGAAGCCCGTTTTCATCGGCAACGGTGACAAAATCTGTCTGATGCAGGCCGCCGTTCTCAATATAGCCGAGCGCGACATTTACGCCGGCAGTATGGATCCGTCCGGTGACGCCTGCCGGACAATGGTTTCCCATATCGTCGATTATGAAATAGCTGTTTCCCGGCAGAGGCCGTCCATAGGGGATCTGGCCAATGTCGTCTGATCCGATCTCGTGCCAGATGCTCCAGATCGTCGTCTCCGTCGGTCCTCCAAGGGAGATCAGGCGCAAGGTTGCGTTCATCTGGCGAAGCTCGTCGACCACCGACGGCTTGATGTAATCGCCGCCCTGCGCAACGAGCCGCAAAGATTTGAGTTCGTCGCTTCGCCGACAAGCGAGGAGCATTTCGAGAATCGCAGGCACGGAACACCAGATGGTGACACCGTGCTTGGCGATGAGCCGGTTCCAGTCGATTGCATCCTTCTCCTTGGCGGCTTCCGGATAGACCAGGGTCGCGCCTGCGGTCAGGCAGCCAAAGATATCGAAGACCGACATGTCGTGATGGAGCGGCGTCACCGACATGAAAACGTCTCGCTCGGTTACACTCCAGGCATCGATGGTCCGTTCGATGACGTTCGACGTTGCCTTGTTCGAGAGAACGACGCATTTCGGTTTGCCGGTAGTCCCGGATGTGTAGAGGTAATAGCCTGCCTCCTCGCTCGAAGAGAGTGCAGTAAGCGGTTCCGCGAGGGCATAGGGATCGCGCGGCGCTTCTTGGGCCATCATCTCTTCGACGCTCAAAGTCTTGAAGCCGGCGATTAGGCTGGAAGCGATCACGATGTCGGGCCTGCAATTTTCGAGCAGATAGTGCAACCGATCCGGCGGCGACGCGGCGTCGATCGGCACCCAGATCGCTCCTGTAAAAGCGCTGGCCAGTGTGACCGCCATGTGCTCGGGAGAGCGGGGCAAGCAGATTGCAACAACGCTGCCCCTGCCGATTGTCTGCGCCCTAAGGGACGCCATCGCTTTGGCGACATCAAGCCCGAGATCCCGATAGGAAAGACGTCGCTCGCCGCAAACCATCGCCGTCTTTGAAGTGAGAAGGCTGAAGAGGTTGTCGGCGATGCGTTGCAGGTAGTTACTGCAAATGAGTTCCTGCCGGGCCGTGTTGTGCCGGTAGTGCTGGAGATCGACGACGTCGCTGTGTTCGAAAGTTAGTGCGCCAGCCGAGCAAATCGCCTTGATCGCGCGCTCCAGCGCCTTGAGCAGATCGAGCACGATTTCCCTGTCAATAGCTTCGCGGGTGTGATCGATATCGATGACAAGGTTTTTCGCCGGATCAAGCGTCAGGCGTATATCCATCGCAACTTGCGGGGTTTGGGTAAGCCCAGCGTGCTGTCGCACGAGTGTTTGCGCAGGGAGGGTCGGCCAGGAGAGACCGTTGGTCACGACGACGGGGAGCGCCGGGCTTTGGCGATGGGCATTGACGAGAAGCCGCGCTATATCGACGCCCGAAAACGAGAGATGAGCCAGCCCTTCATGTATGTCGGTTTGCAGCATCCGCGTTCGGTCGAGTATCGAGCCATCCCGTCTGTCCCAACTGATCGCGATGAAGCTGGATTCGTTGCTCAAGGATCTCGATGCGGGAGGTGCCACCGGCACGCCGACGCAGAGAGCCCCCTCCTTTTGCCATTTTGAAAGCACCTCAAGGATGACGGCCATGATCACCGTGTTCTTGAAAAGGACGTGGCGTGCTCCGATTGAGGACAATTTCGCGAAGCTGTCGCGGTCTATGATGAGGGTTGCTCGGTCGTATCGCGACGAAGCGATGGTTTCGAGAGGCTTTTTCCAAGGCAACTGCGCCGGATCGGTAATATGGGCGAGTTTTTCGCGCCAGTAGTTGCCATCCTTGGCCCTTGCGGCTTTTTCGGGCGAAGACGAAGCGATAGCTGGCGATTTTGTTCCCTCCAAGTGGAACGCTTCCGCGCCGAACAATTCGATCATCAAGGTTGCGATCGACTGACCATCGAGAATGAGCGCATCGAAGCGGACGAAGACAACCCCCGAGTCACGGCACGGATCGCCATCATCGGGCTCTGACAGCCGAAACGCGGTTACGCGCCAAGGAGGAGCGGCAAGGTCGAACAGCTCATGAGCGAAATCGCTGCGAAGTTCATCAATCCGGTCGAACGCCTCCGAACGTGCACAGGACCGAAGGTCGACTTCCTCGTAATTGATTGCCGCGTCCGGAAGAACCTGCTGGACGAGCTTGACGCTATCAATCCGCGTCCGCAGACACTCATGGCGCCTTACGAGTTGCATGAGGCGCTCGGGAAGCCTGTCGAGATCGATTCGGCCGCGATATTCCCGGAACTCCTGCATCGCCACACCGCCGAGGGGCAGATGTCTTTCTCGCCCAAGCAGATAAGCTTGTTGCAGCTTCGTCAATGGCCGCACGAGGACGCTTTCCTCTTCACTCATCGTGATCACGACCTTGGTCTTGGAGTTTTGCATCTCCTGTCCGAGCGTCGGAGCACACGGATTTCAGGAAAGCGCCCGCAATCATCTCGGAGACTTCATTCGTTCGCAGGCGCATCAAATCGGCGATACGACGAGGGGTATTATGTGTTCGAAGGTCATCCCGAGACAGCGCGCAAGAGGTGATGTAACGATTTATAAAGTTACGAAAATCGGCAAGTTCGTTCTCCGCCATGATCGTTACCATGTCTGCATCGGTCTCAGGGACGGCCCGATCGCCGCAAAGCCTATTCATAAGATGGATCACCATTTTTTCTGTTTCGCTGGGCGATCTCGATACATGTTCGTCCGAGCGACGCGAGGGCTGAACCTCGTCGTTCAGACGGCTCAAGCTGGCGCTCAGAAGGTCTGGCTGATCGCTCACCTTTCGCAGCAATCGCGAATAGGAGCTGAAAAGATCGATGACCCAGTCGCGCGCGACTGCGTCGATGCGCACATCCCAATTTATCAGGAGCCCCCCGTCGACGACTGCCACTTGAACATCCAGGGCGACTTGCGAACCTTGCGACGTCACCCAGTTCAGCTTGCCGAACACACGGCGGACACGCTCGGAAAACAACTCCCCCACCGTTGAGCCGAGCCCGGATGAGAACACCACGGGCGAGACCTCCAGATCTCCTCGCCTCCGGGATAGATCACGCATGACGTTAACGCCCGGATAGGCCGAGTGAGCAAGAAGTTCGAAGATCTGTGTCTGAAGCCCCTGGCAAAGCGCCCCTGCGGTATCGACTGTGTGAAGATTGATGGCCACGATGAGCAGGTTGGAAAATTCCCCGACGAGCTGGTCCTCGTTACCGACAGCCGGAGCACGCCAGAATATCGGCAGATTAAGCCGGAAACGGTCGCATTGCGTCGCGCGCCCAAGCGCTATGGCGAAAAGCCCGAGCAGCAGGGTCGTCGGCGTGACCCGCAAGGCTCGCGCGGCGTTTTCAAGAGCGTGTCGTTGCGCGCAAGAGAGTCGTGTAGCCAGGCGGCGGTTCTTGCGCCGTGCTCTTCCATCGGGGCGTAAGGGAAGGAGAGGAGCCGGGGGGAGGGCGGCCAATTTCTCCTGCCACCAAAGCCGGTCCCGCTCGCGCTGCCTGATGTGTTCGACTTCAACGCTCATGCTGTCAAGCCAGTCGAAGAAGCGCGTGTCTCCAGTGCGGTTCGACTGAGGTTCCAGGTATAAAGCCGCGAGATCATCCATCATGACGCGAAAGCTGACTGGATCAATGGCAATCATGTCGACGTCGACATGCAATCTCGCTCGCCCCCCAGGCAGAAGACTGAGGCTGAAGGCTGTCGCCTGCCCCTCGATCAGATCCAGCGCCTGCTCGGCCCAAGCGCGACGCTTCGCTGCCAGGTGCCGATGCAGCGAAGTGCCCGGCAAGGCTCTTAAATCCTCCGTTTCCAAGACAGGCATCTCTCTTCCTTCGCGGATGCTTTGCCGACCGTCGGCATCAACCGCAAGCCGAATCATAGGATGAACTGAACCAAGGCGGTCCAGTGCGCAGCGCAGGCGATCCGGTACGAGTTCGTTGCCGTCAAATTCCGCGTAAAGATGCGCCGCTACCCCTCCAAGAGGTCCACTGGAAGCTCTGCCAGCCCAGTAAGCAGCTTGCATTGCGGTAAGCTCTCTCATTACGCATGCACCTTGGTCAGATTAGCAGACTGACGATCAATCGAGTCGTCTCGTCAAATTCAAATGCTTCCAGAAAGCAAACCCAAGATAATGTAACTCGAGTCAAGCAATGATCGCAAGTTATATATTTCAAATTTAGAATGATTAAAAGAGTGGAAGGATTATATTTATTACAAAAACAAAAATATCATTTTTGATTTTATCGATATTTCGTTGCAATAGTATTTTTGATCTGGTATGTAATTCGTCAGTGTATGGGTGGCTCGCTATGAATATAGAATATTGTCGCTGGCCGGATGATATGGCTGAACTCTACGTTACGGAGGGGCTTTGGCTGGGTCGTCCTTTAAGCCGAATAATAGAGGATAAAGAAAAAGACTGCACGAAGGATCTGGCTATTATCTGTGGCGACCGTCGGTTCAGCTATGGCGATCTTGATCGACTGTCGTCAAATCTTGCTGGGCGGTTGGCTGCGCAAGGCATGAAGGTCGGTGATGCGGCGCTCGTACAGCTTCCGAATGTCGCCGAATTCTACATCGTCTTCTTCGCGCTGTTGAAGATCGGCGTTGCACCGGTCAATGCGTTGTTCGTTCATCGCAAACTCGAATTGACTGCCTATGCGAGACAAATCGCGCCCCGCCTTCTGATCGGCACCCGTGCCAATCCGCTGTTCTCGGACGATGCCTTCGTGGGTGTCCTCAAGGAGATCTCGCCGAATCTCTCATTGGCCCTGTTCCTGGGAGAGACGAATTCCAGCTCAAGCCTTGACTACTGGATCAATACGCCGTTCGAGGGGGCGAGTTGTTATGCTCCCTCGGCGCCCGACGAGGTCGCTTTCTTCAATCTGTCGGGGGGGAGCACTGCGACACCGAAGCTGATCCCGCGAACCCACAACGACTATGACTACAGCGTCCGACTAAGTGCGGAAATCTGTCAATTAACGCGAAAGACGCGCTTTCTCTGCGCTCTGCCAGCGGGACACAACTATCCGATGAGTTCGCCCGGTGCTCTTGGCGTCTTTCACGTCGGGGGTTGCGTCGTCATGGCGTCGAGCCCCGAGCCTTTGAGCTGTTTCGACCTTATCGAAAGGCACTCCGTTAACATGGTCGCTTTGGTGCCTCCCGCCGTATCGCTTTGGCTTCATGCACTTCCCGGCAGAGAGGCATCGCTCAAGTCTCTTGATCTGCTCCAGGTCGGGGGAGCGAATTTCGCCGAAGCCATAGCACGCCGCATACCCGAAGCCATGGGGTGTCGTTTGCAGCAGGTCTTCGGCATGGCTGAAGGGCTCGTCAACTACACCCGGCTAGACGATCCCGGCGAGCGTGTCTTCACGACCCAGGGACGGCCAATGAGCCCTTACGACGAGATCAAGATCATCGACGAAGAAGGGTGCCCCGTCGCTAAAGGCGAGGTCGGCATGTTGGCGACCCGTGGCCCCTATACCTTCCGGGGCTATTATCGGAGCCCCGAGCACAATGCTCACGCCTTCGACGATGAAGGCTTCTACAAGACCGGCGATCTGGTGCGGATCACTGATGAGGGTGATCTGCGCGTGGTTGGGCGAATGAAGGATCAGATCAACCGGGGCGCGGAAAAGATCGCCGCCGAGGAAGTCGAGAACCTGCTTCTGACGCACCCGGACGTAGCTCACGCGGCCTTGATTGCCATCAAAGATCCATCGATGGGTGAGCGGAGCTGCGCCTTTATCGTAACGCGAAATCCCGGCCTCAAATCTTCGTCGCTCAGGCGTTACCTGGCTTCGCTTGGAACTGCTGAATACAAGCTGCCGGATCGCATTGCGTTCATCGATGCAATGCCGCTGACCGCTGTCGGGAAAATCGACAAAAGGCGGTTGGGCGAAGAGCGTGGTTCCGCGGGTAACGCCGCCTCCAACTGAACAGGTCTACTCTCATGGCTATTCCTCGATTGGCTGATTATCCCATGCCGCTTCCACCTTCGTTTCCAATGAACAAGACGAATTGGCGGCCTGATCCGAAGCGGGCGGCCTTTCTGATCCACGATATGCAGCGCTATTTTCTCGGATTTTACGAGGATGAAAGCATCCTAAAAAATAAACTGATCAAAAATCTGGCGTCGCTGCGCCGCTGGGCCAAGGAAAACGGTGTTCCTGTGATTTACACCGCGCAACCGCACACACAGTCCACCGTTGATCGTGGTCTTTTGAACCACATGTGGGGTGCCGGCCTTACTGAGGCCGATCCCGATCTACAGCAGATCGTTCCAGATCTCGCCCCGAATGAAGAAGACATCGTGCTCACCAAATGGCGCTATAGCGCTTTCCGGCGGACAAGCCTTCTTGAACAAATGAAGAGTGCTGGACGCGATCAACTTCTGATAGGCGGCGTCTATGCTCATATCGGCTGTATGGTGACCGCAGTCGATGCCTTCATGAGCGACATTCAGCCGTTCATTATTGGAGATGCTGTCGCCGACTTTTCGGAGGCAGAGCATCGGATGGCTCTGGACTACGTCGCAAGGCGCTGTGGATCGGTAATTGCGACCGAAGCGTTGATCGAAACGTCGGCGGCGAGCACCGTCACGCGGGATTGGCTTGAGGCTCGCGTGCGCGGGCTCCTCGAGGATGCGACGGACCTCGATCCGAACGAGAACCTGCTCTTTTACGGGATCGATTCCCTACAGGTCATGAGGCTTGCGAGTGAACTGAAAGCGCGTGGCGTTCTTGTCAGTTTTGAAGACTTGGCGCGAGCCCCGACGCTAAACGCGTGGTGGGAGTTGATCGATAGGAAGTGCATGGCGGCTTGATGAGAGGGAGTAGCGCCATGTCGCTTCGCCGTTTTCGCGGCAAACGCGTCCTCGTAACGGGCGCCGCACGCGGTATAGGACACCAGGTGGCCGAGCGTTTCGCGGAAGAAGGGGCAAACGTCATCGGCCTCGACATCGCAGCGAGCGCGCGCGCACTCAACTTCACGCTTCATCTGGTCGACATCAGCGACCCTGATCAGGTCGGCGCGATAAGCAACCGGCTCAAGTACGACGCCGAGCGGCTCGACGTTCTCGTTAACGCAGCGGGTGTGCTCGAAATGGGACCTGTGGAAAGTCTCGCCACCGAAGCCTGGAAACGGTGCTTTGACGTGAATGTAGCTGGCCCATTCTACCTTTTCAGGGAGTGGATACCGGTGTTCAAGAAACAACGGGGCGGCGCTATCGTAAACATCGCCTCCAACGCGGCGCATGTAGCCCGCACACACATGGCCTCTTACTGCGCCTCGAAAGCCGCTCTGACGAGCTTGAGCCATTGCGTCGGGCTTGAGGTCGCGCCCTACGGCGTGCGTTGTAATGTCGTTTCCCCCGGCTCGACCGATACGCCGATGTTGAGCGGGATGCTGACGAGCGGCGCGGACCGCGACCGGTTGCTTGGCGGCTTTCCCGACCAGTTCAAGCTAGGCATTCCCCTCGGAAAGATCGCAACTCCCGATGATATCGCCGATGTCACTCTTTTTCTGGCGTCGAATGATGCAGGCCACGTGACCCTTCAAGACATCGTCGTCGATGGCGGGGCAACGCTCGGTGCGTAGCCACTTGCGGAAATTGTCAGGATTATGAGCTGGAACACGTAGCAAGTGACGTCATGTATCGAGAACATGAAACATCCCAATATTCTAGTCTCTTCGAGAAAATCCATCCATGGGACGACGACGAGGCTGAGTGCAGATGCCTTTTCACCAAATTCCGATGGAACTCTGTTGAAGAGTTATTTCAAGCAGATGGAGATATGGGCATACCCCAACAAATCGCTCGGGCGAGACCAAGCAGGCGAGTGGAGTTCATCGCGGGGCGGCGCTGCGCCGGCCAGGCGGTGAGGCTGCTTATGGGCGGCGATGGCTGCGGAATTATCGGGGGGTTCCCTGTTCCGAACTGGCCCGAAGGTCTCGTGGGAGCGATATCACATAGTCAGAATTGCGCTGTCGCGCTGGTCGGCAGGTCGCACCGGTATGTTGGAGCAGGCGTCGATATCGAGAAAGTCCTGACGGCGTCCGAGGCACGAGACATCTCTTGGCTTGTCTTGAGCGAAAGCGAGCGGAGGCGGTTGGAGACGCAGATTGCTGTCTTCACGATTTCACTCGCCTTCTCCCTGAAGGAAAGCCTGTTCAAGTCGCTTCCTGCCGATGCTCAGGCCGATTTCGGCTTCGATGCGTGCGAACTTGTGAACTGGGGTCGGAGCGGAGACGCCATGTTGCGCGTCACGAGAGACCTTGGATCCCATTGGCGCGCGGGTACGGAATTTGCCGCGCAATTTCTCCAGCGAGAAAGACTTCTGCTGACCCGCATCCTGCTAGAAAGATAAAAGGTAACACTTCTGATGAAATCCAGCGAAAGCAACGGAGGAAAGGGTAGTCCATGCAAATGGAGAAGCAGCCAATAAAGGTTTCCGGGACCGAAACACCGCCGATAAAGCTGATACAACAGATCATCGGCTATCGCACGTCTCAGTGTATACGTGTCGCGGTCGAGTTTGGTATCCCTGCGATGCTCGAACACGGCGCGATGAGCGTGGACGAAATTGCGCAGCGCGCAGGTGTACACGAGGATCTCATCGGAAGGATTTTAGATCACCTTGCTAGCGTCGAAATCATCGGCAAGGATGATGCTGGCAAGTATACGAAGACGTCGACTTCGAAATTCCTTGTTCCTGGGCATGATAACAGTCTCTGTCAATGGATTTCCTGTGAGCTTCATCCACTGTATTGGCGCTCATGGGAGTACATAAATGATCAGATGCGAAGGGGCGATACAGCCTTCGAACTCGCGCATGGGCTCCCGCACTTCCAATACCTTGCCAACGATTTCGAGGCGCAAGTGCGCTTCGATGAGCAGATGCGGGGCGCGTCGATGGCTATGGGCGCCGTTGTCATTTCTCATCTGGAGTTTCAGGAAGGAGTAACCATAGTTGATGTCGGCGGCGGAGATGGGTCTCTGCTTGCTCAGATTCTTGAGCGGAACCCTACGGCGAAAGGGGTGCTGTTCGACCTTCCTCGCAAGGGTAGTACCCTCAGTTCCGCTTTCGAAAAACTGCGGTGTGAGGGACGAGCCAGCATTGAGCGCGGCTCCTTCTTCGAGGCGATTCCTCCAGCAGGCGACATCTATATTTTTAGCAGGGTTTTTCACGACTTCAACGATCAGGCCGTCAAACGGATACTCGATAACACGAGAGCTGTAATGCGGGGCGGCGAACGTCTCGTCATCGTGGATATAATGCTCGATGACACTGCTTCAACGCAACGTCGATCTTCTCAAGACGTTTTCATGATGGTCCAGCTTGGAGGGCGGGAGCGTACCTTCGATGATCTTTCAAAGATGCTCAGCATGAGCGGTTTTGATACAGCGTCCTTCACAAAAACCGAAACGCCTCTCTCCATCTTGGAGTGTTCACCGCAGAAACGGTGATAATTATCAGCATTATGGCAATTGCGATGTCCATTTATATCGTGTCGTCAACGATGACATCATAAGCATCGTGCAATTTTTAGCTGAAGAGAAATCGTCAAAACGCGGGTGTGCCATGAAGTACGAGTATTTTTTCGAAGACGAATTGCCATATGCGCGACGATTTGACGCAAATGCGCTATTCTATTCGTCCAGCTGGAAAACGATCAGTGGACCGATACGCGGCTCAGTGCTGACCTCAGGCGCTTCGGATCAACCAACGCTCAAGTCGGCAATTGCGAGGGCTCTTGCTGATACCAGAGACGCCCATCAGATAGTAGCTGGAGCCGTTCCGTTTTCGCGCCACTCATCGGCTAAGCTATATTTATTGCGCGATTTCGTCGATCTGCGCCCAAAAGGCGACGAAATAGCGGCTTATCGGCCAATCGCCGTCGATATGTCGCCTCACAAAAAGGCATTCGCGGAAGACGTCGCGCGAGCCTTGGAGCTATTTGGCCCCTCTCTCTCCAAGGTTGTTCTCGCCCGAGCACTCGACATAGCGCTTGCCGAAGAACTCAGTCTATCCTCATTGATTGCGAACCTTCTCAGAATCAATCCTTCGGGCTACACTTTTGCCGTTCCTGCTGGGATCGAGAGCCACCCATACGTCTTCGTCGGTGCCAGTCCCGAGCTTCTCCTTCGCAAGAAAGGCATGACCATCACTACCAATCCGCTGGCAGGCTCGATCAAGCGGGGGAAGACGCCGGAGGAGGACGAGGCCAGTGCGAAAGCGCTCTTGCACTCCGCCAAAAACAGACACGAGCATGCCCTCGTCATATCGGCGGTCAGGGATGCGCTGGCGCCGTTCTGCGAGACGCTGGACGTGCCGGATACCCCTTCTTTGATCAAAACCCCGACAGTGTGGCATCTTTCGACAACGATAACGGGATATCTGTCCGATCCGCGATGCTCGTCTGTCGATCTAGCGTTTGCGCTGCATCCGACCCCTGCGGTTTGCGGTTATCCGACTGAATCTGCTATGAGCGCGATAAGCAGCATAGAGACTTTTGATCGCGAGCTTTATGCGGGATTTGTCGGATGGATGGACGCATCCGGCGATGGCGAATGGGCCGTTGCACTTCGCTGCGCCAACGTTGCTCGGCAATCGGTGAAACTGTTCGCCGGCGCAGGTATTGTTGCGGGATCCCGGCCGCTTGATGAGGCCGCGGAAATCGAAGCGAAATTCGGCACAGTGCTGGGTGCGCTTGGATTTGTTCGGTAGCGATCGATTTACTATAAGCCGCGCACTTTATCCGATTGAAGGATACGCAAACCGTATAGCTCGCTTGAGCAGCGCCGCTAGTGCACTGACTCATTCAGAAGGTACAGATTGAGGCGGTTGAGCTTGTCGAAGATTTCATCGGCGGTTTTGGTCCAGACGAAGGGTTTTGCCTTCCGGTTGTGATCGGCGATGTAGCGCTTGATGGCGTCTTCGAGGTCGGCGACGGATTTGAAGACGCCACGACGGATGCGCCGCCGGGTAATGGCGGAGAAGAAGTTTTCGACCGCGTTCAGCCAGGACGCCGAGGTCGGAGTGAAGTGAAAAACCCACCTCGGATGATCCGCCAGCCAGGCGTCCACCTTGGGATGCTTGTGGGTTCCGTAGTTGTCGAGAATGACGTGGATGATCTTGCCGGCCGGGACCTTGCGCTCCACGGCGTTGAGGAATTTGATGAACTCCTGATGGCGGTGGCGCTTCATGCAGCGGCCGAGCACGGTTCCATCCAGCACGTTGAGTGCGGCGAAAAGCGTGGTGGTTCCGTTGCGCTTGTAATCGTGGGTCATGGTCGCGCATTTGCCGGGCTTCAACGGCAGGCCCGGTTGAGTGCGGTCGAGCGCTTGGATCTGGCTCTTCTCGTCGATGGACAGGACCACGGCATGGCAGGGCGGGCTCATGTAGAGGCCCACCACATCCTCGACTTTTTCGGCGAAGGCGGGATCGTTCGACTTCTTGAACGTGCGCAAGCGGTGCGGCTGAAGGCGGTGGGCTCCCCAGATGCGCTGCACCGTGCGCAAGCAACGCCCGCCGCCTTGGCGACAGCGCGTCCGGTCCAATGCGTGGCGTTTCCGGGGCGCTCGGAACACGGCAGCGCCAGCACTTTCGCGACGCTCTTCGCTGACAAAGGCGGCTTGCCTGGCTTGCGGGTCTGGTCGCGCAACAGCCCGTCCACCCCTTTTTCGGCGTAGCGCCGCTGCCAACGCCATACGGCTGGCCGGCTGACGCCGCTTAAGCGGGCGACGTCGAAAACGGAACGGCGCTCAGCAGAATGAAGCACGATCTTTGCCCGCTGCGCGTGCTTCAAGCGATCTTCCCGCAATGGCAGCAACAGCCCTCATCGCTCCAGCCGCAACCCTGCATTGTCGACAAACCCGACCCCGGCCTCCCGAAGGACCGTCCGATGATCGCAATACTCGCCTGCGGTGGCTCGAAATCCCTGCCAGGGGAAGGAGGCGCGCCGCCGCCCCGTCACCCGGCGTCCCAATCCTGTCCGAAAGCCCGCATGCGGCTCGGAAGACTGCGCCGGGACATTGCCGGTTTTTCCATGAGCCTCAGACATTAGACACGGTCTAACGAACGACCTTGTCCCCTGCCCCTGTCTTCGCTTCGAGCCATTCCTCGATGACGATCCCCGCGAGCTGCGCCGGAGGTCTCTTGTCAGCCTTGGCAAGTCGCACGAGCAGCGCCTTTTGCGAGGGCGTCAGGCGGATGGTCAGGGTTTCGGTTTTCTTCTCGTCCATGAGCACGCTGTATTCGATTGTGCTCCATAGGTTCATCGTGTACAAAAAAATCATACGAGTTTAATGAACACGGAGTTGCGCGATGGAGAGTGAAGTCCGCCAGATCGCCAGCGATCTCATCGAGGTCATCGTCAGATTGCAGTTTCTTGCGGTGAGGCTGGAAAGAGCGGTCAGAGAAGCTGGGATGAACCCGAAGCAAACCGATCCGGTGGCATGACGCCCCCCCCCCCCCCCC